>JBDRQE010000054.1:0-58953 GCA_043826415.1 Pseudomonadota bacterium
GGCGAAGATGTTAATCTAATCAAATCCGAACAACCTGTCAATAACTTTCTTCCCCAGGCCCTTCGTTTTATTCTCACGCTTCTATTACTCTTCCCAACTCTTCCTTAAGAAAAGCTTCTGCTTTTTCCCGCTCACCCAAGGACCGCGGCAAACTACTCAATCAACGGATCACTGTCAATGAAAAAATGACCCACATTACAGAAATATCTTAACACCCATCTGCTGTCGTTTTCATTTCACTTCAACACAGGAGCCTGCTCAACCGGTGCAGACATCCCGCCCTGTACTGATTCAGTAACTGGCACAGTGGAAGGATTCGCCCCTGAAAATTGTGACGTTTCCTCTCCAACACGTCCAGACTGTTTCACAAGTTCTGGATCAATGGCATTCATTTCTTTTTCAACTCGTTTTATATTGCCAAGCACCTTCTCTGTAATTTCAACCCCTGGATACTTTACCAGGATATCCATCAGACGTCTGCGTGATTCGATCAGCAGCTTCTTCTTACTTTCCACATCAGGGGCCTTGGTAAAACGAATAAAGATATCGGCCGCATTCCGTCTTTCAGCCTCTGCTGCCTGCAATGATGCCTCGGCAATTTTCTTATCAACTTTCGAAGAATACTCAGTTCCAAGCATGGGGGTAAATGTTTCTATAGCTTTGTCATACTGACCACCCTCCATTAAACGTACCCCTTCATTCCATCGACGATCAAGTTCTTGTGTTTTTTCAAGCTTAGCCGTCTCGCTTTCAAGCTTTTCAGCCAACGCCAGATCCCCAGTTTTTTTAGCAATCTGCTGCTGCGTATCTGGGTTGACAATGGCCCCAGGAACTGTCTCAAGCTTGCTCAACGCCTCCTGATACCGTTTTTGACCTGCAAGCTCATCAGCTTCCACCAAAACTGTCTTGGACCACTTGTCCGCCTGCTCACGCGCTGCAGTCCTGATAAAATCAACATTCGATGCGACGGGAGAGTAAGGGTAGGTCTGAAGAAATTTATCAGACTGCCACACTACGGTATATCCATCCTTGGCCGGATTAAAGCCAAGATAATTCTTTAAGAGATCAGAATACTCTTGCAGTTCTGGGCCGCCCTGCTCACTCCGCTCCAGGATGGATCGTTGCAGTATGGCCCACTCCTCAATACTGGCCATACTTTTGTAGTCTTTAGATATTGCAAGATATTGCGCTTCCGCATCCTGATATTTACCTGAAGCGACATATAAATCAGCCAAAATTTTGCGCAATGAAAGGAGATCTGTAGCCTGACCACCAGGACTCACCATTTGATCAACCATCTGCCGAAAGATGCTCGCAGCCTCTTCTTGCTGTCGCAAAGCCATCAAAGCATTTCCGTATAATATTCTGGTATTGAGCTGTACCCTCGCTGCCATTGCCTCGGGCATCTGCTTCCATACTTGTACCAGTTCCTCAAACTCACCATTAGCGGCATGCTGTGCAATCATTGCCTCTACAGGAGAAAGTTTTGCTGAATCATCACCTTTCATCAATCCTGCGCCGTTGACTTCATCAGCGGCAACAACCTGCCCACAAAATCCATCGAGGAAAGCAATATCACTCTGCTGCAAGTCATAAACTTCCTTTGCACTTATTGACCCACCAGTCGGCATGGACACTTGCTGCAACAGAATTTCACGAAGACGACTGTAACCAGTAAGAATTTTATGCAAATCCTGAAAACAAGATACCATTTTTTCAGACTCATCTGCTGGTATTCGCAAAACAGCTGTCTGACTATCTCGTTCTCTCCAGCGATCCATTTTTTTATTATATTGAGCAATCCGACTCGTTACATATTCAAGAGAGGGCATAAACCCTTCAGCCTGCTGACCTGGCATATCTGGCTGCTGAACAGGTTGAACAGAGCGGCGGAGAAGATCCGTTTCCTGGACCGGCACAGAAGGCTTAGCTATCTCACCGGTTCCCGTCGCATCAACTAACTGACCAACAGAAGCAGACTGAGTCTGTTCAGCCGCAACCGGAGCAGCGGGGTCAATTATTCTTTTTTGTTCATAAAGACAACCGCTCATCACCATTGAGCAGGAGACAATCAGTAAAATATTTTTTAATCGAGGCATATTCATATTACACATACGTTTTTATTATAAATATTGAAAAAATCCAGAGAAATACTGACCGCTCAGCTTAACATCATTCATTCTAAATGCACACTGACAATCGTCTTCCCAGTGAGACTACCATCACCTGAGCATGTTAAACTTTACAACACCATTGAAATACAGTGACCACCACCAGCAACACTACAATAGTAGCGTCATGACGAGCCTTAAAAAGCGGCTCCTGACGGAGACTCGCCATTACTCCAGTAAGGCTTGAACTGCCTTGCGGGCACAAATCTGCCCGTATCATCCAACTCACCAAAAGTCATGATCGACGGGATCGAACGATTCTTCACGTCCACCTCACTCACATGAGATGGCAAAATACCACCAAGCTCATCCTGAACCGCCAGATTCAGCTGCCCCAATGGCTTCCGCTGTAAAGTAAGGCCGGAAAATGAAATATCAATAGCATTGAGCTGTTGCGCATACCCTTTTTCCTTCAACACTGTACGCACCAGATCAGTCCATGTGGGCAATGCTCCCTCAGAGCCGGTAATTCTGGTTGAAGATCGCCGCATATCCTCATTATCATCAAAACCTACATATACTCCAATTGCATATCCACCTTGAGCCACCAGTCCTTCACCTTGGGAAGCTACACCGGGAAGATAACCGAAGAATGATGCATTGGTGTAATTGTTGGCCGTCCCTGTTTTACCCAAGAGCGGAATAGCCAGATCAAAACCTGCAAATTTTTCAGAAGCTTCTTCATCTATTTCGGCAAGCCTGACGTTTTTATCAGCATAGCGCCCTGTGCCAAACTTTACAATATTTTCAAGGATGTGACCAACGACCACGGATGTCTCAGGCGCCACAAGCCGAGTACGTTTACGCTTGGGTTGATAAAGCACCTCACCTTCTTCGGATTCAATGCGATCAATAATGGAGAGCAAATCGCGGGACTCATCCCCCTGCCCCTCACTTAAAACCACCTCTCCAGTCACTATCCCCTCATACATCCGTACAAACTCAAGAAGGGTCACAACGTTAGAGCCAAGCGGGAAGGAGAGGACAGGGTCCAGTTGACTCTTGACCCCAAATTCTCGGGCAAGATTGATCAGATAATGCAACCCAACCAATAATCTGAAATCTTTTACAGCGGATAATACCTCTATATTATATGGCGGCAAAGTAGTTAAACGCTGGGATTCAAGATCCACCTGCTTACGAACCATGCTTATTGCAGCAGAAGACACGGCTGAATCCAGAAAAACCTCAGACCAGAATTTTTCACGACCAGCGCGGTCCTGTTGAAATAAGGAATCTCGCAACTGGTTCACATTTACCGCCTGAAGGGCTCCGCTTCGCCCAGTTTTTGTAAATGTGTATCGATCACGAATCGGATCATAATAAAGCGAAGCTCTTCCTGAATTTCCAGAGGAAACAGAAAGAGCTGAGGCATTCCACGGGTCTTCCATATCTCGACGATATGAATCCATATCCTGCTGCAATGTTAAAAGAGCAAGATAATTCTGGCCTGTGAGCAGAGACTTTCGCAAAGACAGTTCATGTCTTTCCGAGGCCGTCACCCCATTCTTTTGCAACTGTGCCTCAAGACCCGATGCGAAACTTACATTCGCCCCCCCATAAGGCATATTTTTTATGACAGTATATTCCTGCAGACGATTTTCAAAGATAAAATCCGTTTCCAGTGTGGCTACGGCCTGTTCAAAAGCAGCAATTTCAAGCACGGCACGATTAATGATAATACCATGTCGATCCCTGATCCTGGCAGCATAATTCTCATACGGTTCTATCTCGCCAGAGAGTTTTTGGGGCGTCAAACCAACCTGAGTCGCAACCTCCTGAAACTGTTTTATGCTGAGATGATCACAAAGATGATAAAGCAACCAGACAGAAGCAAGATTTTCCGAGTGCACGCCGGCCCAGCTCATCGAGACCTTATCATTTTCACTTTTGTGATCAGGTCTCGGGAAATAGGGTTGTCTTTGAAAGACAAAAACATCTCTTTTATTATTGAGCAGATCTGTTGCATTCCAGCCGAGCTGCAGAGCGGCGGTATAGACAAAAGGTTTAAAAGCTGATCCCATGGTACGCTTGGCATAAATGGCCCGATTAAAAAATCTATTTTCCACTCCACCCGCCATGGCCTTAATAAGCCCGTCCTGGAGAATCAGAGCACCGCCCTGAATTTTTGGAAATTTTTCCAATTCCAGATTCACTGTTCCATCATCGGCGATTTCCCGGATACTGACCCAGGCCCGATCGCCTTCCTGCAATTCAGGCAACAGCAAGGGCAAGTCCTTTACACCAGCCTCATTCCAACGACCTTGCTTCCATTTCATCTGAGCCGTAAGCAGGCCCATAAGCCCATGCTCCTGAATCACACCAGTTCCCAAATTTCTTCCTAAATCGACCTCAATATGTACTGAAGACTTACCTTTTTCCCCGCTTCTGGCAATTTTTGCAATGGTACCAAACAGAAACGCCTTTTTTTTCAACACCAGATCTCCGGCATAATCAGTTGTCTGCAATTCTTTCTGCACTTCTTCGCGACGATAGCCACGCAACCTTACATCCAGGCGGGAAAGTTCCCGCCGCAAAGTATAGAGAGCCTGTCTTTGCAGTGCTTCATCGACCGTCGTGATCACTCGTAACCCCGAAGTGGCCAAATTATCTATTCCTTGAGCTTTTAACGCTTCAAGGACATCCGGCGTGGAGACAGCATCCGTTACCATTTCCATTACATAATCCTGAGCATAGCCAATTGTTCCTCGATGAAACACAAGGCCAGTTTTGATTACTTCATGAAATTGTGAATCCGTAATTTTTCCAGCATCATGCATTTTTTCCAGGACATAGTGAACCCGGATATTGGCATTCTCTTGAGCAACCCTCACAGCCTCATCCGATTTTTTTATGAAAGGGTTATAAAAATTCGGCTTTTTGACACTCCCAGCAATAAAAGCACATTCAAGCAGGGACAGTTCCTCTACCGACTTGTTAAAATAATAGCGGGCAGCAACCCCAAGGCCATGCCCATTCCCACTTACATAAAACTGATTAGCATAGAACTCAAAAATTTTTTCTTTGGAATAATAATATTCCAGACGAAGCGCAAAGAGTAGTTCCTTTATTTTGGCCTGGTATGATCGTCCGCTCCTTTTAAAGAGGTTTTTAGCTGTTTGCTGTGTAAGAGTACTTCCACCCTGCACGACCCTCCCCATCTGATAATTCTTGATAGCAGCCCTGAGAATTCCTAGAGGATCAAATCCATAATGGGAAAAAAACTGATCATCTTCTGATGCTACAAGAGCATTGACAAAATTCTTGGGAATTTGGTCATAAGTCACATACTGCCGATGGGCCTCATCAAAAAAAACACCCAGCCTGATTTTACCATCATTAAAATAAACAGGAGTTTCCTTACCCAAAATACTCTGAATGTTGGCCGGATCAATCTCATCTCCAGGATGAAGAACAACGAACCAGTAAAAGGCGCCACCAATCCCGAGAGCCCCGCATACAATTAAAAAAATCAGCACATAAAAAAGTTTTTTAAACATAACAAAATCAGCAGATCATTTCCGTTTTCTTTATTTGAAGTTTTCCATGAAAAAGACAAAAAAGGCATAAAAAGATGCAATATATCATCATGCCAATCTTCTTCTCCCTTATCTTTCTTATTTTTCTTGCAATTCAAAAGCAGTTAGAGTTTAAATAAGCAACTTTAATTTGGGCGCAAATGTACTGTGTTACTCTGCAGAGTACAATAACGTTTTATTTTTCATCTGATTTTCAAGCGCCCAATACATCTAAAAACTTCCTACTACTTCATAGAATCCTTATGACTCAGCACTTTATCCGTTGTTTGAGCATATGCACTCTGCTCCTGCCGACCCTGTTCTTTTCTGCCTGTGCCGATGGGCAACATTCTGCCGACCTGCGACTCTCCGATGACCAGGAAGTAATTAGTAGCGCTCCGACTGACGCAGAAGATCCCGAGACTGAGCTTAGCGCAGAAGTTGAAGCTCTTCGTCGTGCCGGCTCTTGGACCATGAGTAATAATGCCTCCCAAGACAGAAACCGGATATCTGATACCACATGTTCAGATTTTCCTATTATCGTCAATAATCAAGTTCAAGCATACCTTGATCTTTTTCAGAATCAACAGAAAAAAAGTTTCGGGATCTGGCTGAGCCGTTCTGGCAAGTATCTTCCGTTGATGCAGGCAGAGCTTAAAGAAGCAGGTCTGCCCGAAGATCTTGCTTACTTGGCAATGATTGAAAGTGGTTATAATCAAAAAGCGTATTCAAAATCGCATGCATCAGGCCTCTGGCAATTTATTCCAGGAACCGGAGCTCTATATAATTTGACAATGAACAAATATATTGACGAACGCCGTGATGCAGAAAAATCCACCAAAGCCGCAGTTAAATTTCTTTCCAATCTTTACGACCAATTTGGCGACTGGCATCTGGCAGTAGCGGCATACAATGCTGGTCCTGGAAAAATCAGCAAAGGCATGGAGCGCTATGACGTGACTGATTTCTGGTCTCTAGCCCAATATGATTATCTTGCCATGGAGACCAAGAGATATGTGCCCAAACTTATTGCCTCAATAATCATTGCCAAAAATCCCGAGCAATACGGATTTACAGATATTCAACCTGAAGCACCCTACTCATACGACACCCTGGAAGTTGGCCCTGGCCTTACTCTTGATGCGGTAGCTATGATCAGTAATTGTGACAGAAAAACCATTGATCGTCTCAATCAGGAACTATCTACAGACAAAACCCCATTGAATCAAAGCTCCTACACAATTAAGATTCCCTTTGGCTCCAAAAATTTAGCAAGCAAGAATCTTCCCCGACTGCACCGCATCGCCACCATTGACTACAAAACTCACACCATCCGAAAAGGAGAATCTCTTTCCCAGGTGTGCAATCGTTATGATATCAATAAAACGACTCTGCTGAAGGTCAATAATTTACGCAACAAAAAGCTTGTGTCCGGTCAACGATTGCGGATTCCCTATCAAACCGTTCGCTATCAACTTTTGCCAGAAGGCAGCAACCAAGCTATTGCAGCAGCCACGCAGGACAACCTTATCCTGCACCGAATCCAAAAAGGTGAATCTATTTCACAAATTGCTCGCAAATACAAGGTTCCGGCAGAGCTGATCGTATCTTGGAATGATCTTCCTTCCAGCCACAACATTCGGGCAGGACAACAGCTTTCACTCTACATTGATCAGAAAAATAAAACATTTCAGCCGGCAACAGCAGATATAAATATCGCCTCTCATATTTCGTCCGATGATAATGTCATCATTCTGGCCAGCCAAGCAAAGAAGACTCCCACAGATGACATGGCCAACAATGAGACGGTTACCATTAACAAGACTCAATCTCCAAAAAAGTCCTTGGATAGCTGGTATAATGTGCAAGATGGTGACACTCTCTGGACTATTGCTAAAGTATTCAACCTGTCACCTTTGCAGATAAAACAATGGAACAATCTTCAATCAAACATAATTCATCCTGGAAAACGTCTCAAGATTAAAGATGTTTAACTACTATAGATATAGTCTGCAGATGGTGAACGCAACTCTCTGATGCAGGCTGTATTTATATTTTCTCATTCCTAATCTTATAATTCCCCGCACCTCTCTTATTCCGAACAATATTTTTACCATTTCATCTGATACACTCTTTACAATACACCCATTCATTACCAATTTATTAAAATAAACGGCACATTCCCCGGCTGTTAAGAGTTGCGTCCCTCAACTTCAGATCACAGGGATGTGTAAATATTCAGACTTTCCTCGTTCAGACAATCAAGAGTTCACATATATCAAACACTCTTTATTTTTCTCTCAACTCATAATTGCAGGTCTTTTTTGCTTATGTCGCAAACACAGTTCCCATCCAAAGATTATCCTGAAGATGTCCACGTTATTCACCATAACAATCGAACTATCCTCCTCGTGGGTACAGCTCATATCTCCCAGGAATCTGTTGCTCTGGTACAAGAAGTAATTCAGCAGGAACGACCTGACTGTGTCTGTATAGAACTTGACGAAAAACGCTACCAAGCTCTCACCGAAAAAAAAAGGTGGCAGGCTTTGGATCTTAAACAGATCATCAAGGATAAACAACTCTCAACCCTGATGATCAATCTTCTGATGGCGTCCTACCAGAAAAAGCTGGGAAAACAACTGGGTGTTAAACCTGGGGCGGAACTACTTGCTGCTGCGCACTGCGCAAAAGAACAAAACATCCCCATTGCATTATGTGACCGCGATGTTCGCATTACCCTCCGCCGAGCGTGGAAATCAACATCCTTTTTTAAAAAAGGTTATTTACTTACCACTCTTTTTGCCAGCCTCTTTGACAAAACTGAGATCAGTGAAGAAAAACTTGCCGAGCTGAAACAAAAAGATGTTCTATCAGAGTTGATGGGGGAAATGAGTGAAATTCTGCCCAATGTGAAAAAAATACTTATTGACGAGCGAGACATCTTCCTCTCTGAAAGGATAAAGGCGACAACCGGAAATCGTCTTGTCGCTGTTGTAGGGGCAGGTCATGTGCCAGGAATTCAGAAGCTGTTTTCCATTGATAATGGGAAAATGCTTGATGAGATCAGCACCATCCCCCCCATATCAAAAGGCTGGAAGATCGCAGGTTGGTCCTTCCCCCTGCTTATCATCGGCTCCATTTTCGCAATTGGCATGCAAAAAGGAGGCGCCCACGCAGGAGCCAACCTCCTGTACTGGATTTTAGCCAACGGTATTCCTTCGGCCATTGGCGGAATACTGGCTCTTGCTCACCCTCTTACAATCATAGGCGCTTTTGTCGCAGCCCCGATTACCAGCCTGACCCCAGTGATCGGGGCAGGCTACGTGGCAGCATTTATTCAGGTTATGCTGGCCCCTCCCCTGGTAAGGGAATTTGAAACAGTAGGAGACGATATGGGAACTCTATTCGGATGGTGGAAGAACAAACTACTTCGAGTTTTTCTTGTCTTCCTTCTTACTGGTCTTGGATCTTCTCTTGGAACCTATATCGGCGGATATGAAATTATAAAAAATCTGATTCACTAATTCATTTATAAAGGGTGTTGAAAAGCATTTCAAAATAACACCCAAATACAGCAAGTTAATGCTGAAAACACTAAAAATGTTTTTTCTGGCAACATGCTGATTTCACACCATAAACAAGTAAACTCTTCAATATCCCTTTTATGTAAGGAAAAAAGAACATGACGAATAAAGAAGATCAAACTACCGTTATCCTCACAGGGAAGCAAAAAAAATTTCTCAAAGGACTTGGACATCATCTTACACCTCTGGTTTCCATAGGAAAGGAGGGAATAACGGAAAATGTACTCAAGGCAACCCGCCAGGAGCTCTTCCTCCGTGAACTTATCAAGGTTAAAATCGGCAACAACAGCAGTATAAACAAACAAGAAGCAGCAGATTTTTTACCCACATCCACTGAAAGTGCACTTGTACAGCTCATCGGCAAGACTCTGCTCCTTTACAAGGAGAATCCTACAATAAATAAAGAACATCGGATCGTTCTCCCTCAGTGATCATGTGTAAAAATCTAAAATGTTGCAACTAGTTAGTCATCTTCAACAATGAAAACCATTCGGGCACTCTTTTTTAAATTTGACCACATACGATTCCTATACAGATAAAATACAGAGTATCACTTTTTTAATACCATCAGTTCCGTTGCCAAGCTCTGCGAGGCGACCTTGAGTTGCAGTGGATGCTCTCTAACAACACTCCTGGCAGCTGTCATAGCTAGGTCAGGATGATTATTGGTTGCACTGAGATGTGCCAGAATTACATATTGTAATTGATCATGAAGCAGAGATTGTAATAATTCTGCGCCATCCGCATTGGCAAGATGCCCATGGTCTGAACGAACACGCTGCTGCAAGGCAAGAGAATATGGACCTTCTTTCAACATCTGGGGATCATGATTAAATTCCAGAACCAGGCCATTGCACCCCATAAGCCTCTGCCTTATAAGAGTTGAAACCTTACCGGTATCTGTACAATATGCAAAGGTCACCTTACCGTTGCATATAAAAAATCCTACCGGATCCGCCGCATCGTGGGAAACAGAAAAACTCCGTATCTGCAGATCCTGCAGCTGAAGAACCTCCCCAGTTACAAACTCAGAAGACTTGGACAGTTTCCCCAGGAACTTCTCACCAGCCTTGATGGTGCCATAATTTCCATAGACAGGAATTTTACACCGTCTGGAAAGAACACCCGCTCCTTGAATATGATCATGATGCTCATGGGTCACAAAAATGGCATCAAGATCTTCAATCGTGCGTCCGATTGAGATGAGTCTGGTGGCAATTTCTTTGCCTGAAAATCCTGCATCAATGAGAATTGCTGTTGTTCCTGACTCAATGTAGACGCTATTCCCTTTACTGCCGCTGCCAAGAACGGAAAAATTCATATTTTATGTTCCTGTATGCCCAAAACCACCATCAGCTCGGCTGGTAGAATCAAGACTGTCCACTACCTCGAATTGCAAACGAAGCACTGGCGCCAACACAAGCTGGGCAATACGGTCGCCGCGATGTATTACATAGGGTTCTTGTCCCAAATTGATAAGGCCAATACGGACTTCCCCACGATAATCGGCATCAATGGTACCTGGACTATTAATCACTGTCACACCATGCCTGATCGCCATCCCACTGCGTGGCCGTACCTGAAGTTCATATCCCTCAGGAATTGCAACTGAAAATCCTGAAGGCAGAAGAGTAATCCGGCCAGGATTCAAAACCACAGGTGCATACACTGCTGCCGACACATCCATGCCTGCAGCAAGGGTTGAGTGGTAACGAGGCAATTCAAGGTCACTACTCCGCTCTGGATCTATCCAGCAGAATTGCACAGTCATTTTTTTCATCAAAGCACCTAATGTCTTATCCTTTCAAATAAAAAAAGGTCGCCTCAATGAGAAACGACCTTTTTAGGTACAGCAAATGTTACGAGTTTTATAAAGTTACATCAATGCCTTGCGACTTAGACGAATACGACCACGGTTGTCAACTTCCAGGACCTTGACCTCAAGTTCATCACCTTCGTTAACCACATCAGTCACCTTTTCGACACGTTTTGTATCAAGCTCTGAGATATGAACCAGACCATCTGTACCCGGTAGAATTTCAACAAAAGCACCAAAGTCCTTAATGCTTTTGACAATTCCCTTATAAACAGCACCAACCTCTACCTCGGCGGTAATCTGTTTTACACGTTCAACAAGGGCATTAGCATTAGCAGTATTATTACAGAACATCTTCACCATACCGGAATCATCAACATCAATCTTGGCATCAAATTCTGCAGCGAGCGCCTTGATTATCTTACCGCCAGATCCAATAATATCACGAATTTTGTCTGGATTAATTTTATGAGTATAGTACTTTGGAGCATACTCGGATACATCTTTACGAGACTGAGAAATTGCTTTCGCCATTTCACCCAGAATGTGCATCCGTCCTTCCTTGGCCTGCGCTAAAGCTCGCCCCATGATATCTCGATCAACTCCGGCAATTTTGATATCCATCTGCAACGAGGTAACGCCATCTTCTGTGCCAACAACCTTAAAATCCATATCACCAAGATGATCTTCGTCACCAAGGATATCAGAAAGGATAATAACATTATCACCTTCTTTAATCAGGCCCATAGCAATGCCGGAGACAGGCTTTTTAATGGGTATTCCCGCATCCATCATAGCCATACTGCCGCCGCAAACAGTGGCCATGGATGAAGAACCGTTTGATTCAAGGACCTCGGAAACCACTCGGATCGAATAGGGGAATTCTTCTTCAGTTGGCAGCACAGCACTCAGACCACGCATAGCTAAGGTACCATGCCCTATATCACGGCGCGAAGGACCAGAAATTCTCCGCACCTCGCCCACAGAGTACGGAGGAAAGTTGTAATGCAGCATAAAACGTTTTGATAACTCACCTTCCAGGGTTTCAACACGTTGTTGATCTCGCTCGCTGCCTAAGGTAGCAGATACCAGGGCTTGTGTTTCGCCACGGGTAAAAAGAGCAGAGCCATGAGTTCTGGGAAGATATGCGGTTTCACAGTTTATGGTCCGAACTTGATTATAAGCACGACCATCAAGCCTGGTTCCCTCTACAATTTGAGAACGCATAATATTTTTTTTGTAAAGAGACAACAAATTACTGATCTCTTTAGCACGAGTTCCATCTTCATTTAATTCTGCCACAACAGTAGCTTTCAGTTGATCATAAAGACGCCCACGCTCCATTTTATCAGCAGTGGAGATAACCACCTGTATTCCAGTCTCAGCAAGCGCACTGACTCGCCCCATCAATTCTTCATCAATCGGTGAAGGCTCTACAAGACGTTTCGTTTTGCCATTTGCTTCCCTTAGCTGATCCTGCACATCAAACAGTGGCTGAACCTGATCATGAGCAAAAAAGATGGCGGCTAAAACCTCATCCTCACTCAGAGAATCTGCCTTCCCTTCAACCATCACGACGGCCTTACGGGTACAGGCCACGATGATATCCATACGTGACGCCTTCAACTCAGTCCTGGTGGGATTCAACACATACTTCCCATCAATATATCCAACCCTTGCCCCGACCACCGGACCACCAAAGGGAATATCCGATAAGGTAAGTGCACAAGACGCGCCGATCAGGGCTAAAACATCCGGATCATTCTCTTGGTCGGCAGAAAGAACAGTAGCAATCACCTGGGTTTCAGAAAAATATCCATCAGCAAAAAGAGGTCGTAAGGGTCGATCTATAATACGGCAGGTAAGGACTTCCTGATCACTGGGGCGACCGATTTCTCTCCGGAAATAGTTACCGGGAATCCGACCGACGGAAGCCATTTTTTCCTGATATTCGATCGTCAAGGGTAAAAAACCAAGTTCTGGTTTATTCTCTTTATCGGCAACGGCTGTCACCAGTACCATGGTTTCACCGCACTGAATAACCACAGATCCGGAGGCCTGCTTAGCAAGCTTCCCTGTTTCAATGGACAGCGTCTTCCCACCTATTACAACTTCGACTTTCTTATACATACACTCTCCAACTGTGCAAACACAGCAGCTTTTTTAGTACGCACAGCGCACCCTGCATCCTGGATTTCAGCCAACATAAACTCTTCAGCCCAATGGACTGAGAAGTGCACATGTGATGCCAAAAACCAGAACTTAAAACATAACAAGTATACAGTACCATCTATAGGCGCTGCATACTCTTTCAGTTCACCCTGTTATTTTCTGATACCAAGCTCAGCAATGACAGTTTTATATTTATTCACATCTTTCTTTTTCAGATAATCAAGCAGACTTCTTCGCTGACCTACCAGTTTCAAAAGCCCCTGACGAGAATGATGATCCTTGCTGTGAGTCTTAAAATGCTCTGTCAGATAGACGATCCGATCAGAAAGAAGGGCAATCTGAACCTCAGACGAACCAGTATCGGTGGGATGAACCTTAAACTTCTCAATAATTTCACTTTTTCTTACTGCTGACTGTGCCAAAATGGGCCTCCTCTTGCTTTTTATATATTATATAAAGTCTGTTTTCCCCTTACGTTAGGGGACCGCTTTTCCTTGCAAACAACAGGTTTCAGGAAAAGCGAAAAAATATTAATTTACACACAACACCTCTCTAACAACATGCAACACTTTTTTCTATCTTATTACAACAGATTACCAATATCGTCAACAGATAGAGCCTTAGCCAATAATCGTTGACGAGCGTCTGGTAAAAATAAGTCCGCCCCAGGAAAACTATCCTCCAGAGTAAAACAACCACTTTTTATCCTACGTAACTGTGTAAGATAAGCACCACAGCCCAGACTCCTGCCAATATCTGCAGCCAGACTTCGAATATATGTTCCCTTACTGCACACCACCCGCACAGAAAGCTGGACCTCCTCCCCACCTGGCAGATCATCGCCGCCATCCATCCTTTCCAGAGTATCAATAAAAACAGGACGAGGTGCCTTCACAATGCTGATTCCCTGACGGGCATAATGATAAAGCGGCTTTCCCTGATGTTTCAAAGCTGAATATATCGGCGGGACCTGAAGTTGTTGCCCCCGAAACGAGGAGAGACATTCCTCAATCTGTTCTGCCTGTAAAGGAGCAACGGGATGCCGACTCACCACTGCACCTTCAGGATCTAAGGTCTCCGTTTCAACTCCAAGGCAGAGAGTCGCCAGATATTCCTTCTGCCCTTCCATCATCGCAGAAATCATCTTGGTTGCAGGACGACCTACGCAGACAACAAGCAGGCCGGTAGCAAAAGGATCAAGCGTTCCCGCATGGCCGACTTTTTTGATTCCCAGAGCACGACGAACCCCACTCACCATCTTAAAAGAGGTCGGCCCAGCAGGCTTATCTATGACAAATATACCCGCCTCAAAGGGACTTTCCACTTCTGTTGTTGCTACTTCTTCCACACAATCACAGGCTGCATTCACACCAGAGCCTTGCTCAAGGCATCTAAGACCAATTGCCGTACCTGCTTCACTCCCTTGCCGGAGAAACGAAAACCGGCGGCATTACGATGTCCACCCCCGCCAAAGAGCGCCGCAACAGCAGCGACGTCGCATCCACCCTTGGCACGCAAGCTGACTGCCACCCCACCTTTTTCAGTCTCCTTGAGGAAAACGGCAACCTTCACCGAACGCAATGCTCGAGGATAGTTGATAAAACCCTCTACATCGCCGACATCAGCACCGCAATCCGTAAACATCTTGCTGGTTACCGTTATAAAGGCAAGCTGATCAGACTCAAAGAGCTCCAGCGTGGACAGTACCTGTTCCATAAGACGTAAACGCTGTAACGTGAAATTATCATACACATGCCCTGCGACTTCCTCAGGATGGACCCCGCATGCCACCAGGTCAGCGGCAATCCGCAAGGTCCTTGGGCTGGTATTCTCATACCGGAAAGAACCTGTGTCGGTTGAGATTGCCACATAAATATTAAAGGCAGCTCCATAAGAAAGCTCAGCGTCCAACTCCATTGCCAACTCATAGACCATCTCGCCTGTAGAGGAACGACTGGAATCAAGCCAACGAAAATTCCCAAATTCCCTGTGTCCATGATGATGATCAATCACCAGAAAAGGATGAAGAGTAAGCAGCTCTTTTTTTTCCCGTCCAAGACGGTCGCAATCTCCACAATCAAGAGATATTGCAGCTACATTGCCATTGGCATCAGTCACAAAACTTTGCAAGTACGCAAGATCCGTTTGCGCAAGGGTACAACCAGGTAAAAAATCATAGAGATGGGACACCGGCTCTTCAAGGTAGCGAAAAACCTTTTTCCCCAAGCCCTCTAAGATATCAGCCAACGCAAAGAGTGAGCCCAGGGCATCACCATCTGGATGAAGATGGGTCATCAGAACAAAACTATCAACCCCTTGAATAATCTTACTGATCTCGTCAGGAACTACTTTCATCATCACCACCTCGTTCATTGGCAATTTCTTGAAGAAGTTTCTCCATTGCTACCACCTTCTCGATCTGCTGATCATAGACAAATTGCAACTCAGGCGTATAACGCATATTAATGACTTTGGCCAGATGACTTCTCATGAATCCTTTTGCTCTTTGCAATCCCTCTTGTGCACTTACCTGCTGTTTTTTGTCTCCGGGGACTGTAAAAAAAATCCGGGCATATTTCAGATCATCAGCCAGATCAACCCGAGATATACCCACCTCTGCAAGTTTTGGATCACAGACCTTTGTCACAAGAAGCATAGAAAGTTCATTACGAATCACCTCTGCCACCCGGACTGATCTTTTTTGCTCACTCTTCGGCCCCAGACCAACGGACTTTAATGTCTCTTTAGGATCCCACATAAAAATTCAAAGAAAGGAAAAAGCGGTTATTGAAAAAAAAAGCTGTACAGTCTGCAGACTCTTATAATTAAAAGACTGCGGACTGTACAGCTTAACCTCTATTTTACCCTTCCAGAGTTGCCTCCACTTCATTCATAATAAAGGCTTCAAGAGTATCTCCGACAAGAAGATCGTTGTAATTATCAATACCGATACCGCATTCATATCCTGTAAGGACCTCTTTCACATCATCTTTAACTCTGCGCAAAGAACCAATCTTACCGGTGTAAAGAACTACTCCTTCACGAATAACCCTGACCGAGGCCTTACGGGTAATTTTCCCGTCAATAACTGAACAACCGGCAATAGTACCTATTTTGGGGACATGAAAGAGCTGTCGGACTTCAGCATTACCAATTACTTCCTCCACAAAGGTGGGTTCCAGCATCCCGACCATGGCCTTCCTGATATCATCCAAAGCATGATAGATAACATCATACGATCGGACATCCACATGTTCCTTGATGCTCAACTCCTTAACTTTGATCGTGGGCCGTACATTAAATCCGATAATAATAGCATCAGAGGCAGAAGCAAGCAGGATGTCAGATTCTGTGATCGTACCGGTTCCTTCATGCAGAATACGTACCTTCACCGCATCTGTGGATAACTTTTCTGCGGCAGAACAGAAGGCCTCAAGTGTTCCCTGGACATCAGCACGAAGAACCACCCGCAGCTCCCGGGTCTCTTCTTCATTCATCTTCTCAAACAATCTATCCAGGGAGACCTTGGACCCGGAAGCAAGTTCAAGCTCACGAGCCTTCAAAATACGAGCCTGACTGACACTTCTGGCCATCTTCTCATCGGTGACCACGATAAACTCATCACCAGCCTGGGGGACACCTGTCAACCCCTGCACCTCAACGGGAATTGATGGGCCAGCTTCATCAAGAGGCTTGTTTTTGTCGTTGATCAACGCTCGAACCTTGCCACTGAATTGACCAACCACAAAATAATCGCCAGCCTTCAAAGTGCCTTCCTGCACCAGAATCGTGGCCACTGGCCCACGGCCCTTATCAAGCTTCGCCTCAATCACTCGCCCTCTGGCCTTCCTGGTGGCATCGGCCTTTAATTCCAGTATCTCCGCCATCAGTTGAATGGATTCCAGCAGATTATCAATACCGATATTTTTCTTAGCCGAGGTCTCACAGTACATTGTCTGCCCACCCCACTCTTCAGGGGCAAGGCCCAAATCCGACAGCTCCCGTTTTACCCGATCCGGATCGGCATTTTCCTTGTCAATCTTATTTACTGCAACAAGGATGGGGACTCCCGCTGCCTGGGCGTGACGAATAGCTTCTCTCGTCTGATCCATAACCCCATCATCAGCTGCAACAACAAGGACAACCAGATCCGTGATCTGAGCGCCACGAGAGCGCATCTCAGTAAAAGCGGCATGGCCTGGAGTATCAACAAAGGTCACATCTCCAGAGCTGGAGGTTACATGATAGGCCCCAATATGCTGGGTAATACCACCTGCCTCCCCATCAGCCACATCCGTCTTTCTGATGGCATCAAGAATCGATGTCTTGCCGTGATCAACATGACCCATGACCGTGACTACAGGAGAACGCGGCAGCAGTTCTCCACCGCCTTCCTGCTCATTAAGCTGCAGAACACCAATCTCTTCGGTAATTCCCTGTTCAACCTCATAGCCGAAATCCGCACCGATAAGGGTCGCAGTATCGACATCAAGAGCCTGATTCAAGGTAGCCATAACCCCGAAGCCCATTAATTTAGCAATGATCTCACTGGACTTGACACCCATACGATGAGCAAGGTCAGCGACACTGATCGTTTCCATCACCTTGATCCGTTTTTTGATGGCCTTCATCTCAACGGCAGGCTGAATCACTTTTCTCTCGACCCGGCCCCTTGATCTTTTTCCCCGTTTCCCGGAGACATTGCTGTACTCATCACCAAAACGGGTAACCTGAACTTTCCCCCTTCCTTTCTGGCCGAACTTGTCAGCCTTCCAGGCGCCGCCTTTCTTTTGTTCGGCATCTTCTATCTCAACACCGCGTTTCGCTTTTTTCTTGCCTTTGCTCACATCACCGATGGGTGCTGCATTCACCAACGGCTTTTGAGCGGAGGATTGTGGTTTATAGCCAGTAACTGCTGCGGGACGCTCCGCGGCTTGTCGCTCTGTTCTTTTCTTAGGTTTTTCATGAACCTGCGGCTTTTCTTCAACTGGAATTTCAATACTCCCAACGACACGGGCCAGACCCTTCCTGGAAACCGGCTCAGGCTCTTCAGGGATAATAGTTTTTTTCTCATGTCGGACAGGAGCAGGTTTTAACTCTTTTGACTGTTCCCTGTTCTGTTCTTTGAAATCCACAACAACAGGAACGGCGGGTTCTCGTACGTCCTGGTCGGGCACGACCTCCTGAACTTCTTCACGCACCGCCTGCTGATCAGTTATCTGAGTTTGAACCTGTTCTGGTTCCGGAGCTACCTCCTCGACGACAGGCACGTCATCGACTGCTTCCACCTCTTGGGTAACAGCTGGTCGACGACGAATGACTGTTGTCCGGCGAGTCACAGCAGGAGTTTCTTCGGCAGCGATCTTCTTATCAGCAGCTTCCGCCTTAGAAAGATGGAACACTGTAGCCCGGATTTTATCGGCTATGTCATCTTCAACTGTTGAACTGGCCCCTTTAATTTCATACCCCTGTTCATGCAGTTTCTCAATTAACATTTTGCTGCTCATACCCGCTTCTTTGGCCAGCTCATAAATCCTTACCTTGCTCATCCCTTACTCCCGTCTATCCTTGCTACAGTTTTTTTCACTCACTCAACTTTTGAGAGCCAAAGGAGTCCTTTCCACCTTCAAGGCCCTTTTCCATCTTTTTTGCTGACTCAAAAAAACTTCCTGACATCTCTCATTATGACAACAATATGCCCCTCTTCCCGCTTCGATTTTATGCACATCTAAAACCGGCTTATCTTCTTGCAGGACAAAACGATCCAAGCTTGCCTTAAAAGCCTTTGTCCGACAGACACAACAGGTTCGGACAGGTTGCTGACTTGCCTCAGCCCTGCTCACCTGGCTCATCCATCTCTTCACCAGCCACGCTTTCAGGTGTATCATTTTCCGCCTGTTTCGCGTCCACGTCTTCTACCAGATCTGGCTCTGGGAGTGATTCTCCAACCGGCTCCAAGGCAGCTTTTACCCTCGCAATGGGTGCGTCAGGATCCATCCCCAGACTCTTCCGTGCAGCCTGGACAAGATAAACCGCCTGTTCATCACCAATAGCCCGTAACACTGTCAAGTCTTCAATGGCTGCCTCTGCAAGCATGGCAGCTGACAGAATGTTTCTGGAAAACAACTGGTCAGCCAAGGCCTCTTCCACGCCATCCAGCGCCAGTAATGACTGGTATCCGGGGTCTTCAAGATTTGCATACCGCTGTTCACTTTTCACATCAATCCGCCAACCAAGAAGCTTGGCGGCAAGACGCACATTCTGACCTTGGCGGCCGATAGCCAGAGAAAGTTGATCATTGGGAACGATCACGAGAAGCGACTTGGTATCCTCTTCTACCATCACCATGCTCACTTGGGCAGGGGCTAGGGCATTATAGGCATATTTAGCTATATCAGGGCTCCAGGGAACGATATCAACCCTCTCCCCTTGCAATTCCTGCACAACATTTTGAACACGTGAACCTTTCATGCCCACACAGGCACCTACAGGATCCACATCAGATTCCGTCGAACTAACTGCGATCTTGGCCCTGAATCCGGGATCACGACTGACCCCCATTATTCTTACAATCCCTTCTGCAATCTCGGGGACTTCCATCTCAAACAATTTAGCAAGGAAGTCGTCATGTGTCCTGGACAGCAGGAGCTGAGCATCCTTGGTACCTCTCCTGACATCAACCAGATAAGCCCGGACACGATCGCCCTGCTTGAATGACCGCTTGGGAATCTGCTGATCCTTGGGCAGAATGGCATCAGTGCGGCCGAGATTGACAATCATATTACCCCGCTCAAAACGTTGCACTATGCCGCTGACCACTTCTCCGATACGATCCTTGAACATCTCATAAATAACATCCCGTTCAGCGTCCTTCATCTTATGGATGATCACCTGTTTGGCAGACTGAGCGGCAATCCTGCCCAGGTCGGCAATATTATCCATCTTTTCGCCAAGCTCATCATTTAACCGCACTTCAGGATCAAGCGCCTGAGCTTCCGCCAGAGCGATCTGAGTCTGCTCATCCGTCACCTCTTCGACAACGGTACGAAACTGAAAAACCTCAATTTCGCCATACTCTTCATTATACCGAACCTCGATATCCCGCCTGCTACCCAATTTTTTTCTGGCGGCAGACTGAACAGCCTCTACTATGGCCTCAATCAACAGTTTTCTATCGAAGCCACGGTCCCTGCTGATCTGGTCGATTATGCGTTTCAAATCCGATAGCATTCTCTTTCCCCATCTTTAAAACTGACAGACTCTCTTTCCAGAAAAGTCATTCTATTTCTACAGCGCCTATATCCCACAGGACACAGCCCACAATTCATTTTTTTTCAAAGTGACAGACGAGCCTTCCTGATCTGCTCAAAGGCAACCTGACATCTGGCTCCGTCCTCTAAAACAAGCTCAACTGTCTCACCTTCCGCCTGACTGATCACACCAATCAACACCCGCTGATTTTCAACATCTTCACGTAACTTTATCTTTGCCTTCTTGCCAAGGTGACGCTGAAAATCTTTCATGTTGCGCAGAGAACGCTCGAGCCCAGGCGAAGACACCTCAAGATGAAATGCATGGTCAATCAAATCCTCTACATCAAGGAAATCACTGACTTCCCGACTGACCCGGCTGCAATGATCCAACGTCACTCCTTCTTTGCCGTCAATAAAAAGACGCAACACCCAGCCGTGCCCTTCAAGGCGAAACTGGACTTCCACCAATTCCAGCCCCATGGACGGCAGAAGCGCTTCCGCAAATGCCTGCACTTTTTCAATTACTAAGTCACTCATTTCCGCATTATCACGCAAAAACCTTGCTGTTTCAACTACACCTTGAAATAGACATAAAAAAAAGCGGGCAAGCCCACTTTCAAAGCCACCCGCATCGCCCAGTATGACACAAATGGTATAACCGGAAAAAAACAATGTGCAATCCAGCCAGAAACCCTGGAGCGGGCAACGAGATTCGAACTCGCGACCCCAAGCTTGGGAAGCTTGTGCTCTACCAACTGAGCTACACCCGCACACAACCCCGATAAAACATTACATATAAAACACAGAAATGACGGTTTGTCAAGGCTCAAGCAATCGAACAGGCAGCCTATGAGTGACGATAACCATCCCGTATGGCAATAGCCACTGGCGCACCAAATTGCACACGCAACTATCTAGTTTCTCTTTCAACACCGACCCATATCTACGCATGTACAAACGCTAAAAAACAAAAGAACAATGCCCCATACACCTCTGAATATTTCATCGAAAACAGCACCTTGATCATTTGTCTTATTTTCATCATGTTACAGGCTATTACTGAACGGAACGTCATCACTTTCCTGGCCAACAAGTCTTCTCATCCACCACTCCTGCACAAAAATAAAATTGACAAACACGAATCAGCCTTATAGAAAGTGGAATATTTTATCTTCTTACAATCCGGCTCCTCAATATATTGTTCATAATAGCCTTAACCTGTGAATCACAGGACGGCTCCATGTTAACCATTCCAGACTATCACGTAGTTTGCTGCAGTCCAAACAGGAGACAATGCCTGACAAATCACTTATTATTACCGAGAAACCCAGCGTAGCCGCAGATATCGTCAAGGTGCTGCCGGGTAAATTTGAAAAAAGCAAGACTCATTACGAGAGTGACAGGTATATCGTTTCCTATGCCATCGGCCATCTTGTTTCCATCGAATTCCCGGAAGAAATTGACCCCAGATACAAAGATTGGAAACTGGAGAACCTTCCCATCCTGCCGGAAGAATTTCCCCTCAAGGGCCTGGACGGAACCAAAAGTCAGCTCAACGCCCTGCAACAGTTGATCCGCCGCAAGGATGTTTGCGAGATCATCAACGCCTGTGATGCCGGTCGCGAAGGAGAACTGATCTTTAAGTATATCCTGCGCTATGTGTGGAACCAGTCTGTGGCCAAGAAGACACTCAAGCGCCTCTGGCTGCAATCAATGACCAAAGAGGCCATCCAGGATGCCTTTACCCATCTCCGCGACAATAGCGAGATGCAGCCTCTTGAAGACGCAGCGCTGTGCCGTTCTGAATCTGACTGGCTGATCGGGATCAACGCCACCCGAGCCCTCACCGGCTTCAACTCGCGGCGCGGCGGTTTCTTTCTGACCCCCTGCGGCCGGGTGCAGACCCCCACCCTCTCCCTCATCGTCAAGCGGGAGCAGGCACGACTCAACTTTGTCCCCCGCACCTATTTCAATCTGCTCTCCACCTTTACCTTTGACCACGGGTCATATACCGGCAAGTGGATTGATCCCCAGTTTGTCAAGGACAAGCAAGACAATCAGGCCAAGGCAGACCGGATATGGGATGAAAAAAGGGCCGACCAGATTCTGGCGCAATGCACCGGCAAGCAGGCCACAATCGAGGAAACAAGCAAAAAAGTCAGCGAGCGGTCGCCACAGCTCTACGACCTTACCTCTTTACAGCGAGACGCCAACTCCCGTTTTGGTTTTTCTGCCAAAAATACTCTCGGGCTGGCCCAGGCACTTTACGAAAGACATAAGGTGTTGACCTATCCCCGTACTGACAGCCGCTGTCTGCCCGAAGATTATCTGGCCACGGTCCAGAAAACCGTCACAACCCAGACCGCCTGGACCTATGGTCAGTTTGCCGAAACAGTCCTGGCCAAAGACTTTATCAAGCCCGAGAAACTGATCTTCAATAATGCCAAGATCTCCGACCATCATGCCATCATCCCCACCACGGTCCTGCCTAAAACCCTGACCGAACCGGAACTTAAGATATACACCATGGTGGTCCAACGTTTTCTGGCCGTCTTTTTCCCGCCCGCTCGATATTTAAACGCCCGGCGCATCTCCGTTGTTGCAACAGAATCGTTTTTAACCGAAGGCAAGATCCTCACCGATCCCGGCTGGAAGGCCATCTATGGCAGCGAGATCGATCAGGAGCAGGAGGTCGCATTAAGCCCGATTCCTGAAGGGGCAGAAATCACCTGCACACAGATCAGCAAAGAAAAAGCAGAGACCAAACCTCCCGCCCGCTTTAATGAGGCAACCCTGCTCTCAGCCATGGAGAACTCAGACAAACTGGTGGAAGACGAAGAGCTGGCCGAGGCCATGAAAGAGCGGGGACTGGGCACACCGGCAACCCGGGCCGCGATCATCGAGAAGCTGCTTAAAGAAAAATATCTGGTTCGCGAAGGCAAGGAACTCACTCCCACCGGCAAGGCTTTCAATCTATTCTCCCTTCTTGAGGCCATGAAGATAGAGTTGCTCGCTTCTCCTGAAATGACAGGGGAATGGGAGCACAAGCTGAATCAGATCCTGCACGGCAAGTTTACCCGCCGGCAGTTCATGGCCGAGATCAGGGAGACGACAGAGCATATCATCTCTCAGGTGCGCAACTTTGACAGGACAGAGGTTCGAGTTGAGGCTCCTTTCAGCCCTGTAAACAATATCCATTTTTATACCAGCCCCACCGCCTTCATCTCAGAAGATGAAAAAATAACCATCCGCAAGATTCTGGGCGGCAGGATAATGAGTGAGGAGGAGATTGTGGCCCTGATCAAAGGAAAAACACTGGGACCTTTCAGTGATTTCAGGTCCAAACAGGGTAAGCCCTTTACCGCCTCGGTCAGATTGCATCAGCAGAAAATAGAGTTTATTTTTGCCGATACAACCGACAACCTTGACATCGAAGCAATTAAGACAAGCCCGAGCCTGGGGATTTCCCCTGTTGACGGAACCACAGTGCATGAAACCCCGGCTGCCTACATGTCTGCATCGGCACTCGAGGGTGATAAAAAAAAGGGTTTGCAGATCAGCAAAATAATTCTGGCCAGGAACATCGAACCCAGACATATTCAACAACTGCTGACTGATGGCAAGACCGAACTGATTCCCGGTTTTATATCCAAAAAGAAACGTCCCTTTGATGCCTTCCTTCTTCTCGACAAAAAGGGTAAGATTACCTTTGAATTTCCACCACGAATTAAGAAAGATAAAAAATGATTATTCTTTTTGCTGGCAGGAAACTGTCCTCCCACTGGGACGCTGAACAAATCATTTCCGCTTTTCTTCTGTGCCTCAGCAATAAGATTAAAAATTTAACCACCTGTTTTTACTTTACAAAAAGGAGCCCACACGGGCATAACATTTATGCAACGACTGAAAAAAGAGTATCAAGATAAAAGCGGACTGGAATTGGCCAGAATCTGTGCACGCGTCGCCCTTGATGCCAAGGCCGAAGACTTGGTCGTCCTCGATGTCAAAGGAATCTCCTCATTTACAGATTATTTTGTCATTATGAACGGTCGATCAACCCGACATGTCCAAGGGCTGGCCGAGACCATTGAAGCCGAGATGCGTTCCAAACGAATCAATGCCTCCCATGCCGAAGGCATGCAGGAAGGAATGTGGGTCCTTCTGGACTTTAACGATGTCGTCGTACATATTTTTTATCATGAACAACGAAAGTTTTACGATCTGGAAAGTCTCTGGCACGACGCCAAAGCTGTAAACATTGACGATCTTGTAACTCTTTCTTAAATCAACAACAACTTTTCTCAGGGAAACCCTTTCCCGGACATCGACCATTATGCAATACATAAGCACCAGGGGCGGCATCAGCCCCATTTCCTTTACCGAGGCCGTGATGATGGGCCTGGCAGAAGACGGCGGCCTGCTCCTGCCCCGCACTATCCCTCGTGTCGGCAGCGAGACCTATGCCTCCTGGCAGGATCTTTCCTATCCGGAACTGGCCTTTGAGGTCATGTCACGATTCATTGACGACATCCCCAACAGTGACCTGCGAGAGATGATCAATCGCTCTTACGCCACCTTTGACCATGCCGAGGTCACCCCTTTGATTCATCAGGGAACCCTGCATATCCTTGAGCTCTTTCATGGCCCGACCTTTGCCTTCAAGGATGTCGCGCTCCAATTTCTTGGCAATCTCTTTGAATATCTCCTGAAAAAAAATGACGCGGTGATGAATATCATCGGAGCAACCTCTGGAGATACCGGCAGTGCCGCCATTTACGGGGTGCGCGGTAAGGAGAAAATCAATATCTTCATCCTTCACCCCCACAAACGTGTAAGCCCTGTCCAGGAACAGCAGATGACCACGGTCACCGATGGCAATGTGTTTAACATTGCCATCCGCGGTACCTTTGACGACGGCCAGGCCATTGTCAAGGCCATCTTTAACGATATCGATTTCAAGAAAAAATACAGTCTGGGGGCGATCAATTCCATCAACTGGGCCCGGGTCCTGGCCCAGGTTGTCTATTACGTCCACAGTTGCCTGCACATCAACCGCCACGAACATGACAAGGCCGTCGATTTTGCCGTACCCACCGGCAATTTTGGTGACATCTTCGCCGGATATATCGCCAAACGGATGCTGCCGGAAGGCACCATCCGCAAACTGCTGCTGGCAAGCAACACCAATGACATTCTCACGCGCTTTGTCACCCATGGTGATTACTCACTCGGTGAAGTGGTGGCAACCTCCAGCCCTTCCATGGACATTCAGGCGGCCTCCAACTTTGAACGCTACCTCTACTACCTCATGGATGAAAATCCGGTCCGCACCAAAGAAGCCATGCTGCATTTTGCGGAGACAGGCAAGCTTGACCTCTCAAGCTCCTGCGACCAGATCAGACGTGATTTTGTGGCGACCGCCGCCTCGGAGCAGGAGGTACTGGATACCATTCAACTCTTTTACAAGGAACATGGATACATCCTCGACCCGCATACGGCCGTGGGAGTCCATGCCGCCCTCATCCATCAGCAGAAAGGAATTCCGATCATCTGCCTGTCCACAGCCCATCCGGCAAAATTTGGCGAGACTGTGGAAAAGGCCATCGGTGCTCCACTTGAATTACCACAAGCCATAGCCGCCCTTGCCAATAAGAAGTCACGCTGCGAGTTGATGAATGCCGACCGCAATCAGATCCAGGAATTTATCCGTCAGCATGCCCTGCAGCACTGACAGCGATGCCGACCTTTGTGATTTGACAATTTCTCCGGCCAGTCATGCACCGAGAATAAAAAAGGGGCAAGGATAGACTTTTACCCAAAAGTCTATCCTTGCCCCTTTCGCTTCTTAGGAGCCGTTACGAAATAACATGGCCATTTATATCTATTTCGTTACGGCTCCTTATGCCGCTCCGGGCGTTAAAACGGACATGTTATTTTTTTTACAGCGGCTTAAAACAGCAGAGGACATACATTGTCCTCACACAATCAGTCAGATTTCTCTCGACCGATTACGGTATGGCCAATATTTGATCGTAATCCACTGCTTTGGCATAGGCCATAATATCATCCTGGCTCACATCATTGCCTTCCACTGTAACCAGCACCTTACCGGCTACGACCACATTGATATCACCCCGTTTTTCCTGGGTTTCATATTTGACAATGGCTGTCTGACCATTAATCTTTTCAAGCCTGCCGCCACTGGAACTTGCAAACATGGGGTTGCTGATCAACATCATCATACTCTGCAGCAAAGGAGAGTCGGTGACGATCTTGACCGTGACACTGCTCTGATCTCCTTTGTGATATCGTCCCTCAGCAGAGAGGCCACCGCCAAACATAGCCGTTCCCGCCGCCTGAGAAACCACCTCATCGGCAGTCCAACCGGACAGGGGTTGCGGGATAAGCACCTTCAAGGCATCAGCCTTTATCTGACCAATTTTCTGCGAGGCATAATTGAGACTATTCATGGCCTCCGCGTAACTTCCCTTCTTGTACTGCTCCAACCCCTGTGTAATCGAATCCGTCACCTCATCGGCTAAAACTGGAGCACAGGACAACATTCCCATACACACAGCAAACGCCAGCACTCTACCTCTTTTCCACCTCATCATACAAACCCTCCTGCTCAAATCAGATAGTTGAAAATACCCCTATGACATTCTATGCAAAGGTTATCACGAAGCATCATATTCCGCAAATTACTTTTTTCTGACAATGATGGTGGAAAAATAATGCACCTGTCCGGAAATAGCCAACAGATCAGAGACAACCCGTTCATCTGCCATACCGACCCTTTCCACCAGTACAGCCTTATCCAGAAGTTTTAATTCACTCAACAAGCCGATCAGATGCTCAATGACCCGGTGCACCTTCATCAGGACTATCGTATCAAAGCTTTCCAGGGTCTGCCTGAGCCGACTGTCGCTGAAGGTTGCAGGAACCACCGCCAGCATATCATCACCAAGACAGACGGGGGTGTGAGTAGTGGCGGAACAGGAGCTCATGGCCGAAATCCCCGGCACAAACTGCACCTTGACCTCCGGATGCATCTCCATAATGGTCGCATAAAGATAGTAGCCAGTGGAATAGATAGCGGGATCGCCCAGAGTCGGAAAGACCACATCCTTTCCCTGACTGAGAATGGCAAAAATTCTGCCGGCGGCATCCTGCCAGGCCTGCAGTACCTCTGGATCCGGCTCCTGACCCAGGTGAATCTTTTTCATGGGGAAATGGAGTTCCACGATCTCTTTCCCACTCATCTCGCCGGCAGAAAGAGCTTGCTGAACAATGGAAAGCGCTGTGGAATGTCCCTGCTGTGAGGCCTTGGGTGTAGCGATGACCGAACAATGACACAGAACGTTGAGGGCCTTGACAGTCAAAAGTCCTGGATCACCCGGACCGACACCGATAATATGAAGTGTTGCGCGCATGACAAAGTAAAAAGTAAAATTTTAATAAAAGCAGCTAATTCTCGTATTTTTTCAAAAACAAAACAGCCTAATTGCTCGGATAGAATATTTTTCGTACCTGCCTGATCCCTTCGAGCAGGTTCATGGTCGGACGTGAGACCAGTTCTTCACTGATAAGACAGATTTTCCCCTCGCGTACCGCCTTAATTGCCTTGAATCCTGGTTCTTCACTAATCATTTCCTCAGTTACCCGGTTCATCTGGCCCTGCTGGGCAAGATAGATATCAATCTCTGCAGCATGAGAGAGAATGCGTTCTTTCCCATATGCGGCAATATTGGTGGAATGTCTGGCTGTGGCATCAGCTGCGACATTAACCCCACCCCCATTTTCAAGGACAAAAACTGCAATGGATGAGGGGGCAAAGGTCTTCATCTTGGTATGAATGGATTCGAAATAAACTCTGGGCCGATTATTCACAGGAACCATGTCCCGAATCTTCTGCAGAGCCGTAAGCTCGCTTCTGAATGTCCGGATCATGGCCGCCGCCTCATTGGCCCGGCCGGTAAGTTCACCCAGGCTTTGCCAATAACTGAACACCTCTTCAATAGTGGTTGGCTGAAGAGAGACAAGGACGATACCAGCCTCCTGCAACTGTTTTACCAGTTGAGGATGAGAACGGCTGATCATCGGTCTGATCAGGATAAGATCCGGTTTTGCGGCAATGAATTTTTCCGGGGTATCATTAGCACTGAACTTCGGTCTGCGAGAAACAGCCGGATCATCATCGCCAGCAGTAACACCGATCAGCTCCTGATTAAGGCCAAGTGCCAGCAGATTCTCGGTATGGGCCGGATAAAGGGAAATAATTCGTTTGAAAGGTACTTCATAACTGATCGAAGTTCCCTCCTGATCTACCAGGATGGCGGCAGACGCGGCATGCCATCCGCTCATCACCAGCAAAACAGCAAGCAGCAAGCAGCAACACTGCTTGTGCCTCAGGCTAAAACAATACAAGGGAATATTCATTTCAGCTCAATGTATAATGGATACGTGGAGAATGAGTCAGGATTGAGGCCTGTACCTCGGCCTGCACCTGAAAAACCTCGGCAATCAGATCGGCGGTCAGGGCTTCACCCACCGGTCCGGTAGTAAAGATGCAACCCTCTTTCAGAACAATCACCTGGTCACAGAAGGCCGCGGCCAGATTCAGATCGTGGATGGCGGCAATGACCGTCCTCCCTTGCTCTCGAACCAGTTTGCGGATTACATGCATAATTTCAATAGTATGATGGATGTCGAGATTTGAGGTAGCCTCGTCAAGCACCAAGACCTCAGTGTCCTGGGCTAGAGCCCGGGCCACCACCACCCGCTGCTTCTCACCGCCGGACAGATCGGTGATCAATCGATGGCGCAGGGTGTGGATCTGCATGATTTGCATGGCCTCATCGACCAGATCAAGATCCCGCTGGGACGGATTACTGAACCTGGGAATGTATGGGTAACGCCCCATGAGCACCAGATCAGATACAGTAAAGTCAAACCCCATGGAAAACTGCTGGGGTACCAGAGCAATCTTTACGGCCAACTCCTTTTTTGTATAGTCGGCAATGGGCTTTCCCTGAAACATTATCTGGCCGCTCTGCAAGGGCCTGGCAGCAGTCAGCAGATCGAGCAGGGTGGTCTTGCCGCTGCCATTGGGACCGATAAGTCCATAAAACTGACCGGGAACAAGATCCAGATCAATGTCCTGCAGAACCTTGTGTGCCCTGTAGGCAAAACAGCCCTTGTTGATCGTAAAGAGCGGGTCAGTGTGGATATTATTCATGACCACGACCGTCACCGCTGCCCCAACTGTTTTTTACGGAAGATATAACAGAAGAACGGGCCGCCGATCAGCGAGGTAAGCACCCCTATGGGCAGCTCCGTTGGCAGCCAGGCCCTGGTAATGGTGTCAGCCGTGAGCAGAAGAATTGCCCCGCCGAAGAAACAGGCCGGAATCAACAGGCGGTTATCAGGGCCTAAGGCGAGGCGCAGAAGATGGGGGATAATGAGGCCCACAAAACCAATGATACCGGAAACCGAGACACAGATGGCGGTCATCAGGGAGGCACAGACCAGGAGGATCTTCTTCACCTTGCGGCTGTCAACGCCGAGGGTATCCGCCGCCCGCCCGCCAAGGGCCATGATATTGAGATCCCTTGCAAAATAAAGCGTCAACAGCAGGCCGGGAAAAACAAAGATTGCCGTCAACGTTACATCAGACCAGGTCTTGCCCACAAAACTTCCCATCAGCCAGAAAATAATCACCCCCACCTGCTCATCGGCCAGATACTTGATGAAACCGATTCCGGCAGAGAGGATAGAAGCCACAATCACCCCGGACAGGATCAAGGTATTGGAGGAAAGTCTGCCGTCCGGGGCGGCCAGGGCAAAGACCACGATCAGGGTAGTCATGGCGCCAATAAAGGCAAAGAGAGGCACTGAAAACAAAAGGGGCACCGTGATTCCCAAGATACCCAAGACCAGGGCCAGAGAGGCTCCGAAGGCCGCACCCGAAGAGACCCCAAGAGTATAGGGATCTGCCAGAGGATTGAGAAGAATGGCCTGAAACACGGCTCCGGCCACTGCCAGTCCGCCACCGACAATGGCCGCGGCCAGGATACGTGGCAGTCGTACTTCCATGATGACAAAGGGAAAAGTGGGATTGATACCAGCTGCACTCCCCGCCCCGCGCACCTTTGCCCATACGACCTGGATCACCTCTAGAGGTGCAATGGCCAGAAACCCCATACCCGTTGCCAGGATAATGGCCAAGGCCAGAAACAGGGCCAGGGATATCAGGATTACAGGCGACTTAGGTGACATGCGATATCCGCTTTTTCCTTAGGGCCTGTCCACAAATAACATGGACAAGATTGCGCTCAGATTTGGGTTGGATTTGGTTGCGGCGATTGAACAAAACCGCAGTCGTAGCAGGCCTACGACGAGGATTTTGTGATTGAGTCGTAGCCAAAGATGACCAAAAGATGAGATGCAAGATGTTCATGTTATTTGGGGTCAGGCCCTTAGTCCAGTTGAATTCCATGCTCTTCTGCCAGATCCGTCAGATGATGCACAAAGACATCGGCAAAGCTGTCCACTTCCCCCATTCCCTGCAGGATGGGAGTGACTTCAAATCCTTCTTTAGTCAGGATGGATTTCCAGGACTCTGCCTCCGGTCCTGCCATATCGTTCTGGGCATGATCACCAGCCACGGTCAGGAAAGGTTTCAACAGAATCTTCTGCACCTTGTCCCTCTTCAACTGCTGGATTACATGATCAAGTCCGGGAAATCCCTCGACAGTCCCGATATAAGTCTTTACCTGGGGCGCGAGACGGTTCATGGTATCGGCAAACTGGAGATAGGAACCGCCAGAGGGGAAAAAGTCATTACCGTGTCCCATATACACCAGGGCACTGCCGGCCTTTGCGGCCTGATCGATATCCGCAGACAGGGACTTGGCAACCAGCTCGATATCCTGAGGATAGGGATGGGTATCGCCCATGGTGCCCAAGGCCGGTCTGCCAATCACCAGTTGTTTGAAAGGCAGGTTTTTCTCTTTAATAGTGCGGATAGAGGCCAGTCCTCGCACATAGGAAACCAGATCAAGATATTCTTCTCCCAGAGCAACATGGGTGGGCTGGATCAGGATAGTGGTGAAACCATCATCCTGCAGATTGGCAATGGTGGCCAGAGGCCCTTGTACAGCCAGAATATCATGAGGAACAGCAGGATGTGTCTTGACATAATCAGGATCATGCCGGCGTTTATGCCAGATGGCACGGATCATGTTGGAGGTGAAAGCAATCCGCACCTCGGTGTTCGGATAGTGTCGTTTGATCCGGTCTCTGACATTTAAAATGCCAACCAACGCCTCCGGCACAGTGGTGCCGAAGGCGGCAATCACCACTGCCTGAGTTTGCTTCTTCGTGTGCTCCCGCCCCCAGGCAATGGAACAAATCGAAAAAAAGCAGAGCGCCCACAGGATTGAGAGTTGTATAAATTTACGCATGATCTTCCTTCCCCTTACTGATCCGGTCCGGGGAAAACAGAAAATCCCGGACCAATTATAATAATTGATCCGGGATCTCCCTTCATATCCGAAATCACAGGTATGGGCTCTATCCACGAGGTCATACCAAATCTATTCAGGCAGGTCTTCTGACTCCCGGATCTTTCGCGCCCCGCGCCTTCCCGTCCTCAGTGCAGACAGTGGCGTCTTGCAGGGTTTGTCCCCGGTTACAGCGGCGGGCCCGTCTTCGATTTACACGAAGTTCCCTTTTCAATCTGAAAGGTTTTTTGTCTTCTTTGCAGAAAATCTCAAGAAAAACTATCTTTCAGATACCTGAATTTATGATGTTACTCCATACTTGTAATTATCTTTTTTGTCAAGATAGACTAAAAAAACTGCAAGTTAAAAGTTGAAAATTGAAGGTTGTCTGTGGTAGCGTTCTTATATATTTGGTTTTCAGGAGACTGACACCATCTAACGTGCCTCTCCTCTTTTTTATTTCACTCTCTCATGGGGTTCATCATGAAACGATTCATTCACTTCGGGGTCCTGATCTTTGTAACCTTGGCCCTCTCCAGTTGTGGCTACAACTCCCTGCAACTTAAGGAAGAAACGGTCTTCAAGGCCTGGGCTGACATTGAATCCACCCTGCAGCGACGTGCCGATCTGATCCCAAATCTGGTAGCTACCGTTAAGGGCTATGCTACACATGAACAAGAGACCTTGCAAAAGGTCATCGAGGCCAGAGCTAAGGCGACATCGGTTCAGCTTTCACCTGCGGACCTGAGCAATCCCGCAGCCATGCAGCAATTACAGGCCGCCCAGGGTGAACTTTCCTCTGCCCTGTCCCGACTGATGGTGGTGGTGGAAAGATATCCTGATCTCAAGGCCAATCAGAATTTCCTTGATCTCCAAAACCAGCTCGAAGGCACAGAAAACAGGATCAACGTGGCCCGCCAGCGTTATAATGAAGCAGTAGAGAAGTTCAACGGCTCCATTAGAAAATTTCCAGAAAGCATGACCAACAAATTCCTGCTGCATCTGGAGAAGAAAGAATACTTCAAGGCAGATGAAGCAGCCAAAGCCGTACCCAAGGTTACGTTCTGATTTCTCATGTGCAATACTTTTCTTACAAAAAAGTTGGTCGGACTGCTTCTCGCCATTACTTTGGCCCTCCTTGGCTCCCGCCCCGCCGAGGCCCTTGAGGTCCCGGCGCTGCAAGGACGGGTCAATGATTATGCCGGAATTCTTGCCCCGGCCACAGCCCGTCAGCTTGAAGATGTTCTAAAGAATGTTGAAAATGAGGAATCAACCCAGATTGTTCTACTCACAGTTCCTTCTTTGGAAGGTGCCTCTCTGGAGGATTTCTCGCTGCGGGTGGTGGAAGCATGGAAACTCGGACAGAAGAAACTGGACAATGGTGCCCTGCTCCTGATCTCCAAGAATGATCGTAAATTACGAATAGAAGTCGGTTATGGCCTTGAGGGGAAGCTGACGGACCTGGTATCCGGTCGTATTATTCGGGACTTTATCACCCCCAGGTTCAAGGAAGGAAACTTTGATCAGGGGGTCATCGATGGTATTTCCGCCATGATAGCGGCAGTTAAAGGTGAATTCACGGCAACAACCAAGAAGCAAGAGCAAAACAGAGGGGTTGATCCCGGTACCGTTGTCATCTTGCTGCTGATCCTTTTCTCGGTTCTCGGCAGGATACTGGCCCGTGTCCCATGGGTGGCAGCAGGAATCGGGGCGGTTCTCGCTCCTGTTTTCGGGGTGACTTTGGGTTTTGGAGGCCTGACACTGCTGGCCCTGGCTTTGCTGGGATTTATTATTGGCCTGATTGCGGCCCGTATGGCAAGTGCAGCAGGAGGTAGTTCCAGCGGCGTACCCTGGGGAGGAAGCAGTGGTTTTAGCAGCGGCTCATCAGGTGGATTCAGCGGCTTCAGCGGTGGTGGTGGCAGTTTTGGTGGCGGTGGCGCTTCAGGGAGTTGGTAAAAAATGCAGACTTTAGCTCAACAGTTTCTCACTAAAACAGAACAAGATACAATCTCTGCTCTGGTCCGACAGATGGAACAGCAAACCTCGGGCGAGATCGTCCCCATGGTGGTCTCATCCAGTCACTCGTACCCTACGGCCATAATTTGCGGGGCAACAGCTCTGGCCCTCCCCTTCTCGTTGCTCCTTATGCCGGCAGTCAGTGGTTTTTTCTGGCTTGGTTCTCAGAATGTCTGGATTTTTATCATTCTCTTTGTTGCGCTGTACGGTATCTTTTATGGACTGGTACAGTACTTTACCTGCTTGAAACGTTTGTTCCTGTCCCGAAAGCAGGTCGAGGCCGAAGTGCAGGAGGCGGCGCTCACCAGTTTTTTTTCGGAAAAACTCTACAAAACTAAAGATGAAAATGGAATTCTCATCTTTATTTCTGTTTTGGAACGCAAGGTCTGGGTGTTAGCTGATAGCGGCATTAATGCTTGCATTGATTCAGGACAGTGGCAGGGAGTTATTGATCTGATCACTCAGGGGATCAAGGAAAAACGTCAATGCGAGGCAATCTGTGCAGCTATTTCCCAGATTGGGGAACTCCTCAAGACCCATTTTCCCATTCAGGAAAATGACATCAACGAACTGCACAACCTCATTGTACGATAGCATGACGTCGTATTGCTATCACGCCATAGCAACACCCAGGAATACATGGAGACGTTTTCCAGTCTTCTCCAAAAACAATCATCTTCAACCTTCTTCTATCGCCTGCCGGCAATAATGGGTATAGACATTAAAAAGGACAAACCATTCCATTCTCGACGTAAAGTGAATAGCCAGCCCATACTCATCCTCTCGGACAACCTCACCTTGAATATCATCAAGAAGCAAACGACTATGATGACCTGTGACGATTATTTCTATCGTGCAGGAGGTTCCTACCGGAATACACTGGTCGATCTGTACAAACATGCCACTGATACTGATATTCACAAGCTCAGCCGGTATAGAGGACCTAGCACCTTCTAGTCTTATCGCCACATCGGTGAGAAAAGGGGTGCGGGTACACATCCTTCGGTCATTCATTTTCTCCATATTTTCCTTACACCTTATTACCGGCAATACCTCAAAAAGCAGCCAAAACATTCAATGTCAACACCACTCAAAAAAACGCTTTCTACTGATCATTCCCAGATCACAACCAGTAGTATAGCACTCTGAGTTGTCCTTTTGTCAATCCTTCTTTTTTGATTGACTTTCATCAGAAGCTGACCATACAATAAAAAAGCACATATACACAAAAATTCATCCCCATTTATACCGACCATGGAAAAACAAATACTCATTGCCGTTGACGGCTCCATGTATTCCACTCAATCATTAGAATACGTTGCCCTTCTTTTTGCTGACAATCCAGACATTCATTTTCATCTCACAACCTGTATCAGTGCAGGAGAGAGTCTGCCTCCCATTGCGGCCGACAGCAACAATTCCCTGTTTCCGGTGTCCCCTGGAGTTGAAAAAAAAAGAGATACAGCCCAATACTATCTGCAGTCTGCGACAGACAAACTCATCCGCCTCCAGATCCCAGCAAAACGAATTCACTCCTCAGTGGAGATATCAGGACACGATATTGGAGCTACCATTCAGTATCATGCCGAAAATCTTCTCATGGACAGCATTCTTATTGGACGCAGGGGATTAAACACTCTCAGCGAGATGCTGCTGGGATCGGTCTCAGCCACCCTCCTCAAAAAATGTCACGAGATTCCTCTCTGGATCATCGATGGTGAAGTCAAAAACAGCAATTTCCTGGTACCAGTGGACGGATCCCTCCCTTCCCTCCTGGCCGTTGACCACCTATCCCATATCATGGAAGGACAGAAAGATATCACTATTTATCTCTTCCACTGCCTCCACTTTCTGGGAAAGAAGATTCAAGCAAATCCTGAATCTTTTTATCATATCTGGGACAAAGAATGGTGTGACACCCATCTAACAGGCGAGGACCACCTCTTTCACGGGCCAAAACAGCTTCTCATCGAGACAGGTGTTCCCGAGAAGAATATAATTATTCTACCGGAGGTCTCAGACCTGGAAGCGGCACATGGCATTCTCCGCCAGGCAAAGAAACACCAGTGCGGCACCATTGTCATCGGACGACGTGGAGACGAAATCACCAAAGGGATTCTGGGCGGTGTCTCTGATCGCACCATTAAACACGCCCAGGATATCGCCCTCTGGATCGTCGGATAACAACGTAACTCCCCCCCATCTTTCATTTTCCCTGCTTTAGAGGAACGACCATAATCCTGGCTGCCCTGGCTGGATCAAGATACTGCCGGGCCAGAGCAGACAATTGTTCACTGGTCACTGATTCAAACGAGGATAAAATCGTTGCCGGCCACTGCAGTTGTTGGGGATATCTCGAGGACAGTGCCAGGACAGAATGAAGCCAGTACGCGTTGGCTCGTACCATGTCCTTCAGCGAAGTCAACATTGGCGCCTTGGCCCGCTCCAATTCTTCGGCGCTCACCCCGGATTTTCTTAAATCACTGGCTACCTGCACAACTTCCCGACTTAACATCTCAATATGATCTGGAGCCACAATTAACTCGGCTCGCAAGACTCCATAGCCGGGATAAATTCTGCTGGGTTGATTGAAAACCTGCGGCGAATAGGTCGCCCCCAGTTTTTCACGAATAACCTTGCGCAGGCGATCAGAGAAAACCTCCGTTAACAGATACAGCCGTCGAGTTCGTTCTATATCCCAGAAATCAGCAGTGGGCCAGGCCACTACCAGCATTGCCTTATCAATGGATGATGGCGCGGTAAGCCGCAAAGTTTCTCCTACCGGAAAACGAATTTGTGGCGCTTCCTTCTCGCTCTGTTCTCTTTTTACCAGCGGCGCAAGATATTCTCTGGCCAACTCACGTACTCCTTGCAGATCAAAGTCACCTACCAATGAGACCTCAAGCCCACCTGATATCATGGCAGGTTCCACCCAGGCACGAATCTGATCCTGCGTCAGAGCAGAAAATTCCTGCCAGGAAGGCAGACCAAAGGATTTATTCCCGCCCGCCAGGAACGACTCTCCCGACAGCTCCATGGACCCGCTCACATCACTGGCCATCTGTTCATATATCTGCTTAAACCCCTGCATGGCTTTTGCGTAGGCATCCTCACGTACAGTCGGATCGGCTAGCTGCGCCTGCAGGAGCTGGAAAAGAAGCTCAATATCCTTATTGACGGCTGTGCCCTTCCAGGAAAAACTGGCCTCGTTAACCTTAAAATCAAGTTGAACCGTGCTGCCCGCCAGGATCCGGTCGAGATCCGACCTGGTGAACTTCCCCGTCCCGGAATCATTAATCACCCGCTCTGCCAGCACGGCAAGACCTGGACGAGGTTCTCCCTGCCTGCCATTGCCGAAATGAGCCGCAACCTGCACTTCATTAATCTGAAACTTTGTCTGTTTCAGATTAACAATTACCCCATTGGCAAAGACCATACGCTCCGCCTGAACCTCAGGTAGAAGCTGCTCGCTGACTGGTCTTGTATCAGCAACAAGATGAAGATAAGGAAAAACCAGATCGCTTGCAATCTGTGGAGGATTCACCTTCCGGGCAGAAACAGACTCATAAATCTCTTTGATCTGCACCCGGGGATCTTTCTTCCCGGCGAGATCGACATTACCGACAACCTGAATCAGCCGAGCCTGGTGATTCCATATTTTTTGCAAGGCGACATGAAGCTCCTCTGCCGTCACCTCCGCAATCACAGGGGACAAAACATCCTTTTCCTGCTGCGGTGACATTAAGACTTTATTCCTGTTCAGCCTGTTTATCAGGTCTGCAGCCAGTGCCTGACTGTCACGGGTTGCCGCCGTAAGGACTGCGGAATCAAGTTCCGAGATCATCTCCTTTTTCACCCGCCCGACTTCCTGCTCTGTGAAGCCATACTCCAGGGCCTGACGTAAGACCTGTTCAATCGCTCCCAGAGTCGACTGCCATTTCGCCGGATCGGTTTTGGCACTGATCATGCCATAGCCGATCCGCCCGAGAAACATACCGGCATGCGTTTTCCCCTCGGTAAAAGGGGTATCCTTCTTTTCCATAAGACGATTCAAACGATGCTGGACAATGCGGTCCGCTGCTGCTTCATGAATTTCGCGCCTTTGCAAAGCCAGAGAGTCATCTCCCTCCAGCTCATTCCATACAGTTTCAATGGTGACCTCAGTAAAACCCATTTCCGGCTCATGATGATAGAAAAAATCCGTACCCATATGACCCACCTGCCCAAGATTCGGACATACCGGGGGTTCTCCTTCTCCACGAAGGCCCTTGAAACGATCACGGATCAGCGACTCTGCCGGCAATGGATCAAAATCACCTACCACCACCAGTATCATCTTCTCAGGCCTGTACCAGGCATCATAATAGGCCTTCATCGTCCCATGATCAGCCTTGGTCAATGTTTCAAGGACACCAATGGGCATACGCTCAGGGACCAGACTTCCTCTCATACTAAAGGCCAAACCTGCTTCATGGCTTCGATATTCCACCGAGTCACGAGCCCGTTTTTCCGAAAGGATCACACCGCGCTCCCGGTTAATCTCAGTTTCTGACAACAAGGCACCACGGGCATAATCAGCCATGACAAGAAATCCCTTCTCCATCTCTGCACGACTATTTCCCGGCAAGAGGATATGGTACACCGTCTCATCAAAACTTGTATGGGCATTAGTATCTCCACCAAAACTCATCCCTATGGACTGGAAATAGTCAACCAGCGATCCAGCGGGAAAATGAGTTGACCCATTAAAAACCATATGTTCAAGAAAATGAGCAAGCCCCCGCTGCTCATCCGTCTCATGCAGCGATCCAGCCTGGATGTCAAGATAAACACCTACCCTCCCTTTGGGTTCCTGATTTTTCAGCAAAATATAGCGAAAGCCATTATCCAGCCGTCCAAAGACCAAGGCAGGATCAGGGAGAAGATCACTCTTTTCATGGGGCCAGGCAGTGCTCAGGCAGTGCTGATTCTGGAAGCTATTTACCGTAAACTCTGCAGAGAATCCTGACTCGAAAGAAAAAAACAAAACAAGACCTAAAAACAACAGCGTATTAATCCATTTCATTATTACACCTTGCAGAACAGAGTCATGAAAGTTAGATATGAGCCTGTTGATTTAAGAGAATTTTCGTTCGAGATCGAGGCATATGAAAAGTTTTACCGCAGGCATCTAGTTAATATTCCGAGGATAAAAAATTTCGTATAACGAAGAGATCGGGCAAAAAGACATTAAATCAACGCTCTCAGATATTGGTATCAGTTTAAAGATGAAATTTAACACTATATCCTGCTCTCGGAATTACAAGAAAAGAAATCCTTATCAATAATCGTATCATCACAACAGATACCGCCCTTCACCATTACAGCAGCCATAGAGCAAGGGCCAGACAATAAAGGAGATTACGCCATGCTGTTACAAGGTAAAACTGCCCTGGTCCCCGGTGCATCGAGAGCAATCGGCAGAGGAATTGCCAGAAAACTGGCAAAGGAAGGAGTCAATCTGATCCTCCCTACCTTTGACTGGCCTGAATCAATCATGGAGATGGAACAGGAGTTTCAGGATCTGGAGATTGAAGTGTTGATCCTGCCATGTGACTTGCGAGAACAGACCCAGGTTGAGAAGATGGTGACTGCTATCAAAAAACGTTTTGGCACCCTCCATATTCTGGTCAACAATATCGAACGAGGCGGAATGCCTATTGTCCATGGTTCCTACGATCATGCCCATAACCATGAGCAATGGGATCTGGAAATCGACACCACGCTCAAGGCCAAATGGTTGCTGTTCCATCATTGTCTGCCCCTGATGAAACAGTCCGGGAGCGGCGCCATTGTCAACATCTCCTCCATCTCCGCCCTGACTGGAAGAAGTGGCCCCGCCGCTCTTCTCTTTAACGATGCTTACAGCGCAGCCAACCGGGCCATTTCATCTTTTACTGAGACCTGGGCCAGAGAGGCCGCACCGGTGATCCGGGTCAACGAATTGATGCTTGGCCTGATTGATAATCGACACGGGGAGCAAACCAGAGGATGGTCAGCCATGAGGGAGGAGGAGAGACAGGGTTTATTGACGCATACCTTGTTGCGACGTACAGGAACTGCAGAAGAAGCAGCGACCGCCACCCTCTTTCTGCTGCGTGATGCCGATTTCATGACCGGCACTGTTCTGCGCATGGACGGAGGATTTTGCCTCGGCGGAGAACAGGTTCCAGATATAGCAAAGGGAATTTTAGGAGCCGTTACGAAATAACATGACCGTTTATATCAATTTCGTTACGGCTCCTTATGCCGCTCCGGTTACTTCAATGGCCATGTTATTTTTTTACAGCGGCTTAACTCAAGAAGGGTAATAACAACAAAGGCCTGCTCGTTTTCACGGCAGGCCTTTGTTTATCTTTGCTCTCTACAAAGAACTGAGTCCAGCAGGATCAGCCACATGAACCTTGGGGCAGGAGCTCAATAGAGACAGCAATATTCTCCCCGCCTTCTACGCTATAAATCACCCGTACCGGTAGAAACCTGACGATTTCCTTCAAGGAACCGCCCTTCACCGGTGTTTGCGCTGTAAATTTTACAGTGACACGATCACCTTTGCGGGGGGCAATAATCATGACACCCTCTTCAAGGGAAATATTTTGCACCTTCCCTTTGACGGTGAGAGTATTTCCCTGGATATTTTCTGAACCTGCTGTTCCATTCTGGGTGGAAACACAGCCGGAAGCCAATAAGAAAAGGGAAAGAAAAGCCAACAATAATACATTACCGTACCGACTATTCAAGACAAACGACATGGCACCCCCCTGAAAAATATTTATCTATGTGTCCTGAAACTCCCATTCCAGCACGCTTAACAGCCCTGATCATGTTATAACCATCAGACACCGCATATAAAAACAAGTAAGAAAAAGTCATTCCTTGTTTTATAACGGTTTCTAAAGATCCAGCACCCACTCAGGAATATGATGGAGAATATAATTCTGCACAGCAGCCTGTTGCTCTTGCTTGTCTCCAGGACCAATTTCCTGCAGCACCTCTTCAAAGTCAAACCAGCACAGTTCCCGCTCATCATGATCATAGACCGTAAGAATACGTCGATCCTGAGCATGAACATTCTCCTCCTCCTGAATGGCAGCTACAAGCTTGGCGGCTTCCTGAAAGGGGAGAAATTTCATTTCACTCTCAGCCATGATTATATACCTCAAACGGAAAAAGGCGAGATGGATTTTTCCACTCGCCTTCTAAAAATCATTAAAGAAATCTCACACTGCCGGTTTAACAACAGCCCCGGATCGAATACATCGTGTGCAAACCCTGGCCCTCACAGCGCTGCCGCCTGCAGAAACCATATGGACTTTTTTCAAATTTGGCAGCCAACGCCGACGAGTTTTATTATTGGCATGGGAAACATTATTTCCGGTAACAGGCCCTTTTCCACAAATTTGACATACTTTTGCCATAGCAATCTCCTTCCTTTACTTCTCAGCCCATCATTACATTATTACTTTGTTTGCAAGCAACAACAACCAGGCATATTAATTTTATTGAATTTGTTTTACATATATCTACAATTTGAAAACCACATTTTATACCCCTTGTCTGTTCAAATAGCAAGATCTTTTCTTTGCAATGCCTGCAAGAAAAAGAAATGAAAGCACATTCGCCCGTTACCAGAAAGTATATGATGATTTCAACCCGGTTGATAAAAACTTTTTCCAGTTTCATTCAATAGCATATTTTTTAGAGAAAGCAGCAAAAACTGAGTTTCAAGTGTATCCCATTTTATTCAATTCGTGTAAATTGCGAATCCGATTTCAAGATTTGAACCCAATATTTTTATTGCCCTCACTTTCCATTAATGCTAGATAAATCCCTAAACAAGAATAATTCTCACCAAAAAGGCTTTTATGAAAAACAAAAATCCAATATGGGACTTTTTCGCCTCTGTGAAACTTGCCCTCTTCACCCTTTTTTTCCTGGCCACCACCTCAATCATCGGAACAATTATTCCTCAGAAAGAATCCGCTCAATGGTATATTGACAGGTACGGTGAGGCCAGCGCCAACCTGCTTCAGATCCTCTCCATCACTCCGGACATGTACAGTTCCGGATGGTTTTTATCCCTTCTCGGTCTGCTCTGCATCAATCTTATTATCTGCAGTCTGGACAGATTTCCCGGCGTTTGGCGCCAGATCAAGGCAGACAACCTTGCAACCCCCCTTACTCGTCTGGAAAAAATGCTGCCACAAGATCAATGGCAGTCAGATAATCCACCAGCGTCCTCTACGAGTTCTTTAAAAACGGCCCTGAGCAGCAATGGATGGGAAGCAAAAAAACGTCCTCTCGCAAATGGAATCCTCCTTTTTGCCCAGAAAGGAGCCATGACTCGTACCGGCGTGTATATTGTTCATGTCTCCATTCTGGTAATTTTTGCCGGGGCCATCATCGGTTCCGCCCTTGGCTTCAAGGCAAGTGTCATGCTGCCTGAGACCAGAGCCACCGACAAAGTCTACACCTTTGACACACGTGCCGCCATTGACCTCGGCTTTGAAGTCCGTTGCGACCGCTTCAATATTGAATTTTACGACAATGGAATGCCAAAGGCCTACCGCTCACACCTCTCCATTCTGGAAAACGGTAAAGTAGTCAAAGAGAAAGCCATTGTGGTCAACGATCCTCTCAGTTACAAGGGAATTACTTTTTATCAATCAAGTTATGAACCCTACCAGGAGTTTTTGGTCACGATCACCAACAAAAAAACCGGACTCAGCGAACACGTAATTATTCCCTATAAAGAGCAGCACAGCTTTGAAAAAAGTGATCTTCGTTTAGGTATTATCAATGCGGAAGCACGAGGCCAATCCATAAGCAGAATGAAAATCTGGTTAACAGATGACAACGGCGAGCCATCCCTGTTCTGGCTGGACGATGGAGAGCAGGTCACAGTGGAACGAACCAAGACAAATTATACGGTTTCAGCAAAACAGATGTATGCTACAGGACTGCAGGTTGCTAAAGATCCCGGAGTATGGACAGTCTACGCCGGTTGCGCCTTGATGATCCTTGGACTTATGATTGCCTTTTTCATGTCGCATCAACGTATCTGGCTCTATATTCGAGAAGAACCAGATGGCAAAAGCTCCATTTTGATGACCGGTAACGCCAATAAAAACAAAGTGAATTTTGAGAAAACATTTCAGACACTGGCACAAGCCATCAAGAAGATTTAACTGTTACAGGTTACCTTTTAGCATTTACCCTTAAGATTAATAATATATTTACAACTGCACATAACGGGACTAACTCAATGAACAGTTCACAACTCATCGGCATCACGACATTTACCTATCTATTTTCCACCATTCTCTATGCCGCTCTCTTCATTTTCAAGACTAAGCGACTGGGTCCCCTGGCAACAATCTTTACCATCGCAGCCTTTCTGGTGCAAACAGCCGGCATCGGACTCAGATGGGTGGAATCCTATCAGATGGGTATGGGGCGCGCACCTCTTACCAACATGTATGAATCAGTAGTGTTTTTTGCCTGGACCATTATTTTTATCTACCTGATCATTGAGTGGAAATTCAAGACCAGGATCATTGGGACATTCGCCGTCCCTTTTGCCTTTCTGGCCATGGCTTACGCCTCTTTTTCCTCAGGGATTACCAAAGAAATCGTCCCCCTGATTCCCGCTCTGCAGTCCAACTGGCTGATTGCTCACGTTGTCACCTGTTTTATCGGCTATGCAGCCTTTACCGTGGCCGCAGGCCTTGGCGTTATGTACTTGATCAAGAATACCAGCGAAACTCGCCAGTCAACCAATGACAACACTCTTCTGGGCTCACTCCCTCCCTTAAAGGTTCTTGATGATATCACTCACAAGACCATGGTTTTTGGTTTTCTCTGGCTGTCGATCGGGATCATCACCGGCGCCATCTGGGCCAACTCGGCTTGGGGAACCTACTGGAGTTGGGACCCCAAGGAAACCTGGTCCTTGATCACCTGGTTCATCTATGCCATCACTCTGCACGCTCGTTATACCCGAGGGTGGGGAGGAACAAGAATTGCCTGGCTGGCTATCTTCGGCTTCGTCTCGGTTATCTTCACCTACTATGGGGTAAATTTTCTCCTTTCAGGTCTACACAGTTACGGTTCAAATTAACGATGGAATCTGTACAAAACATCTGTCACCCCACAGCCTTTAAAGATATGGAATAACAGCAAGTTACCCACAACCCCTTGGCCATTAAATCAAAATGCTGACTTCTTGACAAAGAAATTGGAAGAGGGTATATAAAGATATTCATGAAAAGATACATGGGTGAATAGTCATTCATCTACGCTGTTCAATTCTTACACAAAAGGGGAAAAATGATGAAAAAAACCGTACTGTACGCCGCTGCTTTTGCCTTAGCCCTGGGCTTGGGATTTAGTGCCAATGCCATGGCCGACAAAGGTCCGGCAGACATGACCCTGCAGGCCACTGTTGATGCCGCTGCCAAGCCAAAACCAGCCATATTCCCACATGCCAAACATCAGGAAACACTTGCCTGTGGCGACTGCCATCATGGCAAAGACGCTGCCGGCAAGCAGGTTGCCTACACCGAGGGCATGAAGATCGAGAAGTGTGAGACCTGCCATAACAAGGCTGCCGGCATGGACAAGAAGATCGCCACCTTCAAGGATGCTGCCCATACTAACTGCAAAGGTTGTCATACCGAGAAGAAGGCTGGTCCTACCAAATGTGGAGAATGTCACAAATAAGAATATATTTTTATTAGTATTCTCACTGTTAGCATAAAAAAAGGCCGTCTTGAAAAAGACGGCCTTTTTTATGGACTTCAGGTGTGATCAAAAGTCTCAATACGCCATGATGTTTTTTACGAGACCGTCATCTTGGAGATATCACCGATCTGGAGGAAAAGCTGGGCAATAGCCGTCAGTAGATGAAGACGATTCGTGCGGATCTTCTCATCATCAGCCATGACCATAACCGAGTCGAAAAAGAGATCCACCGGCTCCTTCAAGACCAGCATAGCGGCAAGCGCCTGACCGTACTCTTTCTGTGCCAATAGGGGTTGCACTGTGGTTGAGACATGGGCAAAGACCTCGGCAAGATTGCGTTCAGCCTCTTCCACCAGAAATACGGGAAGAACATCTCCCCCTTCATGATCTTTAATGATATTACGAATCCGCTTAAACGCTGCTGCCAAAACGGCAAAGGCCTCCTCATCGCGAATTGCGGCCAGGGCATCAATTTTCTTTCTGCAATCATTGACATCATCAAAGTCAAGGGAGGTCACCGCCTCCACCGCCTCCTGATCAAGCCCTCTGCTCGCGGCATCATTGACAAATCGCCCTTTCATAAAGGCCATAATCGCCTTAACGGTAACAGCACTGCCATCGACTTTATCGCCATACAAAGCCAAGGCCTTATAAACCATTTCTCGAAGTGACAAGCTGTAAGCACGGTCACCAATAATGTGCAACAGAGCAATGGCCAGCCTGCGCAGGCCAAAAGGATCGGTAGTGCCGGTGGGCTGCTGACCAATTCCGAAACAACCGACCAGGGTGTCAAGGCGATCAGCCAGAGCAACAATGGTACCAGGAGTTGAAACCGGCAACTCCGAACCGGCCCTCTTGGGCAGGTAGTGCTCGCGGATGGCAAGAGCCACTTCTGCGGACTCTCCATCACTCATGGCGTAAGCAGCCCCCATGTCACCCTGCAAAGACGGGAACTCTCCAACCATATTGGTCAGAAGATCAACCTTGCACAATTGCGCTGCCCGCCGGGAAGCATCAACATACTCCGGCGCCAGTTTCTCGGCCAACATCGCTGCCAGTTTAATCAGACGTTCACTCTTCTCCAGCATGGTACCCAACCTGGCCTGAAAAACAATGCCCGTCAGATCAGAAAGTCGTTCATCGAGTCGTTTTTCCCGGTCAGAACCAAAGAAGAATAACGCATCTTCAAGACGGGCACGCAGAACTCGTTCATGTCCCGTCCTGGTTAAGGCAATATCAGAGACCCGTGTATTGTTCACTGCCACAAAAAAAGGAAGTAACTGTCCCTGCCCGTCAAGCACTGGAAAATATTTTTGATGCTCACGCATGGAGGTGATCAGGACTTCTTCAGGTAGTTCCAGGAAGCGTGCATCAAATGAACCACAGACCCCAAAAGGACATTCCACAAGATTGGTGACCGTATCAACGAGGGCCTCATCAATGGCGACACGGGCATCGACCAGAGCAGGATTCTCAGCCACTGCACGCTCAATCTCTTCCAATACGGCCTGACGACGATGAGCAGGATCCACCAGGACATGGGCCTCTGCAAGTTGCTGTTCATAACTTGCAGCACTTTGAATATGGATGCAGTCGGGGGCCATGAACCGATGCCCACGACTGCTGTGTGAAGCGGCAATTCCTTCCAGAGAAAGATTAACAATGTCCTGACCATACAAGGCCAGCAGCCATTGGATTGGACGAGCAAATGCATTCGTATTTGTGCCCCACTTCATTGATTTAGCAAAAGAAAATTCAGCCAGAAGCCCACGAAGAAGATCGGGAAGAAGCTCAGTGGTCTGCACGCCTGCCACTTCTCTGACCAGCATCAGATATTGCCCCTTCGCCGTATCTACAATCTGCAGAGCAGCGGCCTCAGCCCCTTTTGAGCGGGCAAAGCCCTGGGCCGCCTTACTGAACGCGCCATCAGCGTCAAGACCTGCTTTGGCGGAAGGCCCCAGGAGCTCTTCACGGCGGTCCGGCTGCCGATCTTCCAGGTTCTGAACAATCAAGGCCAGGCGTCTCGGAGTCCCTGCCACTTTTACCTGTCCGAAACCAAGCTGCAGCTCAGCTGCCTTTCTGGTAAAATTCTGTTGTAATTGTTCCAAAGCAGGCAGAATAAAACCAGCAGGAAGTTCTTCGGTACCTATTTCAAAGAGAAGATCAGCCATGATAATATATGAATAGACTAAATTTAATTAGGAAGAGTAAGAAGTAGTGGCAAAGGTAGAATAACCTTCGAAAAGATTCTCCACCGTTACCGAAAACCATTTCAGGGCAGACAACTCCGCAAGACGAGCCCCAATGTGCCGGGTAAGTGACTCCACAGACAAGGATCCCTGCAGATCCTGACAGCTCTGCTCTTGTTCCTGACCAATAACCTGTTCGATGGCCAGCTCAACCAGATTGATAATATCTTCAATCCAGATAAAATGACGAAATTTGACTGCAACAACCGCATGCCCCCAATGACCACGAGAACGGGGCAATCCAGATGTTGCCATTTCTTTCAAAGGTAAGGACACTGGAACGGTAAACTGAAATTCCAGGTCGTCGCTCTGATCAAGAGAACCATGCATCCGGCACTCGTACCGGCAGGCATTCAAGATATCCGGGTTTTGCTTTCTCGGCAGGAAATAGGCAAATCCCATTTCCATATGAGCAGCCTCTGCCTCCAACCGCTCTTTCATCTCCTCGAGAATATGATGAAAACTTCCCAGATCAATCCGCCCATGAAACCGATTGAGAATTTCAACAAATCTGCTCATATGCGTCCCCTTGAACCGATGCGGCAGATTTACATACATATTGACCGTGGCCACGGTATGCTGACGCTTCCTGGCCTTATCCAGTACGGTTACAGGGTAGGAGATGGTCTTGACACCGACCTTTTTGATATTGATACGCCTGTGATCAAGCTCACTCTGGATATCTTTCATAATCGTAGCTTACTCATTCCCAAAAAGGATTCAAGTCGACACCGAGAAGGCAAGTGAGTCGTGACGAAACAGTGTGAATGACGACAAGGAACCGCGCGGTACGGCAGACGAAGAACCCGGGGTTGAATGCAAATTGGAATCAGGCAGAGAGAGAGCCTGCAAGCGCTCAGATCGGTCGCAATGATCTGTTCATTCCTCAGTGCTGACAGACTTCAGTCTCACCAGCCTGGATTATGGCTATCCACACCACTATCCCAGATACTTGCGAACCGCCTCTTTCAATTGCTGCATGTCCGGGGATTTAACAATAAATTCATCTGATGCCCAAGCGCTCAGATCTTGTGTGTATTCATGATAGGCAGTGCTGAGAATAATCGGGAGTTGAGGAGCTATCATCTTCATCTGCCTCAAGACCTCAATCCCATTCATCCCCGGCATCTGAATATCAAGAATGACCAGATCCGGCACGTCAGACTTAAATTTTTCCAAGGCTTCTTCTCCAGTAAAGGCCGAAATCACCTCGTAACCCTCTTCCTGAAACTCCTCCTGATACAGAAGCTGAATACCCTCTTCATCATCAACCAGTAAGATTTTCTTCATGGCCTTGCCTCCTGTGGTCCTTTTTCAAGTGATTCACGCAGATACAGTGCAGCCTCTTCGGGTGGCATGGGGTTGATATAGAATCCGGATCCCCATTCAAATCCGGCAATAGATGTCAATTTGGGAACAATCTCAAAATGCCAGTGAAAATGCTTCATACTTTCAGAACGCAGGGGCTGGGTATGAAGCACAAAGTTATAGGGTACACCCGGAATGCAGGCATCAAGACGGCGCAAGGTCTCAGAAAAAATAGCAGCAAGGGCCGCAAGCTGCTCATCATTCTGATTGTGATAACCGGATTCATGTTGTTTGGGGAGAATCCACATTTCAAAAGGTGTCCGCGGTGCAAAGGGAGTCATAGTGATAAAAAGATCGTTCTGACATACCACTCGGACCTTCTGCTGAATCTCCTGGCGGATAATATCGCAATAGATACAGCGCTCCTTATACTTATAATACTCTAATGTTCCCTGCAGTTCCGAAACAATCATCCGGGGAAGAATAGGAAGCGCCACAAGTTGTGAATGCGAATGCTCGAGCGATGCCCCGGCAGCACGTCCATAATTCTTAAATACCAGAACATATAGGAATCGAGGATCACGTTCCAAGTCCTGAATCCTCGACCTGAAAGCCTGAAAAATAACTGTCATATGAGGAAGAGGCAGCCTGGCAAAGACATCCTCATGACGTGGGCTTTCTATCACCACCTCATGGGCGCCGATGCCATTCATCTTATCATAAAGGCCCTCTCCCTGACGATCGATATTTCCTTCAATAACCAGGGCAGGATATTTATTGGGAACTACCCGCACCAGCCAACCGGGTGTATTGGCAGGAGCCCCATACGATCTCCCGTAAGCAAGCACCTCAGGAGGAGTTGTGTTCTCATTGCCAGGACAAAGGGGGCAGAACCCCCCCATGGATGGTGCCTCAGCAACAACAAAATCGGTAGGCCGTTTGGCTCGTTCCTGGGCAATGATAATCCACCGACCAAGAACAGGATCTTTGCGTAACTCAGGCATGGTTACTCTGTTCCATGTCCTTTTTCTTTCTTCTCCTGCAAGGTCTTGCAATCAATACACAAGGATGTCACAGGTCTTGCCTCAAGTCGCTTCATGCCAATTTCCTCACCACAGCCCTCACATTCGCCAAAGGTTCCGTCATTGATTCGCTCAAGAGCTGCCTCAATCTTTGGCAGCAACTTTCTCTCCCGATCACGGATACGAAGCTCAAAACTGCGATCAGCTTCAGCGCTTGCCCGATCATTAGGGTCTGGAATATTGCCACTTTGATCGGTCAGTTCAGTCAATGTCCGTTCTGCTTCACTCAGGATTTCTGCCCGTTTATCCTCAAGTAACTTCCTGAACCTGTCCAGCTCTTTCTGATCCATTCAATCATCCCCCCAGATTATCCAGTACCCCTGTAAGGGCTACATATAGTATGAAAACAACAACTCCCTTATTCTTGTCGCACAAAGGTCCCACTTTTTCCACCGGTTTTTTTCAACAGACGGATATTATTGATCACCATGGCCTTATCTACTGCTTTACACATATCGTAAATAGTCAGCGCCGCCAGCGAAACCGCAGTCAGTGCCTCCATCTCCACGCCGGTCTTGCCACAGATGCCCACTGTTGCCTGGATCTCTATGGAACAATCCTCATCATGAAAGACAAAATCCACATTAGTGCTGGTAATCATCAAGGGATGGGCCAGAGGAATGAGTTCATCAACCTTTTTAGCACCCATAATCGCTGCCAGTCGCGCAACGCCCAGGACATCTCCCTTCGCCATGGAGCCACTCTTTACCAGAGTGTACGCCTGCGCCGACATGCTGATACTACCGACGGCCAAGGCTACTCTGGTTGATTCGTTCTTGCTGCTGACATCAACCATCCTGGCATTACCATCGCCATCAAAATGGGTAAATCCAGAATCTCTATCCACCTGGCTCATACGACTATTCTTCCTCTTTGGGCTTTTTACCAAGGACTTCATTAAAGAGTCGAGTAAAAAAACCTTCCTGTTCTGTATGGTGCCCATGCTCGCGGCATAAATCGTCGAATTTCCGCAGAAGTTCTTTCTGTTCATCGCACAGCTGTACCGGGGTTTTCACCTGAAGTTCAACCACCATATCTCCACGTCCACTGCCACGCAGACTAGGTACCCCTTCATGCTTCAAGGTAAACATGGTTCCCGATTGACTTCCAGCCGGTATTTTTAAATTCTTTTTCCCATGGATCGTCGGTACCTCCACCTTACAGCCAAGAGCTGCCTGAACCATGGACACCGGGAAATGACAGTAAATGGTATCCCCTTCCCGTTTGAAAAACTCATGCTCCTCCACATGAATAACCACATAGAGATCACCAGCCGGCCCGCCGCGACGGCCGCCTTCACCTTCTCCACGCAGGCGCATCCTGGAACCATGATCAACTCCGGCAGGTATCTTGATCGACACTTTCTTGCTTTTATTCACCAGCCCGGTGCCGTTACAGTCGGTACAAGGATCAGTAACGATCTCTCCCTCACCCTGGCATTGCGGACAGGTACTGCTGACCTGAAAAAAGCCCTGGGAACGGATCACCTGGCCACGCCCATGACAAAGGGGACAGGTCTCCCGCTTGTGGCCGGGACGGCAGCCTGAACCTTCGCAGGTCCAGCAGGTATCACGTCTGGTCAGCTCAACCTCTTTCGCTACACCATGCATGGCCTCCATGAACGAGATGGTGGCATCATAACGCAGGTCATTACCGGGGACCGGTCCTCCACGCCGGGGCTGCGCTCCCCCGCGCCTCCCGAAAAGATCCCCAAACAGATCGCCAAACCCGGAAAAAACATCTTCAAAATTCCCTGGCCCCTGGTAGCCGCTGCTCTTCAGGCCTTCATAACCATAGGAATCATAAATCTTGCGTTTTTGCACATCGCTGAGCACCTCATAGGCCTCAGCGCACTCTTTAAAAAGAGACTCCGCCTCCTTATCATCCGGATTCCGGTCAGGATGATATTTCATGGCCAGAGTCCGATATGCTTTCTTAATCTCGCTGCTGCTTGCCGTCCGGCTTACAGCTAATACTTCGTAATAATCTCTTGGCATTCTTTTAAACTCGTACAAAAAAAAATTAAAACCGCTTACTCAACAACCTGCTCAGAGACGTTCTCTTCCAGACCTTCCTTTCGAGAATGATCTGTCAGCTTTTTGATATTAGCAAAAGTAACCTGGGCAGCGGCGATTTCCCGCAGGGTCATGACAATCTCTTTATTGTTCCCCGGTACCAGAAAAGGTTCGCCATGTCGATGCTGTTTAATACGTTCAACAGTGAGATGAACCAGATTAAACCTATTATCGTCACCAATCTGCTCCAAACAATCTTCCACGGTAATTCTCGCCATACAATAACCTCTTCATTCCTCTATTTTTAAGCGCCCTAGGGACACACTTACTCTTTCATCTTCAGCCTACATACATGAAGAGACATTTATTTTTCAAAAGGATTCTTCAACAACATGGTTTCATCACGATCGGGTCCCACAGAAACGATAACCGTTTCTACCCCGGTGTACTCTTCAATACGTTTAATATACTCTCTGGTCTTGACCGGAAGATCATCAAAATCTCGCACTCCGGTGATATCCTCCTGCCAGCCGGCAAGATCTTCGTAGACCGGCTTTACAGCGGCGGCCTGACGGATGTTGCAAGGCATGGCCGACAGGCGTTTGCCATCAAGTTCATATTCTGTAGCCATCTTTAATACAGGTTGACCACTCAGAACATCCAGTTTCGTCAAGGCCAGTCCTGTCAAACCATTCAAGCGTGCCGCATCGGCCGCAACCACCCCATCCAGCCAGCCGCAACGACGTTTCCGGCCCGTAGTCGCACCAAACTCTCCACCTTTTCTCTGCAGCTCATCGCCAATACCATCAAAGAGTTCCGTGGGAAATGGCCCTTCACCGACCCGCGTCGTATAGGCTTTCAAAATGCCGATAACGGAATCAATATGGGCCGGACCAAAACCTGAACCGTTACAGGCATTCCCCGCAATGGTATTGGACGAAGTAACAAAGGGATAGGTACCATGGTCGATGTCGAGCTGGGTTCCCTGGGCCCCTTCAAACAGAATATTCCGGCCGCCCCTGCGAGCCTTGTCAAGCTCTACTGAGACATTGCCGATGAAGGGAATCAGTTTTTCCGCAAAGCCCTGAAAGGTTGCATAAATAGTATCAAAAGAGACAGGGTTACTGTTATATTTCTTAGTTAACAGAAAGTTTTTTTCTTCAATATTCTCCTGCAGACGCTCACGAAAGAGAGCATCATCAAGAAGATCACCGGCCTTTATGCCGATCCTGCCCACCTTATCCATATAACAGGGACCAATGCCGCGGCCGGTGGTCCCGATTTTTTTCCCTGTGGCCAGAGCCGCCTCTTTGGCCTGATCCAGGCTCTGATGATAGGGCATGATCAGATGGGCATTCTCACTGATCATCAACCGCTGGGGAGTCACTCCCAGACCTTTCTCCTGGAGTTCGTCCATCTCGGCAAGAAGAACACCGGGATCGACAATAACACCATTGCCGATCATGCAGATCTTATCTTCATAGAGAATCCCGGACGGAATGATATGAAAGACAAACTTCTTTCCTTCAACAACCAGTGTATGTCCGGCATTATTACCGCCCTGAAACCGGACTATATAGTCAGCATACCGAGTGAGGATGTCAACGATTTTTCCTTTTCCCTCATCTCCCCACTGGGTTCCTACTACCACCACACTGGCCATTTTCTTCTCCTGAATCTGTTCGTCACTCTAAATCAGAGCACCATACCTGTATACGAGGTTACAGCACAAACCATTATTTCACCAAGGAACAACCGAACGAATATAGTCAACACACCTCTTAAAGTCAATCATTAGCAACAAAATGGGTGTACACAAAAATGACAATGAACCGGTTACAGCGATTCTCTTGACTTACATCAATGCACCTTCTCTCATGGGGAGATATAGTGCAAAGCTGAAACTTGATGGTCTCGTAAAAAGTACAAATTGCCATAATGTCATTTCGACCAGCGGGAGAAATCTTAATAGTATCCATTGGTTGAGGAATAAGATTTCTCGCTGTCACTCGAGATGACAGACTTTTTTGAGTTTTTACGAGATGGTCAAACTTGAAGGTATGAACAAAGCCGACCGCAGACGTAAAATCAAACTTCCAAGGTGCTCATGCTATACTGCCCAACCAACCTGCTTCCACCTCTGTTTACTGCTATGAAACGTATTCTCAGCATCAACCACATCATCAGACTCCGCCTGATCAGCCAATCTCTTTTCACCATTTTCTGCCTCATCACCGGAGTGCAATTCTATCAATTTTATCTCTGGGCCAGCAATGCTTCGGCACAAGTTGCCGTCCGCCCGCCTGCAGTTGAGGCTTTTCTGCCCCTTGGCGCCCTGGTCAGCCTGAAACGGCTTCTTCTTTCCGGCGAATATGACACTATCCATCCGGCAGGCCTCACCATCTTCCTCGCCGCCTTATTTCTCGGCCTCTTTTTACGCAAAGGATTCTGTGGCTGGATCTGCCCCATTGGCTTTGCCTCAAATCTGGCAGAAAAAACAGGGAGGAAACTGCATATTCTTCTGACCATTCCATCCTGGGTAGACCTGCCCCTGCTCTCTTTGAAATATCTGTTGCTCGCCACTTTTGCCTGGCTCATCCTGTGGAAGATGAATCTGCAGGAGCTTACCTCCTTTCATTATTCACCCTACAATATGATCTCCGACGCCAAGATGCTCCATTTCTTTCTTGAGCCGACCAGGCTTGCCGGTTCGATCATGCTCATTCTGGTAATCCTGGCCTTTATCATTAAAAATCCATGGTGCCGATACTTATGCCCGCATGGTGCACTCCTTGGGTTCCTGGCCATACTGAGCCCCTTTCAGATCAAACGTGATCAAACTTTATGTATTAACTGCAAAAAATGTGAGACAGTCTGTCCGGCATCCATCGAAATCACCGCCAGGAAAACCATGCGCAACTGCGAATGTATCGGCTGCCTGGAATGCCTCCCAGCCTGCCCCCAAAAAGAATGTCTCCAACTCACCCTGCCAGGAAAGGTCACAGTACATCCGTTCCTGCTACCAATGCTGACCATCGGCTCTTTCCTTCTCTTCTGGTTGCTGGCCAAGACTACCGGTCACTGGCAGAGCCAGATTTCAGCCGAGACCTTTCATCACTTTTACCTGCAACTTGAGTCTATTGGCCACCCTTGAAGCAGTCACACGCCGGGACAGGGCAAGGAAACGGAACAAAGATTGACACCCTCACACAAATGACGTACATTATTTTTTTTGTCATGCAAAGTGCATAACACATTGAGGCAAAAAGCCACCTCTATCTCCTGTTTTTCACCCCTGTTTTTTTTCAGCTACAAGGTATTTGCTATGTTCGGCATTGGTCTCCCTGAAATGATTCTGATCCTGGCCCTTGCCCTCATCGTTGTCGGGCCGGACAAATTACCAGATCTTGCCCGCTCCATGGCAAAAGGGGTTATGGATCTGAAAAAAACTGCCGAGGCGCTCAAAAAGAACCTGACGGAAGACGGCACTCTCGACAGCATCAAATCCGACCTCAACAACGCCGTTCATGGGCGCCAGGACAATCTGCTTGAATCCTCTGATCAATCGTGGAAAACCCTTGAGCCCGGAGAGGGAGTTAATCCCCATCCTGACAAGCCCGCAGATAAGGTTATCGACGCCGAGCTCACCGTGATCGATGACGCTACACCAGTCCTCTCCGAGAAACCTGCCGTAGAAGAGGTCAGCGAGACCACAGAACAGAGCACTCCCGAAAAAGAACCGAACAGCCCTTCAGAGAATGCTAGCCAGAAGCCTTGAGCTCTTTGCCCCGCACCATCAGGAACTTCGGAAGCGGCTGATCACAGTCTTCCTGGCAATTATTGTCTGTACGGCCATCGCCTATGGCTTTTCCGAGCATATTGCCAGGATTTTTCTGGCCCCGCTCTTTCAGGCCAGCCCCTTGATACACAAACTAGTGTACACCAACCTGCCGGAGGCCTTCCTTTCCTACATCAAGCTCTCACTGCTCATCGGAATTGTGGCCAGCTTTCCCGTTATCCTCTATCAGCTTTGGATGTTCATCGCCCCGGGGTTGAAGAGCAGCGAAAAAAAAATCGCCACAGTGGTGGTCTTCTGGGCCACACTCCTGTTCGCGGCCGGGGCAGCATTTGCTTTTCTTGCTGTGTTGCCAAGAATGCTCCACTATTTCATGAGTTATGCCAGCCCGGATCTGGAACCCCTGCCTAAATTCGGTGATTACCTTACCTTTGTCGCCCGCACCATGCTGGCCTTCGGACTCTCCTTTGAAATCCCCTTTCTCATGGTCATGTCCGGCAAAGCAGGCTTTCTCCAGGCCGATTACTTCCGCAAGAAAAGAATCGCTTTTTACATGGCCATTGTGGTCCTGGCCTTTCTCCTGACCGCCGGCGATTTCATGGCCACTGCCATGCTGGCCATTCCCCTCTTTGGCCTTTACGAGGCCGGAATTTTCCTCACCGCCCTCTTTGGTGCCCAAAAGAAATAATTTCCCCACGGTAGCTCCTGACTGTATCCAGGGACAACAAACGTTTGAAACATGGCCTTGCCGAGAACTGAAATTGACAAGCCCATAAAACGCAAAAAAATCCGTCATTTCGAGTGACAACGAGAAGTCTTGTTAGTCAGCCAGTGGATACTATTAAGATTTCTCCCGATGGTCGAAATGACATCTGCTACTCCCTTTGTCATTCCGAACGCATGTGAGGAATCTTCACCGATGTGGATAAAGATCTCTCTCTGCAGTCGAGATGACAGTCGGCAAGCATAGGATGACATTATAGCAATCTGTACTTTTTACGAGACCATCAAAATTAAGGGTGCAAAAAATTTAACAAAGAAATTTTACTTTGCCATTTCGCTTTGATATAGTTTTTTCAACTTACATGTTTCTGTATTCGCCGGTCATCACCTTGACTTGAGATACAAGAAACTAAATTTTGTCTCATGACAAAAAAATCGCTCAACAAGGAGAAGACCATGTTAAAGAAATCAATACTGTTTGTATTTGCCTTACTTTTTTTCGTCAGCGCTGCTTTTGCCGCCGTTAATATCAACACAGCCGACCAGGCAGCACTGGAAACCCTTCCAGGGATTGGTGCGGCCAAAGCAACTGCCATCATTGAATACCGCACGGCAAAAGGCAACTTCAAGACCAAGGAGCAACTGCTCGAGGTAAAGGGAATTGGTCCCAACATTATGAAAAAATTAGATAAAGAGATTGAGATATAACAATTCTTCCTTGAGTGAACCGAATCGACTAAAATCTGTCCGGTTCACTCTCTTACCCTCCCCTTTCATCCTGCCTCAATAGTCATCATCAAGTAGAACACAGAAATCAGCCCTATCAATCAGCACCCATAAAAATTCACAGTTCCCTCGAAAAAAAAAACGAGCTTCAAGCATTCCCAAATATTTTTTATTGCAATTTCTCTGCCCGGGAAGGGCATTGCATATGCTCATTATTTGTTCATAAATGTCACTTTTTTCTTCAGGAGGTTGTTTAGATGGCCAAAGTTTCTCTTCATATTACATGCACTCTCATGCAGCGCATGAGAATGAGGGAAATATCAATAAGTTAAGCCTGACTCCATGCCTTGGCCCATTCAACTCCTCTCTTGTCTCCCCGGCCACAGCGCACTAATATATATGTAATAGATAACACATAAGAAATATTCCACAAAGATTGCTTCTTGCCCAGGACATCTGGGATGCAATAGCTCTGGAAAATGACAAATTACCTCTACCGGAGTGGCAAAAAAGTGAACTTGACAAGAGATATAACCAATATAAACAGGGCAAACTGGAGCTGTTTGACTGGCAAGAGGTTCACAATCAGTTACGGAAATCGCATTAATAAGACTTCGTTATACTGATCGGGCAAAAAACGATCTCGAGATTGCCTTTGCATGGTACGAACAACAGCGTCGAGGCTTAGGCTTTGAATTTCTCGATTGTGTGGAAGCAGTCATAGAAACAATTCAACAAATCCCACGATTATAACACCACGACCACATCAGGCGCGCCCTGATTCGTCGATTTCCTTTTTCAATTTTTTACACTGTTGAAGAGAAAAAGCTTGTTGTCCATGCAATTTTTGACAACAGACAAGATCCTGTCCGCTGGCCATAACCCTGCCAAGAACGCAACTATGCTTCAACACAAATGTGAAATGTCAGTGATGATGCGCCTTGGTTATCCTGGATTCCATGCAGCACATGGGATTCAGAAATATATATCCATAAGTCAAGCCCCTGCTATGCACTAACGGGGATGCCCCAAGGAAATCGTAGAGTAGGAAGCTGATTTACCGATCACCGACCAGGACTTTTATTTAACGCCTTGCCGCACGCGGCTACTACGTGTCAACCAGCCTGTTCGTTCATCAGCTTCCCCTCATCAAACTGTACGTGCGCTATTTACGCATACGGCTTTCCGATGTTCTTCATCGCGAGGCATGCGCTCTCGTCCAACCTGCTGTTGTTGGCACTTTGTACAGGCCGTACTTCTCGTACAATGACCTGCTGGGAAATCTGACATAGCCTATCTCTCTGTCTCTGACCTTGTGCCGCTTGCGTAGGTGCGTCATCATACGCTGCTCCAAGTGATTCCGTACCTGGCCCAGCGTTCGGCTGCAATTACGATAGTGAAAGTACCCAACCCAGCCTCTGACCGTGGAGTTGACTCCGTTCACAACCCATTCAACTGGCAGGATCGTCCGCTCTCGTTTCGTAAGCTCGGTGATCCGGTCTTTGATCTTCTGACAGGCTTTCTTCGATGGCTGGACATGGGGATAATACTTCCCCGTCTTGCTGCTCCTTCCCATCCATAGCGTAAATCCGAGAAAGTCGAACTTCCCTTCGTAGGCATTGACGATCTTCGTCTTTGTCTCGTTTAAGGTCAACTCCAACCGCTCCAGTATTTGCCGTAACACCGCCATTACCTTGTCCGAATGATTTCTTCGGCAGAGCAAGACAAGTCGAGTTGCCCGAGGGAGCTTCCCCCTCGGGCTCTCACAGAACCGGACGTGAACGTCTCCGCTCATCCGGCTCCTATTGTCCAGCCGATGCATACAGTAATCTCCAATGAGCAAACAACGTTGGCTGTTTTCGTGCAATGCTCTTCAACCACTGTGCTCCTCGCCTCAGATGATTACGTAGGCGTTTGTATTTTCGCGTCGCCCACATGGTAAGACGGCGTTCCAGGCATTTCAGGGTCGGATACAGGGCAGACTTGTAATAGCAACCATAGTAGTTGATCCAACCCTGGATGATCGGATTGAACATCCGAGCCAGATCTTCCAGCTGCTTGTCGCTCCGCAAAGGCCAATTCCAGCCTCGTGAGAAAGGTGTTGAAAAGTAGCTGACGGAACCGGATTTATAGTTATCCAGCAGCTCGTGTCAGCTGATTTTTTTGCTACCTTTTGCTTGTGTTGACTCTCTTCAATCTTGCCGGAGTGTGTTTAAGCTCTTTTAAGTTCCCGTG
>JBDRQE010000055.1:0-8424 GCA_043826415.1 Pseudomonadota bacterium
ACACCGACACGAGGCAAATTATGCGATCATGCGTGGCAGATAGAGCAACATCGCATATCAAGATGATTTTTGAAAATATCACCAAAAACCATGTCAAGAACTTTTTTCAAAAAATACAAATAAATCAAGCTGAATAGTTACCAATATTCAAATTGTGATACTTTTTTATTAAAACTATTCATTAAATGATATGAAAGAAAGATTGGCTAAACACTTTTTACAGGAGAAGGTACCGCATGAATAAATCGTACCTAATAGGTCTATTGGCTGGAATTGGCTTCATCATCATGGGTACCTCTTCACCTGCAGTTGCAGCTGACAAAGTGGTGGTGATCCCCCTTGGTGGGGCCAAATATTACATGTATTGGCAGGGTGAGTGGGCGAATGATAAAGCCTACAAGGTGGGTGATGGTGTTCAGATTGACGGCAACAGCTATATGTGTGTTTCGGCTCATACATCCGGTGCTCCCCCTGACATTGACTATTGGTCATTGATTGCTGCGGCCGGTGCCGATTCGACTGTAGCTGGCCCCAAAGGAGATACAGGTGATACCGGACCAGCCGGGCCGCAGGGCGCTACCGGCCTAACAGGAGCTACAGGTCCAGAAGGAGCAGTCGGCCCTATTGGCCCACAGGGTATTCAAGGTCCTCAAGGAGATCCGGGTGCTACTGGAGCAACTGGTGCCAAGGGCGATCCCGGTGATAATGGCCTCCATTGCTGGGACTTGAACAATGATAGTGATTGTCAGCTGCTTTCTGAAGACACGGACGGAAGTGGTATCTGTGATGCCCTTGATTGCAAGGGTGCTCCTGGTGCTCCCGGGGTTGATGGTGTTGATGCAATACTCAATGGCACCCTTCACCTTCCTAAAAACTCGTTAGAGCCATTCACCTGTGACATATTATCGGAAGGTGAATTTGCGTTAACTTCAAAATATACCACTTGTGTCTGTAACGGCTTTGGATGGGTTTCAACTTCAGACGGCACAACAAATTGTGAATGGTATAAGTTCAAAGATCACACAACCGCAGTTATTCCGGTCATAAACTTAGAAACAGGTAGGACATGGATGGATCGTAATCTTGGTGCGTCCCAGGTTGCTACTAGTTCGACGGACACAGCAGCCTATGGCGATCTCTACCAATGGGGAAGAGGTGCTGACGGGCATCAGCTTCGCACGAGTGGAACAACTCCGACTCTTAGTTCCGCGGTTGATCCAGGCCATGATGATTTTATCATTACGGGTGGAGTCTCACCTAACGATTGGCTAATACTACCAGACAATACTTTGTGGCAGGGAGAGTCCGGCACCAATAATCCGTGTCCTGCCGGGTACAGACTACCAATATTAACGGAACTTGATGCTGAAAGATTAACTTGGTGGTCGCAAAATGATTCAGGCGCCTTCGGCTCAGCTTTGAAGCTTGTTATGGCAGGTTATCGCTGGAAAGACAATGGTATACTTGTTGGGGCAGGCGCTACCGGCATGTACTGGAGTAGCACGATCGTTAACGACGGCGCTAGAGACATCTCTTGGAGCGACGGATATGTCAACGTGTCGTCCTATTACAACCGTGCAGGCGGCCTTAGCGTCCGTTGTATAATGGATTAGACCCTTTGATTTATTTGTCACTTTGGTACTTTCTTGCCGCATCCCTTAGGTTTTCTGCGGCGGCTGGCTACATCCCAGAATATATTGCCCAATACGTATAGCACACGCACCTTGCTCATAAAGCTGGGCAATACGTTCTGTCATGTTGCAATGGTACTTCATTCAGCATCCACATTTACCCTGTTGTAAGCTCCCTTGACAATATCTATGAATCTCAACTTAATAATAATGACATGGTTCCTGCTCATTGCTGCCGCCCTCACTGGCTGCGTCTCCAGCACAGGAGAGTTTGCAGTACACTCACAAACAGCTGTAGGAATAGAATTAATCGGCTACAACGGGCTGACTGAAAACACTATCTTTAAAGGCCAGATAGATGCAAATACTGAGCAGCAGATACTCTCGCCCTATCGTGGACTTGCCCTCTTGTCCTTTGTTGGTGGGCAGTGTTATCCTGTTATCTTGGGAGAAGAGCCTTTTACTTTGAACATTTCTGACCCAAGCCAGCCCCCTTCCTTCACTGACAGTATCCAAAACGATCAGCTATACAAATCTCTGTCAGGCAATGATTCTGTCCCTGAACAATATGACGTCGTGAATCTAATGATCCAAGCAAAAGAGCTGCTGGAATCAACCCACTCGATTAAGACAATAGAAGAACTAACCGCCAAGAAACGGGAATATCATGAGTTTGTCAGTAAGCACTATGAGAACCTCAGGCACAGCGATATGATCCAGCGGCTTATGGCCCAATATTTCATGATGCACGAGTATGTTGATTATCATATCGAAGGTGCTCCGGCCACAGACATCAAGGTTCAATATCAAAAAACGGTTTTGAACGGGGTCAGGAGCTGGCTTGAGATATTAAAAACCCACATCCCGGAGCATGAGGTGTTGAATTATTGTGTTTCCCTCTATTACGGCAGGAGCATGGTTACTCTGGCTTCTGTAATTGTCGATAATTTCAAAGATGTTGCTTACTGCCCGGGGGTTGAAAAGGAAGCATTCAGTTTTCCTGATGATCTGACTATTACAGACGGAAGTGTAGACATAAAGTTGGCCGATCTCAAGGTCGATAAGCTGATCGCTTTAGTCTCGGATGACTGCCCCGTATCAATGGTTAAAACTGTAACCAAGGCAAGACAATTGGCCAGACAAAAAGTAGGTGTTCAGCTGATTGTTGCACCGCTGGAGAAATTGTCCAGTAATCATTTGGCTATGAGTAAAATGATAAGTGGTGGTGACCTGCTTTTTATAAATGATGAGTACTGGCGAAAAGACAACCTGGCAAAGATGATTAAACTACCTTTATTTGTCCCGGTTGGGGCGAGTTCAAAAAAATAGTCACCATCGAACTTTGAAGGTGGCTATTGAATTACAGCTGTCTATATGTGCATAACAAATCGCTGGAGAAACGACGTGCGTCTCAACTCAAACGTTAAGATAGCCACATCGAAGCTATGAATTTCCTACTAATCGTCAAACTGAAGGTTTCTACTGTGAACTGAACCGCTGCGCGGAAAGGGGAAAGATCGTACCTCTGTGTTTTTTACCTTTTTCTAACTCATATACCTTCTGACTAGACCCATTTTTCTGAAATATCTTGCGATCTGGTCTTTTCCATAATATTCTTAATTTACGTCTTGGAGATATTATTAAAGTCCGAGGAAGTTCGCCAGCCAACGCTCCCGATATTCGGCTGGAAGGAAGCAGGACGTTGAAACTTCACGGTCTCAAAGAAGGCCGCGTACGTCGGGCAGCTGGTATTGCCTTGGAGCAAGCAATACCCGTAGTTAGGATAGTTGCGTCTTTTTTTTGCCAGTCCCGCCATTCATCTTCAGTATTCAGCTTTAAATTTCGTTTCAACTCGCTGCATTTTCTTGTAATAATCCTACAAGAAACTCACCTCGGAGTAGGCAGTTCAGTTCTCAAGCTTTATCAACAATTGCGCGTGGTTCCATCGCACATCAGGCGATATAAGGTACGGTGGTGCTTTGATGGAGTGCAAGGGTTTCTCGTGGGCGCAACAGTTGATAAAACCTATTCTGTTATATACGTAATAAAATAACAAGCGGGGTCGGTCCAAGTTATGTGGCTAATATGATGACAAAAAGCCAGCAAAAACACTCCGTTTTGTCTCTTGGAGCCTTCTTCTCACCTCAGAAAAGCGGTCTCTAAGAAAATCAAACGGCAAAAGGACGCCGAACAAAAAAATGCATCCGACAGGCTCACACGCCCGATTTTCGGATGTTCATCTACCATCACCTTTCGCTCAACCATTCCGGTAAACCCTGGGCCAGCCGGTGATTTAGGAGCGTTAGCTCAAGGGCAAAATATCCGAAGAGTTCCCCTGTCTCAGGAAAACATAATTGACTATGTCTCATGTGAAGTATATACTTTGAAATATAAACTTCACACATGGAGGAGTGATCATGAGAGCAACCGCAAAAGACCTAAGATTTAATTCAAAAGAACTAATAGACTCTGTAAACAGGGGAGAGGAAGTGGTCATTACCTTCCGAGGAAAACCGTGCGCCAAGCTTGTTCCCTACCAGGAAATCAAAAGGCAAACAGAAAAAAATGAATTGTTCGGAATATGGCAAGATAATGACATGGTAAAAAATGTGGATGAGTATGTAAGAAGTTTAAGAAAAGGAAGATTCTAATGGTTATCGATACTGACGTTCTAATTTGGTATATGCGAGGTAATGAAAAGGCATATCAGCTCGTTGAAGACTCAAACAATTTCTTTATCTCTGTAATCACATACATGGAACTTGTCCAAGGATTGAGAAACAAAAAAGAGCTAAACCAACTCCGTAAAGCACTCCATGGATGGAAAACACAAATTCTCTATGTGTCAGAAGAAATATCTGCAAAAGCCATGTTCTATGTAGAACAACATTTTCTCAGCCATTCCATGCAACTAGCAGATGCTTTAATTGGAGCTACGGCAATCGCATATGGCCTTCCTATTCTTACGGGAAACGACAAACACTATAAAGTAATGAAGGATCTTCAGATAAAGAAATTTGTGCCATAGCAACAAGGAATCAAAAATGAGCTAATCGGGTAGCCGGGGGTTTTTAACCCCCCAGCCCCCCCCCCCCACAGCACCCTGCATGCGGCTCAGCACAGGGCGTTTCACTTAGAATGGTGAAGCTTGATCCATCCATCGCGCAACGCGTATAACCCCTGAGATTTGAGACTGCTGTATTCCCGGAGTTTTTGTGCTACGCCATGGGCCTTTGCTGGTTATACCACACGCAACTGCTGAACGAACATGGACGCCAAGGCCTATCAGTTTTCCCACTTTGGTTCGTGGTTTTCGCCACTGTCGCCAGTATGCCATTCGGACTCTGCGCCTGATCCAGTGATTAAGATCGACACAAAGCTGGTGGCAGTTTATCATCTTGACAGAACTCCTATCTGTGAAAATTTTAATAAATAAGTAAGCATGACTGTTTCCTTTTCTATGTGCTGCTATTTCACTGCATGGAAATGATGATAAAAAAAGTAAAGGAAGATAACGAAATGGGCGGCGCCAATATACCCTTGGAAAATCATAGAATCGTGGAAGAACCTTATTACTTGGCTCAGGGCGGTGAGGTAGAGATTGCATGCGCTGCTTATCGGAGCGGCCTCCCTCTACTGCTCAAGGGGCCAACCGGCTGCGGTAAAACCCGTTTTATGCAGTATCTGGCCTGGAAGCTTGATCGGCCCTTGATAACCGTTTCCTGCCATGATGATCTGTCTACCAGCGATCTTGTCGGCCGTTATCTTATACGGGCCGGTGAGGCTGTGTGGATGGATGGCCCACTGACTCTGGCGGTCAGGGCCGGGGCCATCTGCTATCTTGATGAGGTGGTTGAGGCGCGCAAAGACACTACGGTGGTCATCCACCCCCTGGCCGATGATCGTCGGGAACTTCCCATTGAAAAGCGGGGTGAACTGCTGATTGCCCCGCCTGAGTTCATGCTGGCGGTTTCCTACAACCCCGGCTATCAGAGTGTTCTTAAGGATCTCAAACCCTCGACCCGCCAGCGCTTTGTTGCCCTCAGCTTCAATTATCCGGAAATTGAGCAGGAGGTGGATATCGTCTGCCGGGAGGGAAGTCTGGAGCGGAATCTTGCCCATTCTTTGGTCAAACTGGCTATCATGACCAGGAATCTTAAGGATTCCGGATTGGCAGAAGGGGCCAGTACCCGCCTTCTGATTCAGGCCGGAAAACTGATTGGGGAGGGAGTGGATATTCAGTCCGCCTGTCGGGTTGCGGTCATCGAGCCACTCAGTGATGATCCAGAGATGCTTGCTGCCGTCGAAGACATGGTCGGATCACTTTTCTGATTCCAACTTGTATGCAAGCCGCTACCCGTTCCAGCAGTACCGCATGTGGTTGTGTGTGTAAAGCCTTGTTGGATAACTGATGAACTTCCCTTCTCTTAACAAGCAATTCTATCATCTTGTTGCCCCTGATATTCCTAATGACTGGGAGGTAGAGGAGCTGCTGGAGCCCTATCTTGACCAGAGCGATGAGGTGTGCCGGGAGGTTTTTAAATGCATTCCTGCGATCTGGCCAATCTCTAATTCCCTCTGTTGTGACTTCCTCCGGATCATTCCCGAGACCTTGAAAATCCTGCCTCTTTCCCAGTTGTCGACCTGGGTGGGGGAAATACTGGACCGTTACGAGCTCGATGGGCTGCGGGCGGCACAGCGTTTTATGCGGGATGTGGAAAGCGGTTATATGAACCAAAGCAAAGCGGGGATGGTACTGTTGGGGGAAGTCGAAGGCCGCCTTCTCACCTTTATCCGGGGAGTCGCAGGCCGGGATCTGTCGATTGCCCCAGGTAGCACGGTTTTCACCGATACCGAAACCATTTTTCTGCTACCAGAGCTGGCTGTTTTTTCTGCTTCTGCCGACAATATCCTGCTCTACAAACTGATTCTTGCTTTTCAGTGGGCCTATATCGCCAATGGCACCTTCACCATCCCTGACCCCGTTGCTCAGGAAGCCTTGGTCGATTCAGAACCATCGCTGTGGTTGAATACCTTTTTCGCCTCCTTTGCTCAGCCCCTTTTTGCCCGTGATTGCTATTTTTTGCTCGAAACCGTTCGTGCCGCCCGCTTTTTGGAACAGGAACTTCCCGGTCTGATGCGGGCCTGGGCCAAGCTGCCCTGTATCATCACCCTCCCCGGTGAGGAGAATGAAACTATCAGCCCTCAGGCAGCTGTCCTCCGTGATCTGCAGTCACGTTTTTTGGATAGATCACTGCTTGAGGTGAGCCGGGAAGCACCCCTGCCGATTCTTAGAGAGTATTGGCACAGGCTTTTTGGCGAAGGGGTGAGTGCGATGGACACCGTCTCTGCGGTCATGGTGATTTGTGCGGCCTATGCAACCAATGAGGATGAAGAGCAGGAGTACGAGGGAATAACGCCCTTACTCTTTCAGGGAGAGATCCGTCTGTCTGCGGTGGAGGCAGTGCATCATCAGCGTTTTCTGCGCCAGGGAGAGGAGTTAGTTCATGGTCTGGCCCTCCACCTTGCTTCCCTCCCTCAGGAACAACTTGAACAGTTGCTCCATTCAGAGGAAGAAAAAGAGAACGGCTCGACGGGGCTGGAGTCTGATGTTACCATGATTATGGACAGTGAATTTGCCGGAACCGTTGCTGAACCCCAGGCCCCGCTCCTTATCACTATTAATAATGAGGAGGTCCAGCTCAGCGAGGAGCTGGCGGAACAGATGAGGCAGTTTCACAATGAGTTTGGCCATCTACCCGGTCGCTTTCTCAGCAGTGCTGTGGGTCAAGCCGGTGAAGGACGTGCTCCGGACGCTCATCCCGGCCAGGAGCAGGGGGAGGAGTTACAGGCCCCGATCTGTTATGATGAATGGGATTATCGTCGCAAGGGATTTCGTAAGAACTGGTGTATACTCACGATCAAGGAAGTCCCAGCCCTGCGTACCGGATTCATCCGTCAGACTCTGGGTAAGTACCACGGCGTGGTCAACCGGCTCCGCCATCAATTTGAGATGATGCGCACCAGTGATCGTTTTGCCCGGCGGCAGCGCGACGGTGACGATATTGACCTGGACGCCCTCGTGGAATCCTTGGCCGATGGCCGGGCCGGGCTGCCCTCATCGGACCGTCTCTTTATTAAATTGCTCAGAGATGAACGGGATATTGCGGTGGTCTTCCTGGTTGATATGTCCAACTCCACTGCCGGCTGGGTGGGGAACGCCATCAAGGAGTCTCTGGTCTTGATGACCGAGGCCCTTGAGGTCCTGGGCGACCGTTACGCGGTCTATGGTTTTTCAGGGATGCGGCGGACCCGTTGCGAGCTTTTTCACATCAAGGAGTTTGGTGAGCCCTATGGTGAGAGGGTGCGGGAGCGGATAGGTGCTATTTCTCCCATGGAATATACCCGGATGGGGCCGGCGATCCGCCATGCGACATCTCTTCTGACCAAGACAGAGGCCAGGGTTCGGTTACTCATCACTCTTACCGATGGCAAGCCCGAGGATTACGATGACTACAAGGGGGAATACGCCATCGAAGACACCCGCCACGCCCTCCTGGAGGCCAAAATGGCCGGTGTCCATCCCTTCTGCATCACTATAGATCATCAGGCCCATGATTATATGGATCACCTCTACGGCCCGGTCAACTATATCTTTGTCACTGGAGTTTGGAGTTTCAGCCAACAGCATGACTGAAACTATACATTTAAAATTTGCATAAAAAGCACAAAAAACTATTGACATAGCGGCAATAAGCTGTGCCGTTTTCTCAGCCGAATTGAGGACTGTTTG
>JBDRQE010000056.1:0-4719 GCA_043826415.1 Pseudomonadota bacterium
ATGCCAAAACCATGATAGAGTAAACTCGTGGACATGTAGAACCCTCCTTATCTTTTGCTTGGTCGCATTGATAAGGACTACATGTCCATTCTTTTTACCACTCATTTTTAGGTCGAAGTACGCTCAATCCGGAAGAACCAAATTTCCTGCTTTGGCTACTTGATCATGCCACATCATCGGTCATGGCCTTTATTGAAAATGCGACTCTTGCTTTACTTGCTTGCATTGTGATATAATGCAAGCAAGTAAAGCTAAAGAGGGAGGTGAAATCGTGCCATCAGTCACTGTCAGAAATGTACCGGATGAGGTTCATCGCGCTTTGCGGGTTAGAGCCGCACAGCATGGTCGAAGCGCTGAAGCTGAAATTCGTGAGATACTGGAAAATGCCGTCCAGCCGGCAGGAAGGATCAAGCTTGGTTCTTTACTTGCTGGCATTGGTCGCAAAATCAATCTGAGCGATGATGAATTTTCGATTTTTAAGCAGAGCCGAGACAAATCTCCGGCCAAACCTGTGAATTTTGAATGATACTCTTAGATACAAATGTAATTTCGGAACCGTTGCGTCGAGTTCCTGAGGCCCGTGTTATTAACTGGCTTGATGCACAATCATTAGAAACGCTCTATTTATCAGCAATCACTGTGGCAGAACTGCGTTTTGGAGTTGCAAACCTTCCAGTTGGAAAGCGACGAGATGAACTGCAAATCAGTCTTGAAAATCAAATCTTGCCGCTGTTTGCCAGACGTGTACGCCCGTTTGATATGGACTGCACGACCGCTTATGCTGAGCTCATGGCAAAAGCCAAATCTGCCGGCGTTGCAATCGCTGCAGCAGATGGATACATTGCGTCTATTGCTGCTACCAACCGATTTAGCGTCGCGACACGAGATGTCAGTCCATTCCAAGCCGCAGGTGTCAACGTTATCAACCCTTGGGATGATTAGCATGACTCAGGAAGAAGTTAAAGGCCAGTTTTTGATTAACTGGTAAAGGTCAGCATTGAATCTCTGATTCACAGCAGGCAAGACACCTCCTAAAATCACTCACTCCCGTTCTTCTTGGCCTCCAGCACATCCCAGCGTTCATAGAGTTGCGCCACGATGGTCTGCGCCTCCTGCAACTCAGTCCAGCACGCATGCAGCCGTTCAGGGTCTGAGACCGTCGCCGGAGCATCCATGAGGGCCTGCAGACGACTTTCTTCTTCCTCGGCCGCCAGGATCTTTTCTTCTATCTGCTCATATTCCCGCTGATCAAGATAAGAGAGTTTACCCGTTTTCTTCTTTTTGGCAGGAGTGCCGGCAACAGGCGGGATGTCCAGCGATTTTTCATTCTCTTTGCCGCTCTCCTGCAGGGCTGAAAGCCACTGCTCATAATCGGCAAAATAGCCCAACCCGCCACGCCCGTCAAAACCAAGCACCTGGTCGCAGACACGATCGAGAAGAAAACGATCATGGGTCACAAGTACCAGCGCCCCGGGAAATTCAAGGAGACTCTCTTCCAGTACATCGAGTGAGGGAATATCAAGATCATTGGTGGGTTCATCAAGAAGCAGAATGTCTGCCGGCTGGCGCATCAGTTCGGCAATCAGAATCCGGGCCTGCTCGCCACCGGAGAGCTGCCCCACCGGGGTCTCCAGTTGTTCAGGCTGAAAGAGAAAACGTTTGGCCCACGAGATGACATGCATGGAATGTCCCTGACAGACAATGGCATCTCCATCAGGGGCCAGGGCTCGACGTAAGGTCACAGCAGGGTTGATCCTTTCGCGCCGCTGATCAAAACTGACAATACGGACTCCATCGGCCGCAACGATCTCTCCACAATCAGGTGCGAGCGCCTTGTCCCCACTACCGGCGGCTGCCAGAAGCTGCATCAGTGTGGACTTGCCACAACCATTTCTTCCCAGGAGGCCAAGCCTGGTGCCGGGAGAAAGGACCATATCAAGACCGGAGAACAGCGTCTTTCCACCATGCCCCTTGGCAATTCCGTGGGCCTCAAGGAGTTTTTTGGTTTTCCGGCCGGTCGCATCAAATGATATCTGTACACTTGAGGTAGAGCGATTGCGGGTCTTGACCTGCGCCAGTTCATCCTGCAGCCGGTGCGCCTCGTCAATGCGATAACGCGCCTTGGTGGCCCGGGCCTTGGGCCCGCGCCGAAGCCACTCAGTCTCCCTGCGAACCTTGTTCGATAAACGTTCTTCCTGCTGTTGCTGCTGCCCGAGAAAGATTTCACGCTCTTCGAGAAATTTAACATAGGCACCTTGCACCTGAAAGGAGCCCTCGGGATAAAGAGCTGACAATTCCACAACCCGACTGACCGTATTTTCCAGAAAACGACGATCATGACTCACCAGCAGGACCGCCGATGGCCCATCAGCAGACGGACTGCACAACATATTTTCGAGCCAGAGGATCCCCTCGATGTCAAGATGGTTGGTGGGCTCATCCATGACCAGGATGTCGGGCCTTACCACCAGGGCGCGACAGATGGAAAGACGTTTACGCCAGCCACCGGACAATACGCGAACAGGAACAGAAGGATCAGCAAATTCGGCCCGACTCAGCAGGGCATGAACCCGATTATGCTGCTCGGTGCCATCCAGATCGAGAGCGGACAGAACCTGCTGCAGATTTTCAGAGACACTCTTCTCCTCCTCAAAGACATCCACCTGATCCAGATAGGCGGTACGCACATGCCTCTGGGTCAGGATTTTTCCCTCATCGGCATCAATCTTATTGCAGATAATCTTGAGCAGCGTTGATTTGCCGCTGCCATTAGGACCGATAAGACCAATCCGGTCACCATCACTGATCGCAAGAGATATATTTTTAAACAAGGTTTGAGCGCCAAAAGACTTGCTCAAGGAGTTACAACTAAGAAGGTGCGCCATAAAAGATACGTGCTGATTCACGCCTGCAAGGCTTGAATATAATTTGATTAAAAAGATGGAAAAGCCATCAACAATAGAACAGGGTGGCTTTTTTATTGATTATTCCGAAAGCCGCGATTATAACCATCCTGATTAGTGTTAAAATTGTACTGAAAGAGAACTATTCTCGACAGTTTTCATGTGCCGCAAAGCTCTTTTATACAATCAATCCGGACAAACTGCAATGAGTGACCATATCCATATCATCGTTACCGGGGCCAAAGAAAAGGCCCGAACGATTCTTCTTTCCAGAAAAAAGCTTAAATTTGGCCTTGCCGTCAGCATTGGTCTTCTTTGTGCCACTGTTGTTGGCGCCATCATTACCACTCGTCTTTTCGTTGAAAACAGCAACCTGAATGCGCAAGTTTCCGCCATGAATCTCAAACTGATCGAGAGCACGCAGGAAAGTCGGAATTACGCTGACCGGATAGATGATCTTCTTTCCCAGAATACATCTCAAACAGCAATGTTTCAGGCGGAGAAAGAAGAGCTGGTTAATAAAACCCTGGCTGAATTCAATAAGCGGAATCAACTTATTGAAGACATCATGCAGAATATCGGGGTGAAAATAAAAAAACACAAAACCACAGCAAACAGTGGTGGTCCTTTTATCCCCCCCTCGGACACCCTGCAGGAAGATCTGCTTCTACGTACTGACAAGAATCTTGATCTTCTGCGTCGTACCCCGTTAGGACGTCCTCTTTCAGGCCCAATAAGCTCTCCTTTCGGTTACAGAGAAGATCCGGTCAACGGGAAAAAAGGTTTTCATGCCGGAGTGGACATGCAAGCCAAGCGTGGGGAGAAAATATTCGCCACGGCAGATGGCACGATCGTTCAAGCCTGTTATAATGGGGACTACGGCAATTTTATTGAAATCCGCCATGGCAATGGTTTTACCACCCATTTCGCCCATCTGCAGGAATTTAAAGTAAAAAAAGGTATGAAGGTGAAGCGGGGTCAGGTGATCGGCCTGGTTGGAAGCAGCGGTCGTTCTACCGGGGTTCACCTTCATTATGAACTCTGCCTGAAAGGACAGCCAATCAATCCTGTTGCCTTTATGCAAACAGCAAAACTCTCCAAAGTTGCCATTACCGATATAAATGCTGAGGCAAGCAAAAAGATAATCGCTTCCACTCCCTCCTCAAAGAGAACCGTGCAAAGAACCTTTTCTAAAATCAGTGCCGTGGCAGTTAAAATTAAAAAGAAAATCTCACCAACTGCCTCCACTCTCAATTAAAAGAGAAGATCTTTTCCAACAGAAAAGAAAGAGGCCTTATCAACAACACTCACCCCTTCTGCCAACGACAGTCTGTCCTCCAGCAAATACTCTTAACACACCATGCAGATTAAAAAAGATCGTCCAGCAGCTGTCAATCTGATCTCTTGTCCATCTTGCGGTAATGATGAAGATTTTTTTGAAGTTGCTGAAAATGTAATCATCACTACTCATTATATCCAGAACCCTGATGGCAGTTTTACGCCTGAAGAAGATAGCTCTCAGATTCTCGGCCCTGTCAGGCTTATCTGCGGAGAATGCGAAGAAGACCTCACCGCCTTTCATCAACGATTTTCGGAAATGCTCTTTTAACCCTCCCTCACGAACAGACCCTTTTCCATTTCCCCTCTGTTACTCAGCACTTTTTATCAACGTTGATGGTCTCGTAAAAAGTACAAATTGCCATAATGTCATTTCGACCAGCGGGAGAAATCTTAATAGTATCCATTGGTTGAGGAATAAGATTTCTCGCTGTCACTCGAAATGACAGACTTTTTTGAGTTTTTACGAGATTGTCAA
>JBDRQE010000057.1:0-11063 GCA_043826415.1 Pseudomonadota bacterium
CTGTCCCGTCATCAATCAGCATAACCCTGCCGGTTTGGTTTGCATCGAGAATAACCCCGCCATTACCATTGATGGTCAGGTTTTTGTTGATGGTGAGTTGACTGATCAGAGTAATGGTGGTGGGAGTGGCGGGTGGAAAAACCGTCGGGTCAAAGTCGATGGTTTCATCGGCTACGGCATCCAATATGGCCTGACGTAAGGTGCCGACGCCCGAATCAGCACTGCTGGTTACAGTGAGGGTAGCACCCTGCGCCTGTGGTTGGAAGAAAAAAAGGATGAAAGAAGAGAGAAGGGTTGCCGCAACGATGCCGTACGGAGACATTTTCATAAGCTTTCTCCAGAATGAAGTATCCTCAATGGAATGCACCAGCTCCTCTTCAGGGAGCGGATTTGCAATAACAGGTAGCTCGAATTATTTTTTGGGTCCTCTCCGCACAGACAAAAAGGATATAAAGAGCCACGAGTACGAGGATTATGAGTTGTATGAGATCATTAATATAGAGCCATTTTATTTTTGATGGTCTCGTAAAAAGTATTTTGACGCCAACCACCTAATTTTACGCAGAAAAACGAATATTTTACTTGTAAAACAACTGACAACCTGTCAATATTGCCTTGCAATTTCAACAATATACAAGGTGAAGCAATGTTTCATGTGAAAAACCACAAACAGCTTAACATCTTCGATCCCTGGGGGCACCTAGGCCCCAAGAGGCGTCGTCTTTTAGACGACTCTTGGGCGGGTCTTTTTCAGAAGCAAATACTCCCAAAGCTCCCCGTAGCTTCACTGTGCAATCATTATCATGAAAGCAACGGGCGTCCCACCAAGGAGCTCTATTCCATGATGGGGCTGATGCTTTTGCAGCAGATGCACGACTTGACCGATAACCAGGCTGTGGAGCAGTTCTGTTTTAACGTCCAATGGCATTACGCCCTCAATATCACCAGCGCCTCGGATGCGGCTGCATACATCAGCAACAAATCTCTCTGGACCATGCGGAAGTATATGTCCACCGACGAGAGCTACAACGAGATGTTCGATACCGCCCTGCAAACCCTGGCCAAACTTTTTAAGGTCGACTTAAGCAAACAGCGTATGGACTCCGTGCATGTGAAGTCCAATATGCGCAATCTTGGCCGCATTGGGCTGTTCGCCAGAACGATCAGAAAATTCCTGGTGAATCTGAAACGGCAGCAGCACGGTCTCTTTGATCAGCTTGACAGCAATCTGACTCAGCGCTACCTGAGTAAAAATCAGGAATCTCTTTTTGCCATGGTGAAGCCCTCCGAGTCAACCAGAACCCTTGATCAACTGGCGGCGGATGTGTTTACCTTGACGCAGCGTTTTGCCTCGGTGTCGTCTGTGCTCGACATGAGCAGCTTCAAGCTGCTGACCCGGCTTTTCCAAGAGCAGTGCGTCATTGAAGAAGCCAATGATACCACCACACACCCCGCTCAGCAGGTGGTCGCCCGACCAAACAAGGATGTGGCCTCCGATTCCCTGCAAAATCCATCCGACCCGGATGCCGGTTACAGCGGCCATAAAGGGCAGGGCTACCAGGTACAGGTTGTGGAGAACTATACAGGAGATCAGAATAAAGGCCTGTCTCTGATTACCCATGTCGCCGTGGAACCGGCAAATTGCCATGACGCGGCAAGCCTCCTTCCTGCTCTGGACAAACTGGAGCAGCGGGGCATGTGTCCCCAAGAGATTCTGGCTGACTCCCTCTACGGCAGCGATACCAATTGCGAGAAGGCCTTGCTGGAACACGATGTGACCGTGATCTCGCCGGTCATGCCGGGAAATCAGTCAAAAATGCATCTTGCCGATTTTACCCTTGACCTGGAAGGTCGGATTCTTGCCTGTCCGCAAGGAGTTGTCCCCGCCAAGGTGAAAAGGACAGACGCAGGTTTTAGCGCCACCTTCCCGTCAACTGTTTGCCTTGAATGCCCCAGGGAGAAACAATGTCCGGTCACGCAAGGGAAAAAGGCCTGCTACTACCGCTATACGACCAAGGATATCCGCCTGGCCTGCCGGAGAAAACACGAGGACTCTCCCGCGTTCCGGGACACATATCGGTATCGGGCCGGTGTCGAAGCGACCATGTCGGAATTTGACCGGCGAACCGGCGTGAAGCATCTCCGGGTACGAGGCATGGAAGCAGTGTGTTTTGCCGCAGTCATGAAGGCCATCGCTTTGAATATCTTGAGGGCAAGTCGCCACAAATCCCGGATAGCCGAGCCATCGGCACCATATCTTGGTACCATATTGGCCTTTTTCATGATCCTAAACGTTTTCAAAGAGCAAATTCGGCAACGAATGTCAAAATTCGCTTCATTTTGTGCTTATTTTCAAATAATCGGATCAAACCGGCTGAGAATGAATTTTTAAGTTTTTACGAGACCATCATTTTTTACTTTTACACAAAAAAACAGGGTTGGTAAAAGAAAAATAAGATGATCTTTTTTAACGCATGGACCGGGGATGAATAATCAATAGCAAGGTTATGGCAATGACCGCCTTCTACGCTGGAATGAGTTTCGATTTAGATCTTGTTTTTTATAATGGTATTTGCTACGAAGCGAACATCATGAATTATAGAACTTTTCAACAGAATGCAGGGCGTCTGAACGCATGGCTTCTGGCTCTTCTGGCCTTTGCGCTGCCGCTTTCCACCTCTGCCCTTTCGATACTGGCCATTTTGATCCTGGTTGTCTGGCTTATCGAAGCAGGGTACCGGGAAAAATTACGGGTCATCTCCACAAACCCGGTTGCCATGGCGGTTCTTTTGTATCTTGCCCTCTATGTGATCGGTCTGTTCTGGACTGAAGATCTGGAGAATGGACTTGATGTCCTGAAAAAATACTGGAAACTCATGCTCTTGCCTGTATTCTTGACGAGCGTTCGCGGGGAGATGCGGCGGGTGTACACAGGTTTTTTTCTGACAGGGATGACCGTTGCCATGACCATGACCTATATGGCCTGGTTCGGTCTTTTGCATTATGGGGATATCACTCCACAACATCTCACCCGTGGTACCTTTCATGTTATCTACAATCCCCTGCTGGCCTTTGCCATTTATCTTCTCTGTCATGAGTTGATGTGGGGTAAGATCAGAGCGGCTCTGCGTTGGCCCTTGGCCGGATTGGTCTTTCTGATGATATTCAACATGTTTATAACGGAAGGGCGGGGCGGTCAGATTGTATTTTTTGTCCTGCTTGGCCTGCTTTTTCTACAGATCTTCAGAAAAAATATTCTGCGCGCCGGACTGATCATGATCTTTCTTCTTCCGGCAATCTTTACTGCCGGCTATCAGCTCAGCCCTGTTTTTCATGGGCGGGTGGATCGGGCCTGCTCCGAGATTCACCAGTTTAAGAGTAATCCTAATACCTCTGTGGGCTTACGGCTGCTTTTCTGGCAGAATTCCTGGGATATCATAAAAAAGAATCCATGGCTGGGGGTGGGTACTGGTGATTTTCCGTCGGCCTATGCCGAGGTCAATACGCTCAAATCACCGCTGATGGGGGCAACCGATAATCCCCATAACCAGTATGTTTTTGTCCTGTGTCAACTGGGCCTGCTGGGCCTGGCGGTCCTGGTTGGCATCTTTGTGACCCAGATTCGTCAGGCTTTTGTCTTGTCAGACGGCTGGGAGCGCCTTCGTCTGGCCTTTCCCCTGTTTTTTCTGACCATCATGTGTACCGAATCGTATCTGATCATTGTCCAGACCGGTTTTCTCTTCTCCCTTTTCAGTGCGGTGCTCTATACGCGAAAGGGCTCTGCGGCAGCTCGGATCTAGGCGTTCTGGGTATAGTTCAGCTCCACCCATTTTCGATAGCTGCCATCCATAACCGCCCGCCACCAGCCTTCATTGTCCAGATACCAGTCCAGGGTTTTACGGATTCCGGTTTCAAAGGATTCCTGCGGGCAATAGCCAAGTTCGTTGGTGATTTTGGCGGCATCAATGGCATAGCGGCGGTCGTGACCAAGCCGGTCCGTGACATGGGTGATCAAGGTTTTCGCCATGTTGCCGGCGACCTGCGGGGCGTGGGGAAACCTTTTCTTCATCTGTTCATTAGTGGCAAATTTCTCATCTAAGAGACGACAGACCAATTTGACGATCTCGATATTGGTCCATTCGTTGTTGCCCCCGATATTATAGGTTTCCCCCACTTTCCCCTTGCGGATCACCAGATCAATGCCCCGGTTGTGATCATCCACATAAAGCCAGTCGCGGATCTGCAGTCCATCGCCGTAGATGGGCAGGGGGCGGCCGTCGAGGATATTGGAGATGATCAGGGGAATCAGTTTTTCCGGGAACTGGTAGGGCCCGTAATTATTGGAACAGTTACTGGTGGTTACCTGCAGGCCATAGGTCTCGTGATAGGCTCGAACCAGGTGGTCGGAAGAGGCCTTTGATGCGGCGTAGGGCGAATTGGGCGCATATTGGTTGCTTTCGCTAAACGGCGGTTCTTCAGGTCGCAAGGTGCCATACACCTCATCGGTGGAGACATGATGAAAGCGGTGCGACACGGGTGTTGCGGAGCCATCCAGCCAGACCTTCTTGGCCGCCTTGAGCAGGACATGGGTGCCGATGACATTGGTGTCGATAAACTCATCCGGGCCATGGATGGAGCGATCCACATGGGATTCGGCGGCAAAATGGACAAGGGTGTCAATCTCTTCTGTCTGCAGTAATTCAAGGACTAGATTGTAATCCCTGATGTCGCCATGGACAAAACGAAAATTTGCCAGGGATTCAACGCCATGGAGGTTGGCCCGGTTGCCGGCGTAGGTCAGGGCGTCCAGGACCACCACCCGGCTTTGCGGATAGTTCTGCAGACAGAGGTGGACAAAATTGGCGCCGATAAAACCGGCGCCGCCGGTTACCAGGATGTTTTTGGGCTGGTAGGACATCTTATTTCCTTTTTTGTTGTATGATCAGGGGCCAGGTCGTTGGTGAAAAAAATCATGAAAACATAGGGAACAGCGTATGGGGCAATACTGGAACGGAGAGAAAGCGAGTGATGGCATGTTCGCTCTGCCTTTGAGCCTCAATGTTAAGCTGCTGTAATACGATTTGATACCTCAATCAGATTCATGTCAGGGTCTCGGAAGTAAATGGAGAGAATCGGACCTGCTGCTCCTGAACGCTGAATTGGCCCTTCAATGACAGCAACATTGCAGGAATAAAGGTGGTTTAAGACGTTGGCTAAAGGAACCGAGGTAATAAAGCAGACATCGGCTGAGCCGGGTGTCGGTCGTTCTGCCTTGGGCTCACATTCATTGCCGTATTCATGGAGGTTGATTTTTTGCGAGCCGAACAATAAGGCCGTGCGGCCGGTGTCGGAGGTGCTGATTTCCATGCCCAAAACGTTTGCATAAAAGGAAGAGGTTGTTTTGAGGTCTTTGACGGTCAATACCAAATGGTCAAGGCTGTCTATGTGCATGTGAACATTGGCTTGCATATTGAGCATGGCAGTTAATCCTTCCTGCCAATTGGGAGGACTCATGTCAAAAGTCCGCATGATTTTGTGGCAATCAAGGACTGAATTCTGGGGACGCCGGGCGGGGGTCGGGTAGTCGCTGGTGGCGATGGGATGTATTGGTATCACATGGTAAAGAAGGCCAAAGTTGCAGGCTTCCTTGATAATGGTCTCCGCAAATCCGTGCCAGGTGGTTTCCGGCAGGCCGCAAAAATGATAGGTGCCCCAGGTAGTATCATCAATTCCTTCCCTGATCTTGCCGGCCAGGGTCAGCAGGGCCTCGGCAATATGAGTGGCACATGTTGGACATCCCCGTTGATCCGCCACCACCCGCAGCTCGTCACGTTCTGCGGCCAGTCGCAGCATGGTCTTGACAAAATTGTGGCCGTGGGGCCCGAAGACCCAGCTGACGCGGAGAATCAGATGCTGTCTCAGCCGGGTACGTATCTCCTCTTCTCCCTCCCACTTGCTCAGACCGTAGACGCCCGTAGGGGCAACCGGATCATCTTCATCATAAGCCCCGGCCTTACAGCCGTCAAAGACATAATCGGTGGAGAGGTGGATGAGGGGGATCTGGTGATTCCGGCAGCTGGCGGCCAGATTGGCCGGTCCCTGCCGGTTGGCCCGCATGGCGGCCTCGACGTCCTGTTCGGCCTTATCAACAGCAGTATAGGCTGCAGCGTTGATGACAAGGGAGGGGTGTAACTGGCTGATGATCTGTTCTACAGCTTCACCGTCCCCGATATCGAGTTGCCGGCGAGTCAAGGCTGTCAGGGCACAGCCTCTTTCTCTGGCCAGACGAGTTACTTCGTATCCGACCTGACCATTGGCCCCGGTCAGCAGGATGGGAGAATAAGTATTCATCGCTTGTTATCAAACAGACAAAAAACGGCGGGATCAATGTCATCCAGCAGTGGGGCCAGGCGGTCTTTGTCTGACACCTGCGGTTCGTTTGCCGGCCAGTTGATGGCCAGTGAGGGGTCATCCCAGCGGATTGATTTTTCATATTGCGGGGCATACAGTTCCGTGCATTTGTAGGCAAAAAGTGCGGTGTCGCTGGTCACACAGAAGCCATGAGCAAAACCGGCTGGAACCCAAAACTGGCGTTTGTTCTCAGCGGAGAGGATAACCCCGTGCCAATGGCCAAAGGTTGGCGAGCCTTTACGGATATCTACTGCCACATCAAAGACCTCTCCCTGGAGAACATAGACCAGTTTCCCTTGAGTCTGAGGGTTCTGAAAGTGCAGTCCACGCAGGACTTCGCGCCCGGAGAAGGAAAGATTGTCCTGTACAAAATCAACATCGATTCCCATATCCTGGTAACGTTTGCGCGACCAGGTCTCGAGAAAAAAACCCCGCTCGTCGCCAAAAACCTTGGGCTCAATGATCAGCAGGCCCGCCAGGGGAGTCTCGATCACTTTCATGGCTGACCTTCCATGTGGCAGATCGAGTGCAAATAAGCGCCATAGCCGTTTTTGGAGAGGGGGGCGGCCAGCGCCTCCAAGTCCTGCAGGTCAATGTATCCCATGCGGAAGGCGATTTCTTCAGGGCAGGCGATCTTCAACCCCTGCCGGTCCTCAATGACCCGGACAAAATTGGCGGCATCAAGAAGTGAGGCGTGGGTGCCGGTGTCCAGCCAGGCCGTGCCGCGGCTGAGGATCTCGACCTGCAATGCACCCCGTCGGAGATATTCCCGATTGACATCGGTGATCTCCAGTTCGCCGCGTTCTGATGGACGGATGGTTTTGGCAATCTCCACCACCTCATTGTCATAGAAATAAAGGCCGGTGACCGCATAGAAGGACTTGGGATGGGCCGGTTTTTCTTCCAGGTCAATGACCTTGCCGTCCTTGTCAAAGACCACAACGCCGTAGCGTTCAGGGCGTTGCACATAATAGCCGAAAACCGTGGCCCCATGTTGCTGTTGGCTGACATGCTGCAGTTTATCAGAAAGCCCTTCGGCATGAAAGATGTTGTCGCCCAGAATCAGGGTGACCGGACTGTCACCGATAAAATCCTCGCCGATCAAAAAGGCCTGGGCCAGACCATCCGGGCTTGGCTGCACCGCGTAACTCAGTTCAAGACCCCACTGACTGCCGTCTCCCAGCAGATTTTTGAACAGGAGCATGTCCGCCGGGGTGGTGATAATGAGAATCTCCCGGATCCCTGTCAGCATCAGGGTGGAGAGGGGGTAGTAGATCATCGGTTTGTCATAGATAGGCATGAGCTGCTTGCTCACGGAATGGGTCAGGGGGTGCAGTCTGGTGCCGGAACCGCCGGCCAGTATAATACCTTTGCGCATGGTGTCCTGTTGGTGTGTTAGAGAATTATGCTTCATTATTAAAAGGTCAGCCACTATACAATTTTAGACGATATCTCACAAGTATTCTTGAGAGAGAAGATATAAAGGCTTATTTATAAGCTGACTACAATTTAATAGCAGTACCCTTCTGAGCAGTATGTTCTTTGGAACCAGTCACCAGACTGGTCCTTTATCTTTGGCTGAGGTAAAAATATTGATCGGTGATTTATATGGGATCAATGAGGAACAGGTACATGATTTTTTTGAAGTGAGATTTTTCCGGGTATTAGTGCCGGTATTACATTGAAATGCACAGGGGGAATGGTACGAATCCATTCCTCCTGATGTGTTCTGTCTGTGTGGAAAGATATGCTTAAAAAGTCATGGTGAACATGGCATCTACCAGAATTCTGTCTTTCAGTAATGTCTCATCGCTGTTGGTCAAGGGAATTTCATAGGCAGCGCCGATATCGATCCATTTGTTGATACGGAAACGAGAACCGAAAGACATAGTAACCAGGTTGGTATTGTCACCATTGTGCTCTCCGCCAAGGTTGATGATATCGCAGGGATTAAAGCTGGTGATTGCGGCTACTAGGTCGCTCTCTTCATTGCTGTTTGCATAAGCGCTGAGATTTCTATCTCCGGAGCTCAGAACATGAAAATGGTTTAGTTCGATCATGGGCTTGAACCAGTCGGTTATGGCATAGCCCACATTCCATGAATCATAGAACAGGGTATTTTCTTCATCAGTGTCGATGGGGAGAACAAAGCCGACAGTGCCGGAGAACTGCAGCTTGTCCCATCCTTTGAGAAAGAGAATAGCCGGGGCAAGATTACCGTTACCATTTCCCTGATAGACCTCTTGGTCGCCACTGGTGGATTCATAGACCAGACGGCCCGTCATGATAAAATTTTGGGCAGGATCATAGAGAAAGGAGTATTGAAGTCCGGCAGCAATATCTATCCAACCGCTGTGATCTGAAAGCGTGTTGTCTGGCTCGCAGTCCATGTATCCATCTTTTACCGCAACGAGAGAAAATCGTTCATTAAAGGCATAGCTGAACTGTAAGGCGGCTCCCTGGACCGTGCCGCCAAGATCTACTTTGCTTTCGACGCCGCCGATATTAACGCTGATCTGGTTCGGCAGGGACTGATTAAGCATGATAGGCCTTACCATGGTTACATTCCGGGCATCGCCATTATAGACAGGATTGCTTATCGGCATGCTGAAGCTGTCAAAATCTGCTGCTGATCCTATCTGTGGGGCGGAAAGTACGGTCCAGACCAAAAGTCCCGTCCTGAAAACGGCTGTCGTGAATGTTTTTCTCATTTTTCTTCTCCTGTTGATGGTTGATTATAGGTCTGAGTTAAGCAGATTCAGGCCGCCCCTTGCTGTTGTATCGGATAGAGTTCTTGCTGAAATAGTCAATAAATGAGATGAATTTTGAGGAGGAAGTCTGGAGCTTGTTTGGCACTGTTATTTAATGGTGAATAATTATCATTCATCTGAATGAATTCAGTATAGTTTTTTGTACGGTGGGAAGTCAAGGTGATTTTAGAGGGATGGATTATAAATTTCGTGATGGCCGGCCTGTCACGTAGAGCCAGAGAAAACCACTGATTCCAGCCAGTAAGGAGCCGACCAGCACTCCGGTCTTGGCCTGGAGCAGGAGGTTTTCCTGACCTGCAAACGAGAGCTCGCCTATAAAGATGGACATGGTGAATCCGATGCCTGCCAGCAGTGAGATCCCGGCAATATGGTGCAGGTTTATACCAGACGGTAAGCGGGAGATCCTCGTTTGCTGCAGGAGCCAGACACTTGTGAAGACGCCGATAGCCTTGCCTGCTACAAGCCCTCCCATAACACCCAGGGTTACCGGATGGCGCAGGGTAGTGGTCAGGCTGGAAAATTCTATGGGGATCCCTGTATTGGCCAGGGCAAAAAGTGGGATAATGAGAAAGGCGCTCCAAGGATGGAGGTGCAGTTCCAGGCGCTGGAGCGGAGAAGCCATATTATGGATGGAATCTTCCAGATTTTGCAGGACTCCTTGTGCTTTGGTGTTACCGACAATAGTCCAGTCTGGTTCGTGAACCTTGTCCAAGCGGGTGAGCAGGTTGGACATGACCTCAATGGATTTTGACGGATGACACCTGGGGTTTGCAGGCACGGTCAAGGCGGTGAGAACTCCGGCCAGAGTGGCATGGATTCCTGAGTTGAGAAGGGTGAGCCAGAGGAGACCACCCAGTAGAAAATAGGGGAGTGGTTTCCGTATTCCCACACGATTGCAGCCGATCAGCAGGAAAAAAATAAAGGCAGCCCAGATAAGCATGTTCTGATCAATGGTCTTGGTATAAAAGAAAGCAATGATCAGTATGGCGCCAAGGTCATCAACAATGGCCAGCGCCAGCAAAAAGCCAAACAGGGATTTGGGGACCCGTTTGCCAAGAAGAACAAGGACGCCTACGGCAAAGGCGATATCGGTGGCCATGGGGATGGCCCATCCTCCTGCGCCTATGCTGTCTTTGTTGATGGCGGCGTAGAACAGTGCCGGGACGATCATACCGCCAATGGCTGCGCCAATGGGCAGGAGGGCCTGACGCAGGCAGGCGAGTTCGCCCACCAGGATTTCCCGTTTAATTTCCAGCCCAACCAGAAAAAAGAAGAGGGCCATCAGGCCGTCATTGATCCAGTGGTGAAGGGTATGGCTCAAGGTAAATGAACCCAGTTGCAGGGTGATAACGGTGTGGCGGATATGATCATAGGCGGTGGCCAGGGAGGTATTGGCCAGGAGCAGAGCCAGGATCGCGCATCCCATGAGCAAAAGGCCCGAGGCGGCATCATAATGGATAAATTTATCAAGGGGAGTCTTGAGCCGTTGAAAGGTCAGTTCCAGTTGTGAGAGGTTCCGACCGCAATCCGTATCATTTTTAGGTATCATAGGGAGCCCTGTTACGTAAAAGAAGAAAGAGAGTTTTGCCGGATCTCTCCATGAATCTGATCATTAATCATTAGAATGGTCTTCTCGGCTTATGTCAAGTTTATGGGTTGAAAAAGGTTGATGCTGTTCATCATGGTCAGGCCGCTGTCACTGATTGACACGCCTTGCCATATGTTTTAATACAAATTTCTTGGTCTCGTAAAAAGTACAAATTGCCATAATGTCATTTCGACCAGCGGGAGAAATCTTAATAGTATCCATTGGTTGAGGAATAAGATTTCTCGCTGTCACTCGAAATGACAGACTTTTTTGAGTTTTTACGAGATTGTCAA
>JBDRQE010000058.1:0-25802 GCA_043826415.1 Pseudomonadota bacterium
CTACGTCAACAAAGAACAGAAAAAGGTGACAGTCAGCAAATAATCATCAACTCTCTCCTCCCAGGCCGGATGATCTGACAGTGAAAGATCTTCCGGCCTGATTTTATTGATCCGCCCCCGCTCGCCCTCGTCACTCCTCTCCTCAAAATCCTCCACTCACCCAAAGCATTTCATCGCTCCAGGATGTTCATCCGGCACGATAGATGCAAGTACAACACATAAAGCTGAAAATCGCTCATTTATGCTACATTTATGTGGCATAATCTCTCTCGGCGCAACACATTATACTACACATATGTTGCAAGACCTGCTACATATGACAAAAAATATGGAGTGCTTCATGGCTACTACCCTGTCCAAAAAAGACATTAAAATGTTTCAGCAACATGAACGACGCAACAAACTGCTCACCGCCATCAGTGAACTCAGCGCCAGGGATGACACGCACACGGATCTCAACTTCCTCCTGAGGGAATGTTGCCGTATAATCCTGGAAAAAGAAGAGTTCTGCCTGGTGTGGGCCGGTAAAAGAGATAGTGAAGGGAGCGGCATCACACCTCTTGTGGCCTTGACCTCTGAAAATCTTCCGGAAAAAGATTGTATGACTTTGGTTGAACAGGTCATCACCGATATGAATGACAGCAACCCTGCGGCCCGCGCCCTCTTATCAGGGAATCGGGTCATCATTCAAGACATTACCACCGGCCCGTCTTCGCTCATTCTCAGTGAAATGGCCAGTAAAACAGGCGTCCGCTCCTGCTCTTCCTGGCCGCTGGTTCACAAAGGTTGCGAATATGGGGTCATCAGCATCCATTCCGACCATATTGACACCTTTACAGAATCCGAGGTGGATTTCCTGGCCCTGGTTATTGCCGACATCTCACTGGCCCTTTACTCTCAGGAGATGAGAAACCGCCTGGAGATTGAGCGCGACTTTAACCGTGAGATTATTAATACCGTGCAGGCCATGATGGTGTCGATTGCCCCCTGCGGCAAGATCCTCTCCATGAACCCCAAGGCAGAAGAGGTTACTGAATATTCACAGGAAGAAGTGTATGAAAAATACTGGGTGGACGTGCTGATAGCCCCGGAGTCGCGCGCCCTATGCCAATATCTGGTTTCTGAAATTATTAAAGGAAGCAGTGAAAATATAAATTTTCAGGCAACGCTTTTAACCAAAAACAACAAAAACAGAACCATCAAATGGCACGCCTCCATCCGCCCCGACATCCAGGAGAGCAAGGTAGGTCTGGTGCTTTTTGGAATAGACATCACCCAGCAACTGCAAGCCGATCTGGCGCTGAATCGAGCAATCACCAAATGGGAAAACCTCTTTGCCTCCATCCAGGATCCTGCCCTGATCGTATCCAATGAAAATATTATCCTTGATGCCAACCCGGCCACCTTTGCTGCCGCACGAAAAATCAGGGAAGAGGTTATCGGTAAAAAAGTCTGTGACATCCTCCACGGAGGACGCGCCGCCGGTGCTACCTGCCCTTTAGAGGTACAGATCAGCACCAGAAAAAGCATGATTAATGAAGCTGAGCTGAGAGGCTTGAATGGCAATTATCTTATAACACTCAGTCCCCTTGCACCAACAAAAGGCCACCAGGAAGCCACGCTGCTGATCGCGCGCGATCTCACCGAAGAAGAACTGATGAAGGCCGAGGCCATGCGGGCGGCACAGCTGGCCTCGGTGGGCGAACTGGCCGCAGGCGTCGCCCATGAGATCAACAAGCCCATTAACGGCATCATCAACTATGCCCAGATCATCCTTGACGACCCCCTTGATCCTGACAATCTGGACAACCTGCATCGCATTATCAGAGAAGGCAAACGGATAGCCGTCATTGTCAGCAACCTCCTCGACTTTGCCCGTCGTCATGAAGATTCTCAGACACCTGTCGTGCTTCAAAATGTAATCACAAACTGTATTGATCTCATCAATCATCAACTCAAAAAAGACAGTATTATCCTGGAACTTGACATGCCGGACACCTTACCTCCCATCATGTGTAATTCTCAACAGATCCAGCAGGTCCTTTTGAATATTATGAGCAATGCACGATACGCCCTGAACAAACGGTATCCTGAACCAAACCCAAACAAACGGGTCACAATCAAGGGACAACAAATAAGACAGAAAGAAAAATTGTATATCCGCCTGACCATCACCGACCAGGGGACAGGCATTGAACATGACATCATGGATCGACTCTTTGATCCTTTCTTTTCTACAAAACCAAGTGGCGAAGGAACCGGACTTGGACTCAGTATCAGCCATGGTCTGGTCCTGGAAAATAATGGTTTTCTGAGAGTCAGCAGCGAAATGGGGCGCTCCACCTCATTAATCGTTGACCTGCCTGTTGCAGAAAACAGTGGAGACTCACATGATAACTAAAATGACGACGACAACACGAATCCTCTCCTGCATCGCCCTCCTTTTTTTCGGGACGACCCTGATCCTCTATTATCTTGACAAACTCCAGACAGACAGTACCGCCACGCTGCAACTGCCGTACGCCCTCTGGTCCTGTATCATTATGACCGGACTCTTCGCTGCCACAGCAGCCCTGATTCTCTGGGGATGCAGGCAATACACCGCACTCCTTGACAAAAACAGTACCCTGCTGGCAGAGACCACCCACTCACTCATGGAAACCCAGCTCCACCTGGAAGAGACAGTAGAACGAAGGACGTTCGAACTTGCCGTGGTGAACGGCTCTCTCAACCGGGAAATTGCGGAACGTATGCAGGCAGAGACAGAAAGTAGAAAACTGCAGCAACGGTTTGAGATCATCCTTGACTCGGCTGCGGAAGGAATTTTTGGCATCGACACCAGTGGTAACGTCACCTTTATCAACAAGACCGCTTCCCGCTTGCTGGGATGGCACAGACAAGACCTCATCGGCAACTCACACCACGATATTGTTCATCACTCCCATAATGATGGCAGCAAGTACCCCATCAGTGAATGCCCGATTCACAAAACCTATAAAGATGGCTCCGTTCACTTTGAGTCCGATGAAACTTTCTGGACAAAATCAGGGACCAGTTTTCCGGTGGAATACACAAGCACGCCCATTGTTGAACACGACACCCTGAGCGGTGCGGTTGTGGTATTCCGCGATATCTCAGAGAGCAACAAACTGAAAAAACAGCTTGAGCTGATTGTCAATTCCGCCGGTGAAGGCATCTTTGGACTGGATGCCCAGGGCAATGTCACCTTTCTCAACAAAGCCGCCTCGATTATGCTGGGATGGGAGCCTGAAGATCTGGTCGGGAAATCTCATCATGATCTTGTCCATCATACCCATGCCGACGGCAAACACTATCCGGAAGAAGAATGTCCCATCTACATGGCCTATAGAGACGGCGCCGTACACTATAAATCGGATGACATCTTCTGGACCAAGACCGGCGACTCCTTTCCGGTCGAATATACCAGCACTCCCATCAGGGAAAAAAATCAACTCACAGGGGCCGTTGTGGTCTTCAGAGATCTGAATGTCTTTACTTGAAAGATACCGTCACCTGAACCGGTTCAACAAATAACAGCGAGACTATCATGCCTGAATATGAAGAGAACGAAAACGCCATTCTTGTTGTTGACGATGAGGAGAGCCTGCGCCACACCTTTCAGATCTTTCTGAAACGCCAGGGCTATTCGCCGGTCATCATGGCCGCCACCTTCGAAGAGGCGGTCACCGCCCTGACCAACCAACCATTTGACCTGATCATCAGTGACATCGTCCTTGAAGGTGCCTCCGGGATTGACCTGCTGAAACGAACCAGAGAATTGGGGCTGGATTGCCCCGTGGTCATGGTCACCGGGTACCCCAATGTGGAAACGGCCGCCGAGGCGGTGCGTCTTGGCGCCTTTGATTATATCCCCAAACCCGTTGAGAAAGAGACCCTGCTCAGAACCGCACGACTGGCCCTGCAACAACGTAAACTGGAGCAGGAAAAGAAAAGGGCCGAACTGGAGCGGGAACAATACCGCACGTCTCTGGAAACCATCTTTCGCAGTGTCACCGACGCCATTCTCACAGCTGATCGTGATTTCAACATTCTCCGGATGAATCCGGCTGCCAGGATTCTGTTCCGTGAACTCCGGCCCCAACTGGTTGAAGGAGCAAATCTTATCTCCAGCTGCGGCAACGATGAGCTCTGCTCTTTAAAGGATGACGCCGAAAAAGTCCTGCGCACCGGTATCGAGATCACTGAACATCGGATTGAATGTACCACCCCGGACAAGCGGCAGAAGGTTCTCTCCATCTGCATTTCTCCGCTGGAAGATGGGAGGGGTGGTTTTCAGGGTATTGTCATCGTCGTTCGTGATATGACCAGTAAAATCCCCCTGCAGTCCGGCAGACGATCGACCTTTCACCGGATCATCGGGGCCAGTGATGCCATGCAGACCGTCTACACCATGATCGAAAACGTCGGCCGGGTAGATACTACGGTTCTTGTTACCGGAGAGTCAGGCACCGGCAAGGAACTGGTAACCGAGGCCCTGCACCTCGAAAGTCACAGAAAAAATCGACCGCTTATCAAGGTTGACTGTACGGCCATCCCCGAGAATCTCCTGGAAAGTGAACTCTTCGGTCACAAAAAAGGATCGTTTACCGGGGCTGATCAGGACAGGATGGGCCGGATCCTCCAGGCCGACGGCGGCACCCTCTTTCTCGACGAGATTGGCGACATCTCCCCGATGATGCAGCTGCGCCTGCTGCGCTTTCTTCAGGAAAAGACCTTTTATCCAGTCGGCCGGGACACCCCGATTCAGGTCGATGTCAGGGTCATTGGCGCCACCAATGTAGACCTCAAGAAGAAAGTCCAGGAAGGGGGGTTTCGCGAAGACCTTTACTTTCGCCTGCGCGTTATCGACATCATCCTGCCGCCACTACGGGAACGCCAGGGAGATGTTATCCTCCTGACCAACCACTTTATCCAGAAATTTTCCAGCAGGATCGGCAAGACCGTAAGCGGCATCTCCGATCAGGCCAGAGATCTCCTTTCCTCATATCCCTGGCCCGGGAATATCCGGGAGTTGGAACATGTCATCGAACGGGCCTGCGTCCTCTGCTACGGCTCCACCATATCCACAGAACATCTTCCCCTTGAGGTCACCACCTACAAACCGAAACTGGCGCAATCTGACCACAGTATAATAACACAAACTCCATACCCGGAAACAATACCTGTCAACACCTGCCCAATCCCCCTTGAACACATGCCCATGGTCGACCGCATACTGGCCGCACTCAGTAAAGCCGGGGGTAACAAGGCAAAAGCAGCCCGCCTCCTGGGCATGGATCGGTCCACCCTCTACCGCAAGGTGCGGGAACTCAATATCGACCTGAATGTCCTTAAAGAAATTTAATGCCTTACAGATGATGGTCTCGTAAAAAGTACAAATTGCCATAATGTCATTTCGACCCTCGGGAGAAATCTTAATAGTATCCATTGGTTGAGGAATAAGATTTCTCGCTGCCACTCGAAATGACAGACTTTTTTGAGTTTTTACGAGATTATCACAGATTATTTTCTTGTTTTTTTGCAAGAAAATAATCTGCGAAAAGCACTTTACTCTATGTTGGTTTTGCAGGGTCTGAATTCGTAATTCGTAAAAACCACACATCTGTTGCCACACAAACGTAGTTTTACAACAGATGTGTGGCAGATTCTCTTCTCTTTTTTACCTTTTTCCCGCCCCTTCTTCTCCTCTCTCTCCTGGCGTCACCATCAACACTCCGGCACCATAGTTCAGCATTTTTATCACAATATATCAGTATATTAACCTAAAACATCTCCCTTCACCAGGCAGATAGCCCGCAAAGAAGACCCTATGCCAAACTGAAGACAAACTGAACGACCCCTCACTCATTTATCAAATAAATACAGAGTGATACCAACTCACCTCCTCAAAGAAACAAAAAGCCGCCGGAACATGGCACCATATGTGCAATAACTCTAACCAAAGTGGATAAGTCGGGAAATTTTAACTGGTGACACAATGAATAAGCCATTGCATCAACCAAGCACCTTCCTTATGAACGAACAGCAGATTCCGAACTGGTTCAGCGATGAAGATCTCTGCCTCGCTTTTCTTTTTCATAAGCGCTGGCCGCAAGGCTTCCAATGCCCTTACTGCCAATGGCAACACCAGCAATTCGCTCCTTCCCGTACGATAAACTGCGCACACTGCGGACATCCATCCTCAATCACCACCAATACAATTATGCATGGCAGCAAAAAAGCCCTTTCCAGATGGCTCCTGGCAATCTGGTGGCTGTGCGCAAATGAGACTGACACCAGCGCCAAAAACCTGCAACGCCTGCTCCAGCTCTCCAGTTATCAGACCGCTTGGACATGGTTGCAAAAATTACGTATGGCCATGGGGACGGCAGACAACACCCTCTGTCATGGTTTGGTCGAGCTGGGATGCGCCCCGGTTCTGCCCGCATGGGAAAAACCCAATCAGGCCCTGGTCGTGGCTGCTGCCGAGACCATTCTTCCTGCCGGAATCACCGGAAGAATCAGAATGGCCACCATCGAACAACTGGAACCCGAGGCAATCAAGACATTTTTGAGAACAGCCGTCACACCCGGAAGCTCTGTCTTTGCCCCTGGCCTGCCCGCATACAGAACAATTGATCAGGAAGGATACCTCTATGTCGTCGACTCTCCGGCCCACAATCCTCATCGTGCAGAACAACTTATCAAAGGCTTTGAGATATGGCTGAACAAGGTTCATCGCGGAGGTGTGGCGCTGAAACACTTACAACTCTATCTGAATGAGTTTTGTTTCAGAAACAACAGTGCCATGCTGCCAAATCTGGAAGCAATCTTCAATCTCCTGCTCGAAGGTGTTCTGGCCAACAAGCCCAAACCGTATCGAGAGCTGGTGTCCACCCAGTCATCGCAAGGAGGACCTGATGAATAACGTGCAAATGGGACTACTGATGCTGCTTCTCACTACTCTTGGCGTTGTCGGCTATAACGTCTGGTTGCGGGAAACCACACCACCAAGCATGACCTACACCGCATTTCTTGCTGATCTTGACAAGGCGGAAATAAAAAAGATTCATCTTCGAGGCGGGGAAATCACCGGCGAGAACAAGAAGGGAAAAAGTTTCAGTACCTTCTCCCCAGACGTGCCGGGACTGATACCCCAGCTCATCAATAAATCCGTTGAAATTACCGCCGATCCATCAGAGCCGGGCCTTGGCAACTTTCTGCAATCCATGATTCCCGTTGTCCTCATCCTTGGCGGCTGGCTTATCTTCAACAAAACCAAATCAGGCAAGTCCTCAGGGGCTGGATTTGGCAAAGGAAAAGGCTCCCATCTGCTCCCCATCGGAGTCAGCAAGATTACCTTTGCCGATGTGGCCGGCATTGAGGAGGCCTTAGGCGAGCTCACCGAGATCGTCGAGTCACTTAAACATCCTGAGAAATTCAGTAAGCTTGGAGGGCACATCCCGAAAGGAATACTGCTCCAGGGCCCTCCCGGCACCGGGAAAACCCTGCTGGCCAAGGCCATTGCCGGCGAGGCATCGGTCCCCTTCTTCTCCATTGGCGGCTCTGATTTTGTGGAGATGTTTGTCGGCGTCGGGGCCTCACGTGTACGTGAACTCTTCACCGAGGCGAAGAAAAACGCCCCCTGCATTATTTTCATCGACGAGATCGATGCCATCGGCGGCAAGCGCAGTGGCGGTAACGCCAGCGGTTCCAATGATGAAAGGGAACAGACCCTTAACGCCCTGCTCGTGGAAATGGATGGCTTTTCCTCTGATGAGACCGTCATCCTAGTGGCCGCCACCAACCGACCCGACATGCTTGATCCGGCATTGCTCCGTCCAGGCCGCTTTGATCGTCAGGTCACCATATCCCTGCCGGATGCCAAAGGCAGGCTGAAGATTCTGGAAGTACACGGAAAAAAAATTGTCCTGGCCCCAGGCATCAACCTGGCAGAGATCGCCAAAAGCATCCCCGGATTCAGTGGTGCGGAAATTGCCAATCTGGTCAACGAAGCTGCGCTCACTGCCGCCCGGCATGGCAAGCAATCTGTCACCCTGCCGGATTTTGAAGAGGCCAAAGACAAGATCGTCATGGGTCTGGCCCGCAAGAGTGTCGTCATCAGCGAAACAGACCGGAGGGTGACCGCCTATCACGAGGCAGGCCACGCCATCATTGCCACCCTGCTTCCGGAAACCGACCCGGTGCACAAGATCACCATCATCCCCCGCGGCAGGGCCCTGGGTCTGACCCAGCAGCTGCCGCTGGATGACCGCTACACCTACTCCTATGAGTATATTATCAACAGGATCAAGATTCTCATGGGCGGACGGGTAGCCGAGGAACTGATCTTCGGCAGACTGACCACCGGCGCCAGCAACGATATCCTCACGGCAACCGAGATCGCCACCCGCCTGATCTGTGAATGGGGCATGAATCCAACTATCGGCCCGGTCGCCCATATGCAGGAGCAGGGAGGGTTTCTCGGGGGCGGAACCTCGGTCAAACCATACAGTGAACAGACCGCGCAGGCCATCGACCGTGAAATCAAAAAGACTATAGAGGAGTGCTATGCGGCAACAAAACAACTGCTGTCGGATCACAACAAGTTCCTGCACAAACTGGCGGAAGCACTCCTGGTCAATGAAACAGTAGACGCCGAAGAAATGGCCATCGTTTACCACTGCTATCTAAATCAAAACGAGATTGAGAAATCATTAAAATCAAAAAGGGAGGGAAGGGATTAGCACTGAGCTCATTACTGAAATCGTAACGGCCCAGATGCCTGATCGGCAGCTGTAGCAAACAGGGTCATTCCTGACAGCCTGCAGTTTCAGCACGCTGCACCGTTACCATACATTTTGTTTCGTTATTTTTTTAAGGAGGAAAACGCATGCGAACACGAAAAAAGATCCTTCGCACCACTCTGGCTCTGGCCATTGGCAGCGTGCTGCTCTGGCCTGAACCAGGACGCACCATGGACGCGGCAGACGCGCCGGAAACGGTGGAAATCAGCAGTCTGTCCCGACTTTACAGCGGGGTGGAATTCAATCACAGCATGCACGCGGAGATCGCAAGCTGTGTGGAATGCCATCACCACACCACCGGCGGGGAGGTAACCGACCCCAACTGTATCCGCTGCCATGCCAAAAGCGGTGAGGCCGATACCGTCTCCTGCCAGGAGTGTCACAGCAGTGACCGTTTCAGCAAAGAAGATCTGAGCAAACTGGACAATCCTCAACTTTATCATATCGATAAACCGGGACTGAAAAGCGCCTATCATCTTAACTGCGTGGGCTGTCACCAGAAGACCGGCGGACCTACCGGTTGCCAGGACTGTCATACCATGACTGAGGCAGGGGAAAAAATGTTTCAAACCGGCAAACACGCCCCTGCAGGGGCCACAGGCGGTGAACACGGTGGCCATTAAGCCATCTTTCCCCATCCAGATTGTTCAATAAAAGAGGTACTCAGCAATGAAAACAACTGTAAGCCGCAGAAACTTTATCAAGGGCGGACTTGCCGGAACGGTTGCCGCAACCGTACTCAAAGAAAAAGACAGTCAGGCAGCAACCTTTGAAGGCTATCCAGATGGCATGGGCGTACTCGTCGATCTGACCCGTTGTGTCGGATGTCGAAGCTGTGAAGCCGCCTGTAACCAGGAACAGAAACTCCCGCAACCGGAAAAGCCCTTTGATGACTTTTCCGTCTTTGACGAGATCCATCACGGTCAGAAACGACGGACCGATGAGACCCGCTACACCATTGTCAACCGTTATGAGATCCCCGGCCAGGACCATCCGTTGTTCAGAAAAGTGCAATGCAACCATTGCCAGGAGCCGGCCTGTCTGACCTCATGTTTTGTCAATGCCTACACCAAGACCCCGGAAGGAGCCGTTATCTACAACCCCAAGGTCTGTGTCGGCTGTCGTACCTGTATGATCGCCTGTCCATTTTATATTCCGACCTTCAAATACTCCAGCGCCTTTGATCCGCGAATCATGAAATGTATCTTCTGCTACGATACGCGCCTGAAGGAGGGAAGACCGCCGGCCTGCGTCGAGGCCTGTCCCCAGGAGGCCCTCACCTTCGGCAAACGCAACAAGCTGATCGAGATTGGTCGTCAACGCATCAGGGAAACCCCTGATAAATATGAAGATCATATCTACGGCGAACATGAAGTAGGCGGCACTGCCTGGATGTATCTTTCCAGTGTCCCCTTTGACCAGGTTGGATTTGACACCCATGTCCCCAAAGAACCGATTCTCAATTCCGTCAAGGACTTCCTCGGTATCGTGCCCATGGTACTGACCATCTGGCCGGCCCTCTTTGCCGGGTTCCATCTCCTGGCAACACGGAAGGACTGGCTGAAGAACAAGAATGAAGATACGCACGAGGAGGAATAAACATGAGATTTTTTTCCCATCAACGACCCGAAATCCCCATTGTCGACCATATCAAACCGGACGGCACAAAATGGACTATAAAAGAAAAGCTGTGGCTGGGACTCTCCAGCTCAGACTACTTTAAACAATTTTTCCGCAATCCGGTCAACTGGCTGATGATCGGGATCTTTGCCGTCGGCCTGCCGCTGATCCTCCAGCGCTATGCGTTCGGACTGGATGCCGTAACCCATGGTTCCGACGACTATCCCTGGGGACTCTTCCTCGGTTTCGGCCTCTTCGGTATGGTGCCGCTGTCAGCCTCCGGCTTTATGCTGGGCACCACCTGTGAACTCTTCGGCCGCAAGGATTTTCATCCCATCGAGCGCCTCGCCCTGCTCAACGGCCTGCTCGGCTATTTCTTTGCCGTCCTCTTCCTTGAGGTGGATTTAGGAATGCCGTGGCGTCTGCCCTATCCCATGTTTGTCTCTCTGGGACCGGCTGCCGTGCTTTTCCTCGTGGCCTGGCATGTCGCCACCTATCTCTCGGTGCAGGTCGCCGAGGTCCTGCCCGCCTTTTTTGAATGGATCGGCTGGCTGAAAGGAAAACGGGTTATCCGCAAGATGGTGCTGGGACTGACCATCGCCGGTATCATCCTCTCCACCCTGCATCAGGGCGCACTGGGCGCGCTCTTCACCTATGCGCCGTCCAAGGTGCATCCGCTCTGGCTGTCGACCAACTTCCAGTGGATCCACTTCTTCTGTTCGTCCATCTTTGCCGGTCTGTCCATGGTCATTGTCTCCTCCACCCTGATCCGGAATTTCGCCGGCTGGCGCTGTGATGATACATTCAAAAATTCACTGGATTCCATCACCATCAAGCTGGGCAAGGGTTGTTCTCTGGCCATGATCACCTATCTGGTCATCAAGATCGTCGCCGTTGCCCATGACCAGGAATGGGCCTACCTGCTCACCGGCTGGGGAAGTTATTACATGCTGGAGCTGGGTGTCGGGGTTGTCCTGCCCATGTTCATGTATGCCGCCGCCGTCAGAAACAATGCTGCCAGTCTGGCTCGTGCTGCCGCCTGGATCGCGGTCCTCGGCATCATCTGGAACCGTCTGAATACGGCCCTGATCTGCTTCAACTGGCAGCTTTATCAGGAAATCCCGCACTGGAAAGAGGTGTGGATTACCGTAACTATCTACTCTCTCTATTTTCTCACCTACCGTTTCATCGTCTATCGCCTCCCCATCGTCTACAGCTGGAAAGGAGAAAAATAAGCAAAGAACGACAAGGTCCCCGGATTCCCGGGGGCCTTGCTCCCCACTTTTACAAGGATGGCAATCATGACATCGGAAAAAAAATCAGGTTTGATCCAACAACTCTTTCTCCGACTGCCGCTCAAGACACTCTTTCTGGCCAGTACCGGGGTTGTCATCCTGATGTTAACAGCTGTGACCATTTTAGGGGTCAGGCAGTATATCCTCTATCAACATTGCGAACAGGTGGTTACGACCAGCAGGCAACTGCTGTTCCGCTTCAGCTCAATCAAGGAACATATCAGTGAGGCCCTGATCACCAAGGAAAAGATTCAGTTCACGAATATCCATAAAGAAATCGAAGAGCTGGAGAACGATATCGCCCGCATCAACAATGACATCCTGATTCCCGAGGAGTTCAAACAGGGATTTATCACCCAGGTTGACCTGGTGGGTCTGGTGGTCAAATTACGTACGGTGCAGGAGGGCAACGAACCATCCCCGGAACAGCTTACTACCCTGACCGCCCTGCTCCGCTCCCTGTTCGGGCAGGTCACCCGGTTTCATCAGGGACTGTCATCCTATACCCAGGCCCTGCTTCTTGGGCTGCACAAAACGGTTGTCGGCTGCCTGGCCCTTGTTATCTTCGTGGTCAGCAGCCTGCTCTTTCTCATCAACAAATCCATCTCCAACCCGATCCTGCAACTTGGTCATACGGTACGGGAGATCAACCAGAAAACCAGCGACGCAGAGACCGATGAAAAACCAGGACTGGATGTATCGATTCAGGACATCATCAACACCGTTTCCAGCCTGGAAAAGGAACATCTGCATCTCTCTGCGATCTGCAGTGGTATTGCCCTCTATGAAACACTGGCTGCCAATGCCGCATCTCCAACAGAACGGTGGCAGGATATCTGTTCGGTCCTCCAGACCAATGGAGACTATTGTCTGGTCTGGGTCGGCACCATCAGCCAGGATAACGAGCAGCCACAACCTGTCAGTGCCTGCGGTTGCCTGGCACCAAACGAAGCAGGATGTCTCGACATCCTTGATCATCTGCTTAAATATTGCAAAAAAGAGGGCGGCCTCTGTGACTCGGCAAACAAGACCATAGAGACAGGAAAGGCCACTGTCTCCCGCATCGTTACCGCCTCCCTCCCGGAATCATTACGCAACCTGCTGCCCTTTGACGATGACACCTTCTCCAGCGCCTCTTTTCCCATCCGGTCACAGCACGACATCATTGCCGTTATCACCCTCTACAGCCATGGCCATAACTGTTTCAGCAGCCGTGAGCAAACCCTGCTTTCCTATTTTTTTAATCATCTTTTTCATGAGGAGATAAACCCTTCTCCCTCGGATTTTAATTCCATACCGGTCACCCATCTCTCTATTAATGAGACACTGTCGCGGATATACCGCTACTCAACACTTGGCAGCCTTACAACCGGTCTTGCCCATGAACTTACCGACCTGTCTAATGGCGCCATAAACTATACGCAGGCCTTGTTGGATCTGATAGATGAACAGGGGCAGGCCATGAACGGCCCAGTGTCAGGTCTTCAAGGGAGAGATAAAGAGCAACCGCAGGCATCGGAGTCAATAATACTCCTGAAAAAGCTGTTGACAGAAGAGAAAAAAATTTCTCGCATGGCCGTAGATCTCCAACAGTTCAGTCGGGATACCAGTGAAAATATCAAAAAATTCACCGTTCAGGAACTGCTACAACCCATTGACAGCCTGACCAGGGGTCTGGGACGGACAGAAGGGATTGAACTGGAAATCACAATTGCTGCGGGCCTTCCGGTGATCCCCCAAAAGGGTAACGACATCCAGTTGGTCATCCTCTCTTTGATTCAGAATGCCAAAAACAGAATTTTAGAACAATATCCGGCCGGCAGGCATGGCAAGAAAAACATTCAAATAACCGCCACCCTGGCTCCGCAAGTGGGTCAAATCCTGATCACCATACAAGACCATGGAGCAACCTTGCAAGCGAACGAACTGGAACAGGTTAATCCCAGCTTTTCTCCTGAGCCCTGGCTTGCACTGCACCAATGTAAGTTGTTGCTTCAAAACCTTGGAGGCGATCTTGTAGTTGAAGCAACACCTGAACAACACAATATCTACACCTGTATATTGCCTTGCTGATGGAAACAGCAAATGCATTGTTCTACCTCAATATCGCCATTATTAAGCTCTTGTAGAGCTGTTAAGTAAAAGCTGAATCTTCTCCGGCTGACAGGAAGATTTCAATAGTATGGCGAACAGTCATACAAAACCGCAGCGCTCAACCGACAACGCCCTTGAATATGAATCACAAAGTATACGTTTGTATACTTGATAAAAAGTAACCGACCATGCAACCAAACGTACCCTCTAAAACAATGACAGGTGTTCTCATCGGTGGCTCCGGACTTATCGGAGGAACTATTGCCCACTATTTTAAGAAAGCTGCCCTTGGCCCCTGCCCAAAAAAAATCATCTCTCCTTGCGGGACTATTGCCAATTATGTTGAGACACCGTCCTCACACTCTATTGAGCTCCTGACCCCAAGCAGAAAAGAGCTCTCCCTCAGAAATGCCATCGATATCCGTAATTACCTTCAACAAGTACGTCCTGCTTTTATTATCAACACAGCTATTGCCAGCATTGACTCTTCGGCACAACTCGCCTTTGAAACCAACTATCTTGGCACCCTGAACCTCGCACGAGCCGCGGCCGTTCTACACATCCCTTATATCCATATCAGCTCAGCCGCCCTCCTTCCAAGCGGCGAGAATCTTACAGAGGAAGATCAGCTACCTCTCACTGCCGATATGAGCAACTATGCAAAGTCGAAGCTGATGGCCGAACAGACCCTCCGCTGCATGCACCAAACAATTGGACTTGACTATACATGCATCCGTCTAGCTGTTGTGTATGGTGCACATGATCATAAAATCCAAGGTTTTCATCGCCTTCTCTTTTCAATTACCGATGGAGCAATGCCGGTTCTTTTTACCAAGAAAAAGGTCATGCATTCCTATTCCAATGCCACCAAGCTCCCCTATTTCATCCATCATATCCTCATGAATCGCCGGGAATTTTCAGGCGAGACCTATCATTTTGTAGATAAAGAGCCGGTAGAGCTCGCCAGTCTGATTCTCACCATCAAGTCCTATCTGAAACTCAAGGTGCCACGTGAGCTCTATGTCTCATATCCGCTGGCTGTTCTGGGAAAAAAAGTCCTTGAATTTGTCCTGAAAGGCTTATCCAAAATAGGATTGAAGGCCAACCTGCCTGCAGAATTGATGTTTCTGGACAGTTTTTACAAGACCCAAACCCTGTCATCAAATAAACTACACCAGTCAAGTTTCTGTGATCCCTTCCCCGATGAGACTCTCTGCACCAAATTGTCAGCCTTGTTAATTTACTATCTGATTCGCTGGAGTCAGCAAAATCTTATTGCAACCTTCAGCGAATTCACAAGCCATGCTAATACCATAGATTCTGATTTTCAAAATGACCCTCAAACGCTATTGGACAGCATTCATCAAGATTCCCTTGGCTCTCCTTCTCAAGTGTGGCGATAACCGCCACATTTGATCCAAACCTGGACCGTCAACAAAAATCAGAAGGTAAGAGAATCTCTATGATTCCTTTTCCTGGCTCTCCCATTATTTCATCACGAATTGCCTTTTTGATCCTGTTCCGCTAGCTCCCCTGTCTTCCTGCCCCTATCCACAAAGCAACACCACACTTTCGTGGAGGTCGCGCCACATATTTTTCCCTGAATACCACGCTTCTGCTGTGATTCCTGCAAGCTACATCACTTCTGTGGCAGACCGTCGCCACCACCCGGCAGGGGGCTTTAATAAATTTTAATCTTAAAAATCAATATATTACACAATAAAGACATTCTTCTCACCGGCAATAACAAAACTGGCATCATTCATGCTTTAAAGAAGGTAAAGAAGAGGCAAAAAACGAAAAATCAACAATATAAGGAGAACATCATGAGAACTACAAACGTACGTACCAACAAAGAAACCGAGATTAATGCCAGCCACGAAACCTCAAAATTTGCCTTGACGGTCGGTATCACCATGGCAGGGATTGTTGGCCTGTGGGGATGTGCCTGCATGATCAGCGGTCTGATGAATGGTGGCTTAGTGAAGGGCCTGATTACAGCGCTCACCGGTAATTAAACGAGGTGTACAACTCAATTTTCTCTCTATCTCTCTCAACCCGAGGTAATAAAATGGAAAGCAGATACTCTACAACAGGCAAAATTCTCCTCGCAACCGGATCAATCATGTGTATCTGGGTCGGAGCCGCAGTCATCAACGCCCTTTCCTACATGAACTGGTCGGTCAGTGCCCTGGCAGGACAATATATGGAGGCATCAGGGATGATTAAACCTCTGCACACAATGGTCGACTTCTACACCCATATCAAGGGCATCGAATATCTGATCTGTGTCGCCTTTTTTGTCGCCTTCCCCACCTTTTACAGTTATGTCAATAAAGAGCAGAAAAAACGGACCGTAAGAAAATAAGCCGCTGTAAAAAATAACAGGGCCAATGAGTTGACCGAAGCGGCATAAGGAGCCGTAACGAAATCAATATAAATGGCCAAGTTATTTCGTAACGGCTCCTAAGCTTCCCCCATCTCTAAACGCGGAAACCCCGTCCTGAACGATCAGGCCGGGGTTTCCGCGTTTACAGGCCAAGAATATCAACGACTGGTTTCAGGCCGTAATTGAACAAGGGTGGAAGCCGCCTTGCCAAGCAGGGCGGCGCCAACAGCATTGCCCACCTCACAATGCTCAGGAAAGGTGACGGTGGTGGCCAGCCTCTTGGCCACACCGGGCAGGAAGTAACGGGAGGCGGCGCCAATGCCGACAAGCGGAATCTTCAGGGAGAACTCCACGCCCAGCACCGGATGGCTGTCACGGCTGGTGATAAAAGAAGTCAGCGACGTGCCCCAGTAGCGATGAATAATATAATCGATGATCAGATCCTCAATCTGTTTTTCGGTCCGACGCAGAACCTCACCACAAAACTGTTCAGCATCCATCCCCATGATCCGGGCCAGCACCGCAACCCCGGCCGCGGCTGCATCAGGATTACCAATGGCGATCTGGCCCAGAACATGCAAGGCATCGGTAGGGGTAAAACCTGCCTCAAAGGTCCATTGAGCCCGGGCCAGGTCCTCGAGATGTCTCTCCAGGGGGACCGAGGAGAGGCCGATGGCCGCACTGATAGCCGCAGGCGTTGCCGGCCCGTGCTGACGAAGAAAGGTGATCACCGGATCATCGAGATCCTCCGGGATATCGGCAAGGGTGACCAGCCCGATACAGCGGGAAGAAGCGCCGGTCCCCAGCCATTGAGAGGCCGGCGGCATGGCCTCGGCCATACTCAGGGGTACAACCCGGTTGGGTCCGACATGAAGGCCTCCCCGCTCATCGATCAGCACATGACTGTCGCCGCCGATGCCGCCGGTGAACATGTCTATGGCCTCCACATGGGTCTGCCACTCGCCGATCTGGCAGCCATCCGGGGCAAGAAGCGGCCTGCCGCCCTCAATCATGGCAATATCGGTGGTGGTGCCGCCCACATCAATGACCAGGGCATCGCCTGTGGTCTGCAGGGCCCCGAAATGGGCGGTACAGGCGGGGCCGCTGGCCACGGTCACCCCGGCCCGCTCCACGGCCTGATCAATGGTCACGGTCTGACCATTGCCGCCGATGATGGCCACCGGACAGGAGAGCCCCTGTTTGATCATCGCCACCTGAACGCCGCTGATATAGTCCTGCATCAGAGGCATGAGCTTGGCATGGAGGGCGGCGGTGGCGGCCCGTTCCCGCATCCCCGCCTGCTGACTGATCCGGTGCGAGCAGAAGACCGGCTTGGGATCAATCATGGAAATGGCCTTTTCGGCCACCAGTTCATGGGTGGGATTTTCCATGGACATGGCGCTGCAGATCGCATAGGCATCAACCTCATGCCGCAGTCCCTGCACCGTATCCACCAGATTTTCCAGATCAAGCGGCTCTTCCTCCGTCCCCTGAATGGTATGGCCGCCCTTGATAAAGACCACCGCCACTACCGGTAGACGGAAATGTTTGACATAGCCGATGACAAAAAGACCCACCCTCGCCCCTTTGCCTTCAACCACGGCATTGGTGGCCAGGGTGGTAGAGACCGCCAGCTGCTGAATATCTGAAGGTGCGATCCCGGATTCCTGCAGCAGCGAGGCCAGAACCTGGCCTGTTCCCGTTGCCAGGTGATAATGGGTGGTCGGTTCCTTGGCCGTAGCCAGAACCGCGCCGCTGTCTGCCTCAATAAGAACTGCGTCAGTGTAGGTACCGCCCGTATCTATTCCAATGATGTATTTTTTCATAATTCCTTGTCGAGCCTCATGCGATTGTATGCACAATCAAGATAATTTATGAGCCTGTTGATTTAATAGGATTTTCGTTCGAGATCGAGGCATATGAAAAGTTTTACCGCAGGCATCTAGTTAATATTCCGAGGATAAAAATTTTCGTATAACGAAGAGATCGGGCGAAAAGACATTAAATCAATGGGCTCATTTACTCACGCCATGGTTATCGATGGTCTACCACGTCATATTTGCTTATGCCACCTTTCAATGCGTATAAAACAATAGCAGGATTTTTTAAAGGGTTATAATATACTCTCCTTACGCTACATCAATTATCAGAGCCTCTTGCCAAAAGGCTCATTATACTCCTCAGTCCAGCGCTGAGTCCTTTATTACCGCCATGTTACCCACCAGCAAAGACACCCTTTTTGCCATCAGCCAGGTTCAGGAAGATTTTGTCTTCAGCGAACGGGTCGCCCAGGTCTTCGATGACATGCTTGACCGCTCCATTCCTTTTTACCAGGAGGTCATCCAAGGAACGGCCCGACTCCTGAATACCTTTCTCCAGCAGAATGACACGGTCATTGATCTTGGCTGTGCCACCGGCACCACCCTGCTGCAATTAGCCCGACTGTTGCCTGGGCAGGGACTGCAATTCACGGGAATCGACAACTCGCCTGCCATGCTGCACCAGGCTCGCCTGAAAGCTGAGATGTTCTCCAAAGAGGACCAGATCTCCTTTGTTGTCCGGGACATTACCGATCTGGATCAGGCCGGTACCGGAGCCTTTCTCCTCAACTACACCCTTCAGTTCATCCGCCCTCTGCGCCGCAAGGAGTTCATCCACAGACTTTTCGACAACCTGCGCCCTGGAGGCGTCCTGATCCTCAGTGAAAAAAAGATCTCCCACGACCCTCTACTCAACCGCAAATATATCGATATTTACCATCAGTTCAAGCTGGAAAGGGGGTATTCAGAGCTGGAGATTGCCAAAAAAAGAGAGGCCCTGGAAAATATCCTGATCCCCTTTTCCATTGAAGAAAACCGGGAGCTCCTGCTGGGTGCCGGATTTACAAACGTAGAGACCTTCTTCCAATGGTTCAATTTCGTCTCCTTTATTGCCATCAAACCGGGTTGAAGCAGATGCCATCTTCCAGCGATTATCTTTTCCTGCTCCCGGAAAGCGCCCGCCGTCAGGAGATTTTTGCCCTCCACCAGGAGCGGCAGCAATGGGTCAATCAACAAAAAAAGGGTTTTCTCCGCTACCGCACACCCTGTGAATCCCTTGCCCCTTTTGTTGCCCAAAACGTCGACTGCACTGGTGACACCGTCATCATCGGCGGCCCCGATGAATTGAATACCGACGAACAGGCGCAGGTCAAAGGGGCCATGCGCGCCTTCATGCCCTGGCGCAAAGGCCCTTTTTCAGTCTTTGGCATCGACATCGACGCCGAATGGCGAAGTGAACGCAAATGGCAGCGCCTGCTGCCCATGCTACCCGACCTGGAGGACAAGATTATAGCCGATATCGGCTGTAACAACGGCTACTACATGTTCCGTATGTCCCCTTATCGCCCCAGGCTGGTCCTCGGGCTGGAACCCTCCATGCAGCACTATTACTGTTTCAAGGCCTTGAACAGTATGGCCAGGCAGGATGCGCTCCATATTGACCTGCTCGGCGTGGAGCATCTCTCCCTGTTTCCTGATTGCTTTGATGTCCTCTTTCTTATGGGCATCATCTACCACCGCGCCTCACCCATTGATGTACTGCGTGATATCTATCAGGCGTTGCGGCCCGGCGGAACACTCCTGCTGGAATCCCAGGCTATCCCCGGTAATGCGCCCATTGCCCTCTTTCCGGACAAAACCTACGCCAAGGTACCCGGCACCTATTTTATCCCCACCGGCCTTTGTTTACAGCTGTGGATGGAAAAAGCGGGCTTTGATCAGGTCGAACTCTTCTGCCGGCACCCCATGAGTAGTGAAGAACAACGCTCCACCGAGTGGATGACCTTTGAATCGTACAGCGATTTCATTGATCCACAGAACCCGACACTCACTGTGGAAGGTTACCCGGCTCCGCACCGCGTCTTCCTGCGGGGCAGGAAAAAATAGATCTCACCCTGACAGCAAAGAAAAAATATGGCAAAACTTGCCTTTGAAGACAGGTATGGTATAGAATTGAACATGAAACTTTCCAGTATACTTAATACATAAGGAGCACATATATGGATCAGAAATCCTGTACCCTCTGCAGTGGCGGCCTGAAAGGGGCTGAGGCAACCTTTGGTGAAACGGCAGAAAAATGGGGTGTTAAAGAGATTATCTATACCTTTGAAGGACACAAGCTGCATCGGGAAAACAATGCCGTCTATCTCAGCCAGCAGGATCTGGAACGGGGCGACATCAGCATGGAGCTGGCCTCAAAGATGCTCAACCGCACCTATTACGAGACATCCAAGATCAGAAAGGTATTACAAACCATCTTCCATATGGTCAATAACGGCCATCAGATCTTTGTCATCGGCACCATCCTCGAGGACAATTCAGTAAAGGGCGGTACGGGCTGGGCTGTGGAACTGGCCAAACTGTTCAACCGTCCCCTCCATGTCTTTGATCAGCCGCGTAAACAATGGTTTACCTGGAAAGATAACCAGTGGCAGCCGGACACCCCGATCATTGAATACAACACCTTTGTAGGATCAGGCACCAGATATCTCAGTGATGCCGGCCGTGAGGCCATCATAAAACTTTTTGAGGACTCTTTCAGCCCTCAATAATTCCATTTCCTCTTGACCTAACACTGTAAGAGAAAAATCATGAACAAACACTGCCTTTTCTGCAAGATTATTGCCGGTGAGATCCCAGCTGACAAACTCTATGAAGACGATGATTTTCTGGCCTTCCGCGATATCTCCCCCCAGGCACCTGTCCATTTTCTGCTCATCCCCAAAAAACATATTGTTGGTCCGGCATTCCTGGAAGTCGAAGACGAGCAGCTCATGGGCAGGATGATGCGCACAGGTGCACGGCTTGCCAAGGAACTCGGTCTCATTGATGGGTACCGGATGATCTTTAACAATGGTGCTGCCGCAGGCCAGACCGTTTTTCACATCCACCTCCACGTCCTCGGCGGCCGTCAGCTCCTGTGGCCACCAGGCTGATTCCAAAAATTCAGGAAATTAGGGCCTCGGCAAGAATAAGTTGTTCCGTATTGCGCAGGATTTTCAGTCATATTCGAGGAGCGAAAAGAGGCGCATAGCAGGGCTATGAAACTCTTTTCGTGACGAAGAAGACGCAGGCCATGGATGGCCCAGTGTCGCTCGCACCATGGATGGACAAAGAGCGACTGACTGAAAAGACCAGCAAGACGGGATGTTTTATTCTTGCCGCGGCCCTTAGTACGGAGGCCGGCCACAAACAAAAAGGTCGGCCCTCCGTGCTGACCGAGACAAAGCCCTTCCAGTTCCTCCCCAAAGAAATCCCCGTCCACCGAAACTCACTCCGCCGCTCAGTGGAACCTGTTGATATGCCCCCCTGTCAAATTCGTTAGATTCTGAGTCTGAAATTTATCATCAGAATGGCAAAAACTGCGCACAGGTGCTTCTTGCCTTGCCCGAAGCGAAGGCCGAGATTGTATGCCCTGATTGAATAAAATCTTGCAAGATCGACCCCAAAAAGATACATCTGCAAGCGTAAATGGAGCGGATTTGAGCAGGAGCCGGCTTTTTAGGACCGTCTTGGAAAGCGATGTCTTATCACCCGGGTCGGTTGCAATCCGGCCTGTTTTTTCCTCTTGCAGTGCTTTTCCTTCGCCGCAAGTTTTGCCGTATGCAAAAAAACGAATCCCTGGGCCATCGTCCAGGGGCAGAGTGATGGCCCGGGGAAAGAGTGGCCGTCTTCTTGTTTCCCTACGTCTACTAGCTTTGAGTGATTTCTATGTCAAGCGGATTATCTCAGCCATTCTATAACCATTACCTGAACAACCCCTCGCGGCCGGCCCTCTTTGTCGAAGGACAGCTCTACACTTATGGGGAGCTTGGAACACTGGCGGGTGGTATGGCCTCCTTCCTCCTCGCTCCGGGACACGATCGGGTCGAGAGGGTTGGCATCCTGGCCAGCCGGTCAGCGGAGGCCATGGCCGGTATCCTGGCCGCTGCCTGGGCCGGTGCCACCTTTGTGCCGTTAAATCCGAAGTACCCGGAAGAGCGGCTGCTCTCCATTCTCAGGCAGTCGCGGCTTGATGCCCTGATCCTGGACGAAGGCGGGATGCGGGCCCTGACCGACCGGGTGATGGCCCACTCGCCGACACTTCTCCTTGGACCCCGGCTGGAGGAACGGTCAATGGGCGCCGACGCCTACTTGATCGGTCGCCAGACCTTTGCCGGGATGCAAACCATCCCGGCTCCGGTACCGAGTACCGCTGAGGCCAGCGCCTATATCCTCTTCACCTCGGGAACGACCGGAGTACCGAAAGGGGTAATGGTAACCAATGCCAACGTGAGCCACTTTCTGCAGGTCTCCCAGGCCCGCTACCGCATTGCCCCTGATGACCGGCTTTCCCAGCAGTCCGAGATCACCTTCGACCATATCGTCTTTGACCTGTTCATGGCCTGGGGGGCCGGGGCCTCGGTGCATGTGGTGCCGGAGACCATGGTGATGGCGCCGGCCGAGTTTATCAGACGGCAGGAATTGACTGTCTGGTTTGGCGTCCCCTCGGGGATTGCCTTTTTAAACAGCATGCGGCTCTTGCGGCCCGGCTACTTCCCGAGCCTGCGGCTCTCGCTCTTTGCCGGAGAGCCACTACCGAAGGAGTCGGCGGATGCCTGGCAGACGGCTGCCCCGAACAGTCAAATAAATAACCTCTACGGGCCCACCGAGGTGACCGTGGATTGTCTGTGGCAGCCCTGCACCGAACCTCTGGCTATCACTCCGAACCGAGGGGTGGTAGCCATCGGCAGACCCTATGAGGGGATGCAGGCGGCCATTGTGGATGCCGAAAACAACTTTCTCTGCCAAGGGCAGGCCGGCGAACTCGCGGTCTCCGGACCTCAGGTGGCCGCGGGTTACTGGGACAACCCGGAGCTTACGGCTAAACGATACCCTCATCTGCACCATCCCGAGTTTGGCGACGGGATCTGGTACCTGACCGGCGACCTCGCCTATCAGGACGAGACCGGGATCTTTCACTACCTCGGCCGGGTTGACAACCAGGTGAAGGTTCTGGGGCAGCGGGTGGAACTGGAGGATGTGGAATTTCACCTGCGGGAGGTCTGTCAGACCGACTTGGCGGCGGTCATCGCCTGGCCCATGCAGCACGGTGCGGCCCAGGGGCTGATCGCTTTTGTCGCCGACGCCATTCCAGACCAGAGTCAGGTCAAGGAACTTCTACGTCAACGAGTCCTTGCCTACATGGTCCCCAGACGTATTATCCCCATCGAGCAAATGCCCCTGAACCTGAACGGCAAGGTGGATCGCAGGGCCCTGGCGGCCATGCTTGAGGCAGAGCAGCTGCAGCATGCCTAGCCGAGCTTCTTTCCGGCTCATCCCGGCGCTTGACACCTACCCCAAGGTGGTCGCCCTGGCCCAGACCATCCCCGGAAAGGTTCTTGTGCTTGGGGTGTACGCCTTTGGTCTCTCACTTCACACCGGCAACTGGCTGCCGATCTCCATGATGCTTGCGGTGCTGACCTTTCTGCCCCGGTTCCGGGCGCCCCTGCTGGTCTGCGCCACGTTTATCGCCCTCTATCTGGGGGGCTGGCTGAATTTCGACATCCTGGCCAACAATGAGGGGGGTGAGTTGATCGGCCGGGCTTGGTTCAAGCCTTTGATGGTGCTGGTCGTCCTCCTTTCCTTTGCCGGGTACTATCGGCTGGTCAAAGAGAAGAAAAACGGCTGGCTTGGAAAACGTCCCATCCGCAACCTGATCCTTTTCTACCTCGGCCTGATCTGCCTGGCCTCCGCCTTGCCGTGTCCCGGTACACTTTGGGTTACGGCCTGGGCTGTGGTCATTGTCCTGGGCAAGTATCTCTGGTACTTTACTTACGCCCTGCTGGGCCGGCAGGCAAAGGATACACCCCACCTCGGTCTGCAGACCGGCCACTTTCTCCCCTTCTGGGGCGGCTCCAACGTCCCCTTCCCCAAAGGCGCCGCCTACCTTCGACGAATCGAGGCCAAGACCCCGGAGCAGCTTGCGGTCTGCCAACTGAAAGGGATCAAGCTCCTGGCCTGGGCCTTGGTGCTGACCCTGGTTTCAGGCATGTTGAGGCAGCTTTTTTACGGGAGCCCGGAGCGAGTGGATTCTTTCATGGGGATAACCTTGTCGCTGGGGATCCCCTCGTTTAATACCGTTTTGCACAGTGGGGCCGGGCAGACGCCCTATCCCTGGTACCTGAACTGGCTGGCCCTGCTCGCCGCTTTTTGCGTCAAGATGGTGGCTTTTTCGGTTTGGGGACATGGGATCATTGCCACCTGCAGGATGGCGGGGTACAATGCCCTGCGCAACACCTATAAGCCGCTCCAAGCTACGACCATTGCCGATTTCTGGAACAGATACTACTACTACTTCAAAGAACTGCTGGTTGAAAACTTTTTCTACCCGGCCTTTCTGCGTTACTTCAAGAAGAGTCCCCGCTTACGCCTCTTCTTCGCCACCCTGGCCGCAGCCGGCTTCGGCAATGTGCTGTACCATTACCTGCGCGACATCGATGTCATCATCACCATGGGCCCCTGGCAGGCGCTTGCGGCGTTTCATGTCTACCTGTTTTACGGGATAGTGCTGGGCACGGCGATTGGCCTCTCCCAGCTTTTCGAGAAGAAAAGACCACCGGAGGAACTCTCCTGGCTTACGCGGCGGGTGGTGAAGCCGACGGCGGTGATCGGGTTTTACTGCCTGCTTTCCATTTTTGACGATCCGGACCGAAGCATGGTCCTTACCGACTATTTTTCGTTCCTGTTACGACTTTTCAACATTCACCTGGAGTGAACGGCATGACCAAGAAAGATACTCTGCGGAAATTTATTCAATCCCTGTTAGCCGAGTACGGAGAGACCTCCGATGTAAAGGATGACGACTCTCTGGTGCTGAGCGGCCTGTTGGACTCGCTGGCCGTACTCAGGATCGTGGTTTTTCTCGAACAGGAGTTTGCTCTCGACCTGGCGGACCAGGGGTTTGATCAACACGATTTCGATTCGGTGACGAGTATCATGCGTCTCATTGGTGATAAAGGCGATCAATAAACATTCTCTGCCTTGAGGCTTTCAGATATTCCTCAACCGTTCAATTCGCTGTCTCCGCTCTCCTACCTCCGCCGGCTGAGTCAGGTTGAAAAAAATGGACAGCAAGATAGTAGCCCTTTGCGGTATCTTCGAGGGGAGGCTGCGCCATTTCCTCTTCGCTATGAAGACCACTTAACATGGCCCTCTCAAATGTATTGCAGGCGCAGTCTTCTGGTGCTTCCACCTTTCTAATGCATATAAAATTATGTCATTTCAGCCAGTTAGGTCCAGTCCATTCTCTGGAGCATGAGAGGATTCAGGAAGAAGGTTAAGTCACCCGATATTACTCGAAGTTGAATCTTGCCAAGGGACATCATTCTCTGCTGAAATTCTGTTTGAGTAAAAACGGTTCATCCGACTAAAGCGTACTTTGTTTCATGAAGTGCCATTATCTTCAACTTAAAGAATTCCATATCTCTGTAACCATAGGCTTTCCTCTGCATGGTTTTGATTTTGTTGTTGGTACCTTCGAGAGGGCCGGTCGATA
>JBDRQE010000059.1:0-16157 GCA_043826415.1 Pseudomonadota bacterium
TATCGACCGGCCCCCTCGAAGGTACCAACAACAAAATCAAAACCATGCAGAGGAAAGCCTATGGTTACAGAGATATGGAATTCTTTAAGTTGAAGATAATGGCTCTTCATGAAACCAAGTACGCTTTAGTCGGATGAACCGAAAATATAATTCATGATTCACAGATTAGTGGTGAAGAAAAGGTAGAAATATGTCCGATGTTTTATAGAGTTCTTGGTATTGGTTGATAAGGGTAATCCCATGCAAACCACAGGATCTAATGGCCCAAATGTTTGATTATATATTGTGAGGAGAACTTGGAGTTTTTTGAATTTGCTGAGGTGGTGACAAGCCAGGAGGAGATTCGGAGCAGGGTCTCTATCGATACCCTGCCGGATTTTTGTGAGGAGATCGAGGGGGTGGATGCAGCTGAGGAGTTGGGCCGGGTTGTTTACTTCCGGCAATGGGGCCGGTTCCACATCCGCCAGGAGACGGTGATGGGCGGGGTGCGCTTTTCCGTGCCTGACTGCCCCAACGCCCTCGCCTGGACGGTGACCACCGGATATCCTCCATGCCCGGCGAAGATGGTCCTGCACGCCACCATTAACCGGATCGAGCATCATCCCGAATTCATTGACGCCACAAAAGCATTGCTGGCCGCTCTCAAGACCGGCCTGGAAAGGAATTATACCAGCGGGGCTGCAACTGTACCCCGACCATTCCGGATACCCTGCCTGTAAACACGAAGGCTTGTTCTCCCTGATTTTTGAGAATGGGGCCTGGCCGTTCTAACTAACTGAAAGTAGAGGGCTACTTGTTGAAGTCAGGCTTTTTCGGGGCTGTAATGACGTTTTTAAGGCCAAAGGCGCCAATCGTGCGAATTGTCCACCTCTCATAAATTGTGCCACTCTTATTGGCCCACAAATTATAAATGCGCCATTTTATTGGCGCATTTGTTGACGTAATGCGCCAATAAAGATATGAATACGTTTATCAACAGGAACAATTTATATCCATGTCTTGGGGGATAGACGTCATGCCAAAGAAGATAGCCGCTGAGACGGATGTTCGCATTCTTGAGGAAATAGGCCGCCATGGAGAAGACGGGATAGGGATGGACTCTCTTCATGTCTCTGTTGGCGATGCTGTCAGTCGACGAACCCTGCAACGTCGCCTTACCCGGTTTATAGATGAAGGGAGAATTATCAGGGAGGGAAGGCAACGAGGGGTGCGTTACCGACCTGGGCCGATCACCGGCGAGATCAGCGGCGCTATTCCTGGTCTCTCCGGGGAAGCTGTTGCGGAAGCGTATATCCCTGTTTCACCTGCAGGAAAAGAGATCAGGGACAATGTTCGCCAGGAACGCCGGATGCGGACACCGGTCGGCTATAACCAGGAATTTCTGGAAGCATATTATCCCAATCAGACATTTTATCTGCCCGCTGACCTGCGCAGCCAGCTTCATACCCTGGGTACACCTCCCGCCAGCGAACGGCCCGCCGGCACCTTTGCCCGCAACATCATCAACCGGTTGGTGATCGATCTTTCGTGGTCGTCGTCACGACTCGAAGGAAACACCTACAGCCGACTCGATACCGAGCGCCTGATCGAATTTGGTCAGGCCGCCGAAGGGAAGGATGCACTGGAAACCCAGATGATCCTCAACCACAAGGGTGCCATTGAACTGCTGGTGAATGAAGTGGACCGTGTTGATTTTACCCCCTATACCATTTTCAGTTTACATGCCTTGCTCTCCGATGGACTTCTGGCGGATCAGAGTGCCGGTGGTCGAATCCGCAACCGGCCGGTGGAAATCGGAGGGAGCGTCTACATGCCGATTGCCATGCCGCAAAGGCTTGATGAGCTGTTCCGGATTATCCTCTCGATGGCCCGGGAGATTGGCGACCCCTTTGAACAGGCATTTTTCGTGATGGTCCATCTTCCTTACCTGCAACCGTTTGAGGATGTGAACAAACGTGTCTCCCGGCTCGCCGCCAACATCCCCTTGATTCGGCACAACCTCTGTCCGCTCGCGTTTATCGACGTGCCGGAACGTGCCTATCTTAATGCCATGCTGGGGGTGTATGAGCAGAACCGGATAGAGTTGCTGCGCGATGTCTTCGTCTGGGCCTATGAACGCTCCTGTCAGCACTATCTGGCGGTACGCCGGGAGCTGGTGCCGCCGGATACCTTCCGTCTACGATACCGGCAGAAGCTCAGCGAGACAATAAAGACAATTATTCTGCAACAGCAGGCTCCCGTTCAAAAAGCGGTGATGGCGGGTATTGCTTTGTCAGTGCCTGAAGAGGATCGCGACAAGTTCGTCAAGCTTGCCCTGGAAGAGTTTGCAAACCTGCATGAGGGGAATGCAATACGCTTTGGCGTCAGTCCCTGGGAGTTTGCAGGGTGGCAAGAGAAAATCAAGCAGCAGGAAGTTGACTCCTCATTGTAAGGCAATGGGGTTGAAGTGGAATGGAAAAGAGTAAGGACAAGTACCACATCGAGATGCGCTTCTACCGAATTATCGGCTGCGGCTGGATTGCGCTTTGCACCGTTGGTCTGGTCGGTCGGGCACTTGCTGGGTTGGTTGGCCTTTCCGTGGTGGTCATGGAGGGCGAGCGAACGGTGCGCGTTATCGGTTGGCGGTTGAAAAATGAGGCGTTTCCATTTGGCTCAAATACCCTCCAATCGAACCAATTAGCCGGGTGTGCTGAGTCAAATGACCCGGATATTTATTCCTAACGCACCATTTTTACAAGTATTTTTAACTGGCAGCGTATGGAAAATGAGCCAAATTCAAGCCAATAGATGAGCTGATAAAACGCATGGTCTCCACTTACATCAACAGTCTGGGATGAGGTCGGGGAGCGCTAACTAACTAAGAAAAACTGTTGCGGAAGATTTTCCTGCAAGTTCTTTTATGGGGGACGGATGAATTCGATGAATGAATCATTACACAGTCTGACCTGGATGGATCTGCGGCAGTGGGCCGGCAGTACAATCATGGGCCGTGGCAAGACATACATCAGAAATGTCACCGACTTGGCTATGACCGAAAGTGGTGGGCTGATTGCATGGGTTCCAGGTGGTGAGGATTACGCCACTCATGTTGAGATTGGTGAAGATGGTGAATTTGACTGGTTCTGTTCCTGCCCGTACCTGGGGCCATGCAAACATGCCGTGGCCGTTGTCCTGGCCGCTCTGGAACAGGAAAAAGCAGGGCGGAAGCTCCCTCTGGTGGACAAACAGGGAGACCTGTATAGAGCCGTTTTTGATGACTCCGATGACGATGAAGATGAAGATGAAGATGAAGATGACGAGTTCCGGGAGGAGGATGATCGGGAAATCATGACTGCCAAGGTTGCGCCGCCAGGATCAGGTGGTGGAAAGATTCCGGTGCTAGCCGGAATCCTGGGTGAGAAAAGCAAGGAGGAGCTGATCGTGCTGTTGACTGATCTTGCGGCCCGTCATCCGGAGGTCAAACGGAAGATTCTGGAAGACGATCAGCTGCAAAGCGGCAGAATTGATAAGCTCGCCATTGCCCTGCGGAAGGAAATAAAAGCGGTGACCGATGAGCCTGCCTGGACTAATCGATGGAATGACGAGGGGAGCAGGCCCGACTATTCTCATATCAAGGAACAGTTTGCCGCCTTGTTGAAAGAAGGACATGCCGATATTGTGGTGGAACTTGGCCGCGATCTCTGGCAAAGGGGCAACGAGCAGGTGGAACAATCCCATGACGATGGTGAAGTGGCTTATGAAATCGGGGGCTGCATGGAGATAGTCTTTCAGGCGGTAAAGGCCTCGTCGCTGTCAAGGTCGGAACAATTACTGTGGATGATCGATATCTTTCTCGAAGACCAGTATGCCATCAGCGATTCCTGCGAACAATTCATCCGAGATAAGATATACGGCAAGAAAGACTGGGGCGAGGTTGCGGGCAGCCTTCAGGACAGGATCAACGCCATGCCCGTGCCCAAGCCGGACAACTTCTCTAGCACATATCAGCGGAAAAAGGTGATGAACTGGCTGATTGAGGCCTTTGAACGAAGTGGTCAGCAGAAAAAAGTTATTCCTCTGCTCGAAAGGGAGGCGGACTTGACCCAATGCTATGAACAGCTCGTCAATATATTTTTGCAGAGCGGCAGTTCTGACAAGGCCAGGGAGTGGTGTGTCAAGGGGTTTCAAAAAACGGTGGATAATGCCCCCGGCATTGCCGCCAGCCTGCAGAAAAAACTGCGCGAGCTTGCCTGGCAGGAAAATAAATTTGATCTGGTTGCTGCCTACCGGGCCCAGGATTTCTTCAAGAATCCCTCCCCTGCCAATTATCTGGAATTAGAAAAGGCCGCTGAAACGATGGATTGCTGGCCGGCTGTCCGTGCCGCCGTCCTCTCTTTTCTGGAAAGCGGTCAACGTCCGGATATGACTGTTAAGGGAAGCAGCAAGCAATCATGGCCCTTGCCCAGTCCTGAGGTCGCTGCCGGCTCTGACAAGAGGTTCCGTCGGGACTTTCCCGACCTGAACAACCTCATTGAAATCGCCATTCTTGAAAAGCGGTTCGACGATGTTGTCCAGCTTTACCAGGCGCAGCAGAAAGCGATCCGGTGGGGAACCGGCAAGGGGAGAGAGGTGGCCGCGGCCGTTGCCGGGACCCATCCTGACGTTTCACTTGCCATCTGGAAAAAGCTGGCTGAGGGGCAGATCAATCTGGTCAAGCCCAAGGCCTATGAAGTGGCTGCCGGCTATCTGCGCAAGATGCATAAAGTTTACCAGGCAACAAATCGGTTCGAACAGTGGCGGACTCTCATCCAGACCCTGCGGGTTGAGCACAAGGCAAAACGGAGGCTACTGGAAGTTCTGGATTTATTGGAGAATAAACGGATCATTGATTGATTTTCTGATTGAATGCCCAGACATCTTACTAGATGAACGGTGCGAACCTGTTCATCGGCAGAACGGTCAATATCAAGCATTGCCCCCAGCATTGTCCGGTTTAGTTTTTGCATAAGTTCCCCTCCTTGTTTTTAAGGAGGGGTCAGGGGTGGTTGTCTTTGATTTTCGTCAAAGATAACGTTCATAATCAGAAATAAAAGTTAACAGAAACCACCCCCGTCCCCTCCTTAACAAGGAGGGGGGCTAAATTCATCACTTTTTTAATCATGCAAGTATCAAACCGGACACTACTGCATTGCCCCACATCGAAAAGGAGATTGTACCGCCATGAAAATCAGCAGAAATGATCCCTGTCCATGCGGTAGCGGAGAAAAATATAAAAAATGTTGTCTTGACAAACAGGCCGGTATGGCCGCTCCGGCGGGCATGCAGGAGATCATGGGCGAGATTCTGGCCGGGGTGGAAGACCGGGAGTTCTCCTCGTTGGAAGAGGTTCAGGCGGCGATGAACCAGTTGACACAAAAACAAAATAACAGTCCGCTCGCGTCGTTTCACGGCCTTTCCCCGTCTCAGATGCATCGTGCCCTGCATTTTCCCTTTGATTCCCCGGACCTGGTGAGGTTTGCCGGATCGCTTGAACCGCCCGTAGAGGCTCCTGCGCTCACCTTATTCACATTGCTGGTCGAGGCTATCGGCGAGAAAGGTTTGAAACCGACGGCAAAAGGCAACCTGCCCCAGCGCTTTTGCCGGGAGGCGGCCCACTCTTTCTGGGGGCAAGAGAAATATGAACATCGTACCAGATTCGGCGCTATCCGGTCGGAAATGGATTTTTTCGATCTCCATTGCCTGAGGCTGGTGGCGGAATTAGCCGGACTTGTTCGAATGGATAAAGGAAAATTTGTTCTTACCGCCAAATGTCGCAAGAAAATTACCTCTCAGGGGATGGAGGCCGTGTATCCTGATCTTTTCACGGCCTATGTGCAAAAATTCAACTGGTCGTATCTTGACGGTTTCCAGGATATCCCCTTTATCCAGCAGGCCTTTCTCTTTACCTTTTTTCTGTTAGGAAAATACGGCGGTGAGTTACGACCACAAACATTTTATGAGGATATTTTTCTGGCGGCATTTCCGGTTCTGCTCAATGAAATAGAGCAGGTCCCGTATCAATCTTGCGAGAAGACGTTGTGTCGAGCTTATTTTTATCGTACGCTGTACCACTTTGCCGCATTTTTCGGGTTGGCGGAAGTGCAGGCAATATCGGAAAAGGATTACTTGACGCTGTATGAAGTGAAAAAAACACCTCTTCTTGACCGGTTTATTTCCTTCGCCGTATAATTCCCCGGCTGGAGATGACGTGGGGTGCCATGAAGGATGATGGTGAGGAAACGCCGGGAAAAATGACGGTATAAATGACGAGATAAATTCTGCAGAAGATCCGGTAGAACATCCGGCAAAATCCCAACATAACTATTGCAGAACTGGCCGCATATATCGGCGTGACAGAACGCACTGTCCAGAGAAATCTTCAGAAGATGCAGGCTGAAAATGCCCTGCGTCGTGTTGGGTCGAGTCAAGCAGGGTACCGGGAAGTACTGGATGATGAATGCAAACCCTCTCACAAGTAAAAGGGGACAGTACTCCTTGCTCTGATTCAACGACTTCTGTTCAACATGGATAAAAAATGGCATTTTTACAGGCGGTGACCACAATGGAACGTCTACGAACACTCTTAAAACAAATTGATGGGCGAGGGTACAAGGCTTATAAGGAGCTGAAGGGGAGTTATCAGTTTCATGGCTACAGGCTCACTGTCGATCATGTCCAGGGTGATCCCTTTGCCCGGCCTTCGCGGATCAGCATTCATGTTCCGTCATCGGCAGCCCAACTTCCCTCTGCGCTCTGCTCCGGCAGGATACGGAAAACAGCGGCGGAGGATTTTCTGGCACGAGCGGTTGCCAGGGCAATCCCGGCACATGTGAAGGGGCATCGGGGGATCGGCAAGAGTGGCGAGATCAGCATTGAAACCAGTGGTCAGCAGATCCTGGTCAGAAACTCGGTGCTGATAGACGGTGAAGGGATCGAGGCACGCTTGACCGTCGGTCTGCCGGCAGCCGGGCGGACGATCAGGGCCAGGGAAGTGGAGGAGATGTTTTTCCGGGAACTCCCTGAACTTGTCGCTCATGGCCTTTATTTTGAGAATCTGGATACAAACAGCTTTCAACGGCATGTCGAGTCGGCTGAAGATCAGCACTCCTTGCGGGAGCTGCTGCGGCCAAACAATCTTGCCGCTTTTGTGGCTGACAACTCCCTGTTGCCAAGACAAAGCGGGATTGATGACCGGCCCCTGAAAGGAAAGGTGGTCCCCTTTGTTGCCCCGGAATCACTGGCCTGCACCCTTGTCTTGCCCAACAGGGGCAAGGTCCGGGGGATGGGCATTCCCAGGGGGGTGACCCTGATTGTCGGCGGCGGTTTCCATGGGAAATCGACACTGCTGCATGCCCTCGAAAGGGGTGTCTATAACCATATCCCCGGCGATGGCAGAGAACTTGTGGCAACCGACCCGACAGCAGTCAAGGTCCGGGCTGAAGACAACCGGGCCGTTTCCAATGTTGATATCAGCCCCTTCATTGACCGCCTGCCCTTTGGGAGAGATACCACCCGTTTTTCCACTGAAAATGCCAGTGGCAGTACCTCCCAGGCCGCGAACATCATTGAGGCCCTGGAGGATGATGCCTCTCTGCTCCTGATTGATGAGGATACCTCGGCCACCAACTTCATGATTCGCGATGAGCGGATGCAGAGGCTGGTGGTCAGGGAAAAGGAACCGATAACGCCGTTTCTTTTTCGGGTGCGGGAGATGTATCAGGAGCTCGGGGTCTCCACGATTCTGGTCATGGGAGGTTCCGGGGATTATTTTGCGGTGAGCGATACGGTCATCATGATGGATTCCTACAGGCCGGAGGATGTCACCTTGAAGGCACATGCTCTGGTCGACCGGCAACAGCTTCATGATAAACCGGGCGATCTGCCTCCCATCGTACGAAAGTCGGAAAGATGTCCGGATGCGGGGCGACTCAATCCGGCGCGGGGGAAAAAGGAGGTCTCCATTGAGACCCGGGGGGTTGATACCCTGCTCTATGGCCGCCATGAGATTGATCTGAGCAAGGTGGAACAGCTGATCGATATCGGGCAGACCAGGGCCATCGGCCTTATCATCCACTATTTCGCCGGAAACTATGCTGACAGGGCTGAAAATCTTACGCAAGGGCTGAGGCTTGCCCTCCAGGATGTGGAAGAAAAGGGGCTTGATATCGTATCTCCCTGGAAAACAGGGACACTCGCGCTGCCGCGGCTGCATGAGGTGGCGGCCGCGATCAACCGTATGCGGGCGGAAGGGTGATCTTCATTCCTTCATTCATAACTTTGATGGTCTCGTAAAAAGTACAGATTGCCATAATGTCATTTCGACCATCGGGATAAATCTTAATAGTATCCATTGGTTGAGGATAAGATTTCTCGCTGTCACTCGAAATGACATCTGTTTTTCCCTTTGTCATTCCGAACGCATGTGAGGAATCTTCAACGATGTGGATAAAGATCTCTCCCTGCAGTCGAGATGACATCTGTTTTTCCCTTTGTCATTCCGAACGCATGTGAGGAATCTTCAACGATGTGTATAAAGATTTCTCGCTGTCGCTCGAAATGACATCTGTTCTTCCCTTTGTCATTCCGAACGCATGTGAGGAATCTTCAACGATGTGGATAAAGATCTCTCCCTGCAGTCGAGATGACAGTCGGCAAGCATAGGATGACGGACTTTTTTGAGTTTTTACGAGATTGTCAACTTTTCATAAATGCGAAAAAATGGCGGCGGAAGTTAATCACACCAGGGTGTTAAACAATGTCTGAGATACAAGATCGAGTCCAGCTGCACCCTTCCTGGAAGAGCCGGATCGGAGGGGAGTTTGAGCAGGAGTATATGCAAAAGCTCAGAGAGTTCCTGATTCAGGAGAAACAGGCCGGAAAGATCATCTACCCGGAAGGGAAAAATATCTTTAATGCCATGAACATGATCCCGTTTGAGGACGTGAAGGTGGTGATTATCGGCCAGGACCCGTATCATGGCCAGGGCCAGGCGCATGGCCTCTGTTTTTCCGTGATGCCGGGGGTGGTGCCGCCACCGTCGCTTAAAAATATTTTCCAGGAAATCCAGGCCGATCTCGGCATCCCTTCGGCCAATCATGGCAATCTCAACAGCTGGGCACAGCAGGGCGTGCTGCTGCTCAACAGTGTGCTCACCGTGGAACAGAACAGGGCGGCCTCGCACCAGGGCAAGGGCTGGGAACGTTTCACCGATGTCATTATCCAAACGCTGAACAGCGAACATGCCGGGCTGGTGTTTCTCTTATGGGGCAGTTATGCCCAGAAAAAAGGGGCGATTATTGATAAAAAGCGCCACCTGGTGCTGCAGTCGGTTCACCCGTCCCCCTTATCCGCTCATCGTGGTTTTTTTGGCAACAACCATTTTTCCAAGGCCAATTCCTATCTGCAGTCTCAGTCAAAAACGCCCATTAACTGGGAACTGCCTGTATTGAATGCAGGAAGCAACAGATGAAAGGGGTCGGGGAGTCTCACATACACTCGAAGCCCGGATAAGCCAGGCTTACATCTGAGGAGAAGAAGGTCGGAAACCGTCTCGACAAAGATCATGGTCGTTGCCGGGGCTTAGGTCATCTTCCACGATGCGCCCGCTACCTGCCCTGCTCGAGAATCAATGCTCAGGTAAAACCTGTTGAGAATATTCCCCTGGAATAGAGATTTAAAAATATGATACTCTATTACAGGATGAGGATAATTCATGAAAGATGTTCACCGAAAAGCTTGCCAGGCTGGAGATATCAGGAATTGGGGAAATAACGTGTTCGGGTGTCAAACCGGGCGCATGTAGCCGCTCACCAACGTATCGGGAGGAATTGCCATGCCTATTGGAGAACTTTGCAACCGGGCAGTCGTGTTTGCCACAAGGAAAACCACCATTACAGAGGCAGCGCAACTCATGCGCCAGTATCATGTGGGTGATCTGGTGGTCATGGACATGGTCAAGGATAAGCGGGTGCCGGTCGGCATCGTCACTGACCGTGACATCGTAATCGAGATCATTGGCGACTCCTTGTCGGTTGATGACTTCACCGTAGGTGATATCATGAGCCGGCAGCTTATCAGCGTACCGGAAAATGCAGGGGTGATTGAAACAATCCGGCTCATGCGTGCCCATGGCATACGCCGTATCCCGGTGATCAATGAAGCGGGAGGGCTGGCAGGCATTATATCGGTAGACGATATGATGGACCTTCTGGCGGAGGAACTGACGGAACTGGCCAGGGTCGCCCCGCGCGAACAGGAACGTGAAGCTCGGACCAGGGTTGGTTGAGCAGATCCGTATCGACATTCAGCTGCGTTGAACAGCACCAGGGGGACGGTGACAGCAACTCAGTGAATTTGTATCAGTCCCGAATGGCGCTAGTTTAAGGGCAGAGGCCAGCAAAACCGGGACTGTCCCCAGCCCCATCGGGGGCTGTCCCAGGCTTTTGCGAGTTGCAGCGACAGCAGTTGCAAAAAACCTGAAGATCAGAGTTTTGCGGCGCTGGGCACCATGGTTGCCTCAAACCCGTAAAGTTGGGACAGCCCCCGATGGGGCCGGGGACAGTCCCAACTTTACTCCCTGCGGTTGTAAAAAAAGCGCTTAAACTAGCGCCATTTGTATCAGTCCCCTTTGTTTTCTGCGGACGGAGAAAGGTTATGTGTTTTCTCTTTGCCTTCCTTGTCAAACTCCTGAAGATTTTTGGCAAAGGCCTGCAGAGTGGCCTCCACCCGGCCATTGATTGACTCGGCCGGGTAGTCACCCTTATCGTCCCGTTCACCTGCCGCCATGCCGGTGAGTATCTCCACCGCCTCATCTACTGTGCTTACCGCCGTTACGCTGAACTTGCCTTGTTCCATGGCGGCAACCACCTCTTTCTTCAGCATCAGATGACGGACATTGCTGGCCGGGATGATAACGCCCTGTGCGCCGCTTAAGCCCCGGTTTTCGCAAAGATCAAAAAATCCTTCGATCTTTTCGTTGACGCCGCCTATGGCCTGGACCTCACCTTTCTGGCTTACCGAACCGGTGATGGCCAGCGTCTGCTTGATTGGCACATCAGCCAGGGAAGAGAGCAGGGTGCAGAGCTCGGCGCAGGAGGCACTGTCGCCTTCCACGCCGCCGTAAGATTGTTCAAATACCAGGCTGGCCTGAAGACCGAGAGGGATGGTCCGGGCATAGCGGCTGCTCAAAAAAGAGGAGAGTATCATAACCCCTTTGGAGTGGATGGGGCCACCAAGCTCAACCTCCCGTTCAATATCGATAATCTTACCCTTGCCGGGCCTGGTCAGGGCGGTGATGCGGGTCGGGCAGCCAAAGGTGTCGTGGCCCAGCATGAGGACTGAAAGACCGTTGATCTGGCCCACCTTTGCCCCTTGTGTCTCGATATAGTGGATGTCGTGCTCCATGGCCTCAAATAAGCGGTCCTTGATTCTGCCGCCCCTCCGTTTGCCGGCGGCAATGGCCTTTTCCACATCGGTATCGATAATTGTTGTCTTGTTCTCTTTTTTGGCCAGATAGTCGGCCTCCTGCATCAGATCGGAAAATGCCCGGATGCGCAGCGACAGCTTTTCCCGGTCGCCGGCCTCGCGGGTGGCCTGTTCGATGAGACGGGCCACGGCTGTACGGTGCAGGGGAAGCAGATCCTTGTCCTTCGCCAGTCTGGCAATAAGGGTGGCGTAGAGATCCTGGCTCTCCTTGCAGCGCTTCATGTCGCTCTCAAAATCGGCCTGTACCTTGAACAGGGAGATGAATTCCGGGTCATAGGCGTTCAGGAGATAGTAAATCAGAGGGTCGCCGATGAGTACGACCTTGATATTGAGGTCTACGGGCTCGGGCTCGAGAGAAACCGTATTGATCAGGCCCAGGAGCCTCTCCACTGGTTCGATATGGATCTTGTGGGAACGCAGGGTTCTTTTCAGGCCCTCGTAGGCAAAGGGTTGCATGAGCAGCCTTCTGGCATCCAGAATAAGATAACCGTTGTTGGCCTGGTGCAGGCAGCCCGGCTTGATAAGGGTGAAGTTGGTGGTGAGCATGCCCATCCTGGCCAGGTGTTCAATACGGCCATGAAGATTCTGATAGGTGGGCAGATCTTCATAGACCACGGGCGAACCATGGTTGTTTTGATTGCTGATCAGGACATTGACCTCGTACTGATCAAAGGATGCTGATTGACCTCCGCCAATGGCGATAATGAGCGGATTCTGCCCGGTTTGTTCATCAATCAGGAAATCATCCACCCCCTCAGCGATGACTTTTTCAACGTCTTCAAGGTAATGGATGATTTTTTCATGATCTTTATATTTTCTTTTCAGGGTCTCAATGAGGGGTGAGACCGCCATTTTGGCAGTCTCCTTCTTGAGATTGCGGTTTTGTTCCTCGGCTTCCCTCTTCCAGGTACTGATCTGGTGAATCGCTTCCTGCAGCATGGTCTGCAGTTTCTCAATGGTCTCTTCAATCTTTTCTTTTACTTCATCGGGCAACTTGCGGAATTCGTCAAGGCTGAGAGGCTCGCCCTTGTCGTCGGTGGGCGAGAAACGAAAATCATGTTCGCTGCGCGACACAGCAATTTTCTCGGCCTTAGCCTTGTTTCCAACCTCGTGGTAGAGAGCCTCGATCTTCTGAGTGAGCAGATCATTGATGACCTTGCGTCGCATTCGATAATCATCGCCTTCAAAAATAGCAGGGATGGTGGTCTTCAGGGTGTCGATGAGTTCATACATCTCGCCCTTGAATACTGTGCCCTGGCCGGGAGGAAACTCAAGAGCCAGCGGCTTGTGGGGTTTGTGAAAATTATGGACGTAGCACCAGTCATTGGGAGTCGCCTCCTTACTCGCCTTCTCATGGATGAAAGATTTAATGACACTGTGGCGGCCGGAGCCTTCAGGACCGATGACAAAAAGGTTAAAGCCCTGCTGCTGCATGCTGATGCCGAAATCAACGGCCTCAAGTGCCCGGTCTTGTCCGATGAAATGGGAAAGCTCTTCTACCTCTGTTGTGGTCTCAAAGGCAAAGCTGTTCGGGTCGCAACGATGATAGGCCTCTTCGGGGCTGATCTTGTGAACGGTCATTGATTCTCCTGCGGATTTTTTTTTAATATGGGGGGACTCAAGTTAATTTTATGAGTTTAAATTCCTTTTATCAAAGGAATAATCGTTTTCAGGTCCTGGGACAATATTTTTACCATTGAGATGCGGCCAGGCAGCGAGATCTTTGGCAGCAGCGTTTCACGAGATATGCTCCAGGTCAACGATCCTGTGATCTGAATTACAAAATGTTTGCAAAAATTCTTTGTTATTCCGGGAGGGTAAATGCAAATCTGGGGCCTTGAACCGGCTGATGAAACAATCAAGAGTTGAGGATTCTATTCTTGTACAAAAAAGCTTAGAACTGCTGGTGGGGCTTGGTCAACGAATTGTACTCCCATCCTGAAAGGCGTAACACTATCTTCCATGTTTCGATCAAACCAGACAGGACGTGCCAGGAGAGTCGTTAATTTTTCAGGGTCATCAGCCGGGGACCGCAAGACGAGAGCTATAAATACAGTATCTGAAGCAAGTGCGGCATAAAAGATATGCCGGCCATCAATGAGGACCTGGGGGAATCTCAATCCCGCCCCCTGCTTTGTAAGGTCGACAAGCAAGGCAGGCACCCGGCCTGTCAGTCGGGAATCGTCGCTGCTGTTATAGAGATAGAGATCGACATCTTGCGGAATTGAGATTCTTGGATGTTTTCTTTTACTCTTCATTGGCAAATTAGCCTCGATTTAACAAGAGATTGACGATTGTATCACTTCTTCTCCGGCTTCCTGTGTGTTTCAGCCTGTTCTCTTTCCGCAAAATCTTTCTTGCGGAGTATATCTCCAATCTTGATCAAGAAAAAGAATTCCTGATTGCCTCCCCTAACTGTTGCAACTCGATGACTTTGTGAGGATCATTTTCAAAATCATGTACGCCCACGCTTGCCGGAGAGGCATCCCGACCATGGATCATCTTTAAGCTGGACATCTGGCACTGAACTTCCTGACCGCAGCGTATACAGGGTACATTGCCAAGTAAAGCCACCCCGCCAATAAATTTCATTCCTTCTTCAAGCATGAAATGTTTGATAGCTTGAATGCCGATTTCAGCAGCAGGAGGGAATCCTTCCTGTTCATGGTGAAGGGCGCTGGTAATGAGAGCTCCGCCAGGTTTGCCGGCCATCAAACCATGGCGATGCCGTAGCGGATAAAGTCTTTCCATATAAGCCTTTGTGCGGCTATCAAGGGAAGAATAGGGAGTAAACCCGGCGATGATTAAGGCGTCGGCCTTGTAGGTTTTTTCAGCCAGCAATAGCCCATCATCTTTTTTTATACACCTGTTGGTCTTGATGCAGCCCAGACAGGCATCACACGGCCCAACATTATAATCACTTAATTTGATGAATTCACTTTTCAGGGAGGTGGCCTCAAGAACAATTTTTAAGGCTCGATCCGTATTGCTATCTTCAATGGGTGAACCAGAAATGCCAAGTACTTTCATAATAACCTCCAGGCAGAACATATCACTTCAAACTTCCATTTTTTCATCATCAGTACCATTGTGTTACATATCATTGAATAGTTGATGGTCTCGTAAAAACTCAAAAGAGTCTGTCATCCTCTGCTTGCCGACTGTCATCTCGACTGCAGGGAGAGATCTTTATCCATATCGTTGCAGATTCCTCACATGCGTTCGGAATGACAAAGGGAAGAGCAGATGTCATTTCGAGTGACAGCGAGAAATCTTATTCCTCAATCAATGGATACTCTTAAGATTTCTCCCGCTGGTCGAAATGACATTATGGCACTTTGTACTTTTTACGAGACCATCAATCGTTAAGATGCTGCCGCCGACCGTGACAGTTTATCGCTCAACGAGCCTGGTGGCAAACATACTCAGGCTGAAGACCAGGATTCCGATCAGCGGAAAGGACCAGCCCAGTCCTAGCCGGTCCGAGGTAAAGCCGGCTCCGATGGCCCCGATAAAAACTCCGCTGCTCATGGCCAGGTTGAAGACTCCCATCATTGCTCCTTGTCCATAGTGCCGTCCTTCTTCGGTGGCCAGTGCCCCAAGGGTCGGCCAGATGATTGCCTCGCCGCTGCCCAGGATCACAAATAATCCGAGGAGGATCCAGAAGTTTCCAGCCAAAGGTATACAGCACATCACCGCACTGATCACCAGGCAGCCGATTCGCAGAAGCTTGATCTTGTTCACGCGGTCAGCGAGCCGGCCAAAGGGATGCTGCAGCACGGCATTCACCAGGGTTCTGGCGGCGATAACCATGCCGATTTGCATTCCGGTGGCCCGAAACCATTGATGCATCAGCAGAGGAAGCAGGGCCATGGTCGGCACCATGACGATCATGGTTGCCATACGGGTCAGCAGAATGCCGGCAGTCCGGTTGCTGGCCAGCATCGTCCGTAAGGACGTGATGATGCCAACGTCCCGGCCCGTTTTTAAGGAGACGGATTGGGCAGCCGGCATCTGCAGGATAATCAGCATCATGGCCATGAAACTTAAGCTTGCCATGACATAAAAGGCTGAAGCCATACCCCAGCGATCGGTACAAAATCCGCCGATTAAGGGGCCGGAGCCGATTCCGGCAAAAATAGCGATATTGAGCATCCCCATGTAGGAGCCTTCCTGACCCACCGGCGTCAGATCAGCGACATACGCCATCGCCACCGGTACAATCATTGCCGAACCCACCCCATGCAGGGCACGGATGAGAATCAGCGAACCAAGGGAAGTGGCTTCGGGGATCATGAGACCGACCAGACCATAAACGAACAGTCCGCTGATGAGAAATCGCTTGCGCCCCCAGCGGTCGGAGAGATTACCCACCACCGGCTGACAGAATCCCCTGGTTAAGGAAAATGCCGCGACGATTATCCCCAGAGTCATTCCTCCGGCCCCGAGACTTGTCGCAAATACCGGCATCACCGGCACAATGATGCCGATTCCCAGCAGGGCAATGAAGACTGAAAGCAGCAGGATAATCAGGATGTTTCGTTGCATGGCGCGATATTATGGGATTGGGTTGTAGGGCCTCGGCAAGAATACATCATCCCATCTTGCTGGTCTTTTCAGCCATCTTCTTCGTCACGAAAAGGGTTTCATAGCCC
>JBDRQE010000060.1:0-3084 GCA_043826415.1 Pseudomonadota bacterium
CAAGGGCTGTTGAATGGAGTGCAGAAAAAAGCAGTACAAACCCCGAATGAAAAGAACATCCTGGAATATCTGATTATGCAGGATGTGGCTCGGCGGAAGGCTCTGGCTTATGCCAATGCCACAAAATTCGTCACTCAAAAATACAGCGATAAGTTCAATATCAATCAGGTTTATCCGACAACAACACCTGGTATATCGGCCAGGGTACAGGAACAACAAAAGGAAATATCCAGCACCATTCTGGCTGCTCGTGAAGATCATGCCTTGCTGTTTTTTGTAGGCCAGGGCTGCGGATTCTGTGACAAGCAAGCGGCAATCCTCACTTATTTCGTGGAAAAATACGGCTGGCAGATCAAACCCATTGATATTGGCCAGCACACCACTTTGGCGGCTCGCTTTAACATCACTACCACCCCAACCTTGGTTCTCATCAAAGACGGGACAGAACAATCCATGCCGATATCAGTCGGGGTAGTGGCTCAATCGGAACTGGAGCGGAAACTGTATCAGGCCATCCGCTATCTGAGCGGGGAAACGAGCATTGATACCTTCCAGACGTATGATTACCAGAAAGGCGGCGCACTTGACCCTGATGCAATTTTAGAGACAGAAGAACAGCCCTGGAGGGAAAGATAATGAAAAAGATGATCTTCGCTTTATCTGTGAGCTTGTTGTGTTCAATTTCGGCTCAAGTTGCTCAAGCTGGTTGGGTGGATGATTGGTTGCAACAGAGCAACTCAACTCAATCCGGCTATTTTGAAGGGCAACAGCGGGGATATTATTCCGCCGGCAGTTTTTCCGGTCGTTGGAAAAGTACCGCCGATTATCCGGTGACTCTCGAAATGCCAAAAGTAAAGAGTGGCTGCGGTGGTATTGATGTGTTTATGGGCGGTTTTTCGTTTATGGATTCTGATTATCTGGTGGATAAGCTCCAAGCCATCTTGTCAAATGCCGCGGGGGTTGCCTTCGATCTGGGACTTAAAACTCTCTGTGAGCAATGCTCCAACACGATTAAAAACTTTGAAGCTCTCTCTGACGCACTCAACCAGATGCAGATTGACGAATGTGCAGCAGCTAAGACAATGGTTGGGATAGTAGCTGACAAGGATGGTTTTCATTCCGGTGAAGAAATGAAGGAAAGACTCGGTACTGCGGTCAAAGAAAACAAATTAGTCAGCGGTGTATCGGAAATGTGGACAGACTTAACAGCAGAGGAACAGGCAAACGGTGGTACTGTAACATCTGGTGATGTTGGAGGTGTAACTTCTGGATGTAATGCAGATGTACGAGATATGTTTTTAAGCGGCGATTCGATGCTCGCGAACGTCGGAGCCAAAATGTCTATACCGGGATCTCATATTGATCTCATCCGTGGGCTGGTTGGTGATCTCAAATTGTCGGGAGCAGCTGATGCGTATAAGATTTCTTACATGCCGCCATGTTCGGAGAATAATGCTGATTCAATCAAATCCATTGCCAATGGTGATATTTATATCAAAAGCTCTACCGGTCAATGTTCGCAGGTGACTGATGGCAATAGGGATATGGGAGCGTACGTGAGAACTCAGTTGACCAGTATAGCCGACAAAATACGCACCAAAGGATCCTATACAGCGACAGAACTGGCGTTTCTGGACTCAAATCCCTTATCTCCATTGCCTATTCTCAAAAGTGCCGTTGGCACCAATACGGACGGTGCAACCATAAGCGGTCTGGCCGACATAACCGCCACTGCTTACAGCCTGCAAATGATCTCGGATTTGTATGTTCGGGCTGAAATGATTGCCAGAAAAGCCAGAGAAGTTCTGGAGAAAAAAGCTTCAGGGTCAAGTGGTGGACCAGAAAAATGTGCTGCCGTTATTTTTGCGGATAATGCAAGTCAGGACATTTCTCTCATGTTGGAGAAAATCCAAGAGTTAAAAGAAGGGGCCAAGGCCAGTTATATCGCCTCGACATCAGAAATGAACGCAATTTTAAGCTATCTGGAACACATGCAGACCCTTGAAAGCAAGATGAACCAAGAGCTTACCCGCAGGTTCGGGAAAGATGTAGTCGCAAGGATTCAATAAAATCTAAAACTGTAATCAAAGGAGAATGGAATTATGTATCGAAAAATTTGTCTTTTTTTAACTTTAGCATCCACAGTTCCCATCCTTAGTTTTGCGGCAACTTCTGCACCAGCCCCGAATTTTCAGGAAGGGCAAACTACAGTCCCACAGATGCGGCAGTATTTTGAAGGTCGAAAGGCGGAATATAATCAATACCTGGCTGACTTAGCGGCATACAATCAAGCTATCGCAGATCAACAAGCATGGGACATCCAAAAAAATCAAGAAGATCAGACGCAACAACAAACTCAGGCAATCCTGCAAGCAGCTATTGATCAAAAATCCCAGGAATGCTCACAATACCAAAACCCAGCAGAGCAACAGGCATGTCAGCAAACAGTGACAGACATGCAAACCCAGATGTACGAACAAGCCGCAGACTATGCAGCCTATCGACAAGCCCAGGATGGGACAAGGCCAGTTGTGGGGCAGCAACCAACTTTTTATGATAATACCGCTGAACTCGACAAGGCGTACATTTTTGATGGAAATCAGGTGCTGGAAGAGAAGGTTAATATCGTTGGTGAAAGAAATATGAAAGATTCATATACCGGCAGAACGATTAACAACGAGGATGACATTCAAGATTACTACCACGGTCATTACGATTACGGGCAAGAAGTTGGTGAGATGTAGAGATCATCTGGGGAAATCAGAGAATGAAGCTATCAAGTCAAATAGACCCTCATGTCCATTATAAAGCATGAATAAAACCGCTGTCACATTACCGGCTATTCTGTTCCTAGCATTCCTGTTTGTAGCTACCCCTTCCTATGCCATGGACATGGAATACTATACCTACGGCGGTTTTGGCCCGATTACGCAAGCCTTTACCCGGCTGGCACTGATCTTCAGTGATGCTGGGTATATAGGCTTGTTTACGGTGGTTACGGTTTTGGGTTTTCTTGCAGGGGCCATTTCTTGGCTTGTCCAGGCAGCCAATGGCGGGAAAGCCACACCTTTAATTTGGGCCGTA
>JBDRQE010000061.1:0-13462 GCA_043826415.1 Pseudomonadota bacterium
TCTTATTCCTCAATCAATGGATACTATTAAGATTTCTCCCGATGGTCGAAATGACATCTGCTCTTCCCTTTGTCATTCCGAACGTATGTGAGGAATCTTCAACAATGTGGATAAAGATCTCTCCCTGCAGTCGAGATGACAGTCGGCAAGCATAGGATGACATTATGGCAATCTGTACTTTTTACGAGACCATCACCCTTAAACCTGGTCTCGGTGGCGTGCTCTCTGATGGCCATTTTCAGTATCACAGAAATCCATGTTTATTTATTCTATCATAAAACGTTAACGATACGGAAGTAACAGTTGCGAAGATGATATTCATGGTAAAACGGATATTTTAACGTCAGGAATGAAAAGTGTCATAGCACAAAAATAGCATGATTTAACAGGGGATTGAAGACAATATCCTTTGACTTGCAGTTTGCAGTTTTGATAGTCTTATATTGTGGAGGTTAATTTTTCTCTGAAAAAACTTTTTTGTGTCACCCCACAGAACAAGGAACCCACAAATGGATGACCTCACTGCAACCAGACTTGAAGCAGATGCTCTGCACAAGGCGAATATCGAGCTCAGTCTCTTTCGTAAATTGCTTGATCATTCCAGTGATGCCATTGAGGTGATCGATCCCCTGACTCTCCGGTTTCTCGATGTAAATGAGACCGCCTGCCGTGATCTTGGCTACAGCCGCGAAGAACTTCTGTCCATGAGCCTTTATGATATCGATTCCGGATTAAACCCGGACAGCTATAAATTCATTGAGGAGCAGAAACAGAAATCCGGCACCGCCCGTTTTGAAACCAGTCACCGGCGTAAGGACGGGTCAATCTTCGCTGTAGAGGTCAGTGTCGGATTTGTTACTCTCGACAAGTCCTATGGGTTGTGCATAGTTCGTGATATCACCGCCCGCAAGCAGAGATTGTTGGCACTGCAGCAGAGCGAAGAGAAATTCCGGGCCCTGGTCGAGTCGACGAGCGATTGGATATGGGAAGTGGACCGGGACGCTCACTATACCTATGTCAGCCCCAGGGTTGAGGACCTGCTGGGGTATACTCCGGAAGAGGTGCTGGGCAAGTCGCCTGTTGACCTGATGCCGCCGGCAGAGGCGCGACGTGTGACCAAAGTTCTCTGTAAAACTATCAAAAAACGGGAACCTGTCATTGCTGTGGAGAATATAAATCTTCACAAGAATGGTCGGTTGGTGGTTCTGGAGAGCTGTGGGGTCCCGTTTTTTGATGCGAACGGGGAATTCGCCGGGTATCGAGGTGTCGACCGCGACATCACTGAGCGGAAGCAGGTGCAGGAGGAAATCCTTCGTCTGGCTTCGTTTCCTGAATTGCACCCCAGTCCGGTGATGGAACTTGACTCTGCCGGGGAGATCTCGTATCTCAATCCGGCAGCCGAAAAATTGTTCCCGAAGTTGCGTGTGCGTGGGCTCTCACACCCTTTGCTGAATTCTACGACCGAACAGATTAACGCCTTGCGGCAAGGTAAAGAGCAAGGCGAAGTTGTTGATGAGGTAAAGATAGGTGAAGCGACGTATGAGCTGCATATCTCCTACGTTCATGATGTTGACCTGATTCGCATCTATGTTATGGACATCACCCAACGTAAACGGGATGAGGAGGCAATCTACCTCCTTGCCACCACCGACAGTCTGACAGGCATTGCCAACCGCCGGGAGTTCACTGCCATCCTGATACGGGAAATGGATCAGGCCAAAAGGTATGGTACGCCCATGGCGCTTGCCATGTATGATCTTGATAATTTCAAACGCGTGAATGACACCTTCGGCCATGATGTCGGTGACTATGTGTTGCTGGCCGTCACCGGACTGGTTAAGGAAAATATCCGTGTTGCTGATATCGTAGGGAGGTGGGGGGGCGAAGAGTTCATGGTGCTGATGCCGCAATCGGACATCGTGTCTGCCGGAAATACGGCTGAGAAGCTGCGGCTGACAATCGCCGGATATCACTTTGATAAGGTCAACACGCTGACAGTCAGCTTCGGGGTCACGGTTTTTGAACCACAGGATGATCTGACCTCACTCCTGAAAAGGGTGGATGACGCGCTCTACCAGGCGAAGAAGCGGGGCAGAAATCGTGTCGAGGTCCTGATCGGCTCGGCGGCTTCACCTGGAGGAAGGAGGGAAGGGTGAAGGGGATTGTCTCCATTATCATTCTGCTGACAATTTGTATTTTTACCTGCTCTGCTTCAGTTGCCGACACAATCAGGGTGGTGGTAGTTCCCTTAGGAGGAGGTAAGGCCACTGGTGATGCTGTGGCCGGTGATGTGCTTGCCGGCAAGACTTTTTCCAACCAGTATGCTGCTGGTATCCCTGGTATCATGCCTGATATCGGTAAACAGGTTATAACGCCAACGACTTCTGATCAAACAATCACAAAAGGGTACCATGACGGGTCGGGCATGGTAGCTGGCGATGAAGACTTGCGGGATCTCTATATATTCAAAAAGGTAGATATCTTTGGTGTGCAGGGGAGTCTCGGCCTCTTTTGGGGCTGTCGAACGGGGACTGAAGGTTGGAATTCCACTTTGTGCGGTGTCGACTGCATTACGCATTCTGCCCTTGGTGCTGTCGGATGTGCAACTCTTTGTAACGGTATTAATAATCTCCTGACTGTATCCCTTCCATATTATGTCGCTGGCTTTATTTGTGGGGGGCATGGCGGACTCTAACTGTTGAAGGCTGTCTTGTGCCGTTCTGCAGGTAATCTTTGATGGTCTCGAAGTACAGCTTGCCGTATAATGTCATCCTATACTTGCCGACTGTCATCTCGACTGCAGGGAGAGATCTTAATCCCCATCGCTGCAGATTCCTCACATGCGTTCGGAATGACAAAGGGAAGAGCCGACTGTCATTTCGACCACAGGGAGAAATCTTAATAGTATCAGATTGTTGATGGGTAAGATTTCCCGCTGTCACTCGAAAGGATAAAATTTCTTGAGTTTTTACGGGATTGTCAATAAGAATACCCTGCTTGAGAATGTGCAATTGCAAAAAAATATCAAGCAGGTAAGATCGGGAAAATCTGCAAAAATACCGCTTCAAGTAAGATGGGGGACTGAAAATCTCTTCAGGCCGTCTATCTTACAACGCCATGTACAGGGAGACACCCAATGTCTGATAAAAACAAACCGTCGTTTTACAAGAAGGTGAGCAAGCAGTTTCCGGAGGTTATGACAGTCGTTGCAAGTCTTGGCTCAACGCTGCGCACGGCTGGCCCCCTCGATGAGAAGACCTCGCATCTGATCCAGCTGGCGGCCGCCGCCGCCAAACAGTCGGAAGGATCAGTCGCTTCCCATACCCGCAGGGCGCTGGAGGTGGGGGCAAGTCCCGAGGAGATCACTCACACCCTGCTGCTTCTCATTACCACGATAGGCTTTCCCCAGGCCATGGCCGCCCTGTCCTGGTCCCAGTCAGTCATGGAAAAGAAATCGAAAAAATAGAAAATTATTTCTCAAAAGGAGACGTGTCATGCAAAAATGGGAATGCCCTTGCGGCTATATTTACGATCCTGCAGAAGGCGATTATGAGCATGGAGTGGAGCCAGGTACCCCGTGGGAAGACGTTCCGGAAGACTGGGTCTGCCCAAAATGCGGTGCCGCCAAAGAAGATTTTTTTGAAGCTGACTGAGTCGGATCACTTACCTGGGCTGAGCGCGATTTTTTCTTTCCGATCCTGCGATACCGGGGCGTAGCATGAAGAACGAACAGGGTGAAGTAATCATCTACCAGACCGAGGGCGGGCAGAGCCTGCTCGAAGTCCATCTCGGGAAGGAGACGGTCTGGTTGACTTTGAATCAAATGGCCGATCTGTTCGAGCGGGATAAGTCTGTTATCTCAAGGCACTTGCAAACGATTTACTCCACCGGGGAATTGGATAGAGGTGCAACTGTTGCAAAAAATGCAACAGTTCAAGATGAGGGCGGAAGAAAGGTTTCCAGGAATATCGAATGGTACAATCTGGACGCCATCATCTCCGTAGGCTACCGGGTTAATTCCAAGCGCGGCACCCAGTTCCGCATCTGGGCATCATCCGTCCTGAAAGATCATCTGGTCAAGGGTTACACCATTAACGAAAGACGCCTGGCCGAGAAAGGGCTCTCGGAGATGGAACAGGCGATTGCGCTCCTCGCCAGGACTTTGGCGAGACATGAATCTCTCAGCGATGAGGGCCACGCCGTACTGGAATTGATCAGCCGATACGCCAGGTCCTGGTCGCTGCTCCTCAAGTATGACGAAGACCGACTGGAACAGCCCAGAGACCGCCATCCCGCCAGGCAATCCCTTGATTATGGCCGGACCGGAAAGTCCATCAAGGTGCTCAAGGAAGATCTCCTGGCGCGGGGCGAGGCCTCCGGGCTGTTCGGCCAGGAGCGGGAACATCATCTCCAGGGGATCCTCGGCAACCTCGACCAGACCTTCGGCGGCCGGGAACTCTATGGGAGTGTGGAAGAAAAGGCGGCCCACCTTCTGTACTTTGTCATCAAGGACCATCCCTTCAGCGACGGCAACAAACGGATCGGCGCTTTCCTCTTCCTGCTCTTCCTCAAAGAGAACAACCTGCTCGAACAATCCGGCATCAACGATAACGGACTGGTGGCCCTGGCCTTATTGATTGCCGAGAGCGATCCCAGACAGAAGGATCTGATGATCAGACTAATTATGAATCTTCTTGCAGGTGATACAAAATAACCTGATCCCTTTCCCTTTTTCTTTCTCTTGAGGATGGAATAAAACTTGACTGTAGTTCATGTTTGTTTCTAAGCTTCAAAAATGGAAAATTGTCAAATCTGTGGAGATCCGCTGAAAGTCATCAAGGATCAACCTTACAGCTATAGCGAATGCGGTCTTGATGTCGTCCTGCTCGGGATAACGCAATATCATTGCGAAAAATGCGGAGAAGATTTTGCCGCCATTCCCAGCCCGCAAAAACTGCATCGAATTATCGGACTCCACATCTGCAAAGAGAATAAGGCGCTTCTCCAGCCCAAAGAGATACTGTTTCTCAGAAAAGAGCTGCGCCTCAAGGCCAAGGAACTTGCTCGCATCCTTGGGGTTTCTGACTCGGTCGTGTCACGCTGGGAAAATGGGAAGGCGTCCATAGGGGAGGGGAATGACAGGCTGTTGAGATCCATCTTTATGGCCTCCGTCAATGAAATCTCCGGAATACACGATTCCTCCATGAACATACTTGATCTGTTCAAGGAACTTCCCCATAAAAGAAAGGAAATTAAAACGCCTCACGCTATCAATCTCAATCCACAGGAATGGATGCAGCCGGAATCTGTCTGCGCTGTTTGAGGTGAAGAGAAAAAGGCGAGGCGCTACAAGAAAGGTCTGAGGATGGAAATAATACCCTATACCAGTGCAGCTCTGGCGCGGATCAGGCAGAGAGCTCCCCTTATTCATAATATTACCAATTTTGTGGTGATGAACAGTTCTGCCAATATCCTGCTGGCCATCGGCGCTTCTCCGGTCATGGCCCATTGCCTGGCGGAAATGGAAGAGATGACGTCTTTGGCTGGCGCCCTGGTCCTCAATATAGGAACAATCGAAGAGGATTGGCTGGCATCCATGATTTTGGCCGGCAAGACTGCCAATACTCTGGGCATCCCTGTCATCCTTGATCCTGTCGGGGCAGGGGCAACCAGGCTCCGTACCGAAGCGGTCAGAAAAATCATGGAGAATTGCTCCATCACCGTCCTGCGCGGCAACTGCTCGGAGATTTATTCCCTTGTTGCTTCCGACGTCAAGACCAAAGGGGTGGATACAACCCTGTCATTATCCGATGAGATGGTTGAGGTGGCCAGACAGATGGCCATTGACAATGGCTGTGTCATTGCCATTTCCGGAGAAGAAGATTGCATAACGGATGGTGATCAGGTTTTTCGAGTGCGGAATGGCCAGCCGATAATGACCAGGGTGACAGGGACCGGTTGCGGCCTGACAGCGGTTACCGCTGCTTTTTGTGCAGTTGCAGAGAAAAACATGGCCAAGGCAACGGCTGCAGCTTTCGGATTTTATGGCCTCTGCGGTGATTTAGCGATTCAAACAAGTGATAAGCCCGGCAGTTTTCAGGTCGCGTTCCTTGACCAGCTCTATTCGACAGGAGCAGAAGAGATAGCAAGATATCTCAAGTTGAGAGAAGTTTGATTCTGGCGTTATTGATATAGGGCTGGTAGAGATTGTTTTCTTATCCTTAACAACATCAAAAAGAGTGATTGCTTTATGAATTTTTATTGGATCCAATTCGTCCCGTTACTGCTCGTTGGTGCCTTTATTTTGCTTAGCTTGGGAATTCTTACCTTTGCTACCAAAAGAATGATGCAGGGCCGACGGAACCCACTTACCAGTGATCTGTTGCGCAACCCAGGGGAGTCATTACGGCCGCAGGTTGATGATCTCACTATCGATATTCTCGGTTTGGTGTTTGGTCTTTTCGTTGTTCCCACTTTCTTGTATATCCATGTTGTTACAACAAGTTATCTTGCAAAAAAGCCGCTAAGTCTTTTTTTGCTGGTCATCATGATCGTAAGTGGCCTGGCGGGCGTAAGCTATCTTGCTGTACGGATCATAAAATTAATGGGTAAAAGAAATAAATTGCGTCTGGGTCTGGATTGTGAAATGGCTGTCGGTCAAGAGCTCAATCAACTCATGTTGCATGGGTGTCGTGTTTTTCATGATTTCCCTGCCGAGAATTTTAATATTGATCATGTTGTCATCGGCCCAGCCGGTGTCTATGCCGTCGAAACCAAAGGCAGAGCTAAGCCGGATAAGGTTCTGGGGGCAGATGGTGTGCGAGTGGTTTATGATGGTAAATCATTGCAGTTTCCCGGTTGGAGTGAAACCGAGCCCATTGCCCAAGCCAAGCGGCAAGCGCAATGGTTGGCAAACTGGTTAAAGAGTGCAGTTGGCCAGCCAATTGTGGTGAAACCGGCTTTGGCCTTGCCGGGATGGTATATTGACCGTAAAGAGCGTGACATGGTGGTATTTAATTCCAAAAATTCCGGTTTTCTTGCAAAGTCCCTGGATGGTACAGTCCTGCCAGCGGATCTGATTCAGGCCATTGCCCACCAGGTAGAACAACGCTGCCGAACTGTCGAGCCATTTTCCTACAGGAAAAAGAAGAAGGAGTAAAAATGGCCGCTGCAACCATCAAGGTCTTTCTTCGCTTGGCATTGCCGGGAGGAATTTTTATATTTTTTCTGTTTAAGAGGATTTAGGAATGTGTGGTGAAATCGATCACTATCTACATGCATTTGCAAATTTGAGGACCGATAGAAATCGGATCCGCTGGTCTGCAGAGACATGCTATCGCGCACCCCATAAACCATTTCTTTTGCTTGCCGTTATTGATCAGGTTGCCCAAGGAGGTATCACCCGCAATTTTATTGAGCCAAGCTATGAATTAGCTGAGACTTTTGTCCAATATTGGAACAAGGTGATGCCGCTGGGTGCTTCAGGCAATGTCGCTTATCCCTATTTCTATATGGACAGTGAGCCTTTCTGGGAGCTTGTCGCCAAACCGGGAGTAGAGGTTCCCGCCGGAAAAGTAGTAAGCTCCATGAAAAAAATTCGAGAGCTTTATCTGGGCGCGAAATTGGCTGAAGGACTTTATTCTCTTCTTAAAGTGCCACTCGCACGGGAGAGGCTTCGGGGCGTTTTGATTGAAAACTATTTTGCCCCTGAAGTACGACCACTGCTTTCAGAGCAGGGGAAGATTAACTATCTGGCATACGAGTATGGCAAGGATCTTCTCGCTGCCAGCAGGTCCGAAGAATCAATTCCAGTATATGAAAGTGAACCTCTCGGCAGACAGGCCCGTAATCAGGGTTTCAGAAAGGTTATTGTGAAGCTGTATGAACATCGTTGTGCCCTCTGCGGAATTCGTATGCTCACTCCCGATGGTCATACCGTGGTGGATGCTGCCCATATCGTTCCCTGGTCGGAGAGTAAGGACGATAAGCCCACAAACGGTCTGGCGCTCTGTCGTTTGTGTCACTGGTCTTTTGATGAAGGTCTGATGGCTGTTGGGAAAAATTATGAGGTGAAAATTTCTCCACAGGTAAAGCGGGATCCTAACTTCCCAGGCCATATACTCACCTTATCTGATCGACCAATCTTTCGGCCTCAAGATTCTACCTATTGGCCGATACTAGAGAATTTTTCTTGGCATAGAAAAACGGTTTTCAGGAAGTGATGGGAAGTGGGACGTAAATATATTTGTCCCGGTTTTGCTTCCGGAACTCTCAAACTTTTGTAATCCCCTGCAAGCCAGGGGATTACCTGACGGAAATTAATTGATAAATCTTGTTACCCCTGGCATCTACGAAGCACTTATCGATGAATACCTCCGCGACGCTCTAGCTTTGCGTCCGGAATTAAGGACTGTTTTTGGCAAAATCGATTCGGAGGAACAGCCCGCAAAGTATGCATCATTTGTGGCAAAGGTACTTGAACAGGCGCTCCGGGAAGAGTCTGATCCGGAAAAGCGGCTGGCACTCTGCAATTGGATTCTCGGTCACGTTGCCAATGAGCCCGGCAGAGGCCATCTTGAAAAACATCGCCTTGTCTCGGGTCAAAAGCCAATCCTGCTTGAAATTACCCCTAAGAATTACGGAACATCAGGTATTCCCCGGCCCCACACCCCGCTGGCAGAAAGCAGTCTCTTTACCGGCTCACCTCAGGAACCGCAACTGGCCCATGAGCTTCATGAAGAGATGCGTTCCGCCGATGCTGTAGAGATTCTGGTGTCATTCATCAAATGGTCCGGGTTGCGCCTGTTGATGCCGGCTTTTGAGGATTTACGCGACCGCCATGTGCCGGTGCGCCTGATCACGACCTCATACATGGGGGCCTCTGATGCACCGGCGGTCGAGTGGCTGGCTCGGATGCCGAACGTTGAAGTGCGCATTTCTTACGATACTGAGCGGACCAGACTGCACGCCAAAGCGTACCACTTCCGGCGCAACAGCGGTTTCTCTACGGCTTATATCGGTTCGGCTAACATGTCCCATGCCGCCATAACCAGCGGCCTGGAATGGAATCTCAAAGTCACGGCCCAGGATATGGGGCATATCCTCGAAAAGTTTACCGTTGAGTTCGAGACCTACTGGAACAGCCGTGAGTTCGTTCCGTTTGATCCTGCGGATCCGACGCTTTTTCGTACAGCAATCGACCGCGCTAGAAATCCCCGTCACAACGTCCCGGCTGTCTTCTTTGACCTACGGCCGCACCCGTTTCAGGAACGCATTCTTGAAGCGCTGGAGCGGGAACGGAGCGCCCACGACCGATGGCGTAATTTGGTTATAGCCGCCACCGGAACCGGCAAGACCGTGGTTGCCGCCTTTGACTTCAAGCAATTCTTCGACAAGAGACAGCGGCAGGCACGGATTCTGTTTGTTGCTCACCGTCAGGAAATTCTCCAGCAGGCACAAGCCACCTTTCGTAACGTGCTTCGTGAGCAGAACTTTGGTGAATTGCTGGTCGGCCAGTTTCAGGCCAATCGCCTGGAGCATCTGTTCTGTTCCGTCGGGATGCTGGCGAGTCGGCGTCTATGGGAGCAGGTCGGTAGCGACTTCTATGACTACATCGTAATCGATGAGGCCCATCATGGCACCGCGGCCAGCTATCGGCAGATCTTCGATAACTTTGCCCCGAAAATCCTCCTCGGTCTGACCGCCACACCGGAGCGGATGGACGGTGACAACGTGGCGGCAGATTTCGGCAACCGTTTTGCCGCCGAGATTCGCCTACCCGAGGCATTGGAGGAAAAACTTCTCTGCCCCTTCCATTATTTCGGCGTTGCTGATCCGATTGCCCTCAACGGGGAACAGTTCTGGCGCAACGGCAAGTATGATGCAGCCGCCTTGGAAAACGTATATGTGTTGGATCATGCCCGGGCCAAGCAGCGCGTCGATACCATCCTCGCAGCGCTTAACCGTTATGAACCTGATCTGAGTGCCATCAAAGGGATCGGATTCTGCGTCACCATCAAGCATGCCGTTTTCATGGCGGAGCAGTTCACCCAGCGGGGGATACCATCAGGAGCCTTTGTCTCCGGCGTCGAAAATGGACGCTGTCAAGAACTGCTGGATGACCTGAAGGCAGGGCGACTTACGTTCCTCTTTACCGTCGACAAGCTGAGCGAAGGTGTTGATGTCCCGGAGGTAAACACGGTTCTCTTCCTCCGCCCCACGGAAAGCCTGACGGTCTTTCTGCAACAGTTGGGACGCGGGCTGCGCCATGCACCGGGGAAGGATTGTCTCACCGTGCTTGACCTAGTCGGCCAGGCCCACCGTCGCTATCGGGCAGACACCAAACTCAAGGCGCTCTTGCCCCGGCACCGTTACTCCATCGACAAGGAAGTAGAGCTTGATTTTCCCCATCTTCCTGCCGGTTGCTCCATTCAGCTCGACCGCCTCTCCCGTCAGTATGTTCTGGAGAATATTCAGGAGAACTTCGGCAGGTTGGCCGTGCAGGTTCCCGATCGGCTCCAGACCTTCACCAGCGAGACCGGACAGAAGCTGACCTTCGGAAACTTCATTCGCTATCACGATTACGAGCCGGAAGTGTTGTTGATAAAGGAATCATGGTCGGAGTGGAAAGCAAAGGCGCAACTGGGACCGAACCCCATTGACCCCGATCTAGTGCGGCTTAAGAAGACTCTGGTGCGGGCGGCATTCATAAACGGCCCGCATGAGGTAGCCTTGCTGCGCGAGGTTCTCGGCAAGGTTTCTCAAGGAGCTATTGACGATGCGCTATCGCTTGCTGGGGATTCTGTCATGCCCATCTATTATCGGATATGGGGTGCTACGGGAAACAACCTCGGCATCACCTCCCTTGAAGATGCGTTCCGTCGTCTTGCCAGAAATCCAACGATTCTTGCTGATCTGGACGAAATCTTAAGCTGGTCACTTGACACGACTAAGGTCAGTGGACAGATACCGGAATTGCCTTTTACCTGTCCGCTTGAACTACATGCACATTACAGCGGTAAAGAGATTCAGGCAGTATTTGGCAAGGCTACCCTTGAGACCGCAGGGCAAACTGGTGTAGGCTCGTTTCACTTTGCGAAAGAAAAGACCTATGCGTTGCTCATTACATATCAGAAGACGGAAAAAGAATTCTCACCGAGCACTATGTATGCCGATTATCCGATCAGCAGGGAGCTGCTACATTGGGAGTCACAGTCGATGACATCGCAGCAGTCAGAAACCGGGCAGAATCTGATTCACCATGTAGAGCGGGGATATACGATTCTAATTTTTGCCAGAGGCCAGAAAAAGCGAAATAAGGTTGTTGTGCCGTTCACCTATCTTGGCCCAGTGGAGAGGGTAAGTTACGAGAGCGAGCGTCCGATCAAGATGGTGTGGAGGTTACAGCATCAGATGCCGGTGGAGATGTTTGAGGATAATCGGAGAGGTGGGTGAGTTTATCTGCCCCCTGTGTTAGGAAAGATGTCGTCTCTGTTTTTTTAATTTGTGTGTCCATTATTGAATGATGGGTCTGTCCGTGATAATTCTCTGAAAGAATTGATAGTTATTGTTCAAAAAAACAGATTTCTTGAGGCTGTAAATATAGTCATATAACTTGGCCATAACGCTCAAAATAAGCAGTCCACTGAAGGGTTGGATCACGTCAATCACTTGATACTATGTATGTAAATGCAATATTTATGGGTAGTTATTAACAAAATACACCTGCTAAATGTAGCAGTAAATTCAATACTTTCAGCACATAAACAGCAAGGACATCTAATGGGAATTTCGAAAAGTGTTTTTAAATTTCAGAAACATGAATTAATTGGAACCGAAGGTGCTGAAGAGGATCAAGATTATTTGTTTGATTGTTTCGTGGATACTGGTGATTTAGAAGTTTTAAGAGATACTCATCACCCAGCAAGGATAGTTGAAGGTAGAACTGGGTCTGGTAAAACTGCACTTCTAATGACTCTCAAACATCAAGAAGAGAATGTTTCATTTATTGATCCAGAAGATCTTTCTCTTCAGTTTTTATCAAACTCTAACATTATTAATTATTTAGAAAAAAATGGCGTAGACCTTGATATTTTTTATAGACTACTTTGGCGTCATATTTTAGCGGTAGAGCTAATAAAAATGAAATATGACATCAAAAACGAGACAGATCAAAAAGGATTTATCAGCAGAATGTACGAAAAATATATAGGGGATAGCCAAAAAAAAGAAGCATATGAATATTTAACAGAATGGGGTGAAAAATTTTGGAAAAATACAGAAGAACGAATCAAAGAGGTTACTAAAAAATTTGAAAATGACATATCTGCTAAGATTACAGGCTCAATACCAAATTTTAGTAGTTCTCTCTCTGGAGGGAAAAAATTTTCTGATGAAGAAAAAGTTGAGATTGTAAGTAGGGCCCAAGATGTTGTAAATACAGTTCAAATTCAGAAATTGTCAAAAATAATTAAAACACTTGCTGAAGATGAATTCATTAATAAGCAGCAAAGATATTATATCGTGATTGATAAATTAGATGAAAAATGGGTGGATGACTCTATAAGATATAAGCTTATTCGTGCTTTGATTGAAGCTATAAAGGATTTAAAGAAAATACAAACATCGAAGATCATCATTGCTATTAGGAAAGATTTAATTGATCGAGTTTTTATGTATACTCGCGATGCTGGGTTTCAGGAGGAAAAGTATCAGCCACTATTTTTACGAATAAATTGGACAGAGAAAAATTTATTAGATGTAATGGAAAAAAGATTAAATGTTTTAATAAAACGCCAATATACAAAGGGATGGATTAAATGGAATGAGGTTATTGTAAATAAAATTGGTAAATTAGACACTGAAAAATATCTTATATCCAGAACAATGTATAGACCTAGAGATATAATAAGTTTTATTAATAACTGTATTTCAAACTCAGTTGGTTTAGCTAGTATTTCTGCATCAAAAATTAGAGATGCTGAAACAAATTATTCAGATGTTCGATTTAAAGCATTAGGAGATGAATGGATATCTGACTATCCAAATCTTTTGTTATTTCTTTCTATACTCAAAGGTAGACCGATATCATTTAAATTTTCAGAAATTACCAAAACAGACATAGACAATTTAGCTATAGAAATTCTTTCGTCTGATGTTAAGGAAAGTTGCTACATTGAGGATTTGTGCCACAAGTATTATGAAGGATATATAAAGTATTTAGATCTCCTATCTAGTATGGCTCAAATATTTTACAAGATCGGTGTAATTGGCATTAGACTAAAAAATAGAGAAATTAGTTGGTCATTTAAAGGAGAAAATATGGTTCTTCCGGATTGAGCGTACTTCGACCTAAAAATGAGTGGTAAAAAGAATGGACATGTAGTCCTTATCAATGCGACCAAGCAAAAGATAAGGAGGGTTCTACATGTCCACGAGTTTACTCTATCATGGTTTTGGCATT
>JBDRQE010000062.1:0-30433 GCA_043826415.1 Pseudomonadota bacterium
ATGCCAAAACCATGATAGAGTAAACTCGTGGACATGTAGAACCCTCCTTATCTTTTGCTTGGTCGCATTGATAAGGACTACATGTCCATTCTTTTTACCACTCATTTTTAGGTCGAAGTACGCTCAATCCGGAAGAACCAACTTTATTCGCTGGTCTTGTGGACCGCTTCAACATGCTCTGGTTCATCATGGCCCTCGGTTTCGGTGGTACCAGTGTTGCCGGATATGCCTTTCTCAACAATACATTGCCGAGGAACCCCCCTTTCAAGGGCATGCTCTACAATGCGAACATCAATGAGTATACGGCTCAAATGGGCCCCCTTTATTCCTGGCTGACCGCCTATCTGAAAGTCCATATGCTGTTCTTTGGCTTGCTGCATATCGTTGCGCTCATCGGCTGTACCCTTTTGTATATCGGGTGGCGGCGCAAACATCCTGCCCTCTACCTCGAACTGAGCAGCGATACCAAGAGGAATTCCGTCTTGATCGCCCCTGTTCTGGCCTCTGCCATGGCCTTCAATGTCTGTCTCGTTCTCGGCTATGTCTTTGTCGACTGGATGCGGATCAACCTTGATCTTCTCATCCCCTATGCCTCAATCGTCTATGGCCTGCTCTGGATATGGACCATTGCAACGGCCATACGGCTGCAGGTAATTGCCCTGAATAAAGGTTTTGATGTCGACACCATGCATTTCGGCTGGCTTTTGATCCCCTTTGCCCTGGGCATGACCAGTGTCACCGGGGCAGGGATTGCATATCTCGCCCAGGGAGGCCTGGCTGATACAGTGTTCTTTCTCTCTCTGACCGCCTTCACCATGGCCCTTTTTCTTCTTTGCGTGAAGCTCTTCAGTCTTTTTAAATCGCATTATGCCACTGGTCTGCCGTCCAAGATTGAATTCCTGCCATCTTTCTTTGTGGTTGTCCCCATTATTACGCTGTTAACGATTTCCATACTGCGCTATGGATATTATTTTCAGCATAAATTTCACATCCCTCTGCCGGAGGCCCTTTTCGCCTTTCTGGCCAGCAGCGGTTTTGCCCTGATGAGCTGGTATATGCTCCTGGGGCTCTTTCTCATGGGTGATTATTTTAAAAAATATCTTTTCAATGCGGATTATTTTGATGAATCACAATGGGGGCTTATCTGTCCGATGGTTGCCTATTCGGTTCTTGCCACATTTGTCTACAAACACGCTCTTGCTTATCCCGTGATACTTGTTCTTGTCCTTATCTTCATGGCCCTGGACGTCTTTATTCTTGGGACTATGCTTTTCAAGCAATATTTGAAGATCAAATCCGGCACTGATGAACAGGTCACAACACTGTTAGCCTGAAAATAACATCTTCCGCATTGCCTTCCTGTTCCAGGAACAGGAAAGCAATATCTTAACCGGGCAGTACTGGTAGACAGTCAAAAAAAAGTTTTTTTTGTGCGGCCTCGGAAATGGCTGAAACTGCGGGATGTCTGATAATCCGTTCCACAGAGATAGCGTAAAATTTTTCTCTGATTTCACGTGTTCGCCCAACAACCTGCACCTGATATTGCCGCGCCACTTCTTTTTCGATAACTGATGGTACCACGAAGATACCTTCACCTGCCTGGCCAAAAACTTTTAGCAGGGCGGTGTCTTCAAACTCACCAGTAATCTTCGGTTGAACACCGATTCTTTCAAACCATCGGTCAAGTATCCCCCGCAATGAACTCATAGCCATAGGCAACAGCATGGGTGCCTTATCAAGAGAATGGGGAAAATTCTTTTGGAGCGGCCGGGCCAGCTTTTCTACCCCCAAGAAAGAAACACCACATTCACCCAGGAGGTGACTGTACGCCTTAATACTTAAACCTGAACGAAGGGGGGTGTCTGTCAAGACTACGTCGAGGTTATGGAGTGCCAACTCGGCAAGTAGGTTTTCGTCTTTACCTTCGTGACAAATCAGACGCACCTGCTCCGGCATCTTTCCTGTAGGTTCCAGAAGTTTACGCGCTACAAGCTTTGGAATCACATCGACGATCCCGATTTTCAGCGATAAGGATCCGGCAACTGCACGTCCTCGTACAGAGTCCATCATCTCCCGGCCCAAGGAAAATATTTCATCGGCATAGCGAAAGACAAGATGGCCCATGTCTGTCGGTTCAAGATTTCGTCCAACCCGCGTGAAAAGTTTTGCGCCCAGGCTTTCTTCAAACTTGGACAGTTGAGCACTTACAGTAGACTGTGCCAGACTGAGCTTGCTGCTGGCGGCGGTGATGCTCCCTTCCCGGATGATAGTCCAGAAATAAAACAGATGATGATAATTGAGCCATTCCATACTTTTCTCCAGTTCGTTTTTTACGAATCATAATAGCATAATTATCTATTTGTGCTAATTCTAATTAAGCTTTATCTTCCAAGTATGATTGAAACATCATCAACGGTTAATATTACGGTCTGTAATCATTTATTCAGAATCAGAACTGTTTTTTCAACTCATGGAGGCATTTCGTATGAAAATAGATGTTACGATGCAGCAAATTTTTTTGAATAATGCAATGTACAGTCAGGTAGTCCGACGCGTGAGGTTCGCCCTGAGCCGTTTCGGTACATATCTCCAGATTGTCAAGGTCCGCATTACTGACATAAATGGTCCTAAAGGTGGTATGGATAAACGATGTGTTGTATACGCGAAACTGGCATCATCTGGTGACGTTGTGGTGCAGGGAGAAGGAGAAAATATATTTTCGGCCCTCAGCGACTCTTTGTCTCGTGCAGGTAGATCAATAAACCGCAGCCTGGAGCGACGCCGTGATATTCCGATCAGAATGAACAGGTGAACAGGCGCAGGACGACGAGTGAAGAAGAATGTCTTGTGCCTGAGGATGCCCATGAAAAGTTTTCACAATAAAAGACAAAAATTACCCAGGAGGAAAATAGTGAAATGCTCAACATGTAAAGATGTCAATCTCGGCATTTCAGACCGCCAATACATAGAAATAGATTACTGTCTGGATTGCCACGGCATTTGGTTGGATCGCGCTTAGACAGAATAATCGAATGCGCCAGTGCCCCAACTACAACAAAAATACAAAGAACAGGAATCAACGTATGCTGATTATGTCGACCATGGTGACTACAAGAAAGGGATGAAGCGCACAAGCTTCTTTGGTGAGTTGCTGGATTTCTGATCGTGTTATATTTTTTTAATCAAAACTACAATAAAGAGGACAACTGATGAAAAGACCAAGCCAATCTGCAACAAGTCTTAAGACACTTATTAATCATGCAATTTCCGATCTGCAGGTAACACATGCCGAATACCAGGAAATTATAAACCTGGCGCACGATGATGGTGTTATCGACAAAGAGGAAAAGGTGCTTCTCTCCCAATTTCAGGAAATGATCAGTAACGGGACTGTCAAAAGAGTACGGGATTAAAGAAAAAAATATTTTTAACGCATGACTGCATTTTAATAACGGGAACAACGGGATACTTCTGCCAGTAGAACGGAGTAAAAGACACAATCAAGCAACAAGAAGGAGGTTAATCAATGACCAGAAAGGCAAGTGTAGGAATTTTCATGGGCAGCGATTATGCATCTTTTGTCTGCGGAGATACTGGCCCTTGCCCTCACCGCCGGCATTCTGAATTTACTGCTGTCGATTTTATTCGCCTTTCTTCAGAATAATTGATGGATTTGTAATATGTTCTGATCGAAGAAGAATCGTACAGTATCTGGCCAGGCAATGCTGGCTCAAACACTGCATCTGGTGCGCCATAAGAAAATTGATCTACTGTGATCTTGTCAAGTATGAAGCTACTAGCACTACTCTTTCTGGTCTGTCTTTCTTTGTTGACCAGTGGCTGTGAAGATTTTGATGTGTTTCTTGCCACCGAGGCAGGCATTGATGCGGTCAAGGCCGCTGTTCTTTCTGATGAAACGGTCAGGGAACTGGCAGCACAGACCGCACAGTTTTCGGACAGTCAAAACAAAATTGCCGCCAGTGAAAACAACTACTCACAGCGCTTAAAGAAGCTCACTGACCAGCATGTTAAACAGGATGGCCTTGTCTTTAATTTCAAAGTGTACGAAACGCCAGAGATAAATGCTTTTGCCATGGCTGACGGCACAATCCGTATCTACAGTGGACTGATGGATATGATGGATGATGGTGAGCTGCTTTTTGTCATTGGTCATGAAGTGGGACACGTGATGAAGGATCATGTCCGTAAGAAGATACGGCTTTCCTATGCAGGCCGGGCGGTCCGCAAGGGTGCTGCATCCATTAATAATGAAGTCGGTGACATTGCCCGCTCTCAGGTCGGAGGCTTTGCCGAAAAACTGCTGAACGCCCAGTTTTCTCAAAAAGAAGAGAGAGACGCTGATGATTATGGGCTTGCTTTTCTAATAGATACTGGGCATGAGCCCAAAACAGCCGTTTCCGCCCTGAGGAAACTTGCGGCCCTGGGCAATAGCCATTCTTTTTTGGCAAGCCATCCTGCACCGGGGAAAAGAGCGGAACGCCTGGCGGCACAACTGAAATAAGAAAGAAAAAAATCGGTGAGAGTCAAGGAGTAAGGTATGGACGATTTACTGAGTAAACATTGGCATCATCTGCCAGTGGATGAAGTGTTGGAGCTGCTGCAAAGTGATACGGAAAAAGGGCTTGACCTGTTTGAAGTCAAGCACCGTGCAGAGAAGTATGGCCCCAACATGATCAGTACTAAGAAGGGAAAAGGTCCGTTACAGCGTTTTTTGCTGCAGTTTCATCAGCCGTTGATCTATATCCTGATCGCCTCAGGCCTTGTCACCGCTGTGCTTCAGGAATGGGTCGATTCCGGGGTAATCTTCGGGGTGGTGGTGGTGAATGCCATAATCGGGTATATCCAGGAGGCCAAGGCGGTCAATGCCCTGGCTGCCCTGGCGAAAACCATGACCAGCGAGGCGACGGTATTACGCCAGGGAAAGAAAGCACGCATTTCCTCGATGGATCTGGTGCCCGGTGATGTCGTTTTTCTGCAAAGCGGCGACAAGGTGCCGGCCGACATGCGCTTTTTCCAGATACGTGATCTGCAGATCGATGAGTCGGCGCTCACTGGTGAGTCTGTGCCGGTGCAAAAATCTGTGAACCATCTGGGGCGTGACACGGGTCTGGCCGATCGAAAAAACATGGCCTATGGTTCAACCCTGGTCACTTACGGCCAGGGTGCGGGCATTGTTACGGCCACCGGTGATCACAGTGAAGTCGGCCGTATCTCCCAACTTATCTCATCGGCCCAGGATCTGGCCACACCTCTTACCCGCAAGATCGATCATTTCAGTCATATACTGCTCTATGCGATTCTGGGTCTGGCGGTGATCACTGTTGGCGTGGGACTCCTCCGAGGCCAGCCACTTTTTGACATGTTCATGGCGGCTGTGGCGCTGGCGGTCGGCGCCATCCCCGAAGGACTGCCGGCGGCAGTGACCATCACGCTTGCCATCGGTGTATCGAGGATGGCGCGGAAAAATGCCATCATTCGCAAGCTGCCGGCGGTGGAGACACTCGGCAGCACCTCGGTTATCTGCTCGGATAAAACCGGTACCTTGACCGAAAACCAGATGACTGTGAAAGAGATTATGGCCGGTGGCTCCTGGTATGAGGTGAGTGGCGGCGGTTATAACCCCTATGCCGGGAAGATTCATGCTGGCGGTGCGGTCGTTGATGTTACAGCCCGTCCCGTACTGTTTGAATGTCTGCGGGCTGCGGTCCTTTGTAATGACAGTATGCTGGTCGAAAAAGGCGGCAGCTGGCAGGTAGAGGGTGACCCTACTGAAGGAGGACTGCTGACTGCAGCACGGAAGGGCGGACAAGACATATCAATCATCGAAAAAGAGATGCCCCGCCTTAATTCGATTCCCTTTGAGTCGGAACATCAATATATGGCCAGCCTGCATGAGAGCGGAGTAGGTGAGCCGCAACGTGTTTACATGAAAGGGGCAGTGGAGGCTATTCTTGCCCGCTGTGATTCCATGCTCGGGAAAAAGGGCGATGTGGTCGAGCTGAACGGTGATGCTGTTTTGAATGATGTCGAAAAAATGGCGGCCCAGGGCTTGAGGGTGCTGGCTTTTGCCACAAAGGATCTGCCTGCTGACACTCGAGAGATTCTCCACGAAAACCTGGCATCCGGCCTCACCTTCCTTGGTCTGATGGGTATGATTGATCCACCCCGGGCCGAGGCGATAAGTGCGATTAAAGTCTGCCAGGCCGCCGGTATCCGGATCAAGATGATCACCGGCGACCACGCCCTCACCGCCGCCGCCATTGCCGGACAGCTCGGGCTGGGCGGAGCGGTGCAGCTTGATGCCAGGGATGTTCCTGTACTTACCGGGCTCGATCTGGCGAGGCTGTCGAACAGTGAATTGATCTCGGCGATTGAGAAGACGGCGGTGTTTGCCCGGGTGAGTCCGGAGCAGAAACTGCGCCTGGTTGAGGCCTTGCAGGCCCGGGGGCATGTCGTGGCCATGACCGGGGATGGGGTCAATGATGCCCCGGCCCTGAAACAGGCGGATATCGGTGTGGCCATGGGCATCACCGGCACCGAGGTCTCCAAGGAGGCTGCCGACATGGTGCTTACCGATGATAACTTCAGCTCCATCGAGGCCGCTGTCGAAGAGGGGCGCGGGGTCTTTGATAACCTGACGAAATTTATCGTCTGGACCCTGCCCACCAACCTTGGAGAGGGGCTGGTCATTCTGGCCGCCATCTTCTTAGGGGTCACCTTGCCCATTCTCCCCGTGCAGATCCTCTGGATCAACATGACTACGGCCGGTTTTCTCGGGCTGATGTTGGCCTTTGAGCCCAAAGAACCGGGTATCATGCTCCGCCCGCCCAGGGATCCGAAGACTCCCATACTCACCGGCAGGCTCATCAGCCGGGTCCTCTTGGTGGGAGGGCTTCTTCTGCTCGCCTCCTTCGGCCTTTTTCAGTGGGAGCTGGCAGCAGGCGCCACAGTTGCTGAGGCGCGTACCGTGGCCGTCAATGTTTTTGTCATCGTTGAGCTCTTCTATCTCTTCAACTGCCGTTCGTTGACCAAATCGGTTTTCCGGCTGGGATTTTTTTCCAATATGTGGGTCTTTGGCGGTGTAGCCGCCATGCTGCTCCTGCAGATCCTGTACACCTATCTGCCGCTCATGAACACTCTGTTCCAGAGTGCCCCCATCTCCATGGAGGCATGGTCAAGGATCCTCGGGGCCGGCGTTATCGCTTATCAGATTGTCGAGTTTGAAAAGTGGCTGCAGGTGAGAATGACATGGAGTTGTTGCAGGTGATATATTGTATTCGGGAGATAAACAGATTGTGGGGCGGATATCATTGCTTTTGAAAGTGTCGAGTTAATACCATTAGCTTAACGTCTTGAGAGTGAGTCATCATGTAGTAATTAAGTGATTTTTATGTTGTATAACCCTGCGGTTTAATTGTGACAAGCCTGTTTCCCAAAGGAGGACAGCATTGCTAATTTTATTGAAAATACTTTACCCTTGCTTGTGCTGTTTTCAATCTTCACCTTTTACCATGAACTCGATCAGTTTCCTGTGACCTGCCGGGAAGGCAAAGTCGGCCAGCTCAGGAAGGGATACCCAACGATATTCCTGGGCCGCATAGAGGATTGGATCCGGCGATTCATCTGACTCAAGGAGGTCCAGGGAGCAGAGAAAGCAGTGGAGAATAACCTTGTAGCGCGTGTAATGGTGAATGGTGGTGGTTATTTTTTCCTGGACCCGGACGGTGAATCCGGTTTCTTCGCAGAACTCACGGGTAACGGCCTGCTCAGGGCTTTCTCCCTCTTTGAGCCTGCCGCCGGGGAATTCCCAGAGACTGCCCCAGACATCATCGGCCAGTCGTTGCTGGATGAATAATCGGCTCATGTCCTGTGGATGGGTCAAGACTCCGGTTGCCATCTCGATAGTGGTTATTGTTTTGCCCTCGCGCGGGATTGGACGGGCCTTGATAAGATCATCCTGATAGGCGATACAAAAGGAGCTCAAGGGGCATTCCGGGCAGACAGGATTCTTGGGAGTGCAGATCAGCGCTCCCAGTTCCATTAACCCCTGGTTAAAAGAGCGGGCCTGGTCTTGAGGAACCAGTTCTTCCGCCTTTAGCCAGAGCAATTTCTGAGCCTGCGACAAAGGGATGTCGATATTGAAGAGCCGGGCAAAGAGGCGCCCGATATTGGCGTCAACCAGGGGGACTGGGAGATTGTAGGCGATGGAGGCGATGGCCCCGGCTGTATAGGGGCCAATCCCTGGCAGTGCCAGCAGGGATTTTCGGCTGCTGGGAATGACCCCATTATGATCCTGGACAATGATCCGGGCGCATTTAAGGATGTTTCTGGCCCGGCTGTAATAACCCAGTCCTTCCCATTGCTTAAGTACTTTATCTTCCGAGGCCCGAGCCAAGGAATGGACGTCAGGGAACTCCTGCTGCCAGCGCTTAAAGAAGAGGGTAACTCGTTCCATCTGAGTCTGTTGCAGCATGATTTCAGAGATCCATATCTGGTAGGGGATATACTCTTTGCGCCAGGGAAGGGCGCGTTGTTCTTTGTGAAACCAGGAGATCAGTGCCTGTTGGAATGGGGTGAGAGAAACGGGCATGGCGATAGTGACGGCAGAGATATGGAAGAGTTTTTTTTGGGTAAATACACAATAAAGATCTTGAAAAAGAGAGCGTGATCTTTTATGATAACTGTTCTTTGTTCATACTATAAAAGAAGGGTTTTGTAAAAAAAATGGAGCCGTCAGAATCAGAGATGGGCAACCGTAATACCAAGGAGAAATCATGAAAAGTCTTGTCGTTTATTCATCAAAGAGCGGAAATACCAGGAAACTGGCAGAGGCGGTATATGGATATCTGAAAGGTGACAAGGAGATTGTGGCCATTGCTGACGCCCCGGATCCAGCCGGATACGGTTTTGTGGCCGTGGGCTTCTGGCTCAAGGCTGGTCAGCCCGATCCTGACTCTCAGGCTTTTTTGGCCAGATTAAAGGAGGGACAGGATGTCTATCTTTTTGCCAGTCATGGAGCAGCTGTCGGATCGGCACATGCGGAAAATGGTATGAAGAAGGCCAGGGAACTGGCAGCAAAGGCCCACGTGCGAGCTGTTTTCTCCTGTCCTGGAGAAGTGGATGCCAAATTTATGGAAGTGGCAGCTCAGAAAACCCCACAGCCTCCATGGCTTGGTGATGCTCCGGCTGCCAAGGGGCATCCTGATGCCAATGACTTGAAAATGGTGGTCCGGATGTTGGAGGAGCTTGATTTGCCCTGATTTTCTTAGTTTTTCCATCAAGATAGGCATACGAAGGCGGGAGGAAAGTTTCTCCTGCCTTTTTTATTTTGGGGGGAAATTAAAGGGCGGGTGACCTGTTTTCCGGCGAATCCAGTTCAGCGCATGTTGCAGGGCCGGTCGGTGGATCAGTGCGTCCAGTATCTTTTGTCTTCCCGGGACGTCGAGGAGAGAAACCCCGATCAGGATGGTGAGTACGCCTTGTCCGGGAAGAAAAAGCATCATGAAGCCGGCAAGGCAGAGGAAGGAGCCAAGGCTGTTTCTGATGATCTTGAGCAAAAGGGCGATGGCGGGATGGCGTTTATGTCTCTGTTCCACAATCGTGGCATGGATGAGAAAATAATCGCTGGAGGCCTTGGAGATAAGAAAGGGGATGAGCAGCAGACTGATCAGAAACGTCGCTGCTGAAAGAAGTCCCAGTCCTTCAAAAAGGGTTGTGTAGGATATCTGAAAAGGTAGGTGGCTCATTATTCCGGCGGTTCAACATACTTGAAGCCAATCTGTACCTGATGGCCCGGCGTCTCTGGGCCTTGCCCGGCAGTCTTTTCCTGAAGGGTTATCCGTTTCGAGGCGATGCCAAGATCGGTGGTGCAGAAGTCATAGACCTGCAGCGCTCGCTCTTGGGCAAGGTCCTGGAGGGTGGAATCTGAAACAGTTATCACTTCAGGACTAAAAGGGGTTGGTGGTGGCTCCTGTCTGGGGATGTCCTGTTCGATAATTTTCCCCTGCTGAACAGGGACCGGGGGAGCTGCTTTCTGCTTTTGTGACTCTCTTGTCCGCCATTCCTGCAGCCGTTGCTCGTTTATCAGCGCCACACGTTTTCCTTCTTTATCTTGCAGCTTTCTCAGAATCGCCTCTCGGTCATGAATGGAATCTGCCATGCCCGTGAGAGTCAGACCAAGATGGGGACGCGCAGTCAGCAGGACGGCAAAATGCTGCAAGGTCTCCTTGTCACTGGTTGCAAGTTCGCTCAGACCCGGGGTGAATAAAAGATGCTGCTTTTCCTGAAGATCTGCAAACTCATCACCCGTCAGCAGCAATGGCGCCACCTCGGCCTTGACCATCAGGGTCTTGACCGTGGCAATGGTCTGGTTGAACAGAGGCTGGGCGTTGTTCCCGGCCAGGGGGATAGTCAGTTTTATCTGATCCTGGCTGTCGGTAAGCAGGGCTAAGGGGAGGGCTGTATCGGACTCTGCTGAAAGAGGGCGGAGCGTGGAGAAGAGAAGGGTGGCCTCTCCCTGTTCTTCTCCGTCTTGTCGTTTGCGACTGAGAGACAGGTCAAAGCTGCCTGATTTGGGGTTGATATCAAGAAGCGGGGTGATCTGCGCCGAGAGTGGCAGGAGGGGAAACCCTTTGATCTCAATCTTGGTTGTGGAGCGATCTTGGCTGTTGAGAAAATCAGCAGAGCCTGACAGGGTAAATGGAATTGAATTGATCAGGCCTGAAAGATGAAAGCCTGTGCCGGAGTCAGCCTTTTCTTGCAGATTGTTGATCTGGCCTTTGAGCTCACTGATCTCCGATGACCAGGGCGGGGTGAGGCGCTGGTCCACATGCTTGATAGTTCCGTTTTTGAGGCTGATTTTCTGAATAGCGGGCAGGGCGGAATCGATGCCGGCTTGTTTCTCCCCGTTCTTCTCTGGTGGTTGGGAAACCAGATTCCGGAGAAAGGAGCCTAACTGAGTATAGGGCGCGGCGCTGTCTGGATCTTGCTGCCAGGTAAGCTTGGGACCATCGAGAATCAATTCGTTCATACCGATGCGCAGCGGCTTGGCCTTGATAGTGACATCGTTCAGTTCGGCCTTGTCCACAGCCAGCCCGGGACTCCTCTCGCTGTCTCGGATCAGGGCGGAGCCAAGGTGTAGGCTGCCGTTAAAACTGGATTCAGGATAGCGGTATGTCCCTTGTCCATTGATGGTTGCCTTGCTTTGTTGAAACAGTGGGGCGTCAGGAAGCCAGGGTGCGACCTGCTCTGCATGGATGGCGGCGAAGACGAGGGGTAGTGAGGTTCGCAGCGGAAAAAGAGTAATCAGGCCCTGGCCCTTGAGTATTCCAGTCTGGTTGACCCTGGCTGCAAGATCAAAGTTGTTCTGGCCGTTGATCTTTGTCGTCAGGTTACTCGCTTTTATTGCCAGCTCAGTCAGTTGCAGGGCAGGAGTTTTCTCATTTTGTGGATGCAGGGTGGCGTTTCCTGAAAAATCGAGGTCCTGAATCAGCATTTTTTTATTTTTCTCGCCGATATCCTGGAGAAATTGAGGAAGCCTCTCCTGGTAAAGGCTGAGGGCGCCATTGTGAATCGAGATGCTGCCAAGCTCCAGGTCTTCTCCTTTAAACTTTGTGCCTGTGATCTGGGTTTTTTGGGCTGAGAGCCAGATTTTTTTGCGCTCCAGGAGTTTCAACTCAAGGATTTCGCTGCTGGCGTCGATCAATGTAGCCATACCGGAATTCCCTGCTGTCGGGTCAAAACTGAACTGGCCGCGAAGACTGGCTGACCCGGATGCCTCTGCAGCCTGCAGCGGATCAATGTGGGAGAAGAGAGTGGCAGCCTTGATATTGCTCAGTTGGAGAGGACCTCCCGGTATCCCCCTGCTGTTAAAAGATCCTTGCCAGGTCATGGAAGCGTTGGTCTTTTCCTGTGTGGAGCTGAGTGTAAACGTGCCCTTGTCTCTGGTCTGGTCCGGGACAAGCTGGAAATTTTTCACATTGAGTTCAATGGCTTTCCAAGGTGGCGTGGCGGAGTCTTTTTCCTTTTTGTTGTCGAGTTGCAGACTGCCATCTTCCACGATAAGTGAATCAATATCCAGGTGATTTTCTTGTCCAGTCTCTTCATGATTCTGGTCAGGGGTTGAAAAAAGCTGCGACATGTCTTGTTCGAAGTGGGCGGGATTTGCTGAGAATTGGGGCTGCAGGAGGTGCAGAGTCAGGATGTGCAGACTGCCATCAAGTGGCTGCAGGTTCCCTGCAATTTTCATGGTCGGTGCGGTCAACGACAGGGTCTGTTCCGTGTTTCCCAGCACGATGTCCGTTGTTGTGAGTTGAAAAGAAAGGCTGAGATGGCCTCCTTTCTTGCCTTCGGGGGTAAAGGCGATCTGGATCTTGCCATTGCCTTTTCCCTGGCTGAGGATCAGGGGAAGAGATTTCGGCAGGTAAGCAAAATAGAGAGGCAGATCGAGATTCTGGACGTTACAGGCCAGATTGGTCTTCAGACCATTCGGGCCATTTTCGCCGGGGAGTGCGGCTTCTCCGGAAAGTTCCAGAGGACTGCCGTTGATGACTGCCGAAAAGTGAGGCCGGATATATTCCTTGGCGGTAAAGGCATAGTTGGAGAGGGTGGGAAGATCGAGTTTGATCTGTTCCACGTTGTGTTTTCTGCCGGTGAGACGGTCATCAAAGAGAATAGTGCTGTCGCTGATGCTGATATTGTTCAGTGAAAAGAGCAGTGGCAGACGGGACAGAGAGAGGTGCTCTTTTTCAGCCTCCGGATGAGTCTCAGAGACAATATGCGGCAGGTTGTATGATTTGTCCGGATGGCGGATGATGGACAGGGTCAAGCCCTGAATTTCAAGGCGGTTACAGGCCAGTCCGTTGCGCAGCAGAGCCATCAGATCCAGATCGACAAGGAGATGAGTAATTTTCAGAAGTGTTGTTTCATCTGTCGCGTTTTGGGATGTATCCGTTGTTCTAAGATCGTTCAGTTGCAACTGCAGGGTAAAGGGATTAAAGCGTGCTGTGCCGGTAGTCAGGCCAAGGTTGGTTGATTGCAGGAGAGAGTCTGTAAGATAGCCCGTGAGTAAAGAGGGGCCAAAGAAAAAACCACCTGCGCCGTAGGCGGTAAATAGAAAAATGGGGATGGCGAGCAGGGCTAGCCAGCGTCTTGGTTTTCTCTGGTCCGGGTCTGTTTTTTTTGGTTTTGACCGCAGCCTTGGTTTTTGTCTTTTAGGCTTGTGAGCCGGGGTGTCAGGCTCAGGGTTGATGGAGATAGCGCCAAAGCGATTGGACATGATGAATCAGTATTCTAAGGAGAGGATGAAAAAAGCTTTTCACAACGCATCAATGTAGCGCAACCTAACATCTTTAACTTTCAACTTTCAACTTTTTACTTTCTTGTTAAGTATGTATTGAAAGAAGCAGAGAAAATGCAGTACATTGAAAAAATAAATGTGTCGTTTTTATAACGGCCTAAAATACTGGAGGTGCAAGGATTGTCAACCATCTGATTTATGGGTGACGGCTCTTTCTGGTGTCCTCTTTTCTGTCCCTTATTTCCTGTTTCCCCCTTTATTATGCTTGAGATTCTCAAATTTCTCCGCTGGCAGGATATCCTGGACATCCTGGTAGTGTCGTTTATCATTCATCAGCTGATCCTGATTATCAAGGGCACGCGTTCTGTGCAGATGATCTTGGGACTGGTGGTGCTCAGTGCTGTCTATTTCATGTCCATAGCCCTTGATATGGCTGCCCTGCAATGGTTATTGAAGACCTTCCTCAGTTCTTTGCTGTTGATTGTGGTCATCGTCTTTCAGCATGATATCCGCATGGCCCTGACCCAGGTGGGCAAGTCTCCTTTTCAGAAAAATATGGATATGGCCGAGAAGGAACTGGATGAAATCGTCCGGGCGGTTTTCTATCTGTCCAAACGGCGCATAGGTGCCCTTATTGTTCTGGAGCGTGAGATTGGCTTGCGTGACTTTGTGGAATCCGGCTCTGATCTTGATGCCAGTTTGAGCAAGGAGTTGTTGATCTCCATCTTTATGCCTGTCTCTCCTTTGCATGACGGTGGCGTAATTATTCATAAAGGACGAATTCAGACGGCAGGATGTATTCTGCCTTTGACTAAAAATCCTTATATCAATAAACGCTTTGGTACCAGACATCGGGCGGCAATCGGTCTGTCGGAAGAAACTGACGCTGTGGTAATCGTGGTATCTGAGGAGACCCAGGAGGTTTCACTGGTGCAACATGGAGCGCTGACACTCATGGGTGACGAAATGACCCTGACCAAAGGACTCCATGCTATTTTTGTGGCGAAAGAAACGCAGGCGCAGGCCTGGAAGAATTGGGTGGGTAGATCATGAAACTGTTTACAACGCCATTAAATGTCGACGACTTCAGACGGTGGCAGGAGATGTGGCCGAAGGACTGGACTCTGCGTTTCATCTCCCTGGCCCTGGCTGTGCTCCTCTGGTATTTTGTCGGTGGGGACGACACCGTCGATAAGAATGTGATGGTTCCCATTGAAGTTATTAATCTGCCCAGAGATCTGGTTATTTCCAATCAGTTCAAGCGGGAGATTGAGGTCACGGTCAGCGGACCACGCAGTCTGGTTTTGAAGATAGAGAAGGGAGACATAACCAGGCAGGTGGATCTCGGCCATGCCGTTGCCGGAACCATGGTGATAAAAAATGAGAATCAGTCAATTCCTGTGCCGCGCGGGATGAAAGTCCTGCGGACGCAGCCTGATTCAATTATTTTCTCGCTCGATAAGCTTATTCAGAAACAGCTGGCGGTAAAGCCTGAAACGAAAGGCACCCTGGCGCCGCATCATATTCTGCAGGATATTGTGATGAAGCCAGAGACAATATCGATTACCGGACCACAGGCAGTATTGGCGCAACTGAGCTTTCTGCCGACGCAGGTGATTGATATCAGCGGCATGGATAAACCCATTCAGCTGCAGGTACCTCTGGATCTCAGTCCGGTTCTTCTTGATTTGATCGGTGAAACTTCGGTGACCGCAGATCTGGTTATTGTTGAAGAGACGGTGGAGAAAAGAATCACCGGGGTACCTATTGAGATGGATTTCCAGGGAGGGTCACGGCGAATTACCCCCACCGCGGTTACAGTGACCGCCACCTTGCCCAGGAGTCTGGCCCGGGAGAATAAGGACCTTCAGTCTCTGTTCAGATTGACTCTCGTTGAGGGGAGTGACGAAGGACAGATGACGGTAAAGGTTGTTCCGCTGGAAAGCACTCTTCCTCCGATACAGATAGTCAGGATTGAGCCTCCGGTTGTGACTCTTATTGCAGAAAAACCGGAACCGGCAGCGCCTTTGCCAAAGGTAGACGAGGCTCCCCCCCCAAAAAAATAGATCGGTTTTTATGAGAGTTTGCCATCCTGATCCCGCAAGGTGGATAAATGTGGAGACCGGGCTCGTTGACTTGCCTTGTTGTTACTCTGTAGAATTTGAGTGATATCCTGTGCTTATTAAAAAAGAAAGAGAAGCTGAGCATGAAAAAATTATTTGGAACGGATGGAATTCGGGGGGTGGCAAACATCTATCCCATGACCACGGAGATAGCCATGCAGGTTGGCAGGGCCATTGCCTTTCAGGTCAAAGACCGAGCCCATGGACATAGGATCGTTATTGGCAAGGACACCCGACTCTCAGGGTATATGCTTGAGAATGCCCTGGCCGCCGGAATCTGTTCTATGGGTGTGGATGTGCTTCTAGTCGGCCCCTTGCCCACACCGGGTATCGCCTTTATCACCACTTCCATGCGGGCCGATGCCGGAGTGGTTATCTCGGCCTCCCATAATCCTTTCCAGGACAACGGAATCAAGATCTTTTCCAGCAATGGATTCAAGCTGTCGGATGAGTATGAGGCCGATATTGAAGAACTGATCTTCTCCCAGAAGATGGCGGCTCTCAGACCGGTGGCCGATGAAGTGGGGCGGGCGCGTCGTATCGATGATGCCAGAGGGCGATATATTGTTTTTTTGAAAAACACCTTCCCCCAGAAATTTACCCTCGATGACTTCCATATCGTTCTTGATTGTGCCCACGGTGCAACGTACGGTGTGGCCCCTCATGTCTTTGAGGAGCTGGGGGCAAAAGTCACCACCTTCGGGGTGAACCCGGATGGAAAGAATATCAACAGGGATTGCGGGGCATTGCACCCGCAACACATGGCGGAGGTGGTGCGGCAGACCGGTGCCGATATCGGTATAGCCCTTGACGGCGATGGCGATCGGCTCATTGTTGCCGATGAAAATGGGCGGATCATTGACGGCGATCATGTCATGGCCATCTGTGCTTCCGAACTGATGAGACAGCGCAAGCTGAAGAAGAAGACCCTGGTAGCGACGGTCATGTCAAACATGGGGCTGGAAGTGGCCATGCAACAGATGGGCGGAAGGATGGTGCGCACCAAAGTCGGTGACCGGTACGTGGTTGAGGAAATGCGGAAGAATGGCTATTCATTTGGCGGAGAGCAGTCCGGGCATCTGGTCTTCCTTGATCAGATCACCACCGGGGACGGCAACCTTGCGGCACTGCAACTGCTCGCCATTATGAAAAAACAGCGCAAACCCCTGTCTGAATTGGCCACCATCATGGAAAGCTTCCCGCAGGTATTGAAGAATGTACGCACTTCTTCTCCGATAGATGTGGATCATATCCCAGGCTTTACGTCCACAGTCCGGAAAATGGAGCAAAAGCTAGGCGCCACCGGCCGCATTCTTGTGCGTCCATCAGGTACTGAATCCTTGATCCGGGTGATGATTGAAGGGCAGGATGAGAAGGTGATTGAGGCCATGGCCGAGGAACTGTGCGCCATGGTGAGCAAAGCGGATCTGGATTGAACGTTGTTTTTCTGTGTTGAGGGATATCAAGAAAACAACCAGTACATTTAACCCGCTCTCAGCGACACAAGGCAATAGCAGTGAGAAGGGCGTAGATAGCAAGCCAGCCAAGGATAAAAATGAGGAGGCGCGGATAATATCTGTTGCGTCGTTGCAGGGCGAAGAGGGCTATAAGCAGGGCGCTGGGAAAGATAACGCCGGCGAGTAGGGGTGGTAGAAATCTGAGTAATTCCTGGAGACCGAGAAAGAACCAGGGTCCATTGATGTGAAAAATCCCGAGTTTTTCTGGTTCAAAGGGGGCGGCGGTCAGCAGGCAGCAAAGAAGGATGACGGCGGTCAGCAGAGGATGACCCCGGAAAGAGGTCCGGTATTTTCGCAGATGTTCCCAGGCAAGAATGCCCCAAACAACCCCGAGTCCGATGACATGGTTGACATAGACCCGTTTCATGCCGTTATCGGTGATGGAAAAAAGGAGATCGTTGCATGCCTTACCTATTCCGGGAATGGCGGTAATGATACTTTCGGCGATTAGACCGGCAGATGCGCCGGTACTGTCTGCCCGCAGAATATAGCCGGTGAACAGGATGAGCAGGGCCACAGGCAGGGTGGCCGTCAGCCTGATCCATTGGCTGCGGTTATACGTTTCAGTGCGTTCAAAGATGGCCCAGAGGTGGACAAGGGTGAGGAGAAAGAACAACTGGCTGGAATAGAAATGTAAGGAACGGAAATAGTCGCCAAAGGGAATAAGCAGATCGAGAGAGCCGGCAGAATAGAGCGGCGTTGCCGGATCATACTGGAATGCCACCAGGATACCGGAAAGTACGGAGATAAAGAGGGTAATCAGCCCCCATTCTCCCCATTTTACGGTACGCAAGAAGTCGCTCTTTTTTACTATGTCATTCATGAGGAGTGGTCGTCAGATGGTGACGATGTAGCCGCCTGCATTGTCGATCTTTTCAACCTTGAAATGGGGCAGTGCTTTTTTGGCCGGACCGTGGATGACATCGCCCTGCGGGGTGAAACGGGATTGGTGACAGGGGCATTCGATAAATCCTTCTTTTTCCCGATAATTGATCTTGCAGCCGAGATGGGTGCATTTTCGTGATACGGCCCAGGGGCCCTGCTCGCTCTCAAAGAGAATGAAGTCAGGTCCCAGAAAAAAAGCGCCAGGGGTAAGGGTGGCCTTGACTTCAATCAGTCGCGGCTGCTTTGGAACCGTATATCCCAGAAAACGCAGGATTGGGTAACAGAGGGCAAGCAGGCCCAGCCACAGGAAAAATCGGCGCGGGGTGTGGGGACGTGAATGAGTTTTTTTTGCGGGTGGCATGACAGAAATGCTTCGGCTTCAGGCCGAAGAAGAAAATACGTCTATCAAGAGCTGATTTACGTGCGCCGGCACCAGTTCGCTCACGTCGCCGCCGTGTCGGGCCGCATCTTTGATAATGGAAGAGCTGATAAAGATCCAGCGGAAACCAGGCATCAGGAAAATGGTATCCACTTCACGTTCCAGTTTACGATTCATCAGTGCCAATTGCAGTTCGTAATCAAAGTCTGAAACCGCTCTCAGCCCGCGAATAATGGCCTTGGCGCCACGCTCTACAGCGTAGTTGACGAGAAGACCGGAGACCGTGGCGATCTCGATACGCGGGTGCTCTTCAGGAAAACATTTTTGGATCATCTCTATCCGCTGATCCAGGGTGAACAATGGAGTTTTCCCGGGATTGATGGCAATGGCGATAATAATGCGGTCAAAGAGATTCAGGGCCCGGTTGATGATGTCCATGTGGCCCATGGTGATAGGGTCAAAAGTGCCGGGATAAATCGCAAGGGTGGGTGATTGCAAGGTCATCAGGTTGTCCCTTCCAGCATCGGTTGATAAAACCAGAAACCGGCCTCTCCATATTTACGTTGATCCACCAGGGTTAGTCGCGTCAGATGTTCCGGCAGAGATTCTTTCGCACGATCTTCGACGATGAGCAAGGTGTGTGCACCAAGCAGAGAGCTGGTATCAATGGCGCGCAGTAACAGAAGGGAGAGGCCTTGAGAATAGGGGGGGTCAAGGAAAATCAGATCAAAACCCGGACTCACCTGCAGATTTTTGGAAAAATAAGGCAAGCCTTTGCGCAGGTCATGTTTGATCACTGAGACAGGTCCTGGCCCCTCTGGATTGATGCCCTCTGAGTCCTTATTGCAGGGCTGCTGTTGCTTGTTAAGGGCATCCCGGCAGATCTGAATATTCCTGTTGATAAGTTCAAGGGCCTGGGGGTGGTAATCAACAAAACAGACAGTGTCGGCCCCGCGGCTCAGTGCCTCAATGCCTAAAGCCCCGGTGCCGGCAAAGAGATCAAGGACCGAGGCCCCCTGAATCTGATCGGCTATGATATTGAAAAGCGCTTCACGTGCCCGGTCTGAGGTCGGCCGGATAGAATTTTCACGGGCTGGTGGTGAAAAAAGTTTTCTGCCCTTGGCATACCCGCTTATAATTCTCACTAAATTTCCTCTAACGATCAGGCATTGTGAGTGGGTTTACTTTCCAAGTACAAAGTATCTGGACAAAAATCTAAGCCATTGATCCATTGGATGCTGCCATGAAAAGGTTTGACAGATTTAAAGATGCCGTGGTCTTTCAATTGAGTGAATATACCTTTGTCTAGATAGGGCTTAACGTCAAATACTCTTTCTTCGTTGTTTTCAAAGAGAATGTTCAAGGTGTAATTGTCGCCTGGATGAACTGCTTTAATTCTCGGATTCATTATAGCCTCATTTACCTGAGAGGTTCAATTTTGAAGACTTCCTGCCCTGATGAGGCAAGCTCCCAGTCTGCCAGTAAGTCTTCTTTATGTATTTCTATCCACGCCTGGACCAACCGAACTTTATTCTGAGGGATCTCCCCATCAACTAAATTCCCGTCAGGAATGGTAAAAACAGCTTCATGTCCTTGATAGCGGACGTGAATTTGAGGTAAATGATGTTGTTAGTTGTCGAAGAAATATAAAGAGACAATTATGCCATAGAACATTGAAATAATAGCCATTATATTAGTCCGTCTCGTTTAAGTTACATCTTTGATGTAATACTATGCGGCTTATTTATATACCTTATGTATAATATCTTTTCAATTCGCAAAGTTATTTGTAGTTGGCAACAAAATATTCAGCGATCTGGACGGCATTGAGAGCTGCTCCCTTGAGGATATTGTCAGAGACAACCCACATATTGATGCCATTGTCGATAGATTCATCTTCGCGTATTCTTCCCACCAGAGTCTCGAATTTCCCTTCACAATCGATGGCCAGAGGGTAGCGGGCCAGGGTCGGCTCATCTACAAGCTGGACGCCGGGGGCATTGGCTAAAAGCTCCTTGACCTCTGCGGCGCTGATCTTTTGCCTTGTCTCGATATTTACCGCCTCGGAGTGACCGTAAATGACGGGTACCCGCACTGCAGTGGCGGTGACGCCGATAGTGTCGTCCTCAAAGATCTTTCTGGTCTCGTTGACCATCTTCATCTCTTCCTTGGTGTAGCCGTTATCAAGAAAGCTGTCAATTTGAGGAAGGCAGTTGAAGGCGATCTGATGAGGATAGACATTGTGTTCCATGGGTTTGCCTGCGGCATAGGCATGGACCTGAGCCTTGAGTTCGTCAATGGCCTTGGCGCCGGTACCGGAGACTGCCTGGTAGGTTGAGATCACCAGGCGCTTGATGCCGACCTTGTCATAGATAGGTTTCAGGGCAACCAGCATCTGGATAGTGGAACAGTTGGGGTTGGCAATGATGCCCCGCTTGCTGTATTGCGCTATGGCATGAGGATTCACCTCGGGAACCACCAGGGGGATCTCAGGATCCATGCGGAAGGCGCTGGAGTTATCAATGACAACTGCGCCGGCAGCAGCAGCCGCTGGCGCGAAATCAAGGGAACGCGTTGCGCCGGCTGAAAATAGTGCAATGTCGATGCCTGCAAAGGAATCTTTGGAGAGGAGTTGTACGGATAGTTCCTTGTCACCAAACTTGATCTTTTTACCCACGGAGCGTTCGGAGGCAAGGAGTCGTAACTCGCCTACTGGAAAATTCCTCCGCTGCAATACGTCAAGCATTGCACCACCAACGGCTCCGGTGGCACCGGCGATGGCAACATTATATTTTTTTTGTTCACTGCTCATGTTCAATTTTCCTTATGAAGATGCTGATATTTTGCCTTCCTTTTTTTCAAGGTACTGTTATGTGTTTAAGGCGTGTGATGGTGAGAAGAGACCTGTTCTTTTTTTAGTCCCTGAATCCTGTGGTACACGGCCATTCCTGGCCCCGAGGCGATATAGAGCAGGCAGATCAGAAAAAGCATGACCTCGGGTTCAGCGGCAATCAGGATAAAGAGAAGAAGCATCCCGACCAGGATTTGAAATGTCTTGAATCTCCCGGGGTTTGGTTTCTTGAAGCTCAGGTATCGATGAGTGGAAACCATCAGATAGGAGAGCAGGTAGACCAGCAGCAGGAGGGAAATATGTTTTACCTCCCCGGTGATGCCAATATAATGACAAAAAAGTACACTGGTGACGATCATGGCAGCTGCGGCAGGACAAGGGAGGCCAACAAAATCCTTACTATCGGACTTTGTGTCCTGGGAGTTGAAACGGGCCAGACGTAAAGAGGTCATGGCCACATAGAGAAATGCGGCCAGCCACCCATAGCGGCCATAGGGATTCAATGCCCAGAGATAGGCCAGCAGTCCGGGAGCGACACCGAAAGAGACCATATCGCAGAGGGAATCGAGTTCCACTCCAAATTGACTGGTTGTCCTGGTCATCCGTGCGACCCGACCATCCAGGCCATCAAAAATTGCTGCCACCAGGATTGCGATGGCTGCGGTCTTAAAATCTTTATTGACCGAGGCGATCATAGAGTAAAATCCACAAAAGAGACTGGCAAGGGTAAACATGCACGGGAGCGGATAAAACTTTGAACTCATTTCTGGTGAAGTTTCTGACATGATTGATGTCCTCCTATGAGGATGGCTGCTGAAATATAGCGGAATAGATCTCTCGGCGATGGATGCGCAACGTACCTTGTTCCGTTTTTTTTTCAGGGAAGATAGCCAATGACTGACTCGCCGGCTCTTACTTTTTGACCGACTGTAATCTCGAGCTGGGTTTGGGGGGGGATATAGAGATCGACACGGGAGCCAAAACGGATCAGGCCGAAGCGCTGGCCGCGACGAACCTGATCACCCGCTTCCAGCCAGCAGACAATTCTTCTGGCAATAAGCCCTGCTACCTGGACAAAGGCAAGCCGATGCCCTCTTGCGCATTGCACAATGGTTGTGCAATGTTCATTGTGCATGGCGCCACGGTTGGAGTCCGCCGAGTAGAATTCTCCGGGACTATAGATGATCTTTTCTACGGTACCGCTTACGGGAGCGCGATTGACATGAACGTTAAAAACGTTCATGAAGATCGAAACCTTGTATACCTGTCCGAGAAGATATTGGTCATCTATGATCTTTTCAATCAGAATAACCTTTCCGTCGGCAGGTGAGATCAACGCATCTTCGCTGATTGGGCCGATACGCTCGGGATCCCGGAAGAAACAAAGTACAAACGTGGTAATCGCCAAGGCCGCGAGAGCTATAATGTCATAGCCTAAGACAGCAATGATCAAGGTGACAAAGGCGCTGAAGGCAATGAAAGGATATCCTTCCTTGGCTATGGGGATCTGCGGAGATTTCATTTTTTACTGGCTCTGGCCATGGCAATGGTGCCGGTGCGCACTATTTCCTGGATGCCGATTGGTTTCAGAATATCAATAATAGCCTGAACCTTAGAGGTGGAACCTGTCACCTCAACTGCATAGGATTTTGGACTTACATCCACCACCTTGCCGCGAAAGATATCAATGACCCGCAGAACTTCAGCCCTGGTTTGGGCCTCAGCCTTAACTCGGATCAGAACCATCTCCCGCTCAACATATTCGCTGTCACTGATGTCGGTAACCTTGATGACATCAATGAGCTTGTGCAGTTGTTTGGTGATCTGCTCAATAATGGCTTCGTCACCACGGGTGACCAAGGTCAGGCAGGAGATACTGGGCTCAAGGGTCTCGGCAACGCTGAGGCTTTCGATATTAAATCCGCGGCCGCTGAAGAGACCGGTCACCCGTGAAAGAACTCCCGGCTTATTTTGAAGAAGTACGGAAATTGTATGTTTCATCTGTTTGTCCTGTGCAAAATATAGTTAGGAGGGAGCGGATAAAAAAACTGATCCTTCCCTGACTCTTTCAAGGCAGCTTCCATGAGGCACCAGACTGGACGCTAGACCAGAAGCATCTCTGTTGTGGCCTTTCCTGCCGGTACCATCGGGAATACGCATTCCTCTCTGGCTATTGCAAAATCCATGATGACGGTATTGTCAGTGGCCAGAGCCTCTTTAATCACTGCTTCCACCTCACTCTTCTTGGTGGCTCGCAAACCGACTGCACCGTAGGCCTGAGCCAGCATCACAAAGTCAGGGGTAACCTCCATGACGGTTCCGGCGTAGCGTTTATTATAGAAAAGTTCCTGCCACTGACGTACCATTCCCAGGTAGTTATTGTTGAGAATAGCAATCTTGACCGGGCACTTATACTGTTTAGCCGTCGCCAGCTCCTGAATGTTCATCTGGATGGAGCCATCGCCGGCCACATCGATAACGGTCTTTTCAGGGAATGCCATTTTGGCGCCGATGGCAGCAGGAAGGCCGTAGCCCATGGTGCCAAGTCCGCCTGAAGTGGCCCATTGTCGTGGTTTGTTGAACTTGTAAAACTGGGCGGCCCACATTTGATTCTGGCCGACCTCGGTGGTGATGATGGCATCACCGTGGGTGAGTTCGTCCAATTTTTCAATGACATACTGGGGCTTAATGATATCCCCTTCATCAAGGTAGCCCATCGGATGTTTTTTGGTCCACTCTCCAATGGTTGCCAGCCAAGGCTCATGGCTGGCTGACACCTTCTCCCGGTTGAAATCACTGGAGTTGTTGAACCAGGCGTTCATGGCGGTGAGGGCATGTTTGCAGTCGGCAACTATGGGGATATCAACCTTGACATTTTTACTGATCGAAGTGGGGTCAATGTCAATGTGGATAATGGTTGCATGGGGGGCAAAGGCGTCCAGCCGGCCGGTTACCCGGTCATCAAAACGGGCGCCGACTGCAATCAGGAGATCACTGTTAGCAACGGCCATGTTGGCGGTATAACTGCCATGCATGCCGAGCATGCCCATGGAAAGCGGGTCGCTTCCGGGAAACCCGCCAAGACCCATCAAGGTCATGGTGACAGGGATGTTGAGTTTTCTCGCCAATTCGGTCAGCTCTTCGTTGGCGTTGGAAAGAATGACACCGCCGCCGACATAGAGAACAGGGCTTTTTGCCTTCAGAATATGTTTACATGCCTTCTCTATCTGCCCTGGGTGCGGTTCATAGGTAGGCTGATAGTTCTGCATCCTGATTGGCTTTTTCTCGGGGAAGTCAACCATCTTGGCCACTACATCTTTAGGCAGATCTACAAGTACCGGGCCTGGACGACCTGTGCGGGCGATGTGGAAGGCCTCGCGCAAGGTAGCCACCAGATCTTTGGAGTCTTTCACCAGATAGTTATGTTTGGTGCAGGGACGGGTGATGCCGACAATATCGACTTCCTGAAAGGCATCATTGCCGATCAGGGGTGTGGGCACCTGACCGGTGAGGATGACAAGGGGGATGGAATCCATATAGGCCGTAGCAATGGCGGTGACACCATTGGTAGCGCCAGGGCCGGAGGTGAGCAGGGCGACACCGACTTCCCCGGTAACCCTGGCCAGGCCGTCAGCTGCATGGACGGCACCTTGTTCATGCCGGACAAGAACGTTGGTAATGTCGGAATCCATCAGGGCGTCAAAGAGATCAATGACCGCGCCACCGGGGAAACCAAAAATAGTTTTTATTCCTTCTTCCTGAAGGCATCGTATGATGGCCTGTGAGCCGCTAATTTTTTCCATGAAGCCTCTTCCTTTCATTTATTGAGGTTTTTCAGAAAAGTTGACAATTCTAAAAAAAGTCTCTGAATTTGTCTGGCCTGATTTAAATAAACTTCGTTTAGCTGGTACCAGCTCTGGTTCCAACTAATTAAAGTAAGCATTATCTATGATTCCCTGAAGTGAAGCGAATAGCTGAAGTTCGTAAGGAGTCTGTATGCTAAAAAATATTCTGAAGAAAAGAATATATATCTATTAGAAGACTTATGTCAAGAATGAAGGTTGTTTCTGGGAAAGATTCTCGGAATGTTTTTTTACCTCTTCAATAGCATGAAGCATGGTGGCTGATTGACTGGTAAGGTGCTTAGGGCCTGACCCCAAACAACATGAACATCTTGCATCTCCTCTTTGGGCCATCTTCGGCTGCGGCTCAATCACAAAATCCTCGTCGTAGGCCTGTTATGACTGCGGTTTTGTTCAATCTCCGCAACCAAATCCAGCCCAAATCTGAGCGCAATCTTGTCCATTTTATTTGTGGACAGGTCCTTAGGCGGGAAAGGATACGAAAAAGCTCCTTGACAAGGATTTATAATCGAGTTTACTTTACCTTTAAACTTTTAATAAATTTTTCTTTGCGGACTTAGAGCTTATGCCAACTTATTTTTCTCTCTTACTGTTGCTACCAGGTACCATTCAATTAGGACTGTGGCGAGGATGACGAAATTTTGATTGCGTGCAAATAAAAGTAAAATCCAAAGGCCGCGGTTCAATACCCCGGCCTTTTTTGTTTTGGTGCCGTTCCGAAATGAGTATTTTGCTTTTTTAACAAATCCTTATTCCGTTTCACAGTTGGTCAAATAACAATTTTATTTTTTTATAACGGCTTGTCCGTGGGTTTTACAGGTCGAAAAACCATCTTTACAAAGGAGCTTGAAGGTCATGAATCCTGATGCAGTGAAAAAGTATCGTCCCTATCCTCGGTTTGATCTGCCAACCCGTACATGGCCGGGAAAGACCATTACCCAGGCCCCTGATTGGTGCAGTGTTGATCTGCGTGACGGCAATCAGGCTTTGGTTCAGCCTATGAATCTTGAGGAAAAACTGGAGCTTTTTCAACTGCTGGTGGATATTGGCTTCAAGGAGATTGAAATCGGTTTTCCCTCGGCATCGCAGGTGGAGTTCGATTTTTCCAGGATTCTTATTGAGCGTGCTCTGATCCCTGACGATGTGACCATTCAGATTCTGACCCCTGCCCGGGAGCATCTTATTAAGAGGAGCTTTGAGGCATTGAAAGGGGCGAAACAGGCGGTGGTTCATCTCTACAATTCCACTTCCACCCTTCAGCGGCGTATTGTTTTTCAGAAGAACAGGGCGGAGATTGTCGCCCTTGCCATCGAAGGGGCGCAGATCATCCGCCAGGAGGCGGCGCTCTATCCTGAGACATCTTTTCGTTATGAATATTCTCCTGAAAGTTTCACCGGAACGGAACTGGATTTTGCCCTCGAAATCTGCGAAGCGGTTATGGGGGTATGGAAGCCGACCCCGGAGAATCCGGTGATCATTAACCTGCCCGCCACCGTTGAAATGGCGACGCCCAATGTCTATGCAGACCAGATAGAATGGTTCTGTGAGAATATGAAGAACCGGGAGTGCGCCATTATCAGTCTTCATGCTCATAATGACCGTGGATGCGCGGTTGCAGCCACCGAGCTGGCGCTGATGGCCGGCGGTGATCGGGTGGAGGGAACCCTGTTTGGCAACGGGGAGCGTACCGGCAATGTTGATCTTATCACTCTGGCGCTGAATATGTTCACCCAGGGCATCGATCCGGGGCTGAATCTCCATGATATCAACCAGGTGATCAGCGTTTCTGAACGGGTGACTCGGATCCCGGTCCATGTTCGTCATCCCTATGCCGGTGAGCTGGTCTATACCGCCTTTTCCGGCTCCCATCAGGATGCCATCAACAAGGGAATGAATGCCTGTGATGCCTCGGCTGACGGAATCTGGGCTGTTCCTTATCTTCCCATTGATCCCAGGGATGTCGGGCGGAGTTATGAATCCATCATCCGGATCAATAGTCAGTCGGGTAAGGGTGGAGTCGCCTGGATCATGGACCGGGAATTTGGCTTTAAGATGCCCAAAGAGATGCATCCTGAATTTGGCAAGGTCATTCAAAAACTCACTGACCGCGAGGGAAGGGAGTTACAGCTGCCGGAGGTATGGGCTGCCTTCAAAGAGGAGTATCTGACAGTTGTCCGCCCCTATAGCCTGACGAGCTTCAATGTCCTGAAACGGCATGTGGATGCCGATGAAGAGCGCTCCACAGCTGATGTCGAAGCCGTTATCAGTGTCAATGGTGAGTCTCAAACCGTGTCTGCTGTCGGCAACGGTCCGCTGGATGCCTTCTGCGAGGCGCTCAAACAGGGGCTTGGTTGTGAATTCACCCTTTGCGGCTATCATGAACATGCCCTGACCAAAGGATCGAGTTCCAAGGCTGTTGCCTATATAGAAACGGAATATCCGGATGGCAGGAAATTCTGGGGGGCGGGGGTAGATACGGATATCATTATTGCTTCGATCAAGGCGACGCTTTGCAGTTTGAACCGCGCTGCTCATGCCTCCTGAGGAACTGTCTGTAAGACCAATTTTTTAGACGATGTTTAAAAAGGAATACGTATGAAGATGATCCATCTGGCCGAGTCCCGGGTCTTTGAAGAGAAAGGATTAAAGCGGTTTCTGCTCCACGATTCACCTTATTTCAGGATCTTGAATTTTAATCTGCAGGCGGGTCAGATTTTCCCTGTACACCGTCATCCGGCGGACGGGCAGGTAAGTATTCAGGTTATTGAAGGCAGCGGTCAGTTCCTGGGGGAAAACGAGAGTGCTGTTCCTGCCGTGGCTGGAGATATCCTGGTCAGTGATATTGACGAGCCGCATGGGGTCAAGGCCGACACCGATATGCGCATTCTGGTCACCATTGCCCCTCCTTTTTAGAGGCCGTTGCTGAAAAGAACAACGTGTTTTTGCTTTTTTCAGCTTACGGCCTCGTATGCAACGTCCAGAAAACAGCATTCCGCTGTTTTCCGGCGTGGTGTCTGGTAGGCTGCATCAGTCGGTGATCATACAATGGGCCGTTTTTTTCTCGTTCCTATGCGCCGCATGGGAACCAGACAAAATGGTCACGTTGGTCATAAGTAACTTGTCTCGGTAATATCCTGCCATTACCAAACGGCTTGTACCAGTGGTTAGTATTGCTCCTGGGGTAACCTTACCCATGCTGCCCCGCTTCTTCGAGAAAGTTTTGAATGTCATCCCGGCTGAGAAAGACACCGCTCAGGGTCTTGTCGCCACTCTTCAGGGTGGGGATAAAGCGAATACCATCTTTCCAGGCCCGCAGGGGGTTGGTGACAATATCCACCTCTTCAACGTGTATTTCCGGCTTGTTGTCGATTAACTCATACAGAGTTTTACGGGCCATATGGCACCGTGGTCAGAGGGCTGAACGGTAAAGAATAATGTCGATCATGAGGAAAGTGCTCCTGTCTGCATTGAAGGTACCGGGTAAGAGAATGAATACCATTTGACATCGTTTGAACAGCAGGATACACCAAAAGAAAGGAATTATTCAACTCTCGTTTGTGTCATGTTTTTTTCTCTCAGGTAATTATGCGCCTCCCTTCATTGCTCACACTTATCACCGATTCCCGTTTTCTGGAGCACGATACGGGTGGTGATCATCCCGAGATCCCGGCCCGGCTGCAGTCTATTCTGGCGACCCTTGAACAGAGTGATTGCTTTGCCCTCCTGGAACAGTTGAGGAGTCGTCCGGCAGAGAGACAATGGCTGATGGCGGCTCATGATGAGGGCTGGCTCTTTCGTTTTGAAGAGGCGGTCCTCTCGGGCAAGACCTTTATTGATCATCCTGATAACCAGATCGGTTATGATTCCTATGATGTGGCAGTCCTTTCTGCCGGTGCCGGACTCACCGCCATTGATCTGCTCGAACAGCGGCAGGCGCAACAGTGTTTTGCTCTGGTACGCCCACCAGGGCATCATGCCGAAAGGATCAGACCTTTCGGCTTCTGTTTCTTCAATAACTGTGTGGTGGCAGCGCGCTACTGGAAGCAGCATTACGGCCGCAAGCGCATAGTGGTCTTTGATTTTGATGCCCATCATGGCAACGGGATTCAGTCGGCCTTTGAGCGGGAGGAGGATTCCTTGTATGTCAGCATCCATGAGCATCCCAGCTTCAGCTATCCTGGAACCGGCTATGCGGATGAAAAAGGATTTGCGGCAGGTCGCGGTTCCATTCTTAACCTGCCGCTCTCTCCCGGTGCAGGTGATGCCCAGATACTGGCGCTGCTCCCGGTGGTGGAAGAAAAAATTGCCCAGTGGCAGCCTGATGCCATAATTGTGGCAGCCGGTTTTGACGGTCATCGAGCCGATGAGATGTCGGGTCTGCTCTATTCGACAGGGGTGTTTGCAAAGATAGGAGAGAGGGTCCGCAGCTGGAGTAATCTTTACTGTAGTGGCAGATTGCTTTCCATCCTTGAGGGCGGCTATGAGTTATCAGTGCTGGGCGAGTCGGTTGAGGCGTATGTGCAGGGATTATTGGTCCGGTGATCTCTCACCGACTCAGATAAAATCCCGATGAAATTATTGAACTCTAACTTTTTCTGAATAGATGCCATGTATATTTCCAGATATATGATCCGAGAACCATTGACGGCCACGCCTGATATGTCGCTTCCTGAGGCCAGACGTTTATTGAATGAAAATCATTTCCGTCATCTGCCTGTGGTGGATGGGCAGGGACAATTGGTGGGGATGGTTACCGACCGTGACCTGCGTTCGGCGTATCCCTCCTCAGTGCTTTCTGAAAGTGAACGTCTGCAGGCTTATGAACGGGTGGAGAAAACGACGGTGGTGGATATCATGAGCACCGAGTGTGTCGGTCTGACCCCTGAATCGACCCTTGATGATGCCCTGCTCCTTTTTGATCGTGAGGGTGTGGGAGCATTGCCGGTCCTTGACGATGGTCAGCTGGTTGGCATCTTTTCCAGCAGGGATCTGCTTACCGCCTATAAGGAGCTTTTCGGGGTTGGTGAAAAAGGATCGGTACTGCTTGGTATTGATGACGACGGCCAGATTGGCCTTATGACCCGCATAGTCACCTTGCTGGAACTTCATAATATCCCTTTTACCCGTCTGTTGCGTATTCACGATACTGAACATGGAAACCGGATCTATCTCCGTTTAAACACCTACAAAATCGCTTCCGTGGTCGTTCTGCTGCGTGAGGCCGGCATTCATCCGGCTTTGTGATGGGTGTCGAGAGTTGCTGAGACGTTGTGAACAGACTGTCTCCAGTTGAGTGATTGTTTGATGGTCTCGTAAAAAGTACAAATTGCCATAATGTCATCCTATGCTTGCCGATTGTCATCTCGACTGCAGGGAGAGATCTTTATCCACATTGTTGAAGATTCCTCACATACGTTCGGAATGACAAAGGGAAGAGCAGATGTCATTTCGACCATCGGGAGAAATCTTAATAGTATCCATTGATTGAGGAATAAGA
>JBDRQE010000063.1:0-9070 GCA_043826415.1 Pseudomonadota bacterium
TTAAGCTCTTCTGCGCCGATGGTACTGCATGGGTGACTATGTGGGAGAGTAGGACGCCGCCGAATCTTTTATATATTAAGCCCCAATCAGTTCTCTGATTGGGGCTTTTCTGCGTCTGGCGATATGGATTACGTACCGGAATGATATCGGCTGGACTGTGCCATCGTCCACCGCGCTACAGCTCGTATGATCCTGTTATTTCCTGTTGTGTCTCTTCATATTTTCCAATGCTGTAAGAAGAAGATGAAGTCCAATTTTTTTTCCAAACGAGATAGTTGGAAAACTTTAAGACTGATATGGCAAGTTTGCAGAATTAATACTTATCTCTCAAATTTAAATGGACTATAATGTTTTTTTGTTGGAGCCAAAAAAATTTCTATTTATTTTCGAATGAAACGTGGCGCAGGGCTCTCTTAATCAGGGCATGTTAAAAGGAGAAGTATAGTGGCTGAAGAAATGAGAATACGGATAGCGTTACTGGCTGGTGGTCGTTCTGGTGAACGGGAGGTATCTTTGAAGGGTGCAGCCCTGATCGAAAAAGCCTTGGACCCTCTTAAATTTATGGTGACTCGCTACGATCCGGCAACGGATCTGGCAAAACTTGCTCAAGACGCGCAATCGATTGATGTGGCTTTTATTTTATTACATGGACTGTATGGTGAGGATGGAACTGTACAGGGCTTTCTTGATCTGCTTGACATACCTTATCAGGGATCAGGTGTGCTGGGCAGCGCAATGGCTATGGATAAAAATTTAGCAAAGATCATGTACAAACTTCACGGTCTCCCGGTGGCTGATTGGGAGATGGCGCGTCCTGAAGACGTACTGTCGCCGATCCGCCTGCTTGACCATTTGCAGCTTCCCTTGGTAATTAAGCCAGTGCGAGCTGGCTCAAGTCTTGGAATGTCCATTGCTACTACTGTGGAGGAGCTGGCAACAGGGATCAAGGCGGCTTATGAGCATGATTCGCAGGTGATGGTGGAACAGTTTGTCAATGGCCGTGAAATTACCGGCGGTGTCCTGGGTAATGAAGAGTTGACAGCCTTGCCTCTGATAGAGGTTATTCCTAATAGTGAATTTCGATTCTTTGATTATACTGCCAAGTATCAGCCTGGGGCCTCAGTTGAGTTATGCCCAGCCCCCATTAGTGATGAGCTGAGTAAAAAGGCACAATATTTGGCTTTGGCCTCGCACAGGGCATTGCAACTGCGCGGATATTCTCGGACTGACATGATTCTCAACGAAAAAGGTGATTTTTATATATTAGAGACGAATACGATCCCCGGTATGACTCCCACCAGTCTTTTCCCTCAAGCTGCTGCAGTTTACGGTCTTGACTTTGCAGCACTTTTAGAGCGTTTAATTGAGTTGGCATTGCCAGAGACAGTTTGTAAATAGGGAATAATCTATGTTCCGTTTTTGCTGATTCTAATATGATATGGATAGGATCATGTTGATATGTCCCGGCATTTATAGCTTTCTTGTAAGTATTCAAATTATGTCTGTCTTAGTTTTTATTTTTGACCTTCTTGTATAAATGTGAAAGAGTTAATTATAGAAAAAATTTTTAGATAATTGTGATTAAGGATCACACGGTTGTTTAAATTTTAAACAATATAGTGCTCTTTAAAAGTACCTGTCTTTGAGAAGTAACAGTTAACATATATTGTTACTTCTTTTACAAAATGAGAGCTGCGGAATTTTTGCAGAACAGCACTCACACATTTATTCTTATTTGATAAGGAGGAATGATACTATGAAGGTCTGTAAAGTATTGAGTACGACACTGATTGGTGGGGCTTTATTATTTGATGGAAGCTCTCTCCTGGCGGAAACACTGCAGGATGCTATTGGTATAATGCTTCAGACAAATCCTGAAATCAGATCCATGGCCCATAATCGGCTTGGCCGCGATGAAGAAGTAAAGCAGGCTAAATCTGGATATTTACCAGAACTTAATTTTATTGCAGGAGTTGGTGTCGCCAATTACCAGGAACCAGAAAGTGACAATGCCAACCCCCAGCTGTATACTCTTAGTCTGAGACAAAATGTTTTTACTGGTTTAGCAACCAATAATGAAGTGGAGCGTCAAAAGGCACGTGTCCGATCTGAAGCTTATAGTCTTCAGGGTGCCTCTGAAAATACTGCATTGAGAACGACAGAAGTATATTTAAATGTCCTTCGACAACAAGAACTCCAGCGCCTGTCCCAGGAAAATCTTGATACCCATGTACGCATTGCTGATCAGATTAATCTGCGAAGCGAATCCGGTGTTGCCAGTAAGTCAGACAGTGATCAGGTGTCTGGTCGTCTTGCTCTGGCTCAGGCAAATGTCGTTGCCACCAAAACAAACGTGGTTGATGCACACACCAATTACCTTGCTGTCGTTGGTCATCTTCCGACTGATCTGCAAGAGCCCGTACCCCCCGATAAACTGATACCTGCTACCCTAGAAGATGCAGAATCTGAAGCAATAAAAATGCATCCAACCTTGAAATCTGCAGGAGCCGATCTTGAAGCCAGAGAAAAGCAGTATGAAGTTGCAAAGGCGCCTTATTGGCCCATTATTGATCTGGAAGTGGATCAGAACTGGGAAAAAGATTATACTTCCGCCACGGAAGGGAGAATAGATTCGCTTACTGCGATGGTCAAACTTCGTTATAACCTTTTCCGTGGATTTAAGGATGAAGCACGTCGGGCTGAGACCGTCGAACTTGTTAGTGAAGCGCGAGAAATAAGGAATAATACTCACAGGCAGGTAGTTGAATCCATGAGGCTTTCATGGATGGCTTATCAAGCCGTCAAGGATCAGATTAACTATCTGGAGCAACGAGTCGATTTTGCCACAGGTACTGCTGATGCGTACACCAAACAATTTAATCTTGGCAAAAGAACACTGTTGGACGTTCTTGATAGTGAGGCAGAGGTCATTGACGCTAAACGAGCTCTGGTTGGAGCCAGATATGATGGGTTGTATGCCCAATACCGTATTCTGAATGGTTTGGGGCAACTGGTTAAGTCTTTTGATAAGGAGTGGCCAAAAGAAAGTCAGGTAACTATTGGCCCCCTTGTCGAATCTGAAAAACAGTGAGATTAAAAAAAATTTGGATTGAAACGGGATACAATGAGTGGCAAGTTTGAAGACCGTCTTTATTGTATCCCGTTATACTTCAGCGCTTTACTCATGACTGATGGTAACGGTTGGTTGCCGCCCCATCAGTCGAAATGGCATCATTATGTCAAATTTTGTTGACGCCACATCAACAATTATTCAATTAGCCCTCTCCCGCAGTAGTTTTGTCCTCAAATTTATCAGCAACACTCTAGTATTGCCGCTCGGAATTGTGCTCTTGCACTTTTTTTTTGTAGGACACATTGTTTCAGCCAATGAAAAGTTCACACTTGATTCATCTTTACTCAATTCTGCTGAGAAAAAATGGGGTGTTGATGCAAGAAAAAGACTTCTGGCTTGGCAGCAGTTTGTCCGTGAAGATACGAGTCGTACCGATATGGAAAAGCTGGAGAAAGTAAACAGATTCTTTAATCAAGTAAATTTTGTCAGTGATGCAATACATTGGTTAAAAAAAGATTACTGGGCCACTCCGGTAGAGTTTCTGGCCAGTGATGGCGGCGATTGTGAAGATTTTGCTCTTTCAAAATATTTTACTCTGAAAATGTTGGGAGTTCCTGAAAAAAAACTGAACCTGACATATGTTAAAGCCTGGAAATTAAATCAAAGTCATATGGTGCTTACCTATTATAAAACACCTACCGCTGTGCCATTGGTTCTCGATAATCTTATCAATGTCATTAAGCCAGCAACACAACGATCAGACCTGCTTCCTGTCTATAGTTTCAATGGTTCTGGACTGTGGCTGGCAAAAGAGCGAGGCAAGGGTAATCTTGTTGGAAAAAGTGACAGACTCAAATTATGGAATGATCTGCTTGAGAGAATGCCTGTCAGTTTACAATAACGTGAGGTCTAATGTATGACACTTTACAGACAACTACTCATATTTACTTTAGTACTCTTTTTGGTTCTTTTCACCTGTACATGGATCATCAAACTCCAAAGTACACGTTCCTTTCTTGAAGAGCAGCTCGACTCCCATGCCCAGGATACAGCAACCTCTCTAGGATTGTCGATCACACCCTATATTGCTGAAAATGATATTGCCACAATCGAAACCATGATCAATGTTGTTTTTGATCGCGGGTATTATCGTACAATTCGGCTCACTGACCTGAATGATAAAGTCCTCATCGAACGAACCCTTGGGGTTATTATTAATGATGTTCCTGCCTGGTTTATAGGCGTTGTCCCTTTAAGGACTCCAGGTGCCAGTACACTCATAACTGCAGGGTGGACACAGAAGGGCAGTTTGTATGTGGAAAGTCACCCGGGGTATGCCTATAAAACACTTTGGGAAGCCATCTATAATATGACAAAGGTTTTTGGTATTACAGGCATCATGGCGTTAGTGCTGGGAGCCCTTGGTTTGCGAGCCCTGCTCAAGCCTTTACGGCGGGTTGAACAGCAGGCAGAGGACCTCTGTAAAAAACAGTACACATTCCAAAAGAAGCTCCCGAGAACCCGCGAACTACGACGGGTTGTTGTTGCTATGAACAGCATGACCGCTAAAGTTAAAAAGATGTTTGATGAACAGGTGCGGGTGGCGAACAGATTAAGGAAAAATGTCTACAGTGATGCATTGACTGGATTAGGTAACAGGCGCTATCTGCAGGGGCAGGTTGCGTCTAGAATGGATAAGAGTGATGACGCTTCTATCCAGGGAGCATTTTTACTTGTCCAGGTTCATAATCTTCTGGAGCTCAACCAGGAAAAAGGATATTTACGTGGGAACCAGCTCCTCCAGAAGGTTGCGAACTGCCTTCGCGAGGCGACGCGAGGGCTGAAAAATTCCGCACTTGCACATATTTCAGGAGGAAGCTTTGCGGCTTTTTTGCCGGATGTTACAGAAGAAGATGCACGTCATGTAGCGGCAGCAATAGCCAGAGGCTTTACCGGCTTAGCCAGCGAAGAGGTTGGGTCTCCTGAAAACGTTGGACATGTTGGAGGCGTCAGTTTTGAACAAGTGACATCCCTTAAGCAACTGCTCTCCGACGCTGATCAAATTTTGAGAGCAGCACAAAATCAGGGACCAAATACCTGGATCGTTGAATTACTTTCCTCTGAACCAACCATCACGCCACGTGGAGAGCAGGAATGGAAGCAGCTTCTGGACCAAGTCCTGAACAATAAAGAGATTACCCTCTTTAGCCAATCCGTTGTTGCGAGCAGCAACTTAAAACAGCTTATGCATAAGGAGATTTTAGCACGGATAACCTTGCCGACAGGTCAAATGCTTAATGCCGGCATCTTCATCCCGCTGGCAGAACGACTACGCTGTATATCCTCTATCGATAAAATCGTGATTGAAAAAGCGATGCTTGTTGATAGTGGAAAGTTGCACTCCAATGAATTTGCTGTCAATATTTCTCCATCTTCTTTGAAAGACGCATCGTTTACCGCCTGGCTTTTATCCAGCCTCAAAAAAATGCCTCCGGGAGCGCCGAAAATTATCTTTGAATTTGCTGAGTTCAACGCGACCCAGGATTTGGATATCCTTCAGGATTTTGCAAAGAAGGTAAAAGCGTTAGGGCACTTTGTCGGTCTTGATCATTTCGGGCAGAGCTTTGCTAATTTCGGGTATTTAAAATCTCTACAGCCCAAGTATGTTAAAATAGATCGAGCCTTCATCGATGAACTTAAAGAAGAAGACAGTGATAGTCATTTCTTCATTGGTGCTTTGACCAGCGTGGCTCACAGTCTTGATATCCTGGTTATTGCCGAGGGTGTAGAAGGAGAGGCGCAGTATCAAACGTTATGTGATCTCAATATCGATGGTATTCAGGGATACTATCTTGATAAACCTAGAGAGCTGTAGGAAATGGCCAGCTCTCCTTTATGAGGCTCAATGCTCTGATATTTTAGAAAACGATTGAGTTGAAACCTTGTCAGCCAGATCATCCGTGGCAAAATTTATATGGGAAAAAAGGTGGTATTCTAGGATTTGGCAGCGTTGGAAATTTTCCTGGATAGTAAGGTGCCGCTGTTGATCATTGTTGCCATAGCGTTCTATGATATAGGTCATCCGTTCATCTAAAGAAACTATGCTGTCATGGCGTACACGTTTATCAGCATAATAGACAATTTCCTTGGCAAAAAAGATCCCTTGAGCATAACGATCGGTGGAGAACTCTTTGAGAACCACATGTTCACGAACAATTTCACCAATGGCCGGGAAACCATGCTCAAGGCAGATGTCACGTCCTTTTCTGGCGTGGTCACATTCGCTGTTCAGGCAGATCGTTTTGGCAATGTCATGGAGCAGGGCCCCGGCCAGGACCAGATGTGAGTCCGGCAGATTTGTTCCATTTGTTTTTGTTGCAGTCAAGCCAGCCAATAGAGTTTCTGCCACTCTTGCCACGGTCAGTGAGTGGGCCCGGATATTGTTGAACATGCCATATCTGTCCATCAAGGCCAGGCATTGCGCTATGGAAGGAACCTTTTCATTCATCCTTATTTATCTGGCACTCAATTCATGCACGGCATCGATGGCAATTCTGGCCTGATCCGGCGGTGTGAACTGATGGATGCCATGTCCGAGGTTGAAGATATGACCATGGGCATATTTTGCCCCATTCAGCAGGTTTTGGATGCGCCGACGCAGTTTGTCTTTGGGCAGCATCAGCGCAAAGGGGTCAATGTTCCCCTGGACTGCTTTGTCTCCCACCTGTTTTATAGCATCTCCGATGTTGATCCGCCAGTCCAGACCTAGAACGTCAGCACCGGAGTGGACGGAGAGGTCAAGCAAGGTTGCTCCATTGTTGGCAAAATAGATGATGGGCAGCCCGGTATTTTGCAGGTCACTAATAATCTGCTGCACATAGGGCAGTGCAAACTCTTTAAAGTCACAAGGGGCCAGGACTCCTGCCCAGGAATCAAAGATCTGCAGAGCCTGGGCTCCCGCCCTGGCTTGGGCTTGGAGGTACAGGCTGGTACAGGCGGTGATCTTCTTCATCAGGTTATGGAAGAGGTCGGGTTGGGTGAACATCATTTTCTTGGTTTCCCAGAAGACCTTGGAAGAGCCGCCTTCTATCAGATATGTGGCCAAGGTAAAAGGCGCACCGGAAAAGCCAATGAGGGGAACTTTCAGCTCTCTGCGCAGAAGACGGATGGTTTCCATGACAAAGCCTGTGTGGACATCCGGGTCGGGTATGATGAGTCGGTCAAGAGCGGCCTGGTCACGGATGGGTTGCGGGAATATGGGACCATGTCCCTCAGAGAAGGTGAGCGGGGTGCCCATGGCTTCCATGGGGATGAGAATATCAGAGAAGAGAATAGCCGCGTCTACATTGAGGATATCAACGGGCTGCAGTGTCACCTCTACACAGAGTTCCGGCGTTTTGCACAGTTCCAGAAAGGTAACGTTTCCTCGTACCTTTTGATATTCAGGAAGGTAGCGTCCAGCTTGGCGCATCATCCAGATAGGGGTGTAATCGGTTTTTTCGCCACGGCAGGCCTTGAGGAAGGTGTCATTCATGATTGAGTCGTATAGGGTAAAGGGTGATTCTTGGTAGCGATGAGAGAGCTTTTTATGAAAACTTCTCTGTATTATTACGCTTCTGCGGGTGGAATTGTTTGCTTCGGTATGATATCGGAATAGTTATGCTATGCGATCCTTGTTCCGGGAACATAACTGCAAAATGGTTCCTGGGCCAGATAGTCGCCGGTCATGGCATAGGCCCGTGCACGGCAGCCGCCGCAGACATTGACATATTCACAGCGCCCGCAGTTGTCTTTGTAGCTCTTGAAATCACGCAGCTCATGGAAAAGGGAAGAATTCTCCCAGATATCTTTGAAGGAAAGCTCCTTCAGATTACCGGCAGACTTGGGAAAATAGCTGCAGGGCAGAATGTTTTCGTCCACGTCAATTAAGCAGATGAGCTGGCCGGCAAGACAGCCTTTAGAACCACCTGTTGAAAATTTCAGATTGCGCCGTTTGAAAGTGCTCCCCTCTTCTTTAGCCTTCTGTCTGACGATGCGGTAATAATGAGGGGCGCAAGTCGGGCGCATCAGCAGTTCGTTTTCTTCCTTCTCTACCTGATAATGCCATTCCAGAATTTCATCGTACACCTTTTCGGGGATTAATTCTTCCATAATGTCCTCGCCTCGACCGGTAGGTACGATCATGAACATATACCAGGCAGAAGCGCCAAGGGACTTGACCAGTTTGTAGATTTCAGGAATCTCCTCTTTGTTGCGGATAGTAAAGGAGGAGTTGATTAGAAAGGGAATCTTGTTTTCATTAAAGAGACGGATGGCATTCATGGTTCCCGCAAAGGCCCCTTGCTGATTCCTGAAGTTGTCGTGGGTTTCAGCCTTGGCCCCGTCCAGACTGAGGGAGACCATTTTGATGCCGGCATCCTTGATGTGTGTGCAGATATCCTGAGTCACCAAGGTGCCATTAGTAGCGAGGCACATACGCAGCCCTTTGTCGGTACCGTACCTGGCGATCTCAAATATGTCTTTACGCAACAGCGGTTCACCACCGGAAAGTACAATAACCGGGTTGGCATAGGAGGCGATATCGTTGAGAATACGCATGGCTTCGCCAAAAGGGAAATCAGGATGATCATCAGCCTCAAGGGTCGATGAAGAGCGGCAGTGGACGCATTTCAGGTTACATCGCCTGGTGACTTCCCAAGCTATCCATTTAGGTTCAAAATCCATACTGGCTCCGGTGTAATGTTGCGTTATTGCTAAAAGAGATATCCCATATATTTTCGACACTATATTGTCTTTTGGTTTAAATCTCAAGAGAAGCACAAAAAATTGTCTTTGAGGCCTCTTTGAGGCCAGTATCGGTCATTGTCAATAAAGATGTCGCTTTTTTTTGCATCATTGCAAAGGTAGTTTTGCTTCCTACCGCACTCCGCTTCGCTCGTTTGCTGAGTCCATATTCTTTTCCATTTTATAAAGCCAAAATGGAAAAGAGTATGGACT
>JBDRQE010000064.1:0-32856 GCA_043826415.1 Pseudomonadota bacterium
CCTGGAAAGTTTCAGATTCTGGTTTTCAATTCCAAGCGAACAGGTATAGCCAGTGAGGTAAAGAGGGCAGGATGCACAACACTCCTGCAAGTCCTTAAGAAGTTTATTGCTGGCATCCGGTGATAACCATGCGCTACCCAGGTCAAAATAAACCACAGGGAAAGGACGGCTTTCTGGGAGGGCGTAAAAAGATGGTTGCCTGGCAATGATGAAAGTTTGATGGATGGGAATTTGTACAGGTGTGTTTATGACAGACGAATAGCTGTATAAATCCTGCCGGATTTCAAGCCCCCAAACTGAGCTGGTGAGCATCAGAATTGTCCAGACGATCAGGATAACTTTTGTAATTGCAGGGGTCATTTTTTTTCCAATCAAAGAAATACTATTTCTTTTTCTTTGTTTCTGTTTTTTCCAATTTTTTTAGTGGTTATTTTGTAGATACAAATTCACTTTTATCAGGGTCATTGTTCGACTTTTTTGTGTCATCATTTTGAGGATTTTGGTTCTGTTTTTTTCTGGCTTTGTATGCGATCTCTCGTATCTGATAGAGTCTCTTGATTTGGAAAATTGACAACTCAAACAGAAAGGTAACTTCAATATCGCGTATCAGTTTTTTCATAGAAAGCCGTTCACCGGATTCGATATTCATCATCCTGGAGTATGCGGAACGTTCCCACTTGGTGTCGAACTTGCAGGTTTCAATGAATGGTTTTCTGTTTTTTTTGTTCATCTGCCTTAACTGAGGACGAACAAAATCCATTTTCCCCCAGAGTTTTTTTAACAATTCCAGACCGATCAATTCATTGTCCGTAAGAGGATCGCTGATAATCTCTTGTGCTACCATCCATCTCAATGTTTTAAGTGGCAACCGTGAGTTTGCCGCGTATCCTTTGATGTCCATATCTCTCAATTCTCTTGATTGAATTAGATAAAAGCTCTCTGACAGTTTGATGGTGAATTCCAAAGTGTTTAGCAATTGTGGTAAAGCTGACCGGCTCTGGTTGTGCAAGAATCCATTGAGCAATTTGCCGTTGCCGTTGGGTCAAGGCGAGCAGTGCCTCCTGAATTAAAGTCTCGTCAAGATCGACAAATTGTTTCTTCTCCATCATCACGTTAGGTTGAATCTCATTACTAATGGCAACTCCAGCGGCCATTTGGAGACATCTGGTGCGGAAAACGACTCTGAAATACCTCGACGTAGATGTTAAATCCTTGTTTCTGATTAAGCGTGAAATCACCTGATACGCAACAAGTTGAGCTTCTCCCGACAAATCATTAGAATCACAGGACATGTACCTATAATATGGAGCAGCTATGCACCAGATCAACACCCTGTTAGATCGCACCCATGATTGAGCAAGTTGCCAGATGATCTTATTATCAGCAGTCATAATTCAGAGGTTTCATGGCCAATGTCTTGTTGCATAGGTTCCCTAAATGCAGACTCCAAGGCTTCCCGTAGATCTTCGCGGCTTCCCCATACCCATAGTGTTCTTGAGACAGATGTAAATTCCTCAAGAATGACGGCAAGTTTCGCTGATGGGTTTTTTCTTCTACTTAGAATGTCGCTTAAGTGTTGCTGCGTTATCTGGCAGAATTCAGCCATTTTTTTATATGTGCCACGTTTCATGCTTAATAATTAAGAAAAATACATAATTAAGTCAAGGGGAATTTTATAACAAAATTGTGCTTGCATTTTTAAGCTAATTGCTTAATATGAAGTCATGAATACTTCAAATGACTGCTTCGTAGCAGCACTCCAACATAAGTTGAAAGAGCAGGGCAGGGGGGCCAAGAAAAAATTGGCCCAGGAAGCCAGTGTCTCTCCTAATCACTTAAGTGATATTTTGGGGATCCGTAGAAATGCCGGACAGCAATTAAAAGAGCGCTTTGCCCAGAGCTTTGGTCTTTCCATTGAAGAAATGCTTGTTTTGGGCAGACGGATTCTCAAAAGCCAGAGTATGATTGAGCCGAATAGTTTGGAACAGGTGCAGGTGACAGGAACAGACAATCCTGCCATTAGTCTGATGGAGATGGCTACGCAGATTCTTAACAGCAATACAGCCTATAAACAGTTGCTTACAGAAAACATTCAAACGTATTACAAGGCCTTGGACAGTGGTCAGGAACGAGATGCATTGCAGTTACTGCAAGAACTCAGGGAAGATGTTCGAGAGTTGCGGAGAGATATTTCGATATTGCAGAATAACAAAGATAAAGAGTCTTCACGCGTCTCTTTATTAGTGTAAAGCTGAAAAGAGCTATCCCTTTCAAGATTTATCATCACATTCGAAATAATATATTGCTGAAATAATTCATTTTTCATAAAGAGATCTCATTTTTTGCTCTGGTATTACAGATACTGGGATAACAAGCACTTAAAGGAGATTTTGCCATGAATGATCTGATTGTTAAAGCGATGGAGATGTTGAATCAGGAGTTGAATGCATTGCGTAAGGACTTTCAGTCCCTTATGGAATCGCAGCACGAAAATCTAACGATCAAAAACGCCACCTCCCTTGCCTCCAGGTTGGAAGTTGAAAATAGGTGGTAAAAAGAAGAAGAAGTAATGGTGCGCAAACCCATCGGTGAGGATGTTAGGATGGGCGCGACAGAAGGACCAGGCTTCGGCTTTAGCGATATTTTTCTATTCCCAATGATCCAGTTCGACCCCGCGGAGTGATGTGGGGTCGAACTGCAGTCCTTCAGTTTTGTCTGGGGCAAGTTTGGCTGCCGTTATTATCTGATATTAATAAGTTAACAAAGCCTTCAATCTCTAAATAATCCTCACTTTTTTTGTCAATTTGCCGTCAAATTTCCTTGAAACGTTAAATGATCGTCTAATGACGCATATTCCACACCAATCCTGCCAATGATTCCACAGGAATCCGGCCACTCAAATAGTGTCATCCTGCAGTAGGTGGACAACGGTGTGCTCAAAGTCATCCTCGGTCTTCCGGATCTTTGGCAATTCCCTGTCAGAATTCTGCATTGAGCCAGGCGGCCTATTCTTTTTCATCTTTGGTGTATCTGTCGATGACCTTCCAGGCTGTAGTGAGCAGGGTGCCGTCAATACTAAGAACTCCTGCGACTATCCGACAAGTCGAGACGATAATAGCGGGAAATCTCCGAAATTCGCTCTTTGCTGAGCCCGGCCTGTCCGGCAAAAACCGGCCATTGTCGGACAGCATCCGCGATTTCTTTGATAATTTCTTCAGGTCTGGGCAGGCTGATGCCTTCACCCACGGCGATGAGGTCGGCCAGTTGAAAATGGTCCTGTTTGCCGTTGATGGTCATCTGGTGTCGGTTGGTCCATTTTCCCGCCGGGTTATGGGAGTAGGTGACATCAAAGGCCGGGGAGAGGTGCCATTTGCCGTCCTTGCCCATGAGAAAAGCAATGTTCTTGGTGTGGTCATCTTGGTTGCGGGCCAGCACATTGAAGATCATCCGCCGGAACTGCTGGATGGCCTCTGCCTTGCTGATCCGCAGCTTGCGCATCACAGCAAAGGCCTGCTCGTAGCCATAGGCTCCGGCCATATTGAAATCGTAATGGGCCAGGCCGCATAAGGACTGCATGTGGATCTTCTCTCCTTCCTCCCTGTCAAAGCGCCTGGTCAGGAAATGAGCACGACCGTGCTCTTCAAGGAGACGACATTCACTCATCTCTATGCCTGCGGCTCCGGCCATTAAGGAGTAGGCATATTCTATACGGCCATAGCCCTTTGGTTCGCCAAGTTCCAGGTCGCTGACTCCGTCAAACTTGAGGATCCAGTGTTCATAGCCGGGTGGGGTGCTGGCTTGACCGGACAAGACATGACCGGTGTCATTCATGGCAATGACGGCCTTAGGTCGGGCTCCGCCGGCCGAGGTGCCGACCCTGAGGATATCCATCAGGGCCTCATTATTCTCTTTACTGCTGTTGCCAAGGGAGACGTCCAGGGAAAAGCGCCTGGCAGTGATCTCCTGGGCCAGACGGGCGAGTTCGGCAATCTCAACAGGCACTGCGCTGTCAAGGCCCTGGCTGACCATTGGCCGGAATTCCAGGGCACCCATGCTCCTGTTTCCAGTATAGCAAAGGCGTTCAACGGGGCTGAAGGCTCTAGTGTCGCGACCATTGCGAGCCAGCCAGGTATCAATGACGGCGTTGCCGAACTTGTCCGGCAGGGCGTCGGCCAACAGACCGGGCAGGCCGCGGAAGGTTTCCCGGTTGAGGGCGGGAAAGGAAAAGATGTTGTCACCCTGCCTGGCGGCGCTCAACCCCATATGGAGGGGAGAGATATCCAGACCCTTTTTCAGAAACCCCGGGTCGTATTCAAAGAGGGCATAGTCCCGTTCGGTAAGCCAGGAGACCGCACCTGCATCTTCTCCCCAGATTCTGACAACGGCGGTGTCGACTTTCTCTACCATTCAGGTTTCTCCTCAGGTTCTTTGTCTCCAGGTATACCGGTGGCCCTCTGTCGCTTTTTGCCCTGGTGTCTCGCAAGCTGCAGGGGACTGACTTCCGGAACCGGAAGAAACTGGTCCAGGTGGTCAAGGGCTTCAAGTTCGCGCAGGACAGCGATGAGAGAGGAGAGCTTTCCTTTGCCGGACTCCAGTGCCTTGATGACATTGAGCGACACGGCCGCCGCGTCCGCCACCTGACGCTGTGTACGATTCCTGCGTAGGCGTAAGGCCTTGAGGCGGACCCCGATTTCGGCCTCAAGGGCCTTGTCTGTCATTGAATAGAGATCCATAGTATCCTTGAAAAAGGCTTTTGTGTGCCATTAATGGGAGGTGTAGCCTTTTAATGGGCTATTATGGAGATAAAATCATGTTGGTCTGCTGATGTCAAGCAAATACCTTAAATTGCCATTCCTGATATTCGAATCGCATTTCGTTGTCATCTACTCCAATGTGATAATTGCCAAAAGTTAGCATATATGCTAATCTCGTCACATGAGATGAATAATCTTCTATCGTCTTGAGAGCGGTAAATGCCCCATCGAGGATTACCTTGATTCTCTTTCAGACAAGCAGGCAGAAAAGGTCTTCTTCGTTCTTGAGCTGCTTGAAAATATTACCAGTCCACCCAGTAAATTTTTCAAAAAACTGGCCGCAACTGACGATATCCGGGAGGTTCGAGTTCAATATGAAAATAACATTTTTCGTTTGTTCGGCTTTCTTGATGGCAATGACCTGATTATATTGAATCATGCCTTCACCAAGAAGACCCTGAAAGTCCCAAAAAAGGAAATTAAAATAACCGAGCAAAGAAAGAAGGACTATTTCTTGAAAAGGAGCATGTCATGAGCGATCTGCAAAAATATAAAAACAAACGGGCAGCCCAGAATCCAGCCTTCTGGCAGAATCACGACGAGCGCTTTGAGACCTTCAAGTTAGGTGTGCTGTTGAAACAGGCCCGCCAGGAAGCAGGGATGACCCAAGCCCAAATTGCTAAAGAGCTCGAAACCACAAAATCCGTCATTTCCAGAATGGAGAATCACGCCGTTGATATCCGCCTCTCCACTCTGGAAAAATTTGCTAAGGCCGTTGGCCGGCATATCCAGGTAGCCCTGGTCTGATTTTCATAAACCATTCAATCCCCGATATTAGTGAGCCATTCTGGATAGTCTCCTAAAAAGTCAAGAATAACAAGACAACAGCAACAATTTCAGTAAGTTACTGTGTAAAAAACTACCAAAATTTAGGTTTTTACCACTCCATCATTCTTGAGCACTTTGTTTGGAAGGCTATACTTGTATGGGGCGCGTTATCCCCCCTTGTCTTTCCGGATTGTAGGCGTTATTATATATAGAATACGTAATACGTAAGAAAAGGAGGATTGTATGCATAAAAAAATGACGATCTCGCTTGATGAAGCGGTGTATGAGGGCTTGTATCGGACCATTGGTCGGCGGCGTATGAGCCAGTTTATTGAGGATCTCTTGCGGCCGCATGTCCTGGACAGCTCATTGGATGCCGGTTATAAGGCCATGGCTGCCGATACGGAGCGGGAGGCTGAGGCTAAAGAGTGGTGTGACGCCCTGGCAAAGGATATGGTCAATGAAACGCGGTGAGGTCTGGTGGGTGGAGTTTGATCCGGCCGTGGGGTCGGAGATCCGCAAGACCCGGCCCGGGATTATCATTAGCAACGATGCGGCCAATCGCAATCTTGCCCGGGTGGTTGTCGTGCCCCTGACCAGCAGCGTGGTCCGTCAATATCCGGGTGAAGCTCTGGTGACGGTGGAAGGGAAGCAGGCCAAGGCCATGGCGGATCAGATCATGGCTGCCGATAAAATCCGCCTGAAAAGCCAGCTTGGTGCCTTATCCAAGGCGGATATGCGCCTGGTCGAAGACGCCATCCGCGTACATTTAGGCTTGCGGAAATAGGGGCCTTTGGTGCTATCCCGCTGACCCGCTGACCCGCTGTCCCACGTTGCCGCACCTGGCAAGCTTCCCTGTTCACTCGCTTATCCTCTCCCGGCCACCACCAGCAATAGTCGCAGTTCACACTTGAGTGACTTAAGTTGTTTACGTTGTTCATTGAAGCCTCTTGCTCGTGACTTTGAGCGGTCCACGAGTCTGGAGGCTTCTTCATTTTTCCGGAACTGTCAAACTTTTATTGTCCCCCGGCAAAGCTGGGGGTTTACTTAGAAAAAATTATTTTTTAATAGTATTAAATATTGATAATGAGCTTTGTCCGCAATACTTCTTTTCTGCAACCTGACAGGTAGGCCACGAGAGAATTTACAGAGCTTCTATTATTTTTTTGGGTGCAAATGGGTATTTTGATGGTTATTGGGCGTAAACGGGTGTAGTATTGGTTGCATGATTAAATCAGATACCATCCACATCACTCCAGAGATACTTGGTTTTATAGCCGCCATCGATGAATTCAAAGGCGCGTGGCGCGCATTAAGCACACTTGCGCCGGACCGGTTGTTGGCCCTGAGGCGTGTTGCAACCATTGAAAGTATTGGGGCCTCAACCAGAATTGAAGGAAGCAGACTATCCGACCGCGATGTCGAGAAGCTGCTTTCCAACCTCCAGATCAAATCTTTCACCACCCGTGACGAGCAGGAGGTGGCTGGTTATGCAGAGGTAATGGATCTGGTATTCTCCTCCTGGCAGGACATCAGACTTACCGAGCATCACATCAAGCAGTTGCACCGCGACTTGCTGGCTTACAGCGAAAAAGATGAATGGCACCGTGGCAACTACAAAACCTCATCCAACAGCGTCGTCGCCTTCAACGAAAACGGAGTCCAGCTCGGGATTGTGTTTGAAACTGCTACTCCCTTCGATACGCCGCATTTAATGACAGAGCTGGTGACCTGGTTGGAGGAGGAGCGCCATGACAAACATTTGCATCCGCTCCTGCTGATCGGCTTGTGGGTGGTTGTCTTTTTGGAGATTCATCCGTTCCAGGATGGCAACGGGCGATTGAGCCGTGTATTGACCACACTACTGCTTTTACAGGCAGGATATGCCTATGTACCGTACAGCTCGCTGGAGAGCGTGATCGAAAAAAGCAAGGAGGCATACTACCTCGCACTTCGGCATACTCAGGGAACAATCCGTACCGAAACACCAAATTGGCAGCCATGGTTGATCTTCTTTTTACGTTCACTCTTTGAGCAGACACGACATTTGAACCAAAAGGTTGAGCGAGAGAAACTGGTCCTTGCTCCACTGCCAGAACTGTCATTGCAGATTGTCGAATTCACTCGCGAACACGGCCGGATCACAATGAGCGACAGTATCAGATTAACGGGTGCGAGTCGCAACACTCTCAAACAGCATTTCCGAACGCTGGTTAAGCAAAATCACCTCAAGCAACAAGGGAGTGGCCGAGGTGTCTGGTACGAACTGCTCTGAACTAAAATGAACTGTTCAATCAACCGCCCGGGATAGCCGAAACCTTCTTGAAAAATGATATTTCTGAGCGACACATAGTCGATTAGAACCAATGAGAGAATCAGCCTACACCATAAAGCGCCATTGGGATGGTGTCCTTCAATGGTTCAAATCACAAATTAACAACGGCTGATGCACTGTTTTCTGTGTATGTGAATCTGTGTGTGGATTTGTGTGGGGACTCTTTGTAGGCTGGTTGTGGTATAAGCAGATTCCCCTGGTGAAGTTCGTTTTTTATCGACCCCAGGATATATTTCACAGCCGGTGTACCGGCCTTTTTTTTCCTTTCCGCCAGCTTGGGTAAAATTTCTGTGATCCGCCCGACCTTGTCGGTTGAAATTTTTTTTAAGAGGTGTGATGATGACAATAGGCACACTTTGTGTTATTGTTGAGTTATGAAACAAATCAATTGGAATGCGGAAAAGAACCAGCTTTTGATGAGTGAAAGGGGCATATCTTTTGAAGATGTGTTGTTTGCACTCCAGTCCGGAAGGTTACTTGACGACCTGATTCATCCCAATAATTTCAAATATCCGAAGCAACGCATGTTCGTGGTCGAGGTCGACGAATATGCCTGGCTTGTTCCTTATGTAGAAAATGAGGACGAAATCTTTCTGAAAAGCATTATCCCCAGCCGAAAGGCTACAAAGCATTACTTGAGAGGGCCATATGAAGAAGAAAAAATTGAACCCTGAAGATCAGGAGATGCTGGAGGCATTTGAAGCAGGTGAATTTGAATCTGATTTAAAAGATGAGCGACGAACTCAGCTTGCCCAATTGGCAGAGGAAACAATTAGAAAAGATAAACGGATCAACATCCGCATTTCGAGCCGTGACCTGGAAGCGCTGCAACGGAGAGCAATAGAAGAGGGTTTACCGTATCAATCGCTTGTATCCAGCGTGCTGCACAAATATGTTTCCGGAGGCTTTAAAGATATTGCCGCCAATAAGGCATTGCAACAGACGGTTGAAAGACGTCGCTGAATTCTCGATGAGTATGATCACATACCTCTTGGTATGTGATATAGCCATATAGCCGACTATATGGCTATACCCCCATTTACTCCAAAGGTAAATCCGTCAAACAGGTCTGACACTTCTTCCGCTGCCCCGCTGCCGCTGTTCCTCGTTGCCGCACTTTGCACTCTTCGCCGTTCTGTCGCTTCTTTGTCCAGCAAACAAGGGGGCTCTTTATAGGCTGGTTGTTGCGTGCAATTTGTTTTTTAGATTATCCCATCGTGGGTATTCCCCGGCCACCCCCAGCAAAAGACTCAACTCATCAAGACCCATACTCCATTTTTTTGCTGACACCCAACGCTTTAACAGCTCATGCAGTTTCCAGGTGGTGGCTGCCTTGAATTGATACACATCATCCCCCGATATTAGCGAGTTATTCTTGAGCGCTTTGTTCTACGGGTTCAAAATGTCTTGCGTGGAATCCTCTTTGAACCATCTCCAGGATGGAAAGTGAAAATAGGTGGTAATAAAATGCAAGAAATGATACCGCAAGAATTATTCATGGCCATTCAAAAGCGAAGGGGATACAGCCCCTTTCTTTTGAATAGTGAGCCGTTTTCTGTGTGTGAATCTGTGTGTGAAAATAGCTCTAAAATGTGCTAAAATGTGCAAAAATAGAAAAAATCTGACAAGCTATAAATATAATAATCCTAATAAGTTAGCGTAAACATGGATGTTGTAAAACTCAAAGGGTCTTAATTCGTAATCAGTAGGTCTGCGGTTCGACTCCGCATATCGACTCCATAAAATCAAGGGGTTACGAGATGTCTCGTAAACCCTTTTTTGTTGAAAAGTACCACACTGGAACCACACCTGTTTAGTGGTGTCCCGAAGGGCTTTTACATGCTCCTGGCATCGTGGATGCGGGGTGTCTGGATCTGGCTATAGATGGTGGCGGTATGGATGTAAATAATCATAACTTTTGAGGAAAAAAGGGGATATCCTTTGACATGTTCTCTCTATATGCAATATTAAATAGATAGGTATCTTCTTCACTGTAAGTCATATCCACAATGAAAAATGAGGTAAAAATGGAGACTAGGTCTTTTCGATCAGCAGGAATTGTTGGGTTGATGCTTCTTCTTGTCCTTATTGCCCCTTTATCCAGTCCGGCACACGAAACAATAACTCCGAATAGTATCAAGTTCGGGGTCTTTCCTTATAAATCTCCGAAAACGATTATTGAGATGTATGGCCCTTTAGTCGCGCATCTTGAAAAAAAACTGGGCAAACAGATCAAGATTTCCTCAGCGGCAGATGCCAATAGCTTTCTTGAAAAGGCCAGAAACGATGAATACGACCTGCTGCTTGCCGCTCCCCCGGTCTATTATAAATTGCGATCCAATGGCTATAAGGTGATTGCCGGAGGGATTCCCACATTTCACGGTGTGGCCATTGTCCGTAAGGACAGTGACATCACGGCCATTGAGCAGCTCAAAGGAAAAAAGGTGGCGGCTATTGGCGGCTACTCCTATGCCGGATACTACTTTCTCCTGCCTCAGCTTGAAGAAAAGGGGATCGATCCACGAAAGGATGTGGATATTCAGTTTCTGGAAAAAGTTGACACTGTTATCTATGGGGTTGTTAACAAGAAGTATGATGCAGGTTTATTCAGATTTGATGCCCTTGAGCTTGCGGCCTTCAGCGAAATCCGTGAGCAGGTCAGGGTTATTGCCCGTTCCGCTGAAATTCCCCAGTTTCCCTTTGTGGTGAAAAACAGCATGGATGAAGCCACCATCACCACCATTCAGAAAACGCTCTCCGCGCTTTCTCCAGACAGACCAGAGGAGCTGGAGATCCTGAAGGGTATGCAGGTTAAAAGAATTTTGGTGGCCACGGATGCTGATTATGATCCATTTTTTGAACAGATCAAAGACACAGATTATTTTGGGAAGCCATGACCTCTTTTCGCCTGCGTACCCATCTTATTGCCTACTGTACCCTTATCCCTCTGTTGTTGTCTGCAGCGATTATTGCCCTCTATACCAGTCGTTTTAAGGATTATGCCATTGATAACCTTACCGCTTATGGCAAGATTATCACCAAAAACACCGCTTTTTCCGTGGCCGACGACCTGATTACAGAAAACTATGCCCCTTTGCAGGAATTTCTGCGGGATATTGTTTTCAGGAATGAAGAGGTGGATGCTATCCAGATCAGTGATAGTCAAGGGATGATTCTGGCCGCCTCAGATGTGAAACTCCTGGGCACGGTTATGGAGAAAGAACCTGTCGTCAATTGTATTGTTAAGGACGATGAGGCCACTATCTGTATTGAAGATGATCTTGGCCAACTCATTATTACCGCCCCCATTGTTGTTGGTAAAATTGAGCTTGGTAAAACCCGGGTTTTCCTGCCCATGCGGGCCATTTTATCCCATCTGCATACAATTCAGAGAAATGGAGCGATCATAGGTTTTTGTTGCTGGTTGTTTGCTGTTGTTATCGGCTATTTCCTGGCAAAATATCTGACTCATCCGCTGCAGAGGTTTATGGCAGCTGCCGACAGTATCAGCCGCGGGGAATTTGATGTAGAGATTCCTGAGTCCCGCTGGGTGTTTGAATTGGACAGGTTTGGCTCTACCTTGAAGGCAATGGCCTGTGCCATAGCGAGCAGGGAACAAAAATTACAGGACTCCGAAAAAAAATTCAGGCATCTGTTTGAACGGGCCATCGAAGGGATATTTGTCGCTGATGGAAAAGGACAGTTACTGGATGTCAATCCTGCCTTCTTGCAGATACTCAGTGCTGCCTCCAGAAGAGTCTTGCTTGATCAGAACCTGTTTGCCAATATCTTTGAAAATGAAGAAGCCCTTATGCATTTTAAAGAGGAGATAACTAAAAAAGGATTTGTAAAAGATTATGAATTAACTCTGATCAAAAGTGACAGCTCGCCCGTTATGGTTTCTCTGACCTGTCATGCAATCAAGGATGATGACGGTGTTATTTTAAAGTATGAAGGGCTGATCCGGGATATCAGTGTGCAGAAAAGAGCGGAGAAAGAAATTATCCGTATGCGGAATTATCTCAATAATATTATAGAGTCTATGCCTTCCATGCTGGTAACGCTCGAGGGGGATTCGATTGTAACCCAATGGAACAGTGCTGCCTGTCGGCTTACCGGTATCTCGTCCAGTGATGCCATCGGCAGGAAAATTTATGAGATCACCCCAGTCTTCAGTAAATATGCCAAGCAGGTAGATACGATAAAGTATCAGCACCGTTCGCTCACATTGTATCGTGAAAAGGTGACTGAGGATGCAGAGCATCTCTACAATGTGACTTTTTTCCCTTTGATTGCCAATGGAGTGAATGGGGTTGCTCTTCGTCTGGATGACATCACCGAGCTTGATCTTAAAGAACAACAGTTACGGCAGGCCCAGAAAATGGAATCTGTTGGTACCTTGGCCGGAGGTCTGGCCCATGATTTTAATAATGTCCTGGCGGCAATTCTGGGAAATTTGTCTTTACTCAAATTTAAAATTCAAAGTCCGTCAGGTCTCTCTGCTTCGGAGATTCAAGAATATCTGGATCGGATGGAAACAGCGGGTAGTCGTGCGGTTGACATGGTGCGGCAGTTACTCACTTTATCCCGGCGCCACCAGGTTGATCTGGTACCGGTTGATCTGAATCTCTCTGTGAAACATGTTCAGAAAATTGGTGAGAATACCTTTGATAAGTCGGTACGGGTGATTGCTCATTTACCAGAATGTCCTGCCTATGTGCTGGCCGATATTACGGAAATGGAACAGGTCATCCTGAACCTTTGTATCAATAGTATTCATGCCATGACGATAATGCGGGGAGAAGGTGTCTGGGGCGGCACTTTGACCATTGCCATTGATAAGGTCATAGCCGATCAGCTCTTTCAGAAACGACATCCTGAAGCCATCGGCAGTGCCTATTGGAAGCTATCGGTTAGCGATACCGGGGTTGGCATGGATACTAAGACGGCGGCCAAAATCTTTGACCCGTTTTTTACCACCAAGGAGCAGGGCAAAGGCACAGGTCTTGGACTGGCCATGGTCTATAATATTATCAGACAAGTGCAGGGATTTATTGATGTCTATTCAGAACCGGGGCATGGCTCAACCTTTAATGTCTATCTGCCTGTGCTCGAGCGTCAAGGTGTGGAGAGTGTTTCCGCCCATGACACATTACTGGCCGTCAGTCGGGGGGATGGACTTATACTGGTGGTAGATGATGATGAGATAGTCAGGAAGATGGCTGGGGATATTCTCCAGGCTGTAGGATATACGGTACTGACTGCGGTAAATGGCCGGGAAGCTGTGGAATTGTATCGGCAGCATCATGCCGGTATCAAGGGTGTGTTGCTTGATATGGCCATGCCGGTCATGTCTGGCCGGGAGGCTTTCATGGAGATGAAAAAAATCAATCCCGAGGTGAAGGTCCTTCTTGCCTCGGGATTCAGGCAGGATGAACGGGTGGAAGAGATTCTGGGGCTTGGGGTCAAGGCTTTTCTGCAAAAGCCATATACGATTGCCGGTCTGGCCTTGAGTATGAAACAGGTTGTTGAGTCATGAAAAGTTTGCTTCTTTCTCTCCTGGCTCTGCTTTCTCTTTTTCCCAAGCCATGTGCTGCAGAACTGGTGTACGTGCCGCTGCCCGTTGAGAATGCGGAAACAGTCATTGCCGGTCATACCCCTATGATCCGCTATCTTGCTGAAAAACTTGGAGTGCGGATCAAAATCCGCTATGAAAAAGATTATCAGCATATCTTGCAACTGTTCAAAGAGGGGAAGGTCGATCTGGTACAACTGGGGCCGCTGCCGTATGTGATCCTGAAAAAGGAATATCCTCAGGCGCAACCCCTGGCAATCATGAATGAATCAGACGGGAAACCAGCCTACACCTGTGCTCTGGTAACAAGTTTTGACGGCCCGCAGTCGGTGCAGGAGATAAATAGTCCACTGGCCTTGCCTCAAGTTCTTTCCACTTGCGGGTATCTTTCGGCGGCCTTGTTGCTGAAAGACCATCAACCGGATCTCGAACAGTTAGGATATCACTATCTGGGCAATCATGGGAAAGTAGCCCTGGCAGTCGTGCGTGGTGAGTTTAAGGCGGGTGTCATGAAGACGCAGGTAGCAAAGAAATTTCAGAATTTAACACTGAAGGTTGTACAAGAGACAGCACCTTTTCCAGGATTTGTGATTGTCGGCAATCAGAAAACAATGGAAAGCAAGCAGGCCCAGCAGGTTGGACAATTGCTGATTCAGGCAAGTTCCGAGGCCAGATCTTCCTGGATAACAGGTAAAGATGGATTTTCCCCCGTTGTAGAAAAAGATTTTGATTTGCTCACCCGTTACATGACAGATAATGACATTCAAGGGGATTGAATCATAAAATATGCTTATTCGATTTTTATATGTAGCAGTTTTTTTCTCTCTTCTCTGGTCCAGCGGTTTTGTCTATTTGCGACATGAGCGCAATACACTGGAGAGAATGCATCTTGCCAACCAGGCCAATACCTTGAATATGGTTTGGCAGGCAGTTGTCAAGTCACATAAAACAGGGATGCAGGCCTATTTTGACACCTATGTCATGCAGCCGCAGGTTCTTGAACTGTTACGGGCGGCACAGGGTGGCAGTGAATCGGAGCAGGCTGTTCAACGGGTGAAATTGTACAGATATCTTTATCCTGTTTACCAGAAGCTGCGGGAGAGAGATGTGCGTCAGTTGCATTTCCATACCCCGGACTGCCGATCGTTTCTCCGTTTTCATGCCCCTTCTTTTTCCGGTGATTTCCTGACCGCCAGTCGCCCCTCTGTGGTCATGGCCAATCGTGATCATAGGAATATCCAGGGATTTGAAACCGGCCGGGTTGTGGCAGGTTTCAGGAATGTGTTTCCCGTTATCCATGCAGGAGAGGATCTGGGAAGCGTTGAGATCAGTCAGCCCTTTGAAGCGCTCCGACGGGGAATATGGCACCTGGATAAATCCAATGATTTTCTGCTTGTCTATAAGGCCTCTCTGCTTCTCCCCAAGCTCTTTGAAGAACAGAAAAAAATATACGGAACATCTCTTTTCAGTCAGGAATGGCTGGTGGAAGATCCAAGGCGGGAGCTTCCCGATTCGCCGCCTGAGATGTCTGCTCCAGCTCAGAAAGTTTACGCCGGTCTGGCAGAATCGCAATCCTTTCTTCAGGCCCTGTCTCAACATCAACCTCAGTCCTTTGCTGTTAAAGGCACAGATAGATTTTACAGAGTAACAATTCTTCCACTCGAAGATGTGGAAGGCATGACCGCTGCTGTCCTGCTTGCGTTTTCCGCCGCCCCTGAAATTGATGAGATATCTTTGAATTATCGCCTGAATCTCCTGATCTTTTCGCTGATGGTGCTGTTTGGGGCCATTGCATTTCTCCTTTTTCTGCAGAGCAAACAGGCTGTTGTCGAAAAACAGCGGAATATCCAGCTGATTGCCAATACCATGCTTGATGGTTTGTATGTTATAAATGACAAGGGCGTGATCACCTTTGTCAATGCGACAGCAACTGAAATCCTGGGGTATTCCCGTCAAGAGTTATTGGGACAGGAAGCGCACGCCCTGTTTCATCGTCATGTGAACAGCAGATGTTTGTTGGCGGAGTGTCCAATTTTTAATGTTTTACGGAGTAATACAAGTTATACGGGGGAAGAGGTGTTCAGGCGCAAGGATGGAAGTTCATTTGTGGCCGATGTTTCCAGTGCGCCCATGTTCAAGAAAAAGACAATCGTCAGCGCGGTAACGGTTTTCAGAGATATAACGAAACGTAAAGAGATGGAGGAACAACTCCTGCATCTTTGTAATGTCGATCCTTTGACCAATGCCTTTAATCGTCGTTATTTTCTGCAGATTCTGGAAACAGAGGTCCAGAAATCAAAGAGATACGGGACTCAGTTTGTCCTGGCAATGGGTGATGTCGATCATTTCAAGAGGGTGAATGATACCTTTGGTCATGAGTCTGGTGACAGGGTGTTAAAAGAGATTGTGGCCTCTATTCAGAAAAGAATCCGTAGCGTTGATGTCTTTGCCCGCTGGGGTGGAGAAGAATTTGTGCTGTTGCTGGCCAACACCACGCTGTCAGTTGCTGTCCCCATAGTGGAAGATATTCTTGCCAACATACGTCTATTGGATTTTGCAGAGGTTGGTGAGGTCACTGTCAGTTTTGGTGTAACGGACTATCAGCAGGAGGATACCATTGATATTCTTTTGAATAGGGCCGATAAAGTGCTTTATGAGGCCAAAGCAGCAGGCAGAAATTGTATCAGAGCTTCACAGTGATTTCTGCTCACGATATTGTCGGTTTGGTAGAAAGTTTACGGATGGGATTTACTTGCAACGGCTTAGAAAGTTGATCTGTATTTATTGATTGTTTTTTTCAGTTTTACTCTGTTTTTTTCCCCCAGCACCATTTTTCTATTTCGATAATCACAAAGACAAGCATTCCTGCCGCTGTAATTCGGCCCCATACCGCCAGGTCAATCGGTGCGCTCTGGAACAGTCGGTTCATCACCGGGAGGTAGGAATAGGCAATCTGCAGCAGGAACATGGCGCCGGCACCGCCAAGCACCCAGAGATTTGAAAAAAATCCGAGTTGGAAAACAGATTTTTTCAGAGAGCGGCAGTTGAACAGATAGAACAATTCGATCATGACAAAGAGATTGACTGCGGCGGTGCGTGCCTCGGTCAGGGTGGCACCTATCCTCTGTTCCCAGGCAAAGACCCAGAAAGCAGCGCCAAGCATCAGCAGGCTTACCAGGGTAATGCGGAAAATCATAATGCCGGTCAGGATTGGTGCATTGGGTGCCCGGGGTGGTCTCAGCATAATGCCCGGCTCTTTGGGTTCAAAAGCCAGGGCCAGGCCGAGAAATCCGGCAGTGGTCATGTTGATCCACAGGATCTGTACCGGCAGGATGGGTAAGGTTACGCCCAGAAAAACGGCAGTGAGGATGACCAATCCTTCACCAAGGTTGGTGGGCAGGGTCCAGACAATGAATTTGGTCAGGTTGTCGAATACGCCCCGACCTTCTTCAACTGCCGCTTCAATGGAACTGAAATTATCATTGGTGAGCACCATGTCTGCTGCCTCCTTGGCCACTTCGGTCCCGGTGATGCCCATGGCTACGCCGATATCCGCCCGTTTCAGGGCTGGGGCATCATTAACTCCGTCACCGGTCATGGCCACCACCTGGCCTCTGGCCTGCAGGGCTTCCACTAGACGGAGCTTTTGTTCCGGGGTCGCTCTGGCAAAAACTGCAGTGTCTGCTGCCCGGTCGATAAGTTCACTGTCTGAGAGCTTGGCAAGATCCGCCCCGGTAAGTACGGCAGCACCCCTCAGTCGTGCCTCAGCCGAGGCCATTCCAGATATAAGTGATGTCGGGGCATCTTCGCCCTCTGGCCCGGACTCCAGCTGCATCAGGTTATCCCCGGCCGTCATTGCCGGGTTCGTATCCAGATGAAAGAGCCCGACCTGCCGGGCAATGGCTAAGGCTGTTGCCGGATGATCCCCGGTGATCATTTTTACCCGGATGCCGGCGGCCTGACAGGTTGCAACCGCGGCGATTGCCTCAGGTCGCGGCGGGTCGATCATCCCTTGCAGACCGAGAAAAATCAGACCTGTCCCCATATCAGCATGGGAGATGTCCGTTGTTGCATGGGCCATCTCTCTGCGGGCCAGGGCCAGCACTCGAAGTCCCCTGGCAGCCATGGCCTCTACCGCATTATGAATCTCGACGACGTGCAGGGGGATGGGGTTGCCCATGGTATCAAGTTGAGTGACGCATCTGGGCAGAATGGCTTCCACTGCCCCTTTGAGATAAACCAGGCGGGGTCCACCCATGCCGGTATCGTGCAGGGTGGCCATGTACTGATGTTCCGATTCAAACGGCACCGTGTCCAGACGTGGGTTTGCGGAGAGAGTTTCCGAGCCGAGACCGCCTTTACGGGCTGCAGTCAGAAGCGCCCCCTCGGTGGGGTCACCCTGTATCTGCCAGACACCTCCCTCTTCCACAAGCTGGCTGTCATTGCAGAGAAGTCCAGCCTGCAGACATTCCCGCAGGGCCGGTGAAAGGGAATGATCAGCGGCCATTTCCTGATTTTCAATGGTGCCGATGAGAGGATTATAGCCGGTGCCGCTTATCATATACAGCTGGCCGTTGACCACGATCTCCTGAACGGTCATCTGATTTTCCGTGAGCGTTCCTGTCTTGTCAGTACAGATTACTGTGGTACTGCCGAGGGTCTCCACCGCCGGCAGTTTACGGATAATAGCCCGTTTCTTGGCCATACGCGAGACACCGATAGCAAGAGTAATGGTAACCGCTGCCGGTAAACCTTCGGGAATCGCGCCAACTGCCAGGGCTACAGCTGCCATGAACATGTCGAGAAAGCTCTGGCCCCGGAGAATGCCGACAAAGATGGTCAAAGCGGCCAGGCCCAGAATCACGTAAAGGAGCACGTTGCTGAATGCACTGATCTTGCGGGTGAGTGGGGTGGCCAGGGCCTCGGATGCGGATATCAGCTGCGAGATACGGCCCACCTCGGTGTCGTCACCTGTGGCCGTGACAATTCCGATTCCCTGTCCGTAGGTGACCAGGGTTGAAGCATAGGCCATGTTTTTCCGGTCAGCCAGGACTGTTTCACGGCCATGGAGTCCGTGGTCTTTGGCAACGGGCACTGACTCACCGGTGAGTGCCGATTCGGCGATCTGCAGATCACGCACCTGGAAAAGACGCATGTCAGCCGGGACCTTGTCGCCGCTTTGCAGAAAGACAATGTCACCGGGAACCAGTTCCGCAGCCGGAATTACTCTCTTCTTTCCTTGCCGCAGGACTGTAGCCCCGGTGGTCATGGTCCTGGTCAGCGCCGCCAGAGCATCAACGGCCTTGGCCTCCTGGAAGTAGCCCACAAAGGCATTAACCAGAACAACTCCGAAAATAACCCCGGAGTCTACCCACTCCCCAAGAAATGCAGTGATAAAGCCGGAAATAATAAGGATATAGATCAGGGGCTGATGGAATTGAAGCAGGAACCGAAGCAATGGCCCCTGTCCCTTTTGCGCGGTTATGGCATTAGGTCCAAAGGTTTCAAGTCGGTGCTCAACCGCGAACCTGTCGAGCCCTGTTTCCCTGTTCCCTTCCAGCAGCTCAATCACTTCGGAAATCGGCAAGTGATGCCAGTGCCGGGCTATCAGGTCTGTATTTTTCATTGCTGAAAAATTCCCTTCAGAGGTTCTCAGGACTTCGCATCTGACTGCTGATTTGATATCGCAGGCATGAAGTCTGAATAATAAGACAACAGCTTAGGAGTGAAGTCACTCCTTGTTTCACTCTTTGATGGTCTCGTAAAAAGTACAAATTGCCATAATGTCATTTCGACCAGCGGGAGAAATCTTAATAGTATCCATTGGTTGAGGGATAAGATTTCTCGCTGTCACTCGAAATGACAGACTTTTTTGAGTTTTTACGAGATTGTCACTCTTTGACTGACCCTGGTGTCTGTTCTGATCTGTGAAGAAAGGAATGTACGACTACAATGACCTACAGGTCTGCCTGGCAGTGCATGCATTTCTGGGCCTGGGCCTTGACGAGTTCGGCGCAGTGCGGGCACTCTTTTTTAAAGTGTGCCTTGAGGATGTCGCTGATAATCATGCCGCACTCCTGGGTCAGGGATGTATCTCTGAAGGTGTGATTCCTGATGGGATCAATGCAGGAAAGATCGTTCAGTTGCCTCAGGCAGGCGACAGCCTTTTGTCTGTTGGCAAGATTGGCGGATTCATCAAGGATCAAGGTGAGAACCGGGCTGAGATTATGTGCTTCCACGCACGTTTCCAGGGCAGCTTTTGCTTCTTGTTCCTTGAGGTAGCGTTCGTTTTGCATTTTTACCGCCTCGATATCAATGATGCTGCCCGTGAAGGCATATTCACTGGCAACCATCATGACGTTGTGTTCATTGCTTCCAGGTAGCTGCATGCGGCGATAGGATCCCTTGTGTCCATACTGAAGTTCAACGTGCTCCCAGCCATTTTTAAAAACGGGGCATTCATTATTCAGGCAGATAAACAAAACTTCAGATCCCCAGCCAAGCCCATCGCCAACATGGACAGGGGGGGCTTCGCAACAGGACATCCTGGTCTGGCAGCTGGGGCAGGTATGAACTTCGTCAAGATAACTGAAATCTCTGGTAAACATATGAATTCCTCCTCAAAGGGATGTGGCTATTTATGAAAAAAAATAGGGGTGGTTTTACTCACTTGCAATCATTTAAAACTAGTGAGCTTGTCGATTATTTTACGAAAACATGGCAATTTATTTCAAGTTCGTTACGGCTCCTTATGCCGCTAATGCTGCTCGGGTTATTCCAATGGCCATGTTATTTTTTAACAGCGGCTGACCGGAAAGATTCCGGGGCCGCACATTGTGCACCTTCAGACCGAAGGAGTGACTGGCCTCAGCCAGGGCCTTTTATCCAGCCAAATGAATAGAGAAGGAGCAGCCAGCAAGCCAGGATGAAAATAAAAAGGACATTGCTTGAGCGTTTGTTGTTTACAGGTGGCTTTTGATCCATGTCATTACTGCTGTTTCGGCTTTCTGTCACCCTACACCTCGCCCTTCATCCCCGCCCTGGTTAATACCTCGTCAACAGCGCGGGCCTGCTTCATCCTGGCATCGAGAAAGGCGGGAGTCAGATAGCTGCGATTCTGATTCATCAGGTCACAGAGCTTCGTGATCTTTCCTCCTTCGGCCAAGTCAATGATCTCCATAAGATTTTCGGCAAAACTGCGTACAATTTTTCTGCCGTCACCACCCGTGGCCATGATCTCTGCATAGGTGCGAGGATTCTGGTTATGCACCCGGGCCATGGCCAGGATGCCATAAAGGGAAGTGAGGGTGGAGTGGCTGCCTATATCCCGGCAGTTAATGCCGTGTTGCCTCAAGGCGCCGGCCATGGCCACGGAGATCATAGTTGGTAATTTCTGTCCGACGCCCATGAGCAGATCATGCTTGTCCGGGGTGTCCTGAAAAATGTCCGCCCCGTGTTTGTAGAGAAAAGCCTCAAATTCTCCGCAGAAACTGCCGCTGCGAGGTGTTCGAACCACGGAGGCATTTTTGTCTTTCATGGATACGGCCTGAGGGCCCCAGAGGTTATGGACCAGCATGATCTCCACGCCCTGTCTGGTGATCTCCATGGCTGTCTTTAATGTGTTTTCAGATTCGCCCGCCAGCAGAATCAGGGCTTGGCCGTCATGTAATAACGCCCCGTATTGACGGATGGTGTCAGCTGTGACTGAGATGGGGACGCAGATAATGACGACGTCAACCTGCGGAATCATCTGTTCAGGCCGCAGCGTGGTGGATCGGCCGGTCATCAGGGTGCGGTAGCCTTCATTTTCAAGGCGATCGGCAAACCAGCTGCTCATGTCGCCGGTACCGATGAAGCCGAAGGTCTTTATTTTCTTGACCCGCATGTCAACACGGGGGAAGGAGCCAAGAAGCTTCAGGCAATCTTCTTCCTGGATGATATTCTTTTCAATACTTTCCAGGGCGCGACTGAGGAGCTCGTCACCGATGTGTCCTTCTGCCTCTATGTAAATCTGTAGTTTCTGTGTCCTGATGTCGTTTTCCGAACGAAGATCAAGGATGTTGATGCCGCGACGGGTGAATTCACCAAGAATATCAACAAGCACGCCAACCCGGTCTCTGAGCGGTCGGGTAATGATGGCAGTGGCATCATAGCCTGTCTGGCTGGCCAGATTTGAACCCAGGACGGCAAAACGGGTACGGTTATGCGGGACAACTTCTCTGGTTATGATCTCCAGGCCGTGGCGGTGCAAGAGCTCTTCCGACTCGATGACTGCTTGATCAAAGAGATTTCGGTTTTTGATATCGGCAAGTGCCATATCGATATCCTGCACTGTCATCAGGGTGGCAGCCGGATAGTTTTCTGCTATATAGTCTTCGCACTGTCGGAAGACCGAACCGCGACCAACGATGGTCTTGATCTGCCTTGTTCCGTCTTGTTGCTGCAGGGCCCCAAGGGACAGATGGATGGGGAGGACAATATTGTCAATCCAGTATCCTTCCTCAAGTTGTTCCATGAGACGAAAATACTCTTTGATCTCACCTTCCCGGGTATTGTAGATGGGGATGATGGCCAGATCGGTCTTTTCGCTGGTAAAGGCATTGATGATGTCAGGAATCCGGTTATAGAATCGAAGGGTGGCTTCAGGGGCGTATTTCCGTGCGGCCTGACAGCCGGCTGAGCCGTCGGGCCCGAGAGTGGCAATGCTGATCATGACTGATTCTGCTGGATAGTGATGCTAAAAGTGTTAATTTGCTGAAACTGGAGAAGATTGTCTTTCAGCCGGGACAGCATAAGGCATCGTGACAAAATGGTTAGAAAATCTCTTCCGCTACGGCCATTGGGCGGTACACAAACTATTACGGCAGAATAAACATTATCAGCAGCGAAGGCAAGTTTTTAAGGGGCGCGAATAAATGATTTGCAGCTCAGGTGAAGGTAGGAACAGGACAGGAATCGAGTGAAGGGGAAATGATGGTTCCCTTCACTCGATTATTACCGAGGATGGATACAGGACTCAGGGCCAGAGGAGTGTTTTGTGGATCCAGCCTTCTGTTCCTTTTGCGTGTTTTACTTTGACCCAGTCGCCTTTTGAAGAGATCTTGGTCAGCACTACACCACGTTCGATATTGGCGACAATGGCGCTGCTGGTTGACGGTTCGGTACGCATATTTATTGTGTTCTGGGCGTTAACAATGACAGTATTACCGGGGCCCACCAGGGTCTTGTGAATCCAGCCGCTGTCATTTTCAAAATCAGAGATTTTTAACCAGTCTCCTTTCTTTTCCTCGACCTTCAGGGGATATCCCTGAAAGAGTTCCATGGCGATCTGATCATCAGTGCTGGGGCCAGTACGTACATTGATGCCATCTGATTTGACACTGACTGTTTCCGCGTACAGAGTGGAGGTACTCAGCAGAACGAGTGCGCTGCAGGTTATAAGACATCGGGAGAGAATCTGTGGTAGGCGAATTTGCTTGTTCATGATTAGTATCTATCCTGATTGAGTCAAACTTGAAAGGGGGTGTCTTGATCTCATCGAACGGTCAATCTGTTTCACTCACTGAACAGCTTGATTCTATAAGGCACCCTGTGAAAAAAACTACCTAGTTAATTCCCAAAACAGTCTATCTATATATCATTAATGTTTTTTTAAGTCAAACTTCAAGTCCTTTTTTTTGAAAAAAAATTACTTATATTCCTGTTATTATTGAAATATTTTTTGAGTGCGAGTGGCTGCATTTCGTGGGTTCCGGCTATTTGTTGTCTCCAGATCTCTTTAGTGTTGATTTATGACGGTTTACCGTCTTAAATACCTGCTTTAAAATGCCGCCATTTTTTTTGACCTTAATCTGATAATGATATGAACCGGAACGTAAGCAGGGAGCAGGTGTGAAAACGGCGGTTATTGCCCTGACACGCGGGGGCAGGGAGATGGCCGAGATAATCGTCTCCGCTCTTGAGAACTGTGAACTCTGTGAGGTCACAGGTGGTATCTTGTCAACCATTCGGGAGCTCTGGTCACGTTTCGACGGCTTGATCTGTGTTATGGCCACCGGCATTGTGGTACGGGCAATTGCCCCCCTGTGCCGGGATAAAAAAACGGACCCCTGCGTGCTGGTCCTTGATGAAAAGGGACAGTTTGTGATCAGTCTGCTGTCCGGCCATCTGGGCGGTGGTAACGGCTTGGCCCGCAAAGTGGCCGCCATCACCGGCGGTACCGCGGTGATCACCACAGCCTCGGATGTGACCGGCCATACTGCCCTTGATCTGTGGGCTGCGCAGCATACTCTGCGGGTGCAGAATCCGCAGCGTCTGGCTGGAGTGTCGGCGAAGCTGGTCAATGAGGGAGAAGTGTGTTTTTTTTCAACCCTGGCGTGCGGCAGGCTGCCTGCGGATTTCAAGGTGGTGACGGAACCGGTTCAGGCCGATATCATTCTCTCCCAGACAACCTTCGATCCCTGTGCTTATCCTGAGGCCCTGGTGCTCTGTCCCTGTAATCTCTACCTGGGGCTGGGCTGCAATCGAGGGGCTGCTCCGGTCGATTTTGAGGTGGCGGTATCAGATCTGTGTGCTCAGTATCATCTGGATCGTCGCGCCATTGCCGGGATTGCCAGCATTGATCTGAAAGCGGATGAGGCCGGGCTGCTCCAGTTTGCCAAGGAAAATAATCTGCCCATCTGTTTTTATAATAAGGATGAACTCAACTGCGTTGAGGGAATATCCACATCGCCTGCGGTGCTGGCTGCAACCGGAGCCAAGGGGGTCGCGGAACCTGCGGCCATGCTGGCGGCAGGCGACGGATTGACTCCGGGACAACTTAGAGTAAGGAAGATAAAATGGAAGGATGTAACTGCGGCTGTGGCCGTGAAAAGGATGGGCGATCTGGAATGGACGCCCAACAATCAGGGTTGATCAGCGTGGTCGGCACCGGGCCGGGGGGGATGGAGCATCTGACCCCGGCGGCGGGCAAGGCTATTGCAGGGGCCGATGTGATTATCGGTTATCGCACCTATCTCGATCTGATTCCGGAGCTACTGACGGGCAAGGAGGTGTTGTCGTCCACGATGATGCAGGAGGTGGACCGCTGCGCCAAGGCCCTGGATCTGGCCGAGTCCGGCAAGCGGGTGGCCCTGGTGTCGGGCGGCGACCCCGGCATCTATGCCATGGCCGGTCTGGTCTTTGAGATGGCGGCGCAACGGCAGAGCAAGGCGGCCATTGAGGTTATCCCCGGCATTGCCGCCATCAACGGCTGTGCCGCCCGGCTCGGAGCCCCGCTGATGCACGATTTCGCCGCCGTCAGCCTTTCTGATCTGCTCACCCCCTGGGAGCTGATCGAAAAACGGCTCGATGCCGCAGCCCAGGCCGATTTCGTGGTGGCCATCTACAACCCCAAATCAAAAAAACGCACCGAACACATCGTCCGGGCCCGGGAGATCTTCCTCCAGTACCGGCCCGGCAGCACCCCGGTGGGAATCGTCACCGCCGCCACCCGCGAAGACGAGGTGATCACCCTGACCACACTCGATGCCATGCTGGAGGCCGAGATCGGCATGCAATCGACGGTGATCATCGGCAACGCATCCACCTTTGTCTGGAACGGCCACATGATCACCCCGCGCGGGTACGCCGGCAAGTACAAGCTCGAAACGGACAAGGGCTGTTCGTGCGCCTGATCCTGCTGCGTCATGGCCGCACCGGTCTGTCCGGCCGCTACGTCGGTGCAAGCGATGTGGAGCTGTCGGAGGCGGGACGGGCCCAGATGCGCGCCCTGCGGTCCGAGCTTGCAGCCATGGGGATTGATGCTCTGCTGACCAGCCCCATGCGCCGTTGCACCGAGTCCGCGGGTCTGCTGGAACTGAATCTGCCGATGCAGCCTGATCCTGATCTGCGGGAGATTGATTTTGGCCGCTGGGAGGGCAAAAGCTTTGCCGAGATTGCGGCCCTGGACCCTGAACTGGTGCAGGAATGGGCCGGTGGCGGTCACGATTTTTGCTTTCCCGAGGGCGAAGGGCTGACCGAATTTTCTGCCCGCATGGAGGCGGTCCACCAGCGCCTGCTGGCCATGGAGCACAAGACCTTGCTGGTGGTCACCCACGGCGGAGTGATCCGGGCCCTGATCTGCGGTCTTTTGGGGATGCCCGAGAAGAATCAGCTCCTTTTCCAGGCCGCCAAGGGACGCTACAGCACCCTGGAGATCCACAGTGAAGGCGGGGTGCTGACTGGTTTTAACCTGGGGGCTGGCGACTGATGGCAAACCTGATTCTCGTGACTGGCGGGGCGCGCAGCGGCAAGAGTGATTACGCCCTGCAACGGGCAGAGGCCCTGCCCGGCCCCCGCTGTTTTATCGCCACCTGCCCGGTGGTGGATCCCGAGATGGCGGATCGCATCGCCCGGCACCGCGAGGAACGGGCTGGGGCGGACTGGCAGACCGTGGAGGAACAGACCGGAATTGCCGCTGTCCTCCGGGCGCAACACGGCAGCCCGGTCTGCCTGATTGATTGCCTCACCTTATGGGTGAACAATCTCATGTATCATGCTGAACAAGCGGAAAAAATACTTGCCGATTCCGACCTCCGGCAACAGTGTGAGCTGCTGATCCAGGCCACAGACGAACACCCCGGCACGGTGATCTGCGTCACCAACGAGGTGGGGATGGGGATTGTCCCCGACAACCCCGCCGGTCGCCTCTACCGCGATCTGGTGGGCCGCTGCAACCGGATGGTGGCGGCAGCGGCGAGCGAGGTGATTCTGGTGAGCTGCGGGATTCCGCTTCGGCTGAAATGACAAGCACTTCAAGGATATTTATGCCAAACCGGTATATATATTTGTGTTTAGCATTGCTCGGCCTACATTTCCTCGGGCATCATTTATTTGTAGAACACTACAGCGTATGGCCATTAAAAGGCGCTCCTATTTCTCTTGATCCAGCCGGAAAAATTTCGGAACAAATTGAAATACGCATGCCGCAAATATACGATTTGACTTTTAGTTTCAGTAGAGAAGGACATGAGTTTGAAAAACTAAAAAACCTGATAGGCGGTGTATATCCAAGCGTGACAGGAGTTGGCATTCCTGTGAAATGGGCATTAGTGGCGAACAACTCGAATAAAGTTGTATTGCAGAATCAAAAGCAGACTAAGCGTGGGAGTTCTTGGTCAAAGAAAGAGGTGTGGAGATTTATTGACCATATTGAAGTTACGCCTGGTTTTTATACTCTTGAGGTGGAGGTACTGGGTTCAGTCCCTGAATTTCAAGGGGTAAATACCTCCATCCAGGTATCGTACTCATCTAAAAATGGATCTACATGGCACATTGGCTATATGTGGTGGGGCATGCTGTTTAACTACTTTGTGGCTCCTTTTTTATCGATCATCCTGCTCTGCAAGCTTCAACAAAATCATAATCGTAGATTATTAACCCGCAATTCGCGGGGTAATGCAGGTCAATAGACTAAACGAGGGAAACGGGACAGATCTTGTTTTGGGCAGGGCAAATCAAAACAATCGCCAAAACTGACAGATAGGAAGAATGCTCCAAGAAGGCGCCCGTTTTTAAAAAAGGGAATATGTTCTTTTTACCTACTTAACAGGAGATAAATCATGCCAATGACAATGAAAAAAATTGAATCGGAAGCTCTCAGTCTGGACATACATTCCCGAGCCAGTCTCGTTGGCAAGTTGCTCCTGAGTCTGGACGAGCCAACATTGTCGGAAGTTGAACAACTTTGGTTGGATGAAGCAGAAAGACGACTTGATGATTATCGCGCCGGGAAAGTTCACAGTATTCCCGGCAACGAGGTTTTCGCAAGAGCAATAACCGAGTTGTCATGAAATTTGAGTTTTTGCCGGAAGCAGATGAAGAGTTTCGGGAGGCTTCCCGCTACTACGAAAGTGAAGCCCCCGGAGTAGGGATGGCATTCATTGCAGAAGTGCACAGGGTAATATTAATGGTCATTTCCATCCCCTTGCCGCCCCCAAAATACGAGGCACTATACGCAGTAAAGTGCTCCTTCATTTTCCTTATAACTTGTTCTATTCCATTGAATCCGATTTAATTCTGATAGTAGCTGTAGCCCATCAAAAAAGGCGCCCGATTTACTGGCGAAACAGATTAAAGAGATAAAACGACAAACTTTAGACTATAACCAGAGAGATCATGAGCCTTTTAGAAAAAACCCTGAAAAAAATCTACCCGCAAGACAGTATTTCCCGTGACAACGCCAAGGAGCGCCTCGATCAACTGGCCCTGCCCCATTGGGCTTTGGGGGATCTGATGGATCTGGCCGTGGATCTGGCCGGGATGACCCGTTCGATGACGCCTGCGGTTGCGCGCAAGGCGGTGGTGGTGATGGCCGGGGATCATGGGGTGGTGGCCGAGGGGGTGAGCAAGTTCCCCTCCGAGGTGACGCCGCAGATGGTCTATAATTTCGTCAACGGCGGGGCCGGGATCAACGCCCTGGCCCGGCAGGCCGGATCGGAAGTGATCGTTGTCGACATGGGGGTGGCGGCTGATCTGCGGGAGTTGGCCGCTGCTGGTAAGATCATCAACAAGAAGATCGGCATGGGCACCGACAACATCGCCGTCGGCCCAGCCATGAGCCGCACCATGGCCCAGATGGCCGTGGAGGCGGGGATTGATGTCGCCAATGAGCTGGCCGGTCGCATTGATGTCTTTGGCACCGGCGACATGGGGATTGGCAATACCACGCCGTCCACGGCCATTGCCGCCGTGCTCACCGGCAAACCGGTGGCGGAGCTTACCGGCCGGGGCACCGGTCTGGATGACGCCCAGTTGAGCCATAAGGCCGAGGTGATCATCAAGGCCCTGGCCGTCAATATGCCCGATGCCAAAAACGGCCTCGATGTCCTGGCCAAGGTCGGCGGCTTTGAGATCGGCGGCATCGCAGGGCTGATCCTTGGGGCGGCGGCCAACCAGAAGCCGGTCATTGTCGACGGCTTTATCTCGACTGCCGGGGCGCTCATCGCCTACACCATCGAGCCCTTTGTCCGCGATTATATCATCTGCGCCCATCGTTCCATGGAGCCGGGGCACAGGGCCATGCATGAGAAGCTGCGTCTCAAACCGTTGCTCGATCTGAACATGCGTCTGGGCGAGGGCACCGGAGCGGCCCTGGCCATGAATCTTGTGGAGGCGGCCCGGGCCGTGCTCACCGAGGTGGCGACTTTTGCTGAGGCCGCCGTGGCCGGGGCAGACAAGTAGGTCGTGCCCGCTTCGGAGCAGGACAGGCAGTCGTGGCTGCCGGGAGTGTTGCGCCATCCCCTGGCCACCTTTCTTGCGGCCCTGCGCTTTCTGACCATTGTGCCGATTGCCTGGCGCTGTGAGGAGGATGGCCGCTTCTTTACGGCAAGCCTGCCCTGGTTCCCGGTGATCGGGCTGTTGATCGGTCTGGCTGTTGCCGGGCTTGTCTCCTGCATCGCCCCCTTTTTTCCGTCGTCGGTGGTGGCCGTGGCTGCCATTGTCGTGCTGGCAGCGGTCTCCGGTTGTCTGCATCTGGATGGCCTGGCCGACAGCGGCGACGGTCTGCTCAGCGCCCGTCCCCGTGAACGCATTCTGGAGATCATGCGTGACAGCCACACCGGGGCCATGGGCGTGATTGCCCTGATTGTTGTGCTGCTTGGCAAATTTGCCGCCCTGACCGCCCTTTCCGGAGCAACCCTGTTCACCACCCTGATCGCCATGCCCCTGGCCGGTCGCTGCGCCATCGTCCTGACCATGGCCATTCTGCCCTACGCCCGTGAGGGCGAGGGGTTGGGGCGGTTGTTTTATTCGCCATCCAGCCGGTTGACGGCCCTGTGGTCGCTCGTTTTCCTGGTGGTGGCGTTTGCTTGGAGTGGGGGGCGCGTGCTTCTGCCCGTTCTGACCGCCCTGATCCTGACCGTCCTCCTCTTTGCCCTCTGGTGCCGCAGTAAGATCGGCGGGGCCACCGGCGACACCCTTGGCGCGGTCTGTGAATTGACCGAGTTGATGGTGGCCGTGGCCATGACCTTTGCTCTCCATTCCCTATGAAATCCACACCCCTTACACAACCGGGCACCACCGGTCATGGCGGAAACATCCATGGACTGGCCCGCGACATGGGCCTTGATATCAGCAGCCTCCTTGATTTCAGCGCCAACATCAATCCGTTGGGGCCGCCGGAGTGGCTGCGGCCCTTAATCAGCCGCGAGGTGGAAAACCTCGTCCATTATCCCGACCCGTACGCCTCCGCCCTGGTTGCCGCCATTGCCGATCGTTATCAGGTGGTGCCGGAGTCGGTGCTGGTGGCCAATGGCACCACCGAACTGCTGTATCAGTTGCCGCGGCTTCTGGGCTGCTCGCGGGCGGTGATCCCCGCTCCCTCTTATATCGATTATGCCAAGGTGATGGAGCTGGCCGGGATGAACGTCGATCCCTTGCTGCTGCGGGCGGAGCGGGGATTTACCCTTGATCCGCAGGAGCTGGCCGCGCATCTGAGCGGCGGAGAGCTGGTGGTGATCGGCTCCCCCAATAACCCCACCGGGGCGCTGGTGGCTCCCGAGCAGATCATCGAGCTGGCCAAGGCCCATCCAGACAGTCTCTTTCTGGTGGATGAGGCCTTTCTTGAATTTGTTGAGGGGGGCAGGGGCGTCGCCCTTGCGGCTGACAACATCCTCACCCTCCATTCCCTGACCAAGTTCTACGCCATCCCCGGCCTGCGTCTGGGCTTCGGTATCTTTCCGTTGACCATTGCCCGTCTGCTGCGGGAACATCTGCCGCCGTGGACGGTCAATACCCTGGCCCAAGCCGTGGGCGTCCGGGCCCTAGCTGATCAGGAATATGGCACGCAAAGCCGCGCCCTGAGCGCTGAACTGCGGACGGCCTTGCAGGAGGAATTGAAACGGATTCCGGCCTTGCAGGTCTTTGATTCCGCCGCCAATTATCTGCTCCTGCGGCTGGTGGATGGCAGTGATGCCGCTCTCCTGGCCGCAAGACTCCTGGAACGGAAGATCATGATCCGCACCTGCGCCAATTACGTGGGATTGGATGGGAGTTATTTCCGGGTGGCGGTGCGGACTGAGGCGGAAAACCGGCTGCTGCTGGATGCCCTTGCCGAGATCCTTCAGCCGCAGCCGCCGAAGGTGGTGCAGTCAAAGCCCAGATTGGCGCGCCCCCTGATGTTCCAAGGCACCTCGTCCAATGCCGGCAAGTCGGTGCTCACCGCCGCCCTGTGCCGGATCCTGCTTCAGGACGGGGTGCGGGTGGCCCCGTTCAAGGCCCAGAACATGTCGCTCAACTCCTTTGTCACCCATGACGGGCTGGAGATGGGCCGCGCCCAGGTGGTGCAGGCCCAGGCCGCCCGTCTCGACCCGGATGTGCGCATGAATCCGGTACTCTTGAAACCCAACTCCGATACCGGCAGTCAGATCATTGTCCACGGTCGGCCGGTGGGCAATATGGATGTCATGACCTATCTGCGCTACAAAGAGACGGCCATGCAGGCGGCCCACACCTCCTATGACTCTCTGGCCGCCGACTATGATGTGATCCTGCTGGAAGGGGCGGGCTCGCCGGGTGAGGTCAATCTCAAGCGCCACGATATCGTCAATATGGGGATGGCCCGCTACGCCCAGGCCCCGGTGCTGCTGGTCGGCGATATCGACCGGGGCGGGGTTTATGCCTCCTTTGTCGGCACCATGGAGGTGCTGAATGAGTGGGAGAGGGCGCTGGTGGCCGGCTTTGTGGTCAACCGCTTCCGCGGCCAGGCCTCCCTGCTGCAGGCCGCCCACGACTATGTGACCGACCATACCGGACGCGAGGTGCTGGGGGTGGTTCCTTATCTGAAGAATCTGGGTATCCCCGAGGAGGATTCGGTCTCCTTCAAGGCGGGCTTGTTCGACAGTGAGCGGCCCAAGAGCGACCATGTGGAGATTGCCCTGATCAGTCTGCCCCATATCTCCAATTTCACCGATATCGAGCCCCTGGCCGCCGAACCCGATGTCTATCTCAGGGTGGTGGAGCGGCTGGAGGACCTTGGCAGCCCGCAGGCCATCATCCTGCCCGGCTCCAAGAACGTGATTCATGATCTGGCCGCGCTCAGATCATGCGGGCTGGCGGCCGCCATCCAGCGACAAGCCGAGAATGGCTGCGAGATCGTAGGCGTCTGCGGCGGCTATCAGATGCTGGGCCAATCCATCGAAGATCCGCTGGCCATCGAGTCCAGTCAGGACACGATTGCCGGTCTTGGCCTGCTGTCCATGACCACGGTGCTGGCCGCCGACAAGCGACTGGTCCGGCAGTCCGGTGTTCATACCGAGTCCGGCCAGCCGGTGCACGGCTACGAGATCCATCACGGCCGCACCCAATCCGACCTGGTGCCAACCCTTGCCTTCACCGACGGCACAGGCTGCGGCGCCGGCAGCGCCACCGGCCGCATCTGGGGCAGCTACCTGCACGGGATCTTTGATTCCGACCCCTTCCGCCGCTGGTTCATCAACAAACTGCGACAGCGAAAAGGCCTGGCGCCGCTGCCCGGCATCCCCGCCCCCTACGACCTGGAACCTGCCTTCGACCGTCTGGCCGCCATCGTCCGCGACAGTGTCGATATGAACCGGATCTATCAGCTCCTGGGGCTGTGATTCTTCTCTTTGACTTTCCAGATCACTGCACGTATAACATATTCAATATATGGAAATAAATGAGAGAAAATGTGATAAGTGGACAGGCCGTTGGTTGATCTTCCATATTTCAAGATCAATATAAAGGATAAGTGGAAGGTTCAGCCGCCTGTAAGGGGTGATATGGTGGATGATATTCCACGTATTGCACTGTTAGGAGCCAAATACATTGGATAATCTTGAAGGAAAGAAGCGTCGGAAATCTGGCTACTATATGGCAGCAGCTTTTTTCGTTATCACTATATTGATCCTTAAAGGGCCTCAAACATTTTTTGATGCAATATATCAACCAGATAACAATGCTACTGCCAACTTGGGGTGGCTACCACAAGTTGGCTATATTATGACTATAGGCGTATATAGTAGTTCGCCTGGCCCGTGGTTGTGTAAATTGAGCGGAATTCAACTTCATAGCTTGGTTGACGTGTCAAGTGATCTGGGTGGCACTATATCTTATATAATTGCCACAGCACATTATATTATATTTGGCTATTGGGTTGGCTGGAGGTGGCCAGTTTGTGTTCAGCCAAGCATAAGGTTTATAAAGAAAACTTTAGCAAGGTATGGAAAGGGTGTTGAAAAGATTTGACAAATATGCAACAAAAACAATAGATTAAAACAGAAAAGCCTCTATAGTGGAGGGGTACCCTTTCAAAAGAACCCTACCCAAAACAGAGGCTTTTCATGCACCACAAGGATATCAAGCTG
>JBDRQE010000065.1:0-15531 GCA_043826415.1 Pseudomonadota bacterium
ATGGTCTCGTAAAAAGTACAAATTACTATAATGTCATTTCGACCATCGGGAGAAATCTTAATGGTATCCACTGGTTGAGCAGCAAGATTTCTCATTGTCACTCGAAATGACAGACTTTTTTGAGTTTTTACGAGATTGTCATCCTTGGAATAACCGCTACTATACGAGCGCTACCATGACAAGAAGCCGATCAATCCTTATCCAGAATCTTTTCACGCTCCCGGTCATATTCATCCCTGGTCATTGCCCCGGTATCCAGGGCCTTTTTCAGATCCATGAGCTGCTGTCCGGTGGTTACACTCGTCACCTCACTGCGAACTTCGGCTCCACCTCCACCACATCCGGCCAGTACCGGAACCATCGCTACAACCAGTATCCACATGATGAGACGCAATTTCATTATGTCCTCCTTAAAGTCAGGTTCATTGAGAGAAGAGTTTATTACACACAGAGACCGGATACTTAGGAGCCGTTATGAAATAATCTGGGCATTTATATCTATTTCGTTACGGCTCCTTATGCCGCTCCGGGCATTAAAATGGCCATGTTATTTTTTTACAGCGGCTTATTTTTCCTCAACAATCCGGCCATCAACAACAGGTGCCACGGGTGAGTCCTTGGCCAGGGCATCGAGGACCACATCCCGGAGGAATTGACCTGGATCATTGTACACCAGCCGACTGCTGCGCATGGCACCACCGATTTCGACAAAATCGCCACCACTCCTGATTGCCTGGCCAAAAGCAGTGTAGCCGTCACCGCCGGCCGCTATAAAATCAAGGGTGGCCACGCTGTATTCCTGCTGCGGATTTATGGGCTGCCCGCCAACCGTGGCTGAGATAATCCGCTGCCCCACCGGTCGGCGACGGTCAAAGACAAAAGTCATCCCCGAGATCTGAGGGAAACGCCCTTCTCCCCGCTCCACCCCGGAGACTCCATGTTCCAGAGTCTCCAGCAGAAGTTTACCGCTCATCTTGACCGCCACCAGATAACTATTGAAAGGAAGGGCGGCATAGACCTGACGGAAAGTAATCTCCCCCTTGTTCAGAGCGGTACGCAAACTGCCGCCGTTGACCAGAGCCGCCTGCGCTCCTGTAGCACTGCGGACGATATCGGCCACCAGATCGCCCAGATTAGTCTCCTGTTGACGTACCCCTTCCTGGATCAGATCAACATCAGTCACACCGCCCTTCTGATTCAGCACAATATCAACCTGGGCATTGTATCGCTGCACAAGCGCCGCTATTTCCGGATCATCCCCTCCAGGCGTGGGAACAATTTCATCCAGTCGGCCTTCGACCGCCGTTAATCGTCCCTGCTCAATGGTCATATCAACAACACCGAGAAATCTGCCATGATCTCCTGCCTGCACCACCACTGCACAATTACCGATCCGCACCGGCGTCTTCACCACGGTATGGGAATGGCCGCCCACTATCAGGATCGGCACATCAAGGGCATCCGGTCCCTGGCAGAGATTCTTTGCCAGCGCCAGATCCTGTTCATAGCCAATATGGGTCAACAGCACGAACAAGTCGGCATTATTTTTCATGGCAGCGATCTGACCCCGAGCGACCTGCAGGGGGGGAGAAAAACTCAAGCCCTCAGTATTACGGGGATGAGAGCTCTGTGACACGTCATCTGTCACCAGACCAATCACGGTCACCTTTCCACCCGACAGGCTGAAAGAGACATGAGGATATACACCCGGCAAACCTTTGACATTGGCGGCAAGAATTGGGAAATTGGCCTCCTTGATCCGTTTTTTAAGCACCTCCTGACCAAAATCATATTCATGATTGCCGGTCACCATGGCATCAAGATGCAACTGATTCAGCAGGGCAATCGTGGAATAGCCCTGTGAGAAATTGGTCCAGGTATCCCCCTGGATCATATCGCCCGCTGCCAGAAAGAGACCAGGCTGTTCAGTCCTGAGCTGTTGCAAATGAGAAGCCAGCCAGGCAATCCCCCCCTGTTGACCTTTTTCCCCTGGAATCTGCTCAGGATTAGCAAAGCCGTGAAAGTCATTGATATAATAAATCCGAAAAGTGGTGGGTAAGACAGCAGCCGGCACTGGCTTACTGTCAGGAGAGTCAGGGACGACGGGAGCGGACCAGCTTGTCACCGTCACAGTCAAAACCAGAAGCAGACCAAGAACTATGGATTTCATGATATCCTCATATCGTTGTAGGACAAAGAGACTCATCAATCTTGCTGGTCTCGTAAAAAGGACAGATTGCCATAATGTCATTTCGACCATCGGGAGAAATCTTAATGGTATCCATTGGTTGAGGAATAAGATTTCTCGCTTTGCGTCGAAATGACAGACTTTTTTGAGTTTTTACGAGATTGTCAATCTTTATGCAGCAGGAGCATGAGCCAGGGCTGAGCCTTGGGAGCTGCTGCCGTAAAATTGGCAGCCGGCACGTACAGTTTGATAAAATCCACAAAGGCCGAACTACGGGTATAAACGCCATAATACCCATTGGATGCCTGACAATCCGCGCCATAGGAAACAAGCCCCACGTGCGCCCACTGACCATCGACATACAACATCATGGGACCGCCGCTATCGCCGCTGCAGGCATCCTTAGCCACCGGATATCCGGCACAGAGCTGTGAACCTGATAATGTGACCCCGTATCCACTATTACAATACCAGTCAGCTATGACCGGCAGATTGACCTGCTGCAACGTGCTGGGATAATAATAGTTTGTGGTCGTATCAGCGAGGCCCCAGCCGATAAGAGTGGTCATCTGACCCAGAAGTTTCGGATCAATTTCCTGCCGCGAGGCACCGGAGAATATCGCAACAGGCTGCTGCCCTGATGCAGAACTTAATTCCAGCAGGGCGATGTCATTGGCCATAAAACTCACGTAGGCGGGATGTTTGACAATTCGTTTCACCGAAATCCTCGTCCCATTCCAGTTGGCCAGGTCATAGGCGCCGACTGCAGCCTGAATGTCGCCGGCTGACTTCCCTTCAACACAATGAGCGGCAGTCAAAACCCAGTTGGAGGCAATCAGTACCCCCCCACAATACTGAGCCTGATACAAATCAGAGACACTGGAATATAAGATGGCTGTCATCCATGAATACGCCTCAGGCGCATCATACCCACCAATAATCTGGGGAACAGCCGGCAGCAAATCTGAAGATTCAGCTGTTTGCTCAGCAGCACAAAGCGCCTGACTGTAAAAAATTACGAAAAGAATCAGTAGTAAATGTTTCATTATTTGTTTTCCTTTATGCACTCAAACGCCATATAACCTATTTAATTTACAAACTATTCATCACTCATTCGACATTGAGACCGGTACTCCCTGCTGTCAGGTATTATTTTCAGGCTTGGCTGTTGCCGCCTGCATCGACAAGGCCTACTGCAACAGAGTATGTTCAAGCAGGATCTTCACCCCGATGCCGCACAGGACTATCCCGCCGAACACCTCCACCCGCTGGCCCCAGATACCGCTGACACGCCGCCCCAACAGCATCCCCACCACCGTCAAGACGCCGGCCACAACCCCTATCACCAACGAGGGTATCCAGACGCTGATACTGAGCATGGCCAGGGTCAGGCCAACTGCCAGAGCATCGATACTGGTGGCCACCGACAGCATGATCAAAGACCAGCCTCGAGTAGGATCACGAACCAGTTCGTCTTCATCATGATCGGCAAAGGCCTCGAACATCATCTTGCCGCCGACAAAGACGAGGAGAGAAAAAGCAATCCAGTGATCATAGGCAGCAATCCATTTTTGAATGGTCATCCCCGCCATCCAGCCGATCACCGGCATCAATGCCTGAAACAGACCAAAATGAAAACTAAGACGGAACAGGTGCCGTCCATTCATGACCGATAAGGCAAGACCGGTGGCAAGGGCAACTGCAAAGGCATCCATGGCCAAGGCCACCGCAATGCCCAATAAGGTAATTGTGTCCATGATCTTTTTTCTTCAGGAACTCTTCAACTCGGCAGCAGACAGGGAAAAGCCGGATTCTCTGTCAACTTTCGACCTTTTCGAGCGCCCACTCCAGAAATATTTTGTCAGCCAGAGGCAGAATAGTCAAGGTCTGTGTTTCTTTTCGCACAGAGACTTGCACCTCTCCCTCTGGGGCACCATCTTTTATTTTCCTGCCGAAACGTACCACCAACGATGCCGCCAGCTCTAACGCCTCCTGCAACTGAGCCTTATCCTCATAACAGAGCGCCGCCCGCCTGAGGATAGCGGAAGGACCGGGCCTGACCGGCATGAAAAGCACTGCATCCTCTTCCTGGGCCATGGTCAGCAAGCGCGCGTTTTCCTGTTCATTGCGACCAAGGATCAACCAGCCGCCGCCGGGGAGGAGAAACTGTCGGCCCAGAAGCAGCAGACAGATATCAGACACCGTAATATCTTCGGCCCTGACAACGAAATTTCCTTGATAAATTCGAGCAATCCGCCGACTGAGAATAGGATCGGCCAGGATACAGCCGCCGGCCGGCGAGGGAAAATCAACAATGCCAAACTCTCTGGCCAGGGCAATCTGACGGGAGCGGCCACGGCCACTCATATTCAAGAGTTTGCTCCGGTCAATCCAGCCTTGCGCTTCCGCCTCTGTCTCCGGAAGCAGTCTGGCAGAAAGGGGCCGCAACAGATAACGCTCTGCACCTGAATCACGTTCAATCACCCGCAGGGTATCACGACGCTGAGACATAGGCCGTTGCCCCAGCACCTCACCGGTGACCAGAAATGAGGCACCAAGAGACGCCATCATCGCTCTGGCCCTCGTAAGCATGAGGATCTTGCAGTCTATGCAGGGATTAAAATTCTTGCCGAATCCATGCTGGGGATTATGGAGCAGGTCAAGATAGCCATCGCTGAGATCCTCAACAAGCACCTCAATCCCATACTTTTTAAAGATCTGCTCCTGGTACGCCTCACGTGAGGCCAGGAGGTCATAATCAAAAAAAGGAGTCACAAATTTGACGGCCACGACCCTGATGCCCTGCGCCGCCACCACCCGGCAGGCAAGAATTGAATCAAGACCTCCTGAAAAAAGGGCCAGAGCCGTTATCTGGGACACTGGCTCTCCTTTTTCTGCTGCTCTTTTTCCTTCTGTCCCTGGTCTCCCTGACCTCCTTTTGCCAGCAGCTCCAGGGCCCAGGCGCGGGTCTGGGGCGAAACCGAATCACCAGCCAGCATCCGTGCCAATTCATCCACCCTCTGCTCAGGGGCAAGCAGGGAAAAAGAAGAGAGAGTCCGCCCCTGTTCCATCTGCTTGGCCACCCGGAAATGTGCTGTTCCCCTGGCGGCAATCTGGGGCAGATGGGTGACACAGAAGACCTGATGATGAGTGGCCAGCTCCTGAATTTTACGGGCCACCGCCTCTGCCGCCTCACCACCAATGCCGGCGTCCACCTCGTCAAAGATAACGGTCTCCACCATATCTTTCCTGGCCAAGAGACATTTGAGGGCCAGCATCAGACGCGAGAGTTCACCGCCGGATGCCACCTTGGCAAGGGGTTTGGCCGGTTCCCCGGGATTGGCCGAGAAAAAGAATTCCACCCGATCCCAGCCATTGCTTCGTACCGTATCAATCCCCCCTTCCTGTTCCTGAAAGCGGACCTCAAAGCCGGAACGGTTGAAGGCAAGGGAATCCAGTTCCGCTGCCATGGCCAGGGTCAGATGTTCTGCTGTCTGACGACGCCCGTCCGACAGGGCGGCTACCCGGCGCAAGGTCTCTTCTTCAAGAGCCGTGACAACCGCCTCCAGCTCAGCCATATTCTTATCCATATTGTCAATGAGCAGCAGTTCATCTTCCGCTGCAGCGGCATATTCAAGAACCGCCTGCAGGGTCTCGCCATATTTACGTTTCAGATGCTGAAGGTTGTTGATCCGCTCATTCACCTGCTCGAGACGAGAGGGATTATGCACCAGTGCATCCTTATAACTGCGCAGCCGGCTGACAAGATCCTCCGCCTGATAGCTGTAGGCGGTAAGCTCGGCGGCCAGTCCCTCCGCTTCCGGGTCAAGCTGAAGCACCTGCTCCATGTCCCGCCGCACCTCAAACATCCCGTCCACCAGGGTGGTGGATAAAAAACGATATGCCTTCTGACTGAGCATAATCAGGGTGTCCGCATTCTTGAGCCGCTTTCGTTCGACGGCCAGCTCCTCATCTTCACCCAGCACCGGTCCAATCTGGCGGATCTCGTCCAGTTGATACTGGAGAAAATCCCGCCGCTGCTCCTTATCCCGCTCCTGTTGGCGGAGCTGGGTCAACTCATCACTCTTTTGCTGCCACTGCGAGAAAACCTGAGAAACATGCCCCCGGGCCTCCCAATGTTCACCAAGGGCATCAAGGAAATCAAGGTGAAGTGCCGGCTGCAACAGCTGCTGGTGATCATGCTGGCTGGCTATACTGAGCAGATTTGCTGCCAGCATGGAGACCATCTTCACCGTTGCCAGAGAACCATTCACATAGAGCCTGCTCTTGCCGCCACTGGTGATAACCCTCTTGAGAATCACAGTGGAATCGTCACCAAGCCCTGACTCCTGCAAGGCCTGCAACAAGTCTCTGTGTTTGGCATTGACCACAAAAAGTGCCTCCACCACACACTGCTGAGCACCGTTCCTGACCCAGTCAGACTGTGCCCGACCGCCCATAAGAAGATGAACCGCCCGCAGCATGATGGACTTCCCGGCACCGGTCTCACCAGTCATTACCACCAGCCCGTTGCCCTCATCCTGATCAAAGACAAGGTGCAGCGACTCGATCAGGGCCAAATTTTCAACCTTCAGTTCACACAGCATCTTTTCTTTCCAAACATATACCCATTATCATCATCCTTTCTTGACTCACCTTACAAACAACGTTATTGTAAAATGGCAAGCTCTTCTTCCTCTTTTACGTCCTTAATCGCCATAACAGGCTTACCATGCCCAAAAAAAACAGCCTCAGCGCCAGCCTCGAAGATTACCTGGAGGCAATTTACCATATCGTGCAAGAAAAAGATGTGGCCAGAAGTAAAGAGATAGCCACCCGCCTGCAGGTCAGTCGGGCATCGGTCACCGAAGCACTGCGCGCCCTGTCCAAAAGGGAACTCATCAATTACGCCCCCTACGAAGCCATCACCATGACCACAAAAGGGGAAAAGGCGGCGGAGAATGTCATCTTCCGCCACGATGCCCTGAAACAATTCTTTATTGAGGTTCTGGCAGTAGAGCGCAGTGTGGCAGAAGAAGGCGCCTGCAGAGTGGAGCATGCCGCCCCGCCGGAGGTGATTTCCCACATGATCTCCTTCATTGAATTTTTGAAGATCTGCCCTCGCGGCGGCAACGAACTTCTTCAGGGCTTTGCGGACTACTGTAAACGGGGCAAGACACGAAGTAACTGTGACGCCTGTGTTTCAAGCTGCCTTCTTCAGGGGACGACAAAAGACTGATTGACCTCTTCTCCCGGGCATCTATCCCAGCAACCCGGCGACTTCTCCCTCTTCAGGAAAACGCTTCATCTCCTTCTTGGAAAACACCTTTTTTCCATCAACGGTAACCTCAAAAACCCCACCTGTTGAAGGAAGCAGCTCCACCTCCGCACCTGCAATCTTCTTCAATTCCTCTTCCAACCTGGAAGCACGAGGTTGATAATTTCACTTTGTACAATATTCAATTATGATTTTCATAGGTCTGCTCTCCATAATAATCTTTGCAACTTTTATTCATAACGCCGCAACAATATCTCCAGAAGGAGATGTAAAGCAATTTAATCGACACAAACAAGACAGACAACCTTTAAACGGGTCTTACCTTATTTGCAGCATCAAGATATGGAACCACAGGCAATTATCTCCAGCCACTCCATGTCCATACTGTATTTTTCAGACAGACATGGTATAGTTCATTTCTTCTATTTTTTTCGCCTCCCTTACCGGCTTCAATTCAAAAAAGATCCTATGCCAGAGTCAGACCCACATGCAGCCCTTTTTACCATTCTTGACGACCTCAATCAGGAAGAACAACGACGGCTTTCTCCGGCCGCCAGCCTGAGTATTCAGGCCAAAAGAAGAACGATGGAGACGAGGAAAGGGCATCGTCAGGCCTATGCCCTCGATGCCGACCGCATCCTTCATTCTCGGGCATACACCCGTTACATCGACAAAACCCAGGTCTTCTGCCTGATTGCCAACGATCACATCACCCACCGGGTTCTGCATGTGCAGCTGGTCTCGCGCATTGCCAGAACAATCGGCCGCTTTCTCCATCTCAACGAGGATCTCATTGAAGCCATCGCCCTTGGACATGATATCGGCCACCCCCCCTTTGGTCACGATGGTGAACATTTTCTGGCCGCACTCTGCACAAGACATGGACTTCCCCCTTTTCAGCACAATATCCAGTCGGTACGTTTCCTCGATCAGCTGGAACGCAAAGGGAAAGGCTGGAATCTCAGCCTGCAGACCCTGGATGGCATTCTCTGCCACGATGGCGAGCTGCATGCCCATCAGTTAACTCCTCTGCCCATCGACAATTTCACCGACTTTGACCGCAAGATGGCCGCCAAACAGGCAGACCCTTCACTCAACCTATGCCCCTCAACGCTCGAAGGCTGCGTGGTCCGTATGGCTGACACCATCGCCTATATCGGCCGTGATATAGAGGACGCTATCATTCTGGGACTTATCAAACGAACAGATATCCCTGACTCTTGTCGTCAAACTTTAGGAGAGGGTAACGGCTCCATTGTCTACACCCTGGTCACAGATTTGATCTGCAACAGCCAGGTGGCAGCTCCGGGCATACGGCATAACAGCTCAGACAACTATATCGGATTCAGTGAGGCAATTGCCTGCGCCCTGAAAGAGCTCAAACAGTTCAACTACGCCCGTATCTACCTTCATCCCCAGACAAAAAGCAGCATGCCCCTCATACAAAAATGCTATGAGACCCTCTTTGAGTGCTGCCTGGGCTGCCGGGAAAAGAAGGGCGCAGAGATCTCACCCCCCCCTGACCTTCTGATTGCCATGACAGACCCCACCCTGAGCAATCAAACTCCAGCCACTATGGCCCGGGATTATATCGCCGGTATGACCGACGACTTTTTTTTGAAGCAGGCCAAAGCTGTTGGCTGTAAGGTGCCGCAGAAACGATGAATATTTCCCTGCAAAAATTTATCCCCGGCGAGAATGTCCGGATGATGGTCATTGCCACCTTTATAGGTCTGATGGCCGGGGTAAGTATTATTATCTTTCGCACTGTTGTTGAAGGAATGGAGAAGTTTTTTCTTGAAGGCGGCAAAGAGCTGCTGGGCATCAACAACGGTGGATGGCATTTGCTGCTCCTGCCCCTGATCCCCATGAGCGGCATGGTCCTGCTGATTCCGCTTTCCCTGCTCTTCCCTAAAGAGGTGAACGGCTACGGGTTCACCAAATTCCTGCGCAAGGTGAATCTGGAAGGCGGATACATCAAGGCCAGGACCATCTTTCTCAAACTCATTGCCACCGCCCTGACCATCGGCACAGGAAATTCTGCAGGCGTCGAAGGACCTATTGCCGCCATCGGCGGGGCCGTTGGTTCACAGATTGGTCAATTTTCCAAAGTTTCCGGCGCCCGCATGAAGGTCTATATTGCTGCCGGTTGCGCCGGTGGTATTGCCGGTATCTTCAATGCCCCACTGGCCGGCATCTTTTTTGCCTCAGAAATTGTCCTATTGGGCACCTTTGAGATCTCATCCTTTTCCGCTCTGGTCATTGCTTCGGCCATATCCACGGTGGTCACCAGGGCCTGGTATGGAGAAAACCCACTTTTTTCCATACCGGCTTATCATCTGGTCAACCCCTTTGTCGAACTGCCATTTTATACTATCATGGCGGTTGTCACCGGCCTGATCGCCGTCTTTCATATCAGGATTTTTTACTTTATTCGTGACAGATATCGGATTCTGCCAATCCATCCCCAGCTCAAACCCCTGACCGGTGCCTTTATTATAGGATGCATAGGCATGGCCTATCCTCAAATCATGGGCAGCGGCTATCATTTTATCGAGTCAGTTATGAATGGCAACGGGACACTCGTCCTGCTCCTGGCCCTCATCTTCTTCAAGATCATAGCTACCGCCATCACCCTCGGTTCAGGTGGAGCCGGCGGGGTCTTTGCCCCTGCCTTGTTTATCGGGGCGATGATTGGCGGCGCCTTCGGCCACGTGGCCAATATGATCTTTCCCACCATGACTGCTGATCCGGGTGCCTATGCCACCGTAGGCATTGGTACCTTTCTGGCCGCATCCACCCATGCACCCATGACCGCCATATTTCTACTCTTCGAAATGACCGGTAACTATATGATCATTGTGCCGATCATGCTCACCTCCATCATCTCTACAATTGTCGCCAAAAAATTCAATGAAGACTCCATCGACACCGTAGATTTCACCCGCGAAGGCATTGACATCCACGAAGGCCGAGAAACGGCGATCATGAAATCAATCCGTGTGGGCAAGGCCATCACCGAAGATGTCGACTTTATCAGTGAAAAAGCAAACATCAATCACCTGCTGGAAATATTCCGCATGACCAAGGGAGGTTTTTACTTTCCCGTTGTTGATGACTCAGGAAAAATGACCGGCATTGTCTCCATGCAGGATGTGAAAAATATCCTGCATAAAGCTGAAGAAGAACGGGTCTGTTATCTGGTGGGCGGAATATGCAGCAGGGACGTGATCATGCTCACACCCGACGACTCACTCTATACAGCCATGCAGCTCTTTGACATTAAAGGCATTGAAGAAATCCCGGTGGTTGAGGATCTGAATAATAAATGGGTGGTCGGGATGCTCAAACGCCGAGACGTGCTTGCAGCCTACAATCATGAAGTGTTGAAGAAAGGGATCAGCGAGAAGGCGGAAACAATCAGGATCACCTGTGGCGGCTAAGAACTGAGATCTTCTTACCTTCCATCATTTATTTATACACACAATGACAAGATCATGGTAAATGATTACCTGCTCTAATAATGTAGATTCAATGCACAATACCTACCCTGCTCATAACAGGCGCTCGTAGCTCAGCTGGATAGAGCACCGGACTTCGAATCCGGTGGTCGGGGGTTCGAATCCCTCCGGGCGCACCAATAAAATCAAGGGGTTAACCAGAACAATCAACTGGTTAGCCCCTTTTTTTATGCAATTTGTTCCATTCGCCATTGCTTTTTTCTGCTTTATTATTGTATAGTTTGACATCTAATTGGAACAAAAATGGAACAAAAAAAACGGTGGAAAACTATACCATGGCACGCATTCAGACTCGCAAAGGAAAAACCCGAACTACATTTACAGCTACTGTTAGAGTTAAAAACTTTGATCCAATAGCCAGGACATTTGACACTAAGGGAGAAGCAAAAAGCTGGGCTGCTGACATAGAAAGGGAAATGCGGATAGGACGATATCAGGACGTACGTCCTGCTGAAAAAACAATGTTTTCTGAAGTGTTAATTAGATATCTGGATCAAGTCTCAACTACAAAACGACCAAACTCAGAGCGTCGCGACAGGGACTCGGCCAAGGCGATCCTCACTAGTTTTGGTTCAGAAATCTCTTTAGCCGATGTAAATCCGCAACGGTTGGCAACCTACCGTGATGCTCGGTTAAAAATTGTTTCTCCATCAACGATTCAAAAAGAATTTGCACTGCTTTCCCATATGTTCAATATTGCACGTAGGGAATGGGGGTTACAAATTAACAACCCAGTACCGGATGTAAATCGACCAAAGGTTCGTAACAGTCGAACTCGCTTTCTTACCAAAGAAGAGGCTCAAAGATTATTGGATTTCGCCCAAAAAAGTCGTAATAAATATCTTTATCCTTACCTCTTGATCATGATGCACACAGGAATGCGCCCAAGTGAAGCAGCAGGTTTAACATGGGGGGATATTGACTTGGACGCTCGACTCGTTAATCTTAAAATTACAAAAACCGACATGCGATATGTCCCGCTTACAGAAATGGCTGAAAAAGCGTTCCGGTCCATTCGCCCAACTGATAGCGGAAGCGATATATATGTATTTCTACCACCGAGTAGTTTGTTAAAGACGTCTATTATACGTCCTAGTCTTCACTTCCGGCGGTCATTTGATACAGTCAGGGCCAAAGCAGGTCTCGAAGATGTACACCTCCACGACTTGCGCCATACCGCCGCCAGCCATCTCCTCATGGCGGGGGTAGATATCAGAACTTTAGCGGAGATTCTGGGGCATAAAACACTACAGATGGTTCATCGCTATACCCATCTTCTCAATGATCACAAATTGAAAGCTGTTGATCTGATCAACTCACTAGGGCTGGAATGAAAACATCAAATTGACTTTTCGATGGTGGTTATATTCGTGTATTCGATAAGACTCATAATCGAGCGTGAAAGCAATTCCAGAGAAGAATCGTAGAGTGCCGAATTTTTCAGCATGGCAGCAGCATGAACAACAGCCGGGACTGCGCTCTCTTGCATCATGGAATGCGATAAGCCGCATCCAAAATCATCTCATCCCTTAAAAACAGTTACATTCGTCGCAAAATACATATTTTTGTATAAATTTAAAATTTATACTTATTTATCATCCTGTTTTCAAGAAAACACTTACACCGATGCGGCATTGTATTGCCTTGGTTTTCACAACCATTCACGGCTAGAAACGATGCGTGATTTCGCCTGGATGCTCCGCCGCCGAGAGGATGACCTGCTTAACTACTTCGGGGCGCCTATTGATAACGGCATTGCGGAAGGCCTCAACAACAAAGCAAAGGTTATCATCCATAAGGCATACGGTTTCAAAACAGCGACAAACTATACCCGAATCTGTATCACTGCATGGCTGAGCTGCCATTACCGAAAACCATGCACACATTTGCGTGACGAACCATTTTCTTTTTCACAATCAGTCTGTTTTTCCAAGATGGCAAGTCGTGCCTCAATCTCTCTTAATTGATTTTTCAACGCCTCATTTTCTTTCTTGGTGCTAACCATATCATGAACTGCACCAATGAAATCAGACATAAGATTATCATAGCCGCCACCAGCGTTAAATATCTCAATTACTTGTATGATTTTATCAGGGATACTTAATGGCGGCAGCTCTTGCTTTGGGGCAAGGTCAAATTCACTGATATCTTTTGTCTGTTCGTCAAGATGGGGGAAACTCGAAAGTACCTCTGCCATCTTATTTCTTTTCAATACAGAAATATCTTCCCCACTCAGTATGCGTCGCCCAAGCGATAGCATCTCCTCAAATGTCATCTTGAAATGATCGGCAATTCTTTCCCGAATCTTATCTGACCCGAGCTTTCGCTGTTTGACAATAGCGTTCAAGTAGCCGCGATCGATCTGCTGTTCATTAGCAAGACGAGTTTGCGCCCCCCTACCCTCCTCACTCAACAAGTGAGTCAATGCGGCATGAAATTGTTTGGCAACGGATTGAATCATGAGTCAATAATAGAGCAACTGCTCAAGAAATTCAAGAAAAAAATCATTTTTCGCATATTTGGTCAATTTTTATTTGACTTTATTTCTCAAATACATAAAAAATAGACCATGCGCACACAAAAAAAGAAAACAACTAAGAAGAAAATAGCCATTATGGCCAATATTGGCCCTGACTTTTTCAGTCATATCCTGCGGGGCAGGCGTCGCTGTCCTCCTTTGGTGGCAGTTCGACTGGAGGAAGTAACTGGAATTGATAGATCTGTCTGGGTATGGGAATCTCCAGAAGAAATCAGAAAAAATGTGGAGCAGTTTATATACTCTAAATGAGACAATTATGGATATTGATATCAGGTTGGCAGCAATAGAAGAGAGCCAAAAACGGATCATTGACCTCTTGGTCAATAAAACAAAATCCCCTGGGGTGATGAGTCTAAAAGAGGCCGCTCAATATGTTGGATTTTCGCCGGATCATTTTAGACGGCTTGCCGTAGAACAACGAATAATTCCATATTCAAGACCATCTGAACAACAAAAAGGGAAACTGCTTTTCCGAAAAATTGACCTCGACATTTTTTTAGAAAAATCAATCAAAGGGGAAAATGCAAAGCAGCCACTTGGCCGCAGAAGAAAATCGACCGTAATTTTAACACGGTAGAAATGTGAGTGCAGATAAAAAGATTATCTGGCCATTGGCTCAATCCTGGGTGCAATCTAACAGGGTGTTGATCTGGTGCATAGCCGCACCATATTATCGGTATATGTCATGTGATTCTTATGACTTGGCAGGAGAGGCCCAACTCGCGGTGTATCAGGTAATTTCAGTCTTAATCGATCAAAACAAGGATTTGTCTTTTACGAGTAAGTATTTCCGTATTGTCTTTCGCACCAGATGCATCCAAATGGCTGCCGGTGTTGCATTAGCAAACGAACCAATGGCAACCATGTCAATGCATAAAGAGCAATATCCATATTTGGATAAGCCTTCTGACCTGGAAGAATCAGTCATTGCCGAAGCATTATCTGCACTGACTAATCGACAAAGGCTGGTTTCCCTGTGGATTCTTTCACAACCAAAACCCGTCAGCTTTAACACAATTGCCGATCATTTTGGGATTCATATCCAATCGGCCAGAAGGCTTTTATCAAATTCTATCAGGAGAATAGAGGGTTATGGACATCAAAGAATATGCGAAAACCTCTAAAATTCCCCTTAAAACGATAAGATGGATTGCAAGAAATGAATTTATCAGCGATCCGCTCACAGATAACGATTTAATCGGCTTAAAATTGCTGGAAACTCTTTGGGGGCTGCATGAATTATTGAGACCTCAGCTTCATAGAAAAAACATAAAAGACAGAAAAGCACTCCTGGACACCTGTGATCTGGAAACCAAATGGGAACGCTATGTGTACACCAGGTTCATGAACCTGGAACCAGACCAAAGGATTTTCATGAGATACCTGATACCAGAAATCGAATTAACTTTCCGTTTCAAGATGTCAGATTTTGATATTATCAAACTTTATCGGGTACGAAAAAGAGTCCATAGAGCCAAAGAAAGACAAGCTCAAAATCTTCAACATGAGATCATGGAAAAGTCGAATATTGACCCTGGAAAAAGTGAAATTGTAGCTACAAAATGACCATGAAAAGATGCGACAAAAACATGAACTAATAAAAAGAAACAGTAGTTTCTTTAATGCGACAGAAATGATGCCTCAAGCCAAAAAACAAGCTCAAAAAATCTTCCTGATTATCGGAATATTTTTTATGCTCACCAGTCCAGTTTTTGGGTTTGAAATCCGGCAGGATTTATACAGCTATTCGTCTGTCATAAACACACCTGTACAAATTCCCATCCATCAAACTTTCATCATTGCCAGGCAACCATCTTTTTACGCCCGCCCAGAAAGCCGGCCGTTTCCTGTGGTTTATTTTGATCTGGGTAGCGCATGGTTATCACCGGATGCCAGCAATAAACTTCTTAAGGACTTGCAGGAGTGTTGTGCATCCTGCCCTCTTTACCTCACTGGCTATACCTGTTCGCTTGGAATTGAAAACCAGAATCTGAAACTTTCCAGG
>JBDRQE010000066.1:0-33125 GCA_043826415.1 Pseudomonadota bacterium
TTTAAGCAATAACGATTCCAAGATTATTGTATTATTTTTTATTATTAAAAATTATTTTTACATATTGTTTGCTAATAAAAAATAATATAAAATATAAAAAATTATTAAGGAGGCAGTATGATTATCACAGTTGGCAACACCAAGGGCGGCGTGGGCAAAACAACCATCGCTGTCAACCTTGCCGTGGAAGCTGCAAGAGATGGGAAAAAAGTCCTGCTGGTGGATACCGACCCCCAGGGGTCTTCCATTGCATTTCGGGCAGAAAGGGAAACTGATGATATCAAGGCCATTTCCCTCATCAGTGACAAGTTGCACAAGGACATAAAAGAGTTCTCTTCGGCCTTTGAGTGGATTGTTATTGATGCTGGTGGTCGGGATAATGCCATTTTTCGTTCAGCGGTGGCTGCTTGCGACCTCTTTCTTTTACCGGTTTTGCCTTCTCAATTTGATGTGTGGGCAGCGGAGGACGCCATAGCAGTGTTCAGAGAGATTCAACCATTTAACGGAATGATTGGCCGGATGGTATTGAACATGGTCAGGCCGAACACCATCGTATCCAGTGAGGCGCAAGAGGCGCTTGCCGTTTACCAGGATGATATCCCGCTTCTGTCTGAACAGTTGCATAATAGAGTGGCATACAAGGCTTCTATCAGTAATGGGCAGGGTGTTACTGAGTATGAACCTTCAGGTAAGGCGGCAGAAGAAACAATAATTCTTTATAAAGAGTTAATGCTATTAAAAAATAATTAAAACAAGCGTATATTATTACAAACAATTAAATGCTATTTGAAAATAACAATGGCAAAGACGACCAATGCAGAAAGACAGGCCGATTACAGAAAAAAAGCACTTGGTATTGGAGGGTGGTACGAAAGAGCGTTTGAATCTGCTGGTAAGCGGCTCAACTAAGGCGAAGCTGGAACGGATTACTTTTCATTGCGGCGTAATGAAAATAGAGCTCATCTAGCGGCTCCTCGCCAAAGAAGAGAATGCCATACTGGAACCGCTAACCTCAATGCAAGCAATCGCCTATTACGTACGATAAGGTTACACGGTAACGGCGAGAAGAGCGTTTTGTTATACGCAGCAGCGTGGATCGTATAAATTATTAAATACTATTAAAAAATTATGAAAACAATCAAGAAGGTATTGGGACAGGAACAGGCTATTGAGGCGATCATCTCTGGCGGCAAGGCCGAGGTTGAAACGGTCAAGAAGCGTAAAGTTGGCAGACCGAAAAGCAAGGGAACAAAAATGCAATGCCTCTTTTATCTACCGGAAGATATTGTTCAGGCCATAGATAAAAATTGCAGGGGCAATAAGTCATTCTTCGCTGAAGAAGTTTTCCGGAACTATTTTGATGCACATAAATAAAATTGAAGTATTGAAGGTGTAAAGAAAATGAAGCTGGAAGTCGCCAAGACCATGGGCAGACTAGGCGGCAGACGCAACAAGCTCGGTGAAGATTAAAGCCAAACTCTTCGCCGGATCTACGATTCATTCAACATTCAATTAAGGAAATATGTGAACTGTTGAATATCAGCCGACCTTCATTTTACCGTTATTTGAACGCATGAACTATCTTGATATAGAAATGGAATGTGTGATACCCGATAAAAATCGCAAGGCTTTCTATCGCCTGGTCGCCACAAAAGACCTGTTCAGTTACAAACTGATTCGCCGATGGGGAAGGATTGGCACAAAGGGCCAGCCAGGGCAATCAGAGCGATATGCAGACCAAGAGGGAATGGCAAAGGGGCTGCGCAGGATTGTGCGAAAAAGGCTGGCGCATGGATATGTTATTGCCTCGGTTGACCTATAGATTGAAAAAACAGAAATGACAACCGAAATTAACCGCATATCAAGATGTAAAATGATTAATTGAATGGCCCTTCAGGTGTATGTCAAGATCTCAGTTTAGGTCATTGGGAGAGCGAGGCAGAAGGCTTTGCTGGAGTAAAAAAACTTGCGGCGAACTTACCTCCTTGATTTCATTATTTTAATCGTTTATCAATTGATGTTCAGTATGAGAGCAGCAGCGAATCATGAACCTTGGATAGGTTGTAAAATCATTCGAAGGGCCATGCTACTTTGAGCGGTTCCAATCTTTTAAGCATCCGGCATTGCCGGAGGTAATAGGCTAAGTTCGATGATCGGCCGTATTGTCCGCCAATTCATCCTGTTTTAAGATCAGAAATCAATAATAAACTTCTGGGCATAAACCATGGTTACAGACGAAGTCAACACAAGAGAAATTTCCAGATTCAGTTTTATTGTGATTGAAATCGAGGATGAGTCAGTTGAAAGAGAGAAACGTTATATCTTAAAAATCGACCGGGATGTGAACGGATATTCATTTTTGGGTGGGTCCATTCGCGCAGGTGAGAAGCCACAGGGTACTGTTTTTCGGGCTTTACGTGAAACAGTAAATAATTGTGCAGAAGAAGTTCCGGAAGGTGAGTGGAAGAAACTCTTTCAAGCTCTTGTCCCATGTCCTGAAATATCAAAGAACGTTTTCAAGCTTCCATATGTGTCAGTGCGAACACAAAACGACTTGGAAGGACAGGAGATGTTGGCAGAATTGCACCTATACCGAGTGTCGGTGAGAAAAGAGAATTATCCGAGATTATTTGCACAGTTAATGACTCTTACCAGCAACAAAACTGATTCGTTGGGAGCAGAATCATCTCCTGTATATAAAATATTTTCGTCGGATGATCTGGTTGCCGAAGCTTGGTCAAACCCAGACAACCCTTTTATTCGTTTCCTATTTAAAAAAGATATTCTTCATCTGCCCGAAAGTGAGCTTCTAACTGCGCCTTACCTCCTCCATCCACCGACACTGGAATATTCCCTTGAGCGATTGCTGTCAGCACTCTATACAAAGTTGGTTCCAGATGAAATGTTGGAAGAAACTCTTGATGTCACTGTGCGCTGCCCAGGAATAGATGAAGTGAGCCTTTGCCTGCAAGCCAATCGTACACTAAGGGCGACAATTGAAGTACGTTGGTCAGAAAGTACCAAGCTATTGCGTTTTACTTTCCCGTTTCCCTATCAGGGGGTCTTTATTCTTCACTCAGACACGTCCTTAGATGGACAGGCAGGAACATGGATCTGGCATCCTCGGCTTGTTGGTATCCCAGGTCTTTGGAAACTCCGTAAACATTCGAATAAAAAAGGGGAAAGGGAGTGTGCTGAATATTTTCGATTGATTATTTCGGGTACGAACTATCATGATTTCCAGGAATATCCGACTCAACAGGCAATAACGAAAAAAATAGGTAAAAAGATTTTTTTTCCTGATACGCAAGAGGTTAACGGGAAGAATTTTGAGGATAGACCGTCGGTTTATGTATGTAACAGCAGCGACGAAGCGCTTGACGACCAGGACATTTTCTGGCAGCGACTGTACACCTACAGCGCATTATTAGTTGATAAAATTATTGCCTTCGTTGCACAGAATGCTCACTCTAAAAAGAAAAGTGAAGCAGTTCCCTTGTGGACAACGCTCTGTCGATTAAAGTCTCCAGTCCGACTGATCGCAATCTCTAACTATATTAATTCCGGCTGGCTTCATTTTTTTGAGCCGCAGAACAATCTGGATGCGCTTTCCAGGTTGACTTCTGTGCAGCGTTACGCCTATCAGGACATTGGACGACTTCCTCCCATCTATCGCCAAAATCATCCCAGCTATCTAGGGATCATCTGTCCGGTCGAGACACCGGAGTCAATAAAGGTTGGAATAACACTTCATTTGACACGCGGCGCACGAACGGATGCCCAGGGGTTCATTCATCGGCCTTTACCTGATGAAACAGGTGACCTCGATCTGGGATACGGAGCATCCCTAGTACCCTTTTACCAGCATAATGATGGGCCGCGGGCAATGATGGGCGCAAAAAATCTTAAACAAGCTGTCCCTATTAAGATGCACACTCCACCCTTCGTTACCACCGGGCATGAGATAACAGTGCAACACCTTACCAGCCCGCAACGTAATCTCGGGATTATTCCCCGGTGCGATACAGCGACACCCGGAGTGGATCTCTTGGTCGCCTATATGCCTTGGTATGGTTGGAATATGGAAGATGCTATTGTTGCCAACCAACGATTGGTGGACGAAGGCATTCTCGATTGGGAAACGATGGAGGCTCGTTCCGCATATATTCTACCAGGTTATAAACCCACTGCTCCTGTCTTTCAAAACACCTTTGCAGAGGCCTTCAAGGTATTAAGCTATGCAGAGGATGGACTCCGAAAAATCGGGAGAATCAGTCCGCGGGATCCTCTCGTTTTTTTCAAAGATGCAGCAGGTGGTGCTACCGTACCCTTTCTTTTTGGTGATGAACATCCCGGAGATCTCATGGATATTAAGTTTGTTGATCCACCGGACCCATTGCTTGGAGGGTCTCTCCGTTGGTCTATAAGAAGATCCTTCCCGCTTATGGTGGGTGACAAACTTATGGGTCGCTATGGGAATAAAGGGGTTGTCTCTTTAATTTGTGCCCCTGACAATTTACCGCGTTTACCTGATGACCAGCGCCTACCGGAAGAACTTCGTGGACGGGCAATTGATTTGATTCTTAATCCACACGGTGTTATTTCCCGAATGAATCTAGGGCAGTTGTTAGAAACCAGTATCGGTTTATTATCCCGACTGGACTCCAGTGGAACTCGTTTCTCGCCGGATATTGGCAGGGCTTTTCAAAGTATGGACTTTGAGTTTTTCCAACAAGGTATTCAGAAAGTAAACGGAGCAGAGAAAACTCCATTTATTGATGAATATGGCCGGATGTTTTTGACCTTGCCCGGAGGAAAGCCCACCACGGCTCCCGTAGTGGTGGGCTTCCAGCATATAGTTCGCCTTAAACATGTGGCAGCCAAGAAAGCCCATGTCAGGGGCTGGCCAGGGCAGGGTAACCACCTACCTTACAATGCGATCACCGGTCAACCAGTGAGTGGAAAACGGCGCAAGGGTGGCCAGCGGATCGGCGAGATGGAAATCTGGGCCTTGGCTGCCAATCAGGCAAGCGCAAACCTGACAAGTATTGTGACCACTAAATCCGACCCTGCTGTTTCCGGAAAAAAACCTTTCGTGCTGGGGCAAACTTTTCAGTCCATCAAGGACCATCTGCTTGCCATGGGGGTTGAGCTGCAACAAAATGAGCAGAGGAAAGTTCGCATCGCATGGTTATCCTCACAAGCCATTGAAGAGTTGGGCAAAGAAGTTACCAGCGAGGATATGTGGGATGTGGGGATGGAAGGGATTTCTCGCTGTCCGAAAGAAAAGTGTGACTATCACTGTCAGCGGATGCGGACAACCGGCAATTCCGAACGGAATAATAAACGGATTACTGTACAGGATGTCCTGTGTCACCACGGTTTTCAGTTGGCGAAGATCCAAAAGGAAGAAGCGATTCCGAGAGGCATTACTAATAAAGAACCCCGGGAGATGCCATGGGAGCTTGAACCTCTTCCTGAGACGTCAGGCTGTAAAGAAAAGAATGTCATCTTTCAATATACTCGAGCTAGAGGGACAGTGCGTATAGATTTCACGATTAACAAGATTTCATACTGCGCTTATATGCAAAAAAAATCGGATGAACCAATCCCGTGCCATGCGGTGGCAAAATTTTGGCTTAGTTGTCCCGAGCACTCTTCGGCACATCTCATCTGTGATGAAGTGACACCGAGTATTTTCCCTACACTAGGCGGACTGTGCGATGAAAGCGTATTTGGCCCGGTAAATGTTTCCGATTGGAACCCCAACGCCTGGGGGTATATCAAACTACCAGAACCGGTGTCTTACCCAAGTGGAAAACCATGGCCATTCCGTTTTGGCAAGAATGATGTTCCGTTATCTCTTGACTTAATCCCCGTCCTTCCTCTTAAATATCGTTTTCGGGGATTTTTGAAAATCGGAACAGCCATTTTGCCGCAACCTGAGAAATTAACGGCGATATATCAGGAGATCCTTTTCCTGACCAAGCAGAAGAAGACCTCATCAAAGAAGATTGAAGAGTGTGTCAGTGAGCTCTTCACCCTGCTTCATGGCCGGCTATTTGGTAAATTTGGCTTACTCCGCCGAGCCGCCCTTGGGAGGCGGGTAGACACCTCCGGCCGTTTGGTAATCGTACCCGATCCTACCTTGTCCTGGGATGCCTGTGGTGTCCCCACAGAGGTCCTGATATCCCTCTTGGGTCCCCAAATTGCCGCTCAACCTGAAATCCTCCGTGAATTTGCACAGAACGCATGGGCCGATCTTCTTGTCAAGGCTATATTCAACATAAACTTGGAGGTGCCCACCACGATTGAAGAGTTGTTGCTTAATGAAGATTTTTGGACGATATGTCCTGGGATCGACAAACTTACCCAGGCACACCTCCAATTGGCCCACAGTATTATTGAACGGTATTTGGAAAAATTCCCTGATACGACCGTAATTCTCAATCGGCAGCCATCACTGCACCGCTATAGTATTATGGGCTTTCGGCCCATTCCGCTCCCACCTGAAGATGGCATGGCTCTTAAAATCAACCCCCTGGTTTGCAAAGGATTCGGAGCTGATTTTGACGGTGACGAAATGGCTATCCATCTTCCGTGGAGTGATGAAGAACAAAAGGAAACTGAAAATATGAAACCAACCCAAAAATGGAATCTGGTTTCCTGGGCTAATAATCAGCCATTGGCAAATTTCGATCAAGATTTTGTGGCAGGGCACTTTCTTCTTTCTTTGGATGACAAAGCAAAGAAGGAACTCCTTGAAGTTCTTGATAAATTTTCTGAATTGCAATCTGGATGTCAAAGATGTCACCAACTGATGGACGTTCCATCTCCATGGAAAAAAGTTCATGGTAATGATTTACTTTTACATTTATGCACCGACCATGCAGAACAGGCAGGGGAAATCATCCCACAATGGATGCAGCTTGCCTTCAGGGTGGTCACTGAGCACGGTCTTTCCTTTGGTTTTCTGGAATTAAAAAAGCTGCAGAATGATTATAGCAAAGAAACCCAAAATCTTCTGGACGCCATTCCCCCCAACCCTGATGCCTCAAAACTTGCTTCCATAACAAAGGATTTGGGCGATATGGTCCTAAAAAAACTTGACGAACTTGCAAAACAAGCGGCTACTGAGCCGGGACATGGTTTTGCTACTTTGGCAGTGAGTGGCGCACGGGGTGCCAAGCAGGTACGGCAACTCATTAGTGCCCGTGGCCTTCTTTCTCCGGGAGACACAGGGTTCGAATTCTCCCCCATCGATTTTTTCATCCAGGAATCGCTTGTGGCTGGTATGACTCCCCGTTCCTCCTTCATGGCGGCCATGAATGCTCGCAGTTCCATGCTCGACAAAAAACTCGGTACCGGAAAAGCAGGTGCCTTGACTCGCGCACTGGTGCTAGCTGGATGGGAGTGGACAGTGCAAAGCGGGGACTGTGGTGTTACCGGGCCTGGTGAGCGAATGCTGACGAGGTGTCTCTGGCAAGGAAAACGAACAATTTGCAGTGGTTGTTATGGAAAGATTCACGGCCATGACACCGTCCCGGACGGATACCCGGCCGGCCTCATAGCCGCGCAATCCTTTGGGGAACGAGGGACTCAACTCTCCATGCAGAGTTTTCACACCGCGGAAAAACAACTTTCCATCGACGAAATTATTACCCTCCTCAATGGTCGGGATATTCAAAAACGCTGCCAAAAAGGGAACGCTTACAATTGGTTTGTTCAGGAGGATGATGCTGAAGGATTTGTGAAGCGGATTCAGCAAATAAAACCATACAAAGACCTTGACCCTCGACATCTTCTGCTCATTTGGCTTATTATCCACCAAAGTTCTGGGAATACGGTCACCAGTGCGTGGGAAGAAAACAGAACAGCAATAGCTGGGCTTATTGGCCCAGGGCAATGGAAATTTCTTCTCAAAGCTATTCATGATGAGATAGAAGATAATCTCATGTCACCTTTTGCCCGTATCATGACCAGCCAGATACCATGTAACATGGCCAAAGGGGAGGTAACCAGTCAATGAAACAAGGACAAACTCGTTCGACCATAAAAGGATCTGGCAAGACACAGAATCTTATCAAGGGCTCGACTAAAACGAGAGGCAAGCGAACCGACCTCATCCACGCAAGAGAGATGGTTTTTTCGAAGTCGCCTCTTCTGTTGAAGGAGTTCATCGCCCTTAATGCCCATTATAGCAATGATGACCTTGATGTGCCATTGGATGCGGAGGAATTGCAACCGGATGAGACTCCTGATCAGGAAACAGAGCTGGAGGTACGTGACGAGGATGAGATATCCGAAGAGGGATCAGATGAAGAATCTACGACTTTGGATTATAGCACCCTGTTTAACGACAGTACCTTCTTCAAAGATTCCGCTGCACTTTCTACCAATGCGATTTATGCGATTACTGTGACGCCCGTAAACGGCCGCTATCATTGCTGGTTTGAAGGCCCCTCCTGTTTTGAAAGCAGCTTGCCGCCGGAGATTCGTGTTTATATCAACAAGCTCCAAGATTTTCTCAACGCCATAGCCCAATGGTTGGAAAGCGAGAAACAGGCTTTCTTGAGCGCCCCCAACGCGGAGAACTTCATGATCGGCGAGGCTGACTTTGCTGAAGTCCCGGTGATTTTACAGAAAGGTTTTCTGCAAAGGATCAATAAGGAAATCGTGACAAAGTTCCCCTATGCGACAAAAGAGGAGTTTCAAAAGGCGGTGCAACAGGGCATTGAAGACAGTCAGTGGCTTGTTTGGCCGGAACTTGATGAAACCCAATTTTCCAGGCTACTGGACAAGATCTGGCTCCTTTGGCCTGAGTGGAATATGCCGCTTGCCAATATTTTTTCACCTGCCTATCATTTGCCCTGGATGGTGGAGGTGGGTTCGAAGTACTACCGAGAGGCTGGCGGACAATGGCTTTCCCCAAAACTCAACAATCCTGATTTTGGCGACAAGGATATGTCCGTAATTAAAAAGAGAGAATTTTTAGCACTTACCCCGGAAGCAAAACTTCACATCTTGCGGGCTCATTTTAAGGGAGGGATTGCCCTCGCGGGTTCGGCTTTAAAGAAGATATGCGAGCGTCTTGCGGCGGAACAACAGGGAGGAATGCATGACAGCTAAAACAACTGATTTTTCCTGCCGCTTGTCCCCAGAATCAACAAGCCTCTGGTTGGAGAAGGACCTTTATGCAGCAGCTTTGCAGCTCGCCACTGAATATAATGTAGCGTTTGTCCTGGTGAGTGAAAACGCCGATTTTAATCAATACGGTGCGAGCAACCCAAGAAAACCATGGGTCGGAAAGTCAGCACCAGGAAAGGTTGTTGTGCTTTGGGGCGCAAAACCGCTGGATCCCTCCCTGCTCCTCTCCTGGCGTTGTGGTCTGATTGAAGAGGGTGAGATTGCCTACAAATTTCTTTTTCTTGCAGAAAAACCTACGGTAGCTGAATGGGAATCTTGGCTCAAAGTCCAAATCGGAAACTGGGGGCGATCCGTTCCTGCCAAGGAGGCAAAGGGGATACGGATCGGAGAACTTGTTTCATACAGCAGATCAAATGCTGTCAATCAATTGATTGACTATGATCCTTCCTTCCTCACCATTTCACCGGCAGGAAAGATGGCTGAGGTCCTCGACCAGTTGGATGAATGCAAACGTATGTTTCGAGATATCATTGGCAACAAGGTCAAGGCGCGACGTGAGAAGATCCATGCCATACTGGACCAGGCTCTAGCGCTTGATGTGAACATGGATAATGAGAGTAGGCGTGCAGGGCTTCAAACCACTTCTGACCAGCTCCAAAAAGAGATCAGCAAAGAATTCAATGCCGACAGGAACCGCCTGCCCAAGGTTCTTCTCCTCGGGCCATCAGGGGCGGGTAAAACTTTGGTGGCTCGCTATTTGGCTTGGGCTACTTCGCCAGCCAAGGGTGAGGAGCGCTCCCGGCCATTCAAACGGGTGCCGAGCCCTGAATACCTCCACCGCGAAAGTGATTTTGAATACGATGTCTTTGGGTATTGCGCCGGGGCCTTTACCGGGGCCCATCCTGACGGCAAAAAAGGATTTCTCCTGGAACGAATGGGCGGAGTAGTCTTTTTTGACGAAATTGGCGATGCCAGCCTTGCCATTCAAGCCAAACTTCTCGCTTACATGGATGACTACCAAGTCACGCCCCGGGGATGGTCAGGTGATTCCCTGTTCTGTCCTATGCTGGTAGTGGCGGCCACCAACAGACCAATTGATGACTGGTCCGTTGACAGCGAAAAGGAAGACCACGAACGGCGATTTAGAAACGATCTCTTTCGCAGATTTAACTTTGTGATACGTATTCCCTCGTTAAACGAACGCAAGGAGCAGGAACTGGCATACATCTTGGATGTTATGATGCAGATGGAGGCCTTTAACACAGGGAAGAAGATAAAGGGAATCGGTGCAGGAGCCTTGCAGGCATTTCTGGACTTTGATTATGACAAGGGTAATTTCCGGGATTTGGAGAACCTGCTCAGAGGGGCCTGCCGCATAGCTATCAATGATAGAAGGGCCTATTTAGTGAAACGCGATGTATCAGTAAAAGAACATATGTAAGTGGCCAAAACAACCTAGGGCATACGTCCAAAAAAAGCTGAATATTGATACAAGAGGCGGCATTGAAGAAAAAAATAGACAAGATGATCCGCTGTCAAAAATTCCCAAAGTACAGGACAAGCCATGTCCTACTTGAATAAGTAACCAAACAATGTATCCGTAAGGCAGATAATAAATTGCAGATTTTATTAAATGGTCTGATTCAGGGGGCACTTTTTGCACTCATGGGACTCGCGTTCAGTCTAGTGTACAGCACAACTGGCGTGCTGCACATCGCGCTCGGAGCGATTTATGCCCTTGCGCCTTATATTCTTCTGACTGCTCTCCACATAGGCTTTGGATGGAGCGTCGGTATGATTTTGGCGGTTGGTGTCGCGGTGCTTGTGGGCATGCTTTGCGAAGAAGTTTTGCACTGGCCGTTTCTTCGCCGAAATGCGCCTGCGGAGGTGCACCTGATCGGTTCGTTAGGGATGTTCCTGGTCCTTGTTCAAGGCATCGCCATCCTTTGGGGTAGCGATGTTCAGGTTTTGCGTAACGGAGTGGATGCCGTTTACTGTTTTGGTGATTTGCGCATCACCCGTGGTCAAATGTTCAGCGGTGTCGGTGCTCTTATCATAATCGGTGCTTTTTTTTTCTGGCTGCAACGTACGGAGCTGGGGTTACAGTTTCGCGCCATGGCCGACAATCCTACGCTTCTCAGCTTGCTTGGTCGCGATGTGCGTAAGCTGCGCCGGTTTGTTTTTGGCATGAGTGCTGGTCTGGCCGCACTCGTGGCTTTAGGCAGCTCCTATGACACAGGGTTTGACCCACACGGCGGCTTGGAAGCGGTCCTAGTCGGGGTCGTGGCCACCATCGTCGGAGGCCGAGGTTCGCTTGTAGGGGCCGTACTGGTTGGAGTATTACTCGGACTGATTCGCACCGAGGTAGTTTGGTTTGCCTCGGCCCGCTGGGAGCAGGCGGCTACCTTTACAATTCTCGCTTTGGTTCTCTTTTTTCGCCCACAAGGGTTGTTTGGTCGCACATTACGGTTAGAGGAAAAGTCATGAGCTACATACTCCATTTACTGATTTTCTTCCAGATCTACGCCGTTGTTGCCATGTCGTTGAACTTGCTGATTGGCTACGGCGGTCTTTTACAGGTTGCTCATGCCGCTTATTTCGGTGTCGGTGCCTATACTGCTGCGTTGCTCTGGACCAAGATCGGGGTTGGATTCATCCCAGGACTGCTGGGAGCAGCGTTGATGTCATGTGTTCTGAGTCTGTTGGTCTCTCTGTCCGCATGGCGCTTCCGGGGCGATTACTTCGTCATGATCAGCCTGGCAGTACAGGTGGTTCTTTATAGTCTGATGTACAATTGTATGGATATAACGAATGGCCCTTATGGTATAACCGCAATTCCCAAACCAACTATTATAGGTAGCGTATATGCTACTCAAGGTGCGATATTTGCCATCTATGCGGTCGTGGTAGGGCTTCTGGCAATTGTTCTAGCGGCAGCCAAGCAGAGCCCCTTCGGACGTTCGCTCCAGGCTATGCGCGACGACGAACTTGCCGCCCGTTCTTTGGGCATTCCCGTACGACGGCTGAAAGTGGAAGCCTTCATGCTTGCCTCGGCTATGGTTGGCGTGGCCGGAGGATTATATGCGTCTTATATCAGTTATATCGATCCGACCTCGTTCACCTTGGACGAATCCATTCTGATGCTGAGCATGGTTATTGTCGGGGGTACCGGTAATGTACGCGGACCACTGATCGGAGCTGCAGCGCTGATCGCGATCCCGGAGCTGTTGCGATTTCTGGCTATGCCGGATGCTATGGCGGCCAATGTCCGTCTCCTGGCATACGGTTTGCTACTCATTATAATGATGCACTGGCGGCCGCAAGGGTTGGCAGGGCGTTACCGGTTTGAATAGGGTGAGGAAATGGAAGCAGTGGCTGAAAATCTGATCGAGACTATGACGTTGCGGGTAGCGGTGGGCGCACCGCCGTGGGCCGTCCGGACTGCAGACCTGCGTCTTGCCTTTGGCGGTCATCATGTGCTCGACGGGCTGGATCTCACGCTGCAGGCTGGTGAGGCAATACTGCTGCGGGGGGAGAATGGTTCGGGTAAGACCACATTGCTCAATGTCCTCTCCGGCCTTATCCGTCCCGATGCGGGAAGTATCCTTATGCGTCTCAAAGGACGGGACATTGATGTAACCTGTACCTCCCCCGAACGGATCGCTCGTAGCGGATTGGGTCGCCTGTGGCAGGACATCCGTCTCTTTCCGACGATGACCGCACTAGATAACGTACTTGCGGCAAGTGCGGAACTGCTTGATCGTACTGCATTTTCTGGAATTGTATTTTGGCCATTAGTGCGGCGCCAGGAGCGAGCTGCTCGCGAACGCGCGTTACATAACTTGGAGTTGGTTGGAATGGCGGATAGGGCAGACTCATCTGCGGATATGCTTTCCGTAGGTCAGATGAAGCGTGTGGCTATAGCTCGACTTCTCCAGGCCGAGGCTGATTTTTGGCTGCTCGACGAACCACTTGCGGGGCTCGACCAGGTATCAGCGGAAGGACTGCTGAAATTGATTGAAAGATTGAATGTCGATCACGGAAAGACAATGCTTGTCGTTGAGCACCAGTATGAGCGCATGGCACCGATCTGCAGCCGCACCTGGTTTCTAGTCGATGGTCATCTGCACGCGGAGAAAATTGCATGAGCGGTCTGCAAATAACCTGGATCAGGCATGGTGAGCGTGGTTCCGATGCGCGGCCGCAACTCCTGATCAAAGACCTTGTTGTGCGGGTCGGTGTGCGGCGGATACTTGAGGGCATTGAACTGGAAATTTTTGAAGGAGACCATGTGCGTATCACTGGGGCGAACGGATGTGGCAAGAGCACTCTGCTCAATGCTATTGCCGGCATTGCTCCAGCGAGAATTGCAAGTGGACAAATTTGCTTTAAGGGTACTGATATCACGACTTGGCCTACCCACGAACGCGCCCGGTTGGGTATAGCGTATATGCGCCAAGTGGATAATGTGTTCCTAGCACTCTCTATCCGTGAGAACCTGATGATGGCGCTGGGCCAAGATGGGTATGAACTGTTTACGGAAGCCTTCCCGGAATGGGCCGCAGACTTCCCGCCTGATAAGCGGGTGGGACAGCTCAGCGGCGGGCAAAGAAAGAAGGTAGCGTGGGGTATGACGGTGCTGAGGAACGCTCCGCTCATCCTTGCTGACGAGCCAGAGGCCGGTGTCGCGCAGCGCTTTGTTCCACCGGCAACGAAAACATACATTCTGGTTACCCACCAATAGATCAATAACTAACATAATGGAGAATAGCCAATGGCAAAACTAAATGTAATTAATCCGAATGACTTAACCTGGAAGGATTCGCTGACCGGCGCGCCGGGTTGTGCAAGTAAAAAGGTTTACATTTATGATTCAGGGGCCTATACCTGTCATTATCGTTTTACTCCAGGCGCGGCCTACCTTCCTGCCTATATCATTGGTCAACCTTGTGAGCTTTTCGTTACAAGCGGGACCTTGCTCATCAACGGCGAACCCGTTACAGCCGGTAATTGGGCGCAAGTTCTGCCGGATGACAAAAGCGCCATAGTTTTTTCATCGGAAGTTGGATGTGAGGTCATCGGCATTGTTCGTGGGGGGATCCGTCTGGCATAGGGATCATTGAATCAATGCTCATACAAGGAGATTGAATATTATGCAAAAAAATAAACTTTTCATAGGGATTGCGATTTTGGTCGCAATTCTCGGCATTGGTCTCTGGAGATACAATCAGAAGAATTTTCCTTCAGAAGAACAGATCAAAATAGGCGTGCTGGTCCCATTGACCGGTGCTGCGGCTAGTTATGGAGAAAATTCCAAGATGGGGGCGGCGCTCGCTGTGGAGGAATTCACTGCAGGGCATCCTGGTCTGAAGGTCGAGCTCATTCCTGAAGATTCGCGCGGAGAGGCGGCCCAAGGCGTTAAGGCCGCTCAAAAACTTCTCAATATCGATCATGTGGTCGCCGTGGTCGGCTGCGTAACCAGTGGCGTGACCCTTGCCGTCGCGCCGTCCATGAACGAGAAACATGTCCCGATCATCTCTCCTGGTGGTAGTGCGCCGAACATTCGTGATGCCGGCGACTTTGTGTTCAGGACCTGGCCAAGCGACGTGTTTGAGGCCGCGACAATGGCCGAATACCTCAAAAGCAAGAAGATTCAGCGTCTGGCAATTCTGCGCGTAAACAATGAATACGGCTTGGCGATGGAGAAGGCGTTAAGCCAAAAACTTTCACCGCCGACCCAGGTCGTGGCCTCGGAAAGCTTTGACCAGGGCGCCCGTGAAATGCGAACCCAGTTGTTCAAAATCAAGGAGGCACAGCCAGATGCCCTCTTCTTTGTCGGTTTTCCGGAAGCGGCAATCGCACTTGCTCCTTCACTTTCCGCCGTAGGACTGCAGATTCCGCTTTTTGCGACAAGCGGCTTTGAGGATCCCCAGGTTCCCGCGAAGACAGGCGGCGTACTTGATGGGACCGTTTATGCGAAGCCGTTGGCTGATTCTCCGGCGGCAGAGGCTTTCCGTCGTGCGTACAAGGAGCGGTACAAAGTAGATCCGGGCATTACATCGGATACTGCTTATGATGCCGCAAGCCTCGTGTTGCGTGCCATATCCGCCGTGGCTTCATCGAAACAGCCGGTTACAGGTGACGTTATTCGCGACTATCTGCTGCATGTTCGGGATTACGCTGGCGCTTCTGGTGTGTTAACTTTTGACGACAAGGGAGACGTGATCAAGCCGGTCGGTCTTTTTTCACTACACAATGGGCAGTATGAAAAGCTTCCATAATTGAGGCAAAACGATGGATACATCTTTGCAATTGCATATTTCGCTGGAGTGTGATCTCGCAACGATAGAAGGGCCGGTCATGTCCTTCTTCGACAAGCACGCGGGTTATTACGAAAGCTCGTGGGATCTTCGTGAACATGGTCTCAACGTTGGGATCTTTGATGGGAATATTGAGAGGATCGCGGAACAGGATCTTGAAACCGGATACGAGCGTTGTCGGGATCATCTCATTGGATTGCTCCAGAAAATACGGAAACTTGACAGGGATGCTCGAGTGCTTGATGTCTGCTGTGGAACAGGTGCGACCCTATCGAGAATTGTGAACCGATACTCCTGCAAGGGAGTGGGGGTCGACATCAGTAAGGCTCAAATCACCAAAGCAAATCAACTGCGCGGGCAGGGCGTCAAGGAGGAACGGCTGCTGTTCCGGCAAGGAAGTGCGAGCCTGGTCGATACCGTTGTGGACGATCAGCCACCTTTTACCCACGCCCTCAGCCAGGATGGGCTTCTTTTTGCGCACGACAAATCACGAGCCTTAGGCGGCATCTATGATTTGCTGGCAACCGGCGGCGCCTTTGTTTTCTCCGATTTTGTCCCGCAGATATCGAAACAGGAAATCGATGCCGCATTACGCGCTCGAGTCTATGAAGACGTCAAATGGGGGCAAGGGCTGACATTCAAGGAGTACTTCGAGCTCTTGACGGAAACAGGATTCGAAATCGTCCAGGCTGAGTTGCGGCCCCTCGATATGCGAATCACCTATGAAAAACTCATCCCCAGAACCCACGCCATGGCCGCCGGCGGAGATGAGACGTACACCTTCCTCGCCAGGCGTTATGAGGGAATTGTCAAGGCCATCAATAATGGCGCCCTCAGTTGGGCGTGGTTTGCGGTCAGAAAACCATGAAAAAGCTACCGGCCAGCCGCCCTTCTCCGCTCAAGGTTTATGTTTCCGCAAGTTCCCGGGGTCTTGCCTTCGAAATTGCCAGGATGTTCGCCCTTGATGGCGCCGATATCGCTCTTTCGAGTCGCAACGCCTCCCACCTCGAGACCGCGCGGCAAATGATCCTGGCTGCAAGACCAGGGGCACAAGTGATTACCATCCAGGGGGATATCGCCAGCGAAGGCGACCAGGGGAAGATCCTTGCGACCCTTGATTCGGTGAATTTTCTGCCGGATGTCTTTGTCTGCAGCGCCGGTCATCCCAAGGAGGGCCGTCTTTCCTCTCTTTCGCGTGCTGATTGGAGCCATGAGCTGGAGATGATCCTGGGTCATGCTGTTTTTGCCAGTCAAAAGTTTGCATTGGGTATGGCAGAGAGAGGTTTTGGCAGGCTTATCTTTCTATCTTCGCTTTATGCCAAGGCCCCGAACCACGATTTTTTCATTTCTTCGTTGGCTCGTTCGGCTCTCTTCGCCTTGTCCAAGATGGTGGCAGGTGAGTATGCCGATCGAGGCGTGGCCGCATTCGTCGTCTGCCTGGGATTCATTGATACTCCCCTGTTGCGCAACAGGGCCCTCGGTCGACCTCATGACGAACCCGACCCGGAAGAAAGCTTGTTGGAAACATGGTCTGCCAGGTATGACGAATGGGCGGCTGAAATTCCCGCCAAGAGAATCGCCACACCGGCGGAACTTGCCCGGTTCATTTCTTTTTTAACCTTGCCGGAAGCCGAGTATCTGAACGGCAATGTCTTTTCATTTTCAGGTGGTATGGATAAGGAGATTATATGACGCACAGTTCCGATGATGCCACAACAGCTGCAGGTCATCGCCTGCGCAAGCTTGTTATTCTCGATCGTATTATCCTGCTTGATAATCAGTGGGCCGAACTTCGTGCACTTGCAGACGAGGTGATCGAATATGGCGGGATTGATCAGAAAGAGATGCTGGCTCGCCTTGAGGCCGAGTCGGGCCAAGCTGCGGCACCCGTGTGCTGGACGCAGCTGGCGGCCGAAGAGATAACAACCAAAGAGCTTATCGACCGCGTGAAAGGTGCGGATGGGATCATTACCTGCTGGACCAACATCCCGGACGAAGTGATTCTGGCCAATCCCCAACTCCGTTATCTGGGGTTCTGGACGAACCTGGTCGATCATCGGGTCAGCATGGATCTTGCGCGCGAGCGTGGCATTGTGGTGACCTCCATCCCAGATTATGGTACCGACTCGGTGGCCGAGATGACCATTACGGGTATGCTTGCCGTGACGCGCCATCTGATCGAAACGGTAACGAACACCAAGAAGGGGAGTTGGGCCTACGAACTGCTCAAGACAGGCAAGCGGGTGCCGACCATCGACCGTATTCCCCAGCGTCTCTTGCGCGGTAAAAAGCTCGGCCTGTTGGGTTTCGGGCGTGTTGGCCAACGGGTGGCCGAGATTGCCCAGGCCTTCCGCATGGATGTGTCCTACTGGAGCCGTAACCGGCGTCCGGAGTGGGAATCCAGAGGGGTCGAGTACAAGGAAATCGACGATCTGGTCGATTGGTCCGACATCTTTTCCATGCACCTGTCACCCTATGGGCCAGAACATATCATGTCGCGCGAGCGCTTGGCCCGACTCAGAGACGGGGCCATATTCGTCAATACCAGCGCCGGTCGTCTGGTGGACCAGGACGCTCTATGGGATGAGCTGCGCGCCGGCAGGATCAATGCGTATCTCGATGTTTATGAAAAACTTCCCCCTCGAAAGATTATCACTGAGCTGACGAGCAAGAACAATGTCTTCACCTATCGGGCAGCGTGGTTTACCCAGGAGGCGGTGACCTATAAGGGAGACAGGCTGGTGGAACATTTGAACCGTTTTCTGCAAGATTGGATTATCGGGCAGGGCAAGAAGAACAATTGCTGAGCGGGAAAGAGATGTGTCCGAAATCAAATAACAAATGGGAGTGGGCGGCGAGACGGGATGATTTTTTTAACATATTAATTGACGGTGACATAAGCTTTCTTGAAGAGTCTTTGAAGCAGTATCCAGGGATCGAAAATAGGAGCAGATGGCCGGAAATAGAAAGTATAGTCTCTACTCTCTCGAGTAAAATTGTTTTTTGCCGAGAAATTATAAAAAAATATCCAGCAATTCAATGGATTAATCCCGCCGCTGTTGTTGTGCCGAGACCGCCAGGGCACTTTATGGGGAGAGTGGATACGTCATGGCCCGAAACACTCAAGTTCGCGTCTTGGCTGCCAACTCATAGGGATGGACGAAAACAATCACGCCTAATTCACGCTTTTTTTACGGTGAATTTCACACCAGGAGTTAATAGGCAGAACCATCTCTCGGCTTGTATCCGCGAGCAAATAGAGTTTGGTCATGACAAAGGATGTTTTATTGCAACATTTGACAGCACGAATGTCCAGGTGGTTGGTTGTCATAAAAAGGGAACTGGTGCTTGCATTAAAAAAAATTTTCCCGGAGCACACTACAAGGAATTATTTGACTTGAGTGATGATACCTCTGATGAGATCCTCTTTCTTCCGAATCGGACACTTTCCAGGATTTCTACTGCAAATAGCATGTATTCTTCACACATGGTAGGTTGTTATCTTGGTGTGAGAGGACGTAACTGCACCAGTGGGGGTTGCCTTCCGGAAGATCTGAAGGCATTATGTGATCACTTCAGCGAATTAATGTACATCGCGGCGCGAGACAAAGCGAATGAAGAGCTGTACAAGGCGCTGACAGACCAGAGTCGAGGCTTGGATAAGTACCGGCAGATGTTTGATTTGCTGACCACGCCGTTACGAAGCCTGACGGAAGCACTTGCCCAAACACAAGCAGACACGCAGGAATTGCGTGCAATACTGTATGAGCCCATGGATGCTCTAATAGAAAGTCGACCGTTGATTGCAGCACTATTTGATGAGACCAAAATGATTACGGTAAATAAGAAGAAAATTAAAATTCAGCATCAACCGTTGGGTTACTCTGATTTTAGCGAGGCATCATTGGTACTTGCGTTGGCGCTTACCAGATTTAGAGGAAATACAAAAAAAAGAGGTTTATCAATTAGCCTTAAAGAGGAGATTGAGACGTACAAAAAAATGGAGGATGAAAAAGCAAATTCATTACATGAAGTTGCTAAGCTACTGCCTAAAATTTTGGGCGTGACGAATTGGGATACATTGAACAGGATGAATGAGTCACAGAATAAAACAGAAATAATTAATATTCTTGACGCATTGAAGGAGAGATTTTTTACGCTTTATAAACCTGGCCAAGCAACAACAGAGATAATGTGGACGCAACTTGTTGGATATATTGCATTAGATTTAGAGATACAAGTAAAATTTAAGTTCAGCCGTGAAGGTGGCAATGAGGCTCTAGAGGTAGAGTCTTCTTTTAATCCCAACGAACATGCATATATCTTTGCCAAAGGGGCAAACCCTCTATCTACGCAAGGGCATTTGATAGAGTTTATAACCGGCGTAATTAATCAGCACAATGTTGCAAATAAAAATGCGAAGATAAATGCAGAAATTAGTCTGTATGACTGTCCTGAAGACACAGGTAAATATAGCCAGAGGGTTCTTTATGGAGCAGCAAAAAGAATAGAATGTGTATTTACGACTAGTAGTGAAAGGTGGATCAAGAAAGACGGTGAGGAAAAACTGGAGTCAATAATAGAGAAAGAATTATACAATAGAGAGAATCGATTGAGAAATATCGCCGAGCATGGTGATTTTCATCGACCATTTGTTAAATTTATTAGTCGGTTAACGGATGATTACGTTGACAAAATGGATTTTGAATTCAACGACTCCATTAGCGTGTGTGTCGGTGACAAGTTTATAGTTTCATTTAAAAACAACGAATTCATGTTGAAAAGTGAAAAATTCTGAGAGCGAGAAAAAACTTATGGAATACTCGTGGTTTGATCATAGAATGACAGACAATTTTGATAAGGCACAGCTTGAATATTTTGATGAATTATTGAATTTTTTTGGAGAAACAAATTTGGTTAGGGATATTTGTACAATTAACCTAATAAGCCAACTAGTTGAAAATGAAGTTTTTTTTGTCCATCCTCGTACTGAAGAAAATATAAACGCATGGAGCATATTAGCTGCTGAACAATATAAACGGTTTGTGGTTTTTGTGAGCAGTGATCCACAGGGTCTGAATACTGTTCCTCAAGTAAACGGTGTATATACCCTTAAAGCATCTTTGTCCTCTGTGGTAAAGCTTTTACAAAATCAACCAGACCGATTGACACGGTTTAAAGAGAGCTGTGAGCAGGGAAAACCAGATATGACATGTTTCTATCTGTCTTTTCCTGAACATCTGGTCGCAGCCTACCTGCTTGGTCTGGCCTTCAACAAAAATGCATCCCTCCGGGAAAAGGATTTTCCTGATGAACTGTGGAATTCTGCCAGTCGTGAATATGTTGAGCACAGCGGGGAAGAAGGTGTGCTGAATTGTGACACTATCTGCAATCAGCTGTCAGCGATTGAAAAGATCCTTAAGAAGTTTGAACAATATTCAACATGCTGATTTTGTCAGGCATTGCTTGTAGCCAAGCCATTCTACGCAGCCAGCTCAAACATACTTGGCTGGAAAACCAGCTTGGCAACAAGTCTGAGGACGACATCGTTTTTTTCTGGCAGGGGCCAGGCTGGCCGTCCCTTGAACGTGAATTTCGTGGTCGGGTCAGCGAAGCGGAACAGCTGATCAATGACTTGGAATCCGGCTTCAGCCCAGCCCAACTGGTGGACCAGTTGCCGATGCTGGTGGGGCTTGCCGACGACACCAAGGCCGCCATCAAACAGGCGGTCCATGAAGTGTATCTTGAACGCTCCGGCATTGAGGAGTTGAAGAAACCCTTGAATCAGGCACTGTCAGTGTTGAAAGACGCGCTCGCTCGCTTTCTCTCGGCATGGGGGCAGCCGCAATCTCCGGAATCCGAGCAAGAGCTAAGGCAGGTGTGGCGGGCGCTTTCCCGATGCGGCGAGGAGTTCCGGAATCTGTTGGATCGGCTGCCACGGGGGATTGTGTTGCCATGACGCTTCCCCTTGTTCTTGTCGTTGATGACCAGTTCGCGCGAGACGCGACGGAACGGACGTTGTTTTTGAAGCGCACGGGGTTCATTGAGGCCCAGTTAGGCAAGAGGGCAAATCCCATATCCCTGACCGCGGAACCCCCAGCGGCAGAGGTGGTGTTCTGTTCCGGGCAACGCGTGGCGGCTGGCAGGGTCGATAACGACTACGAGATTGTCCGCACGGCTGTGTGCTCGGGAGGCGGCAAGGGTGGGCAATGGGCGTTGGTGCTGCTGGACGTTAATTTCGATTCAGGGGAGCAACGTGACGACGGCCCGCCTCGCGGTCAATCGGGGGACGGCAACTTCGGCGTAACGGTCCGGGAGAGGCTTCAGCACGATTTTCCCGACCTGCCGGTGGTTATGCTGTCCAGCAAGCGTCAAGAAGAAATCGGCAATACGACCACACCTTATCTTTCCAAACACAAATTAGGCTCATACGAGACACGGCAGGTGCTGCTGCGTTTCGGCAGAATCGACGCAAACACCAGCAAGAACCTGCTGGGGCTCAACCCACCTATCTATGCAGAGGCTCCTGCCACGCTCACTTCTTTTCGCCAGGCCTTCATCCATGCGCGGGCGGATGTCTCCATCCTGATTCTGGGCGAGAGCGGTACAGGCAAGGAGGTGCTGGCCCACTATGTTCACCGGATGTCCGGTCGTGCCAACGGGCCCTTTGTTGCCGTGAATGTGGCGGCGATTCCCACAAGTTTGATTGAGTCGGAGTTGTTCGGCATCGGCAGGCGGGTGGCCACTGGGGTCGACGGCCGGCCGGGGAAGTTCGAGCTTGCCTCCGGCGGGACCCTGTTCCTTGACGAAATCGGCGATATGCACCTGGAAATGCAGGCCAAGGTCCTGCGAGTGCTTCAGGAGCGCAGAGTGACCCGCTTGGGCGAAGCAGAAGAGATCCCGGTCGATATCCGGCTTATCTGCGCTACTTCCCGCGATATGGCAAGGGAGGTGGCTGAGGGGCGGTTTCGCGAGGATCTGCTGTTCCGGATCAACACGGTGCCGATTACCATGGCGCCCCTGCGGGCAAGAAAGGAGGATATCGCGTTGCTCGCCCGCAAATTTCTGGAAAACTTCGCCGAACGGCAGGGCAAGACCGGGGTGTCGTTCTCGTCCGAGGCGCTCACCTTGTTGACCGACCATCCCTTCCCGGGCAATGTCCGGGAGTTGGGGAATGTGGTGGAGCGTCTTGCCAGCGGCGCCGGTCATCATCAGATCATCAGCCGGGGGGAGGTCGCCGCCGTCTCCGGAGAGAGTGCGGTTGGCCCTTCCCAGCCAGCCCTGACCGTTTTGCCGCCGGCCGAAGGTTCCCTTCCCATGGCCAAGAGCCTGAATGTGGAGCAGGCGGCGCGATTCCTTACCACCTTTTCGTTTGACAAGGATGATCCTGATCTGAAAGGCGCCTTGGTCCGGCTCGACGATGTCATGGCCGGTTTGCGCAGACGGCTCGCCGGGGCGGCGTTGGAGTGGTGCCGGAATCCGAACGATCACACCTTGAACCGGCAGGCCGCCATGCGATTGCTGACCGGGGATATGACCTTGAAAGGCAAGGGGCCGACCCGGCTTATTAACGGGATTCTTGACCGAAAGGCCGATGCCGCGATCACCAATGACGATCTGGAACAGCTGGTTCAAGAGTGGTCAACCCAAGCCGGAATATCGCATAACGGATTGAAGAGGGGAAATGGATGAGTTTGCTTTCTGATACTCTGCAGCAACTAGGCGGCGCTGCCGGAAAACGGCTGAAGGTGTTTTCCTATCAGGAGCGTTTTGCCTCGCTGTGGCAGATGGTGGCGCGGCCCCAGGAATCTGGCACCCTGTGCACCATGGTCATTGTCTGGGATGGTATCCCCAAGGGTCAAACCGGAGCGGTCAACACCAGTCGCTATCTTACCCCCATTGACTGGGCCGTGGCCCTTGGCCTTCAATGCCGGGATGCGTTTCCCTCTTTCCGTGTGCTGGTTTTTGACCTTGGTTCCCATTTGGTAAGAGATGCCGATGCCCTGAGGATCCTGCCCATGCTGGCTCAGGCCTTACCGTGGTTCAGCATATACAGGGTCGACAAGGCGCCGGAATTCGTTGACGCCTTCCTTGAATCGGGAAGGCCATGCACTGCCGAAAAAAACACGGTGGATCATCTTGATCTCCTCCGGCAGATATGGGCGGCCAACCTCTCTCGGACCAGCAATACCGATGATCATCATGCCCTGTTCAATCTACTCGGGCCACAGTTATTGCTCCGGGAGTCGAGTCGTACCGTCGATCCGACGGTTTCTGCCCTGCGGACATTGATGGGATCGGTCGGTCTGTTGCCGAATGTTCCCAAGAACGACGATGGCCTCCTTGGTGACCCATGGATCAAGAAGGAAAACTATGGCCAGACCAGGCTGCGTTTGGTCCTGGTCGACGACCAGTGGCGTGATGGGTGGGGAGAGGTGCTGTGCAAGGCAGTGGGCGCAGACTATGGGTTTTCTGATATCGGGCAGGATGGCCCTTTACCGATTGGCGCAAGCAAAGAAGGAGATATCTCTGTCCTCGCCACGACTTCTCCCGAGTGGTTACTGGAAAAACTGGAAGCAAAGTGTGATGACCAGCGATTCTGTTTTCGGGTGGCCGAGGATCCAGAAGAGGAAGGAAGCGTTGAGCGTGAGGAAGTTCTCTTCCTTGATCTCCGTCTTTTCTCAGGTCACGGGGGAGGCCAGGCCGAAGCGAATCATATCGAGAAACTGGTCGCAATCGCAAGACGGATCATGGCCTCTGGCAGACCGCTGCCTTGGCCTGGCTTTTTGGATGAGGATCTGACTGATATTGAATCATGGCTTAAAGAGATAAGGACCGATAAAGGGGAGAAGGACAAAGATGCCCGCAATGATCCCCGGTACCACAAGGCCCTGACCCTTTTACCCAGAATCCTCGCCTTGGTAGACCTTTCTCTGCCCATCATTATTTTCTCCTCAACTGGACGCCGGGAGATCGTCAAGGAGTTCGAAGTATACGGCAATATCATCACCGTGTTTGAAAAACCAAGGCTGCAAGGGCAGGAGCAGCAAGACATTGCCGCACAAGCTGGCGCGCAGTTTCGCGCCGCATTCCAGGAGGCCATGGAACTCGTTGATGGCCGCCGAATTTGCAGCATATTGCAAACTACTTCTTTCCTGGGGCCTATCACACCAATTTCAAACGAAATATCATCATCTGAACATCCGTGGACACTTGAATTATACACCGATGAAACTGGCTGTGAGTTTGACACTGACGGAACGCCAAAAGCCAACCCACAGCCTGTCACGGTTGGCGGTCTTATCGCCTTATTTTCACCAAACGCGAACCCAGATGAATTCAACACTGATCTGTTAAGACAGATTGAACGTGACGGCATTAAAGATAAAGATTCTGTTCGGCTTAACACAGAATTGATATTTAAACAGATAAATAGCGATAGTGAATTAAAGGTAAATTTGCCGAGCCGCATCGCCAAGTTTACACTGAGGGGAATCATACCCCCAGAAGAAGAAGATGTGCGCACTGGGGTTCTTGAACGTTTTCACGATGCAGACAATTTGTATCAGGATCTTGCTCGAAACGGACTTGAAATTGCAGTATACCATCTATCCCGTCAGTGGCTCCCCGCCGATGCCTCTGTATCGTGCCGGATTCACATGGCTACGCGCCATATTCCAGTGACGAAAGATTCTGCATATAGTAAAGCCCTTTTTACGCGGTTTGGCATTCCCACCGTATATGTGGGAAAAAATGCCGATCTCTGGGAGGCATACGACAAGTCGTTCAAATTTCCGAGGGACTTGCAAAACAAAATTGTAGCCATAAAACGAGGCGAAGAAAATAAAAAGTGTATTCCAAAAGAAAGAATTCGCTATCTAAACTTTGACTCCATTCGACTCATGGCACGTGATGTCGCAGGGCATTACCGTTTTTCACCCTTCCGCCCGATGATAGACCATGCGCGTTCTTATGTACTGCCATTTGATTTGCTGAAGAAAGTAAACAATCTCGAAGAAACTGATTACAGGGCGTTACACCTGTTGGCAGATGGGATCCTTAATCCACAGAATTCCGGTGATTGCATCATCCAAGTCCAACAAAATGGATTTGAGGATACCATGGATCATTCCCTTCAGGTCCTGATCCATGGTGCACGTCTGGCGAGCTGCGGCCAGAAGGTCGATGCCCTCGCCAACAGCGCTGAAACAGCGGTGGAACTATGCAAATACGGACAAAAGGGCAGGAATGCCACAGTTATCCTGATTGCTCCGCTGCAAGAGGCTGTGCAAAGCATGACCGGGAGTGAATTTCTGATTTTTTTGTCCCGAAGAAAAGAGCAAGAAATCCTGATGTACGCTAACGCATCCCCAAAGTTGGGCAATGTTATTCAGTGCCAAACGGATTACGATGTCATCGTGTCGAATCGGAAACAATATATAGCATCCAGAAAAACTAACAGACCTATCCTCAGGATCGGTGATGAGATTGAATTTTATGCAAGAACCGATGTAAATAGCCTGCAACGATTTGTCTCCAAAATAATTTCCATTATTCCACCTCTGCTATGGGAGAAAATAACCGTAGGAATGGAATTTGCTGGAAGAGTGCGTGAGGTCAAGGAAAAAAATCGATACATCATTGAGATAGAAGGAACAACTGGTCTGCTAGATGACAAATCGGACCTGCAAATAAAGCAGATGATATTTGTACGTGTCAAAGGTTTGGATAAGGAACAAAGAACCATCTGTCTTGAACATATAGAAAAAGACTATGATAGCACAATAGATAAGAATTATACTGGAAGAATTGTCAAAATATATAAAACATATCTTCTTGTGAATATAGAACTATTTAACGAACTATTCATTACTGCATTTCTTCATTATACTAATGTGTCAGCTATTGATGAAGATATTATAAATAAATTTGAAATGAACGACATAGTTGAAGTAAAGGTGCTTCAATGGACCATCAATGGTCCTGGGCTTGGATTGGTAAAAAATATTACTCAAAATATTGTTGGAAAATATGCAACACCTTTGGCGACACCATGACAGTTGAATATATTATCGTAATTGGCACAGACCAAAGCACCAGTGAAAATCCGCTAGCGCGAGTGCTTGATTCAATCGGCAATGCCCTGGGGAAAAAAATCAGGGTCTTTGTTGTAACCAAGACAGGTACCTATGAATTTGGCAGGGATGATATCCCGATGCCAACCACAGATTGTGCCTGCCGGACGCTCTCGGTCCAAGGCGTGCAATCCTGTCGGCTGCTCCTTTTTGATGCCTCGTCTCCGGATGCTGGCTGTAACCCCTCAGCAGGACTGCTTGTATGGCAAGCCTACTATCTCACTCTTCATCCTGAAATGGAAACGAAAGCAACTTGGATTGATCAGGTTATGGATTTTTTTGATCAGGAAACCGCTGTCGTCTGGTGGACTGGGCTGGTGTTGCCGCCGGAATATTCTGTAAAAGCACTCCTTGGCCATCGTTGGATGAAGGAAATGGGGAGTCTGGCCCATGATGAGGCAAACAACAAGGAGAAAGCACGATGAGCGTTAAAGATCCCTACCCGATTCCGCTTTTTTTCAGGTTGTTGATCATTGATGATCAGATTGCTGCTTCTGCCCGCCGCCGGGAGTTTTTCCGCAATATTTTTACGGCCATGGTTCTGGAACTTTGCGACAAGAAGAAAAAGAAACCGCTCTCAAATGATCATATTGAGATTATCATTGAAGGAAACCCTGCCCAAGGCTTTAAGAGATGGCAGGATGAGCCTTTTGATTTGACCCTGATCGATGCGGATTTTTCTACCAACCGATTATCCAGCACTCAACATACTGACGATCTCAGCAAGTATATGCTGAATTCCCGGGAACAGGGGTTCCATATCTTCACCTTATTGAAGACAAAAGTTGATCCAACCAGCACAGGCCCATTGAGCTTCCGGCAATCGATGTGCCCGTTTTTTCTCTGGACGGCCTTGTCATGGAAGGATCAGAAGAATCATCTGGGATTGGAGACTCTGTTAGAACGATTCAAAATTGCTCCAGGGGATGTCATCCATAAAACGCCGTGGAGGGAGCTGGAAGAAGTTTTGAAACCGCCATTAAAAATTAATCCAACGGAAGTCATCTATCAAACGGACAACCCTCTTGACCCACTCATTAAGATTATTACACCGATCATTCAAAAGATCCAGGGAGAAGATTTCACCTCTGATCAGTCGATCGAGCGTCTTCTTTTTGCCCTGCGGAAAAATTATGGCGGCATTTGCCGCGATCTTATCGGCGGTTGTCTGATTAAAGATGAGAAGCAGCAATATCCTTTCCTGCCCGTTCTTGGACGGTATCAAGATAGCGGACCTGTCCGAATACGTCTATGCGGGGCGCATATTCCCGAAGCCCTGCAGTGCAAGCCCTACCTGCCGCTGTATCAAAACAGCGGCATCAGTGCCGTTGATGCCATTGCGGTCTTGCGAGATGGGTCAGTATTTAAACCAATTACCGAGTATCGCAAAGCCCTGAAAAAACGCCATCGATCATTGCAGAAGCAGTTAAAAAAAGAGAGCCGATTGCCATGGTATCCAGAATTAGACAGGAATGGTGATTACAAGGCGGAGGAACCTGCCTTTATCGCCGCTGCGACACCGCTCACCGGCGTCTCTGTGGTTGGTGGCGTAGCGGCGATAGTCGCTTTGGCCGACAAGGTCGAGGCTCTTCTCCAGGGGCCTTTTGATAAAGTCATCCTAAAAACCACCTACCTGGATACCATTGATCAGTGGGAAAATACCTGGTGGCCGAGTGTCCAGGTACAGAGCCATATGCGGAGCCGCTGCCTCTATCCGGATACCGGCAGTCCAACCCTGTGGAATTCAGGCAAGACAGCAATGGAGACTCTGCCGCCCCAACAGATGAATCTCTTCCTCAAGGAATTTCTGGCCCGAGGCCGGGCTGCCAATACAGAACGGGTTGTCGTCTCCCTTGGCAGCAAGTATCCAAGTGGCAAGGGAATGGCCCGCATCTACGGCGATAACGTGGCGAATTCCTTGGAGTCAATCTGGCAGTGCCTTTTTGTATACATCTTCAAAGACTTACCGTATGAGACCTTTCCCTTCGTTGAAATCAATGTCCGGCATTTTCTACGTGAAATTGTCCAGTACCATCTTGGCGGTGATGAGTATCTCACCCCGCGGACTTTGAATGAAAAGGCCTCACCGGAACCAAAGAACTACTGGAAGGAGTTCAGACTCTGGCTCGGGGTAGTTCATCAAGTGGCCGTAGCGTTCAAAAAGAAATTGATCTTAAAACTACCCTATCGGAGTGACGTGCTCGCCCATGTGGAGTGTATTGTCTCCTTACGTGAACATCATCTTATTGCCTGTCACGGAACAGGGGATTCCGAGTTTGGTGTACGGGGGATGACCGTGGTCAATGCTCTGAAAACTCCTGTTCCTTGCCAGAATCAAAAGCAAGAAGCGTCTCCCTATACGCCAGCCTGGTATGCCAATCCAGATTCTTGGAAAGACGCCAAAGGTAAACTGTATCAGATGTCGGGGCGTTTTGTCGGTCCCTACCGGAACCAGATTCTGAGCGGCTTGGTCTCCGACCAAGCCGTGTCGGTACTGCGAGAATTGGGACTGAAAGTCTGGATCAGCGGCGGCCTCACCAGCCGAGGAGAGGTCAGGCACTGCCAGAGTCTGGAAAAAATGTCCCAAGGTCAGCGGCGGGTGATTAATGGCATCCAGATCGGAACCTGGGCGCTTCTCGCCACAAATTTGAAAGAAACAGGGAAACTGAATTGGTCCGATGCAAAAGGACCGTCCGGGCCTACGCAGCCAGTGGGTCCATACCAACTTGTGGTCAAGGAATGCGCAAAGAGTTGTCCCGAATGTTCGATCCATGAGCACTGTCCGTACGATGCCTTGGCGGTAAAAGAGAAGGGGCAGAAAGTGGTGGTCAAGGATTCGGAAAAATGTCGGTATTGCACGGCATGGACGTGTCTTGCAAACTGCAGGACTAAGAAACTGTATCGGGAGATTATCCACCCGGCAGATGGCATCAAAAGTGAATCCCCCACAGGAAGCAGCGAAAAGGCCTTTCTTCCCAGGCTTTCCTTTTTGAATGTGCATCGCTGCCAAGTCTGCGGACGTTGCAGCCAGACCTTCTATTGTGACACCTTCATCGACCGGGCCAATACCAATCTCCCTCCTTTGATGGACAGCCGTTATTGTAGCGGATGCGGTCTTTGCGTCCAGGTTTGCCCTTCCGGTGCCTTACAACTCTATCCGCCCGAGAATTTTCTCGTTCTTCTCTCTTCCTCCAGGGAACGAAAGGAGATCTTGGATAGCCTTCATATCCCGCACCTCCAATACCATCCAGAAACGGATCTGGACAGCTTCCCGCAGTGGATAAGAGAATCCTTGCCGACTGATAGTCAGAAATTGGATCGTAAGGCATTAGAAAGTTTTTGGGATAAACGGATGCAAGAAGACAAATTCATGCTCCACCAGGATGAGCCCAAGCTGTATTTTGATAAGCGTAAAGATCTGAAAAAGCTATGTGTGGAGACTGCTATAGAGTTGTTGGGGACGGTTTCGGAAAAAACGACTGAGCAACAAAAAGAGGCAATCCAGCGGGCACTTTTATGGAGCCAGCTCATTTGGAGCGATCCTGGGCAGGTACTCTGGGACAGTTTTCTCATCTCGATTCAGAGTGTTATCATGCCCGGTAAGGGGCAGATCGTCGAGGAGTCACGGCTGGATGCAACGAAAGGCGAAACTATTACCATCAGCACCTGGGTGGTTTTGCTCAGGCAGGGGCAGATCTTGTTGAATCAGGAGATAGAAAGTAATCCATTGAAGCTGATCATAGATGGTGAACCACTTAAACAATATATCGCAAGCGGCTTCGGCAGTAATCGTGCGGCTGGTCTCGATGTGCGAGCGTGTGGTAACGGACTGGTACATAATGCTGATGACAGCCTGTTAGGGCCGGAAGACAAGATTGAACTGGCTGGCTTGCCGTGGGAGAAGATCAAGACAGCAATGTTGGGCCTGACTGCAGAGTATGATGTGCATAAAGAGGATTTTGCTCGCCTCGATCGTGTTGTCATATAGAGGTTGATCATCCAGAGGAGAATGATGGGAAGATTATCTGGTCATTGCGAGTTCATCGGCATGTTGCATGTACCGGTGAACACCATTCTTGCGTCGCCACCTGGCAGCGGCAAAATATTTGATTTGCCATTCGCCACCAGGGAGGATTGGCACCTTATTGAGTCGCTTGAAAAAGATTTTGGGGCACTACTGCAATCAGCAGCAGCTCGTTTTTTCCCTCCCCAGGAGACTGACGACCTTTTTGGTGCGCTTGAGGAAAAGGCCTCTGCTTTCTCTTTTGTTTCTTTTTTACGTGACAGGATGATCAAAGAGGCGGAGCTATATTTCCGCTTTTCCGCAGAGACACTGATGCTGGAAAATATTGCGGCGCCTTATTTTGTTCGGAATCGGCAACCTGTTGTCATTGTTGCAATTATGTCTCGACTGGCCAGCGAACTTCGTCAGGCTTTTTTCGACAAACAATTTGGTATACAAATCTTAGCCTTTAGCGATGATCTTGCCTTGGCTGTTGCGCTACGCCATGGGTTTAGATTCGTGAGGTCAGAAAGTGGCCTCTTCGCCGGGCTTCGACCGGAAGGCCCGACCCCAAACCAAGGGAATCTTGCAACCCTTAACGCCACACGCAACCAATGGCTAGCCCTGCGTCCTAATGCGGATCTGCCACAAATTTTTGTGGATCTGCGAAAGAAACACACGGTTTTTCCTCCAGGGCTTGAGCGACTTGAATTATGGAAGGAAAATCTCCTGTTTCAAAAGGTGGAAGGAGCGATCCTTACTGGTGCCGCAACTGGTATGCCTGTAGACAGGGGAGAACTGCAGGGGCTTCGATTGGCCATTGATACCTTTGCTGCAAAATCGGCCCCTTTTCCCTGGAAGACGCAGTTACTCATTGGATCAGGCGTATCTCTTGATAATCTTGCTCTTTGCCGGCACTATGCCGATGGGATAATAGTAGGTTCGTCCCTCAAAAAAAACGGGTACTGGGAAAATGCTCTTGAAGAGGAACGACTTAAAAAGTTTATGGAAAGATGGCATTTGCCCACAGGGAAAAAAACTGTGCAAATTATACTTGCCTCCTCTTCGCCACGTCGTAGCGCCATTCTCAATGGTCTTAAGATCCAGTTTCAAACCAAGGCGCCCGATGCCTTCCATGAGATTATGACAGGAGCTCCAGCCGAACAATTGGCAGTCCAAAATGCCATGGGGAAGGCCCGCATTGTAAAGCAACAGGGAGCCCAAGAGCTTATTATCGGTTGTGACACAGTGATTGTCATGGGGGATATAATTATTGGCAAGCCACTAACAACAGAAATTGCCAAAAAAACACTACGCCTGCTGAGCGGAAAGACGCATCGAGTTGTGTCAGGTCTGGCCCTTATTGATACAAGGATGAACAGAGAATGGTCCGATTATGCTGTGACCGAGGTGACGTTCAGGGAAATCAGTGAAGACGAAATCAATACCTATGTCGCAACCGGCGAACCGCTGGATAAGGCGGGCGCTTACGCGATTCAAGAAGAGGGCCGAAAGTTTGTGGAAAGAGTGGTGGGGAGTAAAACAAATATTGTCGGCTTACCCGTTGAACTTCTACAAGTGGGAATGGATTGTCTTGAAATCCCTGTTAAAATCGTAGTTCCTTCCCTGTTTAAAAATTAATATTTACAATGAGTTACCACTGTTGTTCTGAACACATTTCTTCTGAGCTGCAAGTAAGTAACAAATAGTCAACTGTCCACCCCACCCAAAAAAAGCCTTGGTTACTGAGATTAAGACAATCTTAGTGACCAGGGCTTTTTTTTATGGCAACCCCTTCAGAGAGATTTCTAGAAAATCATTCTATAGCATCAACTGCCAAATCTTGGCATGCAACACCATCAAATCAACGGGTGGTTCCACTACTGAACACTGATTAGGGATGTCGCAGAACGTTCGATTAGCTGACATCTTCACTCTGAAATCTGGTCAGGATGCACTTCAAATTGTGAGCCAACTTGGTTAGATTGTCATAACTCCCGCCATTGCTGCCAGCCCCACTTTGCTTTGAACACCGCGGAGTGTGTTCGTTTTTATAAGTTAGTCATTTTCGGTTCCAAAATAAAGCCCTGTAGAACCCCTCAAAAAGTAGATTCGCTACTTGTCAGCTTGTAAAAATATTAATTGTTGCCACTTTAGAAATACCATCTGGCACCTTCTATGGCGAGGATGAAATTTAGTCTGTTATCTTCCGCATTCGCCTAAATTTTTATGAGTTGCTAATAGGAGAAGAAAACCCATCGAATCAATCAACCACAACCAATGAGGAGAATACCATGAATGTACACACCAACTCCAATCAACCCAAAAAAAATCAAAATTCCAATTACCCTTTATGCGTTTACAGAGAAGACGGGCTGCCCTCAGGCACCTTCCATGGCGGGGATGAGATACCCTCAGGCACCTTCCATGGCGGGGATGAGATACCCTCAGGCACCTTCCATGGCGGGGATGAGATACCCTCAGGCACCTTCCATGGCGGGGATGAGATACCCTCAGGCA
>JBDRQE010000067.1:0-36271 GCA_043826415.1 Pseudomonadota bacterium
TTGCCAGGGATGTTGTCTTCTATCACACCGACAACGTCGGTACCCCGGTGGCCATGACCAACAGCACCGGCGCTGTGATCTGGCGCGCCCATGACAAACCCTTTGGCGAGGAGTTCCAAACCACCGAGACCCCGGAACATAACTCCCGCCGTTTTATCGGCAAGGAAAAAGACAAGGAGACCGGGCTGGTCTATATCGGTGCTCGTTATCTCGACCCCGAAACTGGCCGCTTCCTCCAACCCGATCCGGTTGGCCCGGTGGACCCCATGACCGGCAAGGTCAATGTGGAAATGCTCAACAACCCCCAACGGCTGAACAGGTATGCCTATGGGTTGAATAATCCGTATCGGTATATTGATCCGGATGGAAAAATGACCAGAGACATCGAGAATGGAATTAATCCATTCGAAATGACTGAAGGGTGGGCCCCAAGAGGTGGAGGTGGTATTTCCTCTGGCCGTCTTGCAACTCGTGAACCTCCTGCCTCAAAGGGGGGTACCTTTGAGCGTGTTGTAAGCAACACCGAATTGAAAACAACACAGCAAACAGGTTTGTTAAGAGGTGGCAGAGAGGGTGAAAATTTTTTCACCAACAGTGCATCACTTGATGCAAAGCGAGCGCAGCAACGGCTCGGTTTAGATGGCCCACTTCGGGATGCTCGAATTCAATTCAGTATAAAAAATGATGTTGAAGTAGCTGGTCCCAGAACTGCTGCTCCTGGCCAAACAGGTACCGCTGGTGGAGGCCGCGAATTTTCGACCAGCGGAAGGACAGAGATAAAAATACACCGTGTCGACCGACTGAGGAAATGAACAATGATCAGTGATCACTTAATACTCAAGATATTGGACTTTATGGCAGTTATTCACGAGTGCTATTCAAACACTACTTTTGCAAATGATCGTTCTGTTTATGCAAAAGATTTAGCAACAGCAATGGGTTGGATCGTCGAGCTTAGAGCTGGAATTAACAATCAAATTGTTAAGGATAAAATATTCAGTTCAGTTACAGAAAAGCATTTTGGTGATTACTGGCGACAAGGTGATTGGGGGGATAAAGAAGCTAATGCATTGAAAAAATTGAAGGACAGTATTTGATCAAACCAGCCGTTTGAAAAACTATAACAGTTCCTGGGGAGCTGGCCGCTTTGACTATTATGTCAACGGCAACAGATCCCAGAAAGTTCTCGGTACGACAGTACCATATCAATACAGCAACGGCGATCAGCTCACCAGCGCTGGAAAAACCTTTGCTTATAACAGTGACGGAGAAACGACCCGTATGGGTGATTTCTATTTCGACTACAATCCATTTCATCGCCTGTATCAGGTGCGGAAAAACGGCGCTGTTCTTGCTGGTTACGGCTATGATGCAAATGGGCTCCGTATATACAAAACCGGCAGCGAGAGCAAGATCTATCTGAACGGACCGGATGGCAATGTTCTGTCAGAGCTGGACGGTTCAGGGAATACTCTCGCCGATTATGTCTATCTCAACGGTACCCTGGTGGCCAAAGCCGGAGAGTCTGAGCGGACAACAAGCCCCGTGATTGCCCCCTGGCTGCTCCTGCTGCTTCACAAGTAATAACTGGAGGGAAATAAAATGATACGTATCCTGCTAATCTGTCTCTTCAGTCTGATCTCTTCTTCCAGCCTCCTGCTTGCCAGGGATGTTGTCTTCTATCACACCGACAACGTCGGTACCCCGGTGGCCATGACCGACAGTAGCGGCGCGGTTGTCTGGCGAGCCCATGATAAACCCTTCGGTGAGGAGTTCCAAACCACCACGACCCCGCAGAATTCCCGCCGCTTCATCGGCAAGGAAAAGGATAAGGAGACCGGGCTGGTTTATATCGGTGCCCGCTACCTTGACCCCGAAACCGGCCGTTTCATCCAGCCCGACCCGGTTGGTCCTGTAGACTCCATGACCGGCAAGGTCAATATTGAGTTGCTCAACAACCCACAGCGGCTGAACAGGTATGCCTATGGGTTGAATAATCCGTATCGGTATATTGATCCGAATGGGCGAGATGCAATTTTAGTGAAATATATCGGCTATCAAGTCAACACAGGGTTGGGATTTAAGCTTCCACTTGGCCATTCTGCTGTAATAGCTGTTAATCCAGATACAGGATTAACGAAATATTACGAATATGGTCGTTATGGCAGTAAGTTTGGAAAGGTCAATAATCCAACAGGGGCTCCAGGCTTGGAAATAAAAGAGGGAAAGCCAACAGAAAAATCATTAAAAAAACTCTACAACTATGTTTCAGATCATTATGGGCAAGGGAAACCTGTTCAAGCAACTTATTATAGTGATGGTGATTTTCATAAAACCGATGATTTTGCAACCGAACGTATGAACGACAAAAACAGACAACCCTATAGTCTCCTTAACAATAATTGCAAGACTTTTGCTAATGAAACCATTCAAGCAGGAAGGAAAGAAGAATGATATCATGGAGTAAGGGACATCTAAGCGGGCTTGTTGTCGCAACCTTGATCATTGTGTGCATGTTGGGGATTTTGACATCATGCGATGATAGCTATTTGCGTGGTTCAGTTACGCCATCAAAAGACGGTAAGACATATCTTGCGGTGGCTGATGATAATGGAGGTAAGTGTGGTACTATCTTAGTTGATGGAGAACGATGGGGATATGAAATAAATGAAAATGGGATTATATCACCTGGAATCCATACGATAAAGTGCGGTACAGAAATTCAATTTGAAATACCGGCTGGTGTGATTTTTCGTTTTGATTATTGGGGACCGTAAATAGGAAGAATTGGGTTACAAAAGTACAGAAGCAAAAAACAGGGAAAAACAGGGTCAGTCTTCCAAGTTGACGTTATGTTCCCTCTCCATGTCACGCAAACCACGCATCCACCTTCCTGGCGGGCTTTATCATGTTCTCTTCAGGGGCAACGGTGGGCAGAATGTTTTTCTGACCGACGCTGACTACTGTCGTTTCTACCTCCTGCTTCAAGAAGGTACCTTCCGCTTTGGTTATAGAGTTCGCGCCTTTTGCCTCATGACCAACTATATTCATCTTGTCTTACAAGTTGATGAGATTCCTTTGTCCAGCGCCTCCGTTTTAAAAACAAAGTCACAACAGAGAATCGTCTCGGAGGCACGTGCGGTGGCTGGTTCGCACGCTCGTGACTCAGGTTGTGTTACCCTTTCCGATATTGCCAGAGACTTGTGAAACCAAATGTTGGAGTATCAGCTCTTCTTTGCGCCGTTTAACAAATCGTATTTTGGAGGAGCCGGGGTTGGCTGGCCGACTTATGTCGCTGAAAGCTGAGATTGAAAAAGAAATTTAGCATCTTAGAAGCTGCCACACACACTACCTTTCTCTAGGCTCGACAACCTTTTACCAAGCCGCACCTTTACAATTTATTCGGCTCCGAGTATCATAGGCTCAATAATTGCATTGTAATTTCAGCGCGTTTTTTATACTTCCAATCTGAACAGGAGTCTCTCCATGCGCATGTCCCTTTTCGCCAACCCTTATCATTTCACCCGCACCCTGTTCCTGCTCCTGCTCGTACTGGCCGCTCCCGCCTGGTCTGCCGAAAAGTCACCCATCAACATCGAGGCCGACCGGATGGTGTCCCTCGAACAGAAAAACAGTGTCCTCTTCTCCGGCAACGTGCTGGCCACCCAGGCTGATGTCAAGATCCGCTCCAATGAAATGACCGTTTATTACTCTCAGGCCGCCAAAGGCAAGGGGCAGGAGGTCAAAAAACTTCTCTGCGTGGGCAATGTGGAGATCACCAGGGGTGACTGGCTGGGCACCGGCAAAAAAATGGACTACCTGGCCCAGGAAAGAAAGGTTATTCTCACCGGAGATGCCAAGGCCTGGCAGGGGAAGAATCAGGTATCCGGCGAGACTATTGTCTATTATATTGACGAAGGTCGATCCGAGGTCGTCCCTTCCAAGACCTCCGGCGATGCCGGCAAAAAAGGCGGGCGGGTCAAGGCCACCATCATTCCTAAATAGCATCCGACCCGGTATTTACCCATGGCCCAGCTTGAAACCCAAAAAATTGTCAAACGCTATCGCAGCCGTACCGTGGTCGATGGAGTCAGCCTGCAGGTAAATACCGGCATTGTGGTCGGCCTGCTCGGCCCCAACGGCGCCGGCAAGACCACCTCCTTCTACACTATTGCCGGGTTTATCCGGCCGGACAGCGGCCAGGTATTGCTCAATGGCGAAGACATCACCGCTCTCCCCATCCACAAGCGGGCCTTGAAGGGCATCTCCTATCTTGCCCAGGAACCATCGGTCTTTAAAAAGCTGACCGTGGAAGAAAACGTGCGTATCATCCTGGAACCGCTGGGTCTCTCTAAAAACGAGATCAATAACCGGATCAAAGAGCTGATGGCGGATCTGAAAATCGAATATCTGCGCCACAACAAGGGTCACGCCCTGTCTGGAGGCGAACGGCGACGGGTGGAGATCATGCGCGCCCTTGCCACCCGCCCCAACTTTATCCTCCTGGATGAGCCCTTTGCCGGCATTGATCCTCTGGCAGTGGCCGATCTGCAGAAGATTATCATGGGGCTAAAGGATAAGGGACTTGGCATCCTCATCTCCGACCACAACGTCCGGGAAACTCTGCAGGTCTGTGACTTTGCCTATATCATGAATGCGGGGCAGATTCTCACCAGCGGTGTGGCCGACGACATCATCGCCAGCGAAGTTGCCAGGAAGATGTACCTGGGCGAAAACTTCAGCATGTAACCGCCATGGCCCTGGAACTGAGACAACAACTCAAGCTGAGCCAGAAGCTGGTAATGACCCAGCAGCTGCGTCAAGCCATCAAGCTCCTGCAGCTCAACCGGCTGGAACTGAGCAACGCCCTGCAGGCGGAACTGGAACAGAATCCAGCCCTTGAAGAAGACTTCAGCATCAAGGAAGAGATCTCCAACCCCCAAAGCCTGACCGCAGTCGAAGAAACACAGGGGGGCGGCCAGGAAACAGATTTTACCGAACCCGTCAAGGCAACAGACACCATCCCTGAGACCAACTGGGAAGATTACGCCAACAACTTTGACGATAATTTCTCCTTTTCCCATGAAACGCCAGCCGCCGACGCCCCCAGTCAGTTTGATTTCATCTCACAGAAGCCGGGACTCTCCGCCTATCTCCAATGGCAGTTGGCCCACAGCAACCTTGATGCAGAAGGCTGGGATGTTGCCCTTTTTATCGTCGGCAATCTCAACCGTTACGGCTTTCTGGAAGTTGACCTGCCGGAGGTCATGGCGGAGACAGGCTGCGATCAGGATACGGCCGAATACATCCTGGAGGTCATTCAGGATCTTGATCCGCCGGGGATCGCCGCCAGAGACGTCAGCGAATCCCTCTTTCTCCAGCTTGAACGCAAGGGGATGGCAGATTCCCTGGCCGCCGAGATCGCACTCCACCATCTGAACCATCTCCAGACCGGCAACCATGCCGCCATTGCCAGGGCAACCGGACGCAAGAAACCTGAAATCGTCAAGGCCATTCACTTTATCACCACCGAACTCTCTCCCTTCCCGGGCCTGCCTTACGCCGAAGAAAGCACGAACTATATCGTCCCTGATATCTATGTGAAGAAGATTGACGGCGAGTATGTGGTACGGCTCAACGACGACGACCTGCCCCATCTCAAGCTTTCCTCCCATTACCAGAAACTACTCCAGAGCAGTGGCGACATGGAGAAGAATTCACGCGCCTATCTCAAGGAAAAGCTCAAGGATGCAGAATGGTTTCTCAAGTCTATCGACCAGCGACAACGCACCATTGTCAAGACTATGGAGAGCATCCTCCGTTTTCAACATGATTTTTTCGAATATGGCCCCACCCGGCTCAAGCCCCTCATTCTCCGGGATGTGGCTGAAGACATTGAGATGCACGAATCGACAATCAGCCGGGTCACCTCCAACAAGTATGTCCATACCCCACAGGGCATCTATGAGCTGAAATATTTCTTCTCCACCTCCATTCCCCGGGAAGGTGCCGACCCCCTGGCGGCTGAATCCATCCGCGAACGGATCCGTCAACTGATCAGGGATGAAGATCCACGTAAACCGCTCAGCGACGATGCCCTATCCAAAAAACTGGCCGAAACCAATGTCCAGATTGCCAGGCGGACCGTGGCCAAATACCGAGAACAGATGAAGATCCTGCCGGTAAAGCATCGCCGGAAAAGCTGATTATCAAGCGCTCTTTCCAGATATTAAACTGTAAAACTGTACGGCCAGGAAGGGCACGGCGGAGCTCAGCTCCTTCATCTTTCAGATTCCGACAATGGGAGAAAAGCCCAAGCCACGATGAAGGTCCCGTGCAAGAGTCACCGACAATCCTCCCTGCAGTTTTCTAACATCCTCGTCTCTCTCCGATCACGTAGCTATATGAAGAAAGGTTTTCAATGGAACAGCACCAAAAAACTATTGCCCGGGAACTGAATGTCCGCATTGAGCAGGTGACGGCCACCGCGACCCTGTTCGATGGTGGAGCCACTGTCCCCTTTATTGCCCGCTACCGGAAAGAGGTCACCGGTTCACTGGATGAAACCCAGATTACCGCCATCCGTGATCGGATGACACAATTGGCCGAGCTTGATAAGCGGCGGGAGGCCATCCTCTCTTCACTGGCCGAGCGAGAACTGTTAAGCAAGGAGCTGAACACAGCGATCCTGGCCGCCACCAACCTGACCACACTCGAAGATCTCTACCTTCCCCATCGCCCCAAACGGCGAACCAGAAGCAGCATTGCCAAAGAAAAAGGGCTCGAAGCCCTGGCCCGCGCCATCTTTTCCCAGGACAACCGTGAGCTGCGGCCGCAAGACTTTGTTAATCCGGCTAAAGAAGTGCTGAATAGAGATGAGGCCATGGCCGGGGCCAGAGATATCATAGCGGAATGGATCAGCGAAGATCCTGCCATCCGGGTCCGATTGCGCCGTATTTTTAGCAATCAGGCCCTGATTATCTCCTCGGTTGTAAAAAAGAACAAGGAAGCCGGCAGCAAATTCCGGGATTATTTCGACTGGCAGGAGGCAGCGGCAAAGACACCAGGCCATCGTTTTCTGGCCATGCTGCGCGGTGAAAATGAAAAAGTACTGACCCTTTCCCTGCGCCCCCCCGAGGATGCCGCACTGGACCTGTTGCATCAACACTATGTGAAGAACAGCAATGAATCCGGTCGTCAGGTCGCGCTGGCTATTGATGACAGTTACAAACGTCTGCTGGCGCCGTCCCTGGAAAACGAACTGCGCGCCACCCTCAAAGAACGGGCGGACGCGGAAGCGATCCAGGTCTTTGCCGAGAATCTGCGGCAGTTGTTGCTGGCACCGCCCATGGGCCAGAAAAGGGTCCTGGCCCTTGATCCCGGCTTTCGAACCGGCGCCAAACTGGTCTGCCTCGACGGGCAGGGCAAGCTCCTCCACTGTACCACCATCTACCCGACTCACTCCGGGGAAAAAAGCGAAGAGGCCGGCCAAGTTATCATTGAGCTGTGCGAAAGATTCAAAATTGAGGCCATCGCCATTGGCAACGGCACGGCAGGCCGCGAAACCGAGACCTTTGTCCGCGGACTGAGCCTGCCCCATGAGCCGCTTATCACCATGGTCGATGAAAGCGGCGCCTCGATCTACTCCGCCTCAGAGACGGCGAGGGCCGAATTTCCCGACCACGACCTGACAGTACGCGGGGCGGTCTCCATCGGCAGACGACTGCAGGACCCTTTGGCCGAATTGGTGAAACTCGATCCCAAGGCCATCGGTGTTGGCCAATACCAGCACGACGTCAACCAGTCGGCCCTGAAAAAAAGTCTGGAGGATGTGGTTGTAAGCTGCGTCAACAGCGTGGGGGTGGAAATAAACAGCGCCAGCATGGAGCTCCTCACCTTTGTCTCGGGGCTGGGTCCAGTCCTGGCCAAAAACATTATAGCCTTTAGAGATGAACATGGTCCGTTCAGCAGCCGGCGCCAGTTATTAAAGGTCCCTCGCCTGGGGGCCAAGGCCTTTGAACAGGGCGCCGGTTTCCTGCGCATCCGTGGGGCGCAAAATCCCCTTGACGGCAGTGCCGTGCATCCGGAACAATATGCTATCGTTGAACAGATGGCCAGGGATTGCGGCTGCCGGGTTGTCGACCTGATGGAGCAGGAGGAGTTCAGGAAACAGATAGATGTGAACCGCTATGTCACGGATACGGTGGGATTACCGACCCTGGTCGACATTATGACGGAACTGGCCAGACCCGGCCGTGATCCCCGCGCCTCTTTTGCCCTCTTTGCCTTTGCCGCAGGCATCAACAGCATCGATGACCTGGAACCAGGCATGAGACTGCCGGGGATCGTCACCAATGTGACTAAATTCGGGGCCTTTGTCGATATCGGGGTGCATCAGGACGGCTTGATCCACATCAGTCAGCTGGCCGACCGCTTTGTCAAGGAGCCGGCAGAGGTGATTCAAGTACGGCAGCAGGTGACGGTGCGCCTGCTCGAGGTTGACCGTCAACGAAAACGGATCGCCCTTTCGCTCCGCAATGTTTGAGGCCTATACTGGAGTCCTCTTTCTCCAACCCATTGAAATAAAAAAAGTTATACCTTTCAAATTCCAGCCGGCCTTGACATCTTAAGCGTCTTCTGCTAACTCTTCTTTTTGTTCAACCAACAATTTAAAGTAATCTTAGAGCTGTCACCTCTGCCTGTACAGGCACCAGATAGTAATTTTTTATTATCTGCGGCAATAAGGAGATCTCATGGGAACACTGGAGCGAAGTACAACACGAGTTCAGGGCTTCGAAAATTCAGAAATGGACTTTCAGTTAATCCGCCAGCTTGGCTCCTGTGCCACCGGCGGGGCTTCCATCGGTCAATGTCTGAATCTGGCCTCCAAAATCAACAATGGCAGCCCGAAAAGCTGGGTGGAGGAATTTGCAAACTTAGCATGTCAACAAGAGGCAGAAGCCCAACAAAGGTTGACCAAGGGACACAAGATCAGCGGTGGAGAGCTTTACCTCATGGCCTGCAATAACTACCGGGCTGCTGAATATTATTCTTCCTGCACTGACCCCAGGCATCGCCAACTCGGACTCTTCTCCCGGCAGTGTTTTCTCAAGGCTATCGACAACCTGACCTACCATCTGGTTATTCCTCAGATTGTTTTGGGTGAGCACACACTCCCAGTTTATTTTTTTACCCCGACAGAACAGACCCAAGATGAAAAGACTCTGCTCATTGTCAGCGGCTTCGACGGTAGCATGGAGGAAGAATTCATGGCCCGGGGAATTGCCGCCTTGCAACGAGGCTACAATGTTCTCCTCTTTGCCGGCCCCGGCCAGATGGACAGTTATCGCTTCACGCCGGGCAGCAGTTTTATCCCTGACTTTGAACGGGTGCTAAAACCCGTCCTTGACTGGCTTGTAACTCGTAAAGAAGTTGACCAGAAACGGATAGCCCTCCTCGGAATCAGCTTTGGCGGCTATTTCGCCACCCGGGCCGCAGCCCATGAACCACGGATCAGCGCCCTTATCGCCAACTCTCCCATTATCGACCTCCACAGCTATATGGCCGCTTTTGCCGGTTTTGATCCGGCGCTGATGCCGGACGAAGAGGACTTCACGGTAAATGATCTTCCCGAAATGCCGGATGCCATCATGGATGAACAGATGAAGTTGATGAGCGAAAATCTTATTACCCGCTTTGGCAGGGGCAGCATGAAGAAAACCTTTCAATTTATGCGGGAGTTTCAGGTAAGCGACAAACTACGGGACATCAAATGCCCATCTCTGGCCCTGGTAGGTGCAGGGGAGGGGGAGGAACCGGAAAAACAGCTGCAGGCCTTTGCACAAGGGGCAGGCGGCAAGGTGGACACTTTTCGTTTCACCGCCGCCCAGGGAGCGGATTCCCACTGCCAGGTCGGCAATCTCTCCTACTCAGCCGGTATCGTCCTTGACTGGCTGGACGAACATTTTGCCTGCCTGCCTGTTTCTTGAACTCTACTCCAGCTTCCCCCTTGACAGGCATCGCCTCAGGAACCATTTTTTCTTGCACCATCTGCAGCCCTTTTAAATTCTTTTACCAGAGGAACAGAGTCATGAATACCTTTATCGTCGCCTGTCCATCCTGCTCCGGCAAGAACCGGATTCCGGCCGATCGTCAGCACCTGCGTCCCAAGTGTGGTAAATGCGGAACTCCTTTGGAGCTCCGGGACAAGGCCCAGCCCATCGAATTAACGGATCATGAATTCCAAAATTTTCTCAAGGGTGCCACCCTGCCGGTAATGGTTGACTTCTATTCCCCGACCTGCGGCCCTTGCAAGGCTCTGGCGCCCCTGGTTTACCGGCTTAACCGGGAATACCTGGGCCGGGTCCAGATAGCCACCCTGAACACCGCCCTGCATCCGGGTACAGCCGGCCATTACCAGATCCGGGGGGTGCCCACTCTTCTCTTTTTTCAGAATGGCCAACTGCTTGATCAAGTGGTAGGCGCTCCCCCCGAGCCACAGCTCCGGCAAAAGCTGGAGCAACTGGCTCAGAAGCGTGGATGATTTGCATAATGCTGATATCACTGCTATCACGCTAAATAACTCTTTTTCACTCCTAGCTGGGTCGAAAAGCTCTGTACAAGGAAAATTTTGGTAGCCTGCAAACCTGAGGTACAAATATCGAAACACCTGTGCCGTAAAGAGGAGAGCATCCCTCATCGACATGTTTCGAGTGCCAGGGCCATTTTCACGAAAGGCATTCATCAAGCCTTGCTTTGATCATATCAGACAGTGAGTGAGTGAAACCATGACCTATTTCCTACTTGTTTATCTGTCGATCTATTCCCTCGCCCACTACTATATCTTCCACAAGATCAATGCAGCATTTTTACCGGGCAGGAAAGCCAGGATCGGCATAGGTATTTTCATGGCGGTCATGATCACGACACCGATCATGGTCCGACTGGCGGAACGATCCGGGCTTGAAACCGGGCCACGGTTCTGGGCCTATACCAGCTTCAGCTGGATGGGGCTGCTTTTCCTTTTTGTAACCCTTGCCGCCGCGGTTGATGTAATTCGTACTGTCCTTCTGGCAACTGGAAAAATTCTGAAACGACAACCTGCCGAATCACAACTATCGCCGCGGCGACTCATTGTGATACAGACGATGGCAGTACTTGCCGTTTACAGCTACGGCCTGTTTGAGGCAGCAAATATCCATCTGGAACGGATTGAGATCGCCAGTCCAAAAGTTTCAAAACAAACCGGCAGGGTACGTATCGTCCAGATCTCGGATATGCATCTGGGGCTCATTGTCCGTGAGAGAAGGCTTAACACGATTCTTGCCAGAATAGAGGAAGCAAGGCCTGATATCCTGGTATCCACTGGTGACCTGGTTGACGGCCAACTCAACCACCTCACCACAGAAGCAGAACTGCTGGCGGCGGTCAAGCCGCCTCTGGGTAAGATCGCCATTACCGGCAACCATGAATTCATTGCCGGCCTGCAGGATGCCTTGGACTTTACGGAAAAGTCGGGGTTTACCATGCTGCGCCATCAAGGGATACTAATCGGTGGCATCAATATTGTCGGCGTGGATGACCCGGCAGTCAAATCTTGGGGAAAAGGGCATGCGGAATCGGAACGAGATCTTCTTTTGACCCAACCCAGGGGGAATTTTACCGTTCTTCTCAAGCACCGGCCTGATATTAACCCGACCAGTCTGGAACTTTTTGACCTCCAGCTTTCCGGCCACACCCACAAGGGTCAGATCTTTCCCTTCAATCTGCTCACCTGGTTGTTTTATCCCCACCAATCAGGTCAACTCACCAAATTACAGAGTGGCCTTCTCTATCTGAGCCGCGGCACCGGCACCTGGGGGCCACCGATCCGTTTCCTGGCACCGCCGGAGGTGACCATAATCGATCTGATTCCTACTACATAGAGGCCATCATCTTCCTTTTCCTACAGTCCAGTCACCATTTATAGGTATCAGAAGAGTTCAATGACCAGCCTTTGCCATGGCCTCCATGGCCCGGGCCGGATTCTGCTCAACTTCTTTTAGAATTTCACTCACCTTCGCCTCCGGCAGCCACTCAATCTTGCCGGTCGCCACATCATACATGGCGCCAACCACTTTGGCCTTACCGCTTTTCACCTGTTCACGAACGGCAGGACTCCGCATGAAGAGCTCATCGATTCCCTGCCAGACATTTTCTTCAATGGCATAAGGGATGACATCCTTGCCATGTTTGTCGGGATGGGCGGCCATAGCCTTCTTGACAGCCGGCTCAATATTATCAACCAGAGGCGGAATATTGAGCTCGAGAGGATGGCCATGTCCTTCAAGGGCATTGGTCACCGCCGTCACTGCGCCACACTGGGTATGCCCCAGCACCACCAGGACAGGAGTATTCACATGGAGCAGTCCATACTCTATGGAACCGGCCTCATCCACATCGACCACATTGCCCGCCACCCGAACCACAAAGATATCCATGATCCCGGCATCAAATATACGCTCCACCGGCACCCTGGAATCAGAGCAGGTGATGACCGTAGCATAGGCATAATTCCCTTGATCCTCCTTGCCGGCCAGGATTAAACGCTGCGTATCACTATTGGGATGAATCGATTTATTGGCCACAAAGCGGGCATTTCCTTCCTGCAGCATCTTGACCACAGCGTCCGGTGCTGGCTTATGGACAGCGCTGCTGCTATTCCCATAGCTCTGCGCCGCAGTAGTTGCCAGCAGACAACAACCCAGGGCTAAGGTTCTAATCAATTTCTTCATTTGCTCCCTCCTCCGTTTTTTAAAAATAGAAATATTATTAACCTTAGCAAGGCCAGCTCTTTCCAAAACTGCTTGTCAAGTCACAAAATAGTTCTCCACGTGTGCACGATAGCCACGTCATCAACCTGCTGTCAGTACGCATAACCATCACTTTTCTTCATTTTCCCGGTACTCCCGTAATCTCTGCAGCCAGTACATGGCTTGCACCCGGTTGTAAAATTACCGGGATTTGGGGGGCGATGGCGGTTTCCACACAAACCATTTCCCGGTATTCCTCACCAGTCATATCGGCCATGGCTAATGGTTTGACCGAACCGGGATTCCAAACAACCGTGGCGGTACTTCCCTGCTGACGGAGCAGAAGATCCCGACCGCTCTCAGGGATTTCAATCCGGCAGGCGGCATCGGAAACTAGATAGATTCGATCTGTTTCCTGCTCAAACACCACCATTCCTGATTGCGTTTTACGGGTATATCCCTCTACTTTATCGAGATAATCAACACCATCCAGGCCGTAAATCCGGCAGGTCTGCCAGTCGGTAACGCGAAAATAACTGTGCAGGGCGCAGCTGAGACTCACGGCTGACACGCTGCGGTTTTCCATGGCCAGCGACAGTTGCAGGCTGGCACCATAAACGATGGTCAGGGTCAGAGAAAAGGAATGAGGCCAGATGGCATGGGTCGGCGGGCTGTCATTTAAGGCCAGGGTAATAACGGTTTCACCTTTACTATTATGGCTGGTTGCAACCAGATTCCAGAGGGCGGTACGGGCGAACCCATGGGATGGTTTCACTGGGTCTGATGGATGATTGCCGAACCAGGGCCAGCAGACAGGAATGCCGCCGCGAATAGCCTTGCCCGGCTGATAGAGGCTGGCGCTGCTCGTCCACAGCAGTGGAGCCTGCCCCAGGGGCTGATAGTCGGTAACATGCCCCCCCTGCAGAGAGATCCGGCCCCGGCACCAAGCATTGCTGATCTCGGCGAATATCAGCCCCTGAGGGTTGGCGGTAAAGATCAATCGTCCCTCTCTGCCGTATTGCTCATTCAATGCCTCCACTGACTGTACTGCCGCCCTCTGCATCCCCTTAACCCTACCCCCTCTTCTTCGCAGCAGCGACGGTCTCTGCCGCCAATGCGGTGATCGCGTCCCAGTTTCGCGCTGCAATGAGATCAGCGGCAACGATCCAGGAACCGCCGACGCAGGCCACGTTTTTCAGGGCCAGATAGTCGCGGTAATTGGCGGCGGAGATGCCGCCGGTGGGACAAAAGGTCACCTGGGGAAAAGGCCCGGCGATGGCCTTGAGCATGGCGATTCCGCCCGCCGCCTCGGCCGGGAAAAACTTGAACTGGCGGTAGCCCCGATCCATCCCCAGCATCAACTCGGAGATGGTGGCGATCCCAGGAATCAGGGCGATGGGGCCATTATTGGCCGCATCCAGCAGCTCCGGGGTCAACCCCGGACTTATGGCAAAGACCGCCCCGGCCGCAGTCACCGCCGCCAGATCCTGGCCATTAACCACGGTTCCCGCCCCGGTGATCGCCTCCGGCACCTCGGCGGCAATGGCCCGGATGGCCTCCATGGCCACCGGCGTGCGCAGGACAATCTCCAACACCCTGACCCCGCCCGCCACCAGCGCCCGCGCCAGAGGCACGGCATGGGCCAGCTCATGAATCACCATCACCGGCACCACCGGCCCGGCCTGCAAAATCTCCAACGCCGGGATCTTCCACTGTGTCTGTGTCATATCATCCTCATCGCAAAAAAAACGGTAAATCCATCGAGTCGTTAATGGGCATGGCCTGTCGGCCTTTTCCCATCCATGATTTACTGCCTTATCTTGTTTTTGATCCTGTCTCCGACAGGCCTCGGAAAGACAGAATAGATAGCTTCTGGATTCTGTTCAATTTCTTTTCTTCCGAGGAAATTGGTTACATCAAATCCCTTTTTTTCTATTGCTGCGACTCTAACAGCACCTTCGTTTATTAGGGCATCCTTTTCGAACAGCTTTACCCAAAGATAGAATTTAGGATAAGCCATTCCTGTTTGTGTCGAACCCTCTCGAAGAAACTCGAATTTAATCTCCACAGCCTTCCCTGTAACACTCTGAAAGTAGGCATCAAGATCTCGTTTCATAAAAGAGTCAAAATCCTCGCGCTTTGGAACGTTTCCTTCAATATGAGATTCTGCAATTTGGGCGATAAGCGGCTGTGTTTGGGCCAGCGCAGGAACTCCACTGAGCATCAATAATAGAATAAACAGCAGGCTATTTTTCATGTAAATCCCCGGGATATGTTGGATACAAACTGGCTCATCCGAGCCCCTGTTGAATGTTTGCAATCTACCTTGGTACCGTGCTGAAAGTTAAGAGGCCCAGCAATGTGGTAGCAAAAAAGGTAGGATGGGCAAAGCGCAGCGTGCCCATCAACCATCATCAACCCTCGCCCCACTTTGCATCCAAACCCACTAATGACGGCGGCAATTGTTCTCCCCACCCCGAGTCATACCAACCTGCCGCCACCGCACGATGAAAGGAGCTGTAGGGCCATTCCTCCGGGCGGGTGACATAGCCATGCTTCACCGGATTAAAATGCACATAGTCCACATGCCGCTGCAAATCCGCTTCATCACGGATTGCATGCTCCCAATAACGGCGCTGCCAGACCCCTTTCTCCCGTCTCCTGGACAGAGAGGCACGCGCCACGCCTGCCTCCATCCCGATGCTGACGAAATGTTTGATTTTACGCCAGCGTAACGGGTAGTCGGCATCACCATCAGGCAAACGCCAGACGGTGTGTACATGATCCGGCATGATCACCACCGCATCAATTGCAAACGGATGCGCCGCCATGACCCGCCGAAAACCCTCTCGCAGACGCTCCACATTGTCGGCATCTCCAAAGAGCGGGCAGCGATCCTGGGTAACGACGGTAAAAAAGTAACATCCGCCCGGAAGTAAAACTCGTCGATAATCTGTCATGGTGGTGCCGGTCTGGGGTTGATGGGCACGGCCTGTCGGCCTTTGCCCATCCTACACACGATGGTTTTTCAACAAAGAAGCACGGTAGGATAGGCAAAGCGCAGCGTGCCCATCATTTCCCCTATTACTCTTCCTCACCATAGGTAAAAATCGAACTCGCCCCTTCTTCCGCCCCGGCCAAATTTTTCCGCAACGGGGCGAAGATCTGGCGGCCCAGGCCGGAACGGGCCTCGTGCAGGCTGGGGCGGGCCAGGGGGCGGGCGGCCAGTTCTTCGTCGCTGAGGTGGACCCTGAGGAGTCCGTGGCCGGTCAAGGTGATGAGGTCACCGTTGGCAATCTTGGCAATGGCGCCGCCGGAGATCGCCTCCGGGGTCAGATGGATGGCGAATGGCACCTTACCCGAGGCGCCGGAAAGCCTGCCGTCGGTCACCAATCCCACCTGAAAGCCGCGATCCATGATGATGGAAAGGTAGGTGATCAGCTTGTGCAGCTCGGGCATGCCGTTGGCCCGTGGCCCCTGAAAGCGCACGACTGCGATCAGGTCGCGATCCATCTCCCCGGCCTGAAAGGCGGCTGCCATCTCGTCCTGGGAATGAAAGACCATGGCCGGGGCGGTGACGGTTGTCTCGACCCCCTGAGTCAGGGCCGAGACCTTGATAATCGCCCGCCCGAGGTTGCCCTGCACCAGCCTGATCCCGCCGGTGGCGGCAAAGGGCTGAGTGATGGCGGACAGTGTCTCGGGATCGGAAGAAGCCCCGGCCTCTCGTTCCCAGACCAGCGCCCCGTCTTTTTCCTCGGGGATGCGGGTGTAACGCGCAAGGCCCGGCCCGGCCACGGTCTGCACCTCTTCATGGAGGTAGCCGCCGGTCAGCAGCTCCTTGATAAAAACCGCCATCCCGCCCGCCTGCTGGAAGGAGTTGATGTCGCCCGCGCCGTTGGGATAGATCCGCACCAGTAGCGGCACGACATCGGAGAGCTCCGAAAAATCATCCCAGGTGATGCGAATGCCGGCGGCCCGGGCGATGGCCACCAGATGCATGGTCTCGTTGGTGGAGCCGCCGGAGGCCAGCAGGCCGACCATGGCGTTGACCACCGATTTTTCGCTGATCACCTGGCCGATGGGGACATATTCCCCCACCTGCCGCGCCAGCTCCGTCACCCGCTTGGCCGCGGCTTTGGTGAGCAGGTCGCGCATCCCGGTTCCGGCGTTGACAAAGGAGGCCCCGGGCAGATGCAGCCCCAGCATCTCGGCCATCAGTTGATTGGAGTTGGCGGTGCCGTAAAAGGTGCAGGTGCCGGGGCTGTGGTAGGCGTGGCACTCGTATTCCAGCATCTTATCGCGGCTGATCTCGCCCTGGACATAGCGCTCCCGGGCCTTGGCCTTGTCACGGTTGGCGATCCCTGAGGCCATGGGCCCGGCAGGCACCAGGAGCATGGGAAGGTGGCCGAACTGCAAGGCCCCCATGAGCAGACCGGGCAGGATCTTGTCGCAGACCCCGAGCAGGAGGACGCCGTCAAAGACATTGTGCGACAGGCCAATCACCGTGGACATGGCGATGACATCGCGGCTGATCAGGCTCAGATCCATGCCCGGCTCGCCCTGGGTCACGCCGTCGCACATGGCAGGCACCCCGCCCGCCACCTGACAGATGCCGCCCGCCTCGACCACCGCCTTCTTGATCAGGGGCGGGTAGTCGCCATAGGGGTTGTGGGCCGAGACCAGATCGTTATAAGCGGTAATGATGCCGATATTGGGCATGCGGTCGTCGCGGATGATCATGCAGGCGCCGCCCGAGCAGCTGGCCACATGGGCCAGATTGCTGCACGGCAGGTGATGACGAAAGGGGATGTCGCTGCGGGCCTCGGCCAGCCGTTCCAGATAGAGGGAACGATGGGGCATGCTGCGCTCGATGATTCGAGCGGTTATGGTGTGGACTACTTTGTTCATGGGGAACTCCTTGGGAAAGGCGAGTTGAGGGTAATATCATTCACTTAAGCAAGTCCTCCGGTTCCCATGCGGCGCATTGGAACCCGTAGATGTCAAGAAAGTTGTCGCTTTTTATGAATTCACTTGTTTGGGGCACGAAATTTACTATTGGTCCCCCCTGTTATACTGGGCAAAAAAAGAGGCCACGGAAACATTTTATAATTTGCGGTCACGGTTTTGTCAGTCGTCATGGACAGCGTGCAGGTTACCGTGGAGCTTGAATCACAGCCGGTCCAGCCGCGGAAAATCTTCCCGCCCGAGCTTGCTGGAGCCGTCAAAGTAATGCCTGTTCCCGATGAAATGGCGGCTTTGCTGTAATTGGTCGTGTCAGCATAAATTGCAGGACTGGCGGCAATTGCTACCCAGGAGGCCCCGCTGGAATTGACATTCAGTGTGTAGCTTTGTGGAGTTTGGCCGTAAATTTCCGGTGGGATTGTTGTTCCCAGATATTCCCAAATATATGTAGTGAGAGATTTATTGGATTGACACCATTTAGGCTCCCAGCCAGTACCATTTGCGTCAATTCGCCCAAGAGCCGCTAAATCAGCAGTATCACACATATGCTGTTTGATGAGCGCTTCGTTAGGCCATGGCCATAACGAAGTGCTCGTTTGTTCCCCATCAACATATCGGTGTGTCAGTGTGGCTCCACGTGCTTTCCCGGCAACCATTTCCGGTTTAACAAGATATGGTAGAGATGGGGCATTTTCTGGCTCCAGGTCTCCGCCATTGGTATTGCCGGTGGCACTGTTGTTGGCAACAAGTTGCATTTGGTTCTGGTCGTATAGTATGCCATAGCTCCCATTATTGATTGAAAAGCTATTGGCTAGCGTGACATCTGTAATAGGGACACTTGGGTATAAATTAATATAAATACCGCTTAAGCCATTATGTCCTGCTGTAATATACTGAATTGAAGAACCGGCATCATTGCCGTGGATATGAAAGCCGTAATACTGGGAATTCCAAAAGATGAGATTCTCAAAGCTGTTATCATGGTTAGGACTTCCAGTTCCACCGTTTACCTCGATCCCATTACCATAGTTGTCTAACGAAAGAAGTCCTCTGTACTTGTTGCGAGCAGATCCAGAAATCAGGGCCGGTGTTTCATTCCCACTGGATGTGAAGGCTGATCGGTCTGCGGATCTTCCCGGTGGGGTTGGGGCAGAATCGATTGCAATAATGTTTTCAAAAATACTGTCTACCGTATTGTATCCGCTAAAATTTGAACGTGGATCATTTGGCTTGTAACCACCGCCGTCCCAGTAGTCGTATCTGAGGACAGCCCTTCGAATCGTGACGCGCAACGAACCAAAGACCTGCAAGGCTTTGCGGCCAAAACCGTATGCCCAGATATCTTCAAACAAACTGTCCCGTAAGTTGTTCCCTATGTCAAAAACGACAACATTGTTGAGATTGGCGGAGCCAAAAGCTCCAGTGTTTCGAACCGTTATGTTGTTTGTCATCTGGTCTTCACTTACATTGTCAGCGCTTGCTATGCGAATTGCCGCATATTCGCCTTGGCTACGGGCAATGAGCCCATCAAAGTGAAGATGATGATACGTCGTGCTGGTGGTCGAGTAGACAAGGATGGCATTACCATCGGTCACCATTTGAATTATGGCTTTCCCCCGATTTTTTGCCATGAAGGTTATAGGTGCGCCAGAATCTCCAGAAACACTGGGGCTCAATTGCTGGTTATACGCTCCATCGAGCAGGATCAGGGTATCTCCTGGGGTCAGGATGTCGTATGCGTGATCAAAGGTTGCCAGAGGTGAGCCTTCTGATTGGCCGTTGGCGCTATCGCTACCATTGGGTGAGATATAATAGGTCCCAGCCAAAAGAGGGGTGACTGCCAGAAATATCAGAGTGATACATAGACCCCAGATTTTGCAAAGTATAATTTTGGTTATTTTTAGAGGATTCACATCATCTTCTCCAATAACTAACGTAACAATTTAGCGTGAAGGCTACAAAAAACAAAGACTATCAACTGCACTCCATTGGCACCAGTGGCATCCTGTCAATGGCTGTTATTGTTACCCAGAGGCAAGGTTATTGTCTTCCTTTTACGGAACCCGGAGGCGGAAGCTTCTCTTTTCTTTACTTGATCTCATCAAATTGCCACAGCAGCGCATTAAATGCCGTTTTATCCACCAACGAACCTCCTATAAGTTGCTTGTGGGTGTATAGGGGCTTGCGAGCATTGTTCAAGTTATTGCTGCCTACCACCAAGCAGAGAAGGTAAAAATAACAAGATGTTTGTGCTCTTGTTCTCTTCAGGATCAATCTCCGTGGCAGAGCAGTTTGCCGTGCTGCCGCCGTTGGTTCCGGCGCATGTCCATGTCCAGCTTGCGCCGCTGTCTGTGACAGACGAGGCTGTCCCGCTCGTGCAGAGATTCGAAGCGGGAGCATCAACGGAGGAACTGCCGTGGGTGCTCCCGCAGGCGCCGTTTTCGGAATCTCCGTAAATTTCCGGCGGCATTTTGTTGCCAAGATATTCCCAAATATAACTTGTCAGCGTTACATCTGATGTCCCGTCAAGCTGTTTTGCGGTTGTAGATGCAAAGCCCCTATCCCCGCTCACCGTCGCATTGCTATTCCCCTGGTAAGCTGCAAAAAAAGCCTTTATTGTGTTTTCGTTCGGAAACGGCCAAAGTTCTGTTTCTGACGCAGTGTTATATCCGGGGTCTCCGTAAAATGTTCCAGTCCCACCGATTTGGTAAATTGCTTCAGGCCCGACTCGGCCTGAAGATTGCCCGGCAGTTGCCAGTATAGATTCTGCTTCTATTCGTGGGAGATACAGGTACCCATTAGTTCCAGGGTTAACCCCGTAAGAGTTAGACACATCAGACGAACCATCAGTGCCGTTGCTGTAATAAAAATTATACTGTGATGTTGGCACGTTTGTTCCTCTTGATGTATTCCCAAACACCAGAGAATCATAAACAGCACCGCCGCCTTCAAAATCTACTAATCCTTCGCCAATTCTTTCCCCGCCTGTATTTGCAAACACTGAGTTAGAGTAAACAGTATCAGTTATTCTGCCCCAGAACCCACCTGAAACATCGTAGACAATGAAATCATCAAACGTGAAACCACTCCCTCCACCATTTTGTGAAATAAGCCCGGCAACAAGATTAGGAGCATTAAAATTTAGGGCAAACGCCCCTCTGACATGCACCCCGGTTGACGGGCCATTCGTAGTAGGGAACGCATACGCATAAAGCATTTCAGTGATTCCGCTATACGCATTTTGCTGGTCTGAATCAATAACAATACAGTTCTGAATCTCAATATTTGAAGAGGAGTAAGTACTTACACCACCCCCGCGGTCGCCACGGTGGACATCATACCTAACAACACCGCGACGGATAATTGAATTGCTACATTGCAGAAGGGACAACCCGTAATATAGTTCACCCCAAGCGTAACAATCCTCAATTAACGCATGGTTTACATAACGCATATAAAGTCCGTTGCTAGACGTCGGTTGGTTCACACCTGCATCAGCAACGCCGCATTGCGAAAACCATATATATTCATTGTACGAATCAGCGCGACCAAATATTGATACAGCTCCTTCTGTTGCGGTGTTGCGCCAAACAATTCCTTGGAATTTAATGTAATTAAGATTCCCTGAGTTATTGGCATTAACATAAAATAAGCTCCGTGTGTGTTGGCCGTCAAAGATAACAGCTCCGGGGTTTTCAGCTCTAACTATTGTCATTGTTGCGATACTTATTCCAGATGGTGGACGGTGCTGATCGTCAATGACGTTGCTAGTGCCCGTATATGTCCCGTCTCGAATAATGAGTTCATCCCCGCCTGACATCAACGCAAAACAATTTTGAAGGCTTGAGCAAGCATCAGGCATATAAAAAGTTTCCGCAGGGGCAGCTTGAGCATAAAGCAACACGGTAAAAGCCATAAAAGCCTGTAAAATCAAACATTTTGCAGAGTAAAAATAATATTTTTTCATCACTATCCAGCTAAAAAAATGGTAGAATTAAGCAAAAAATTCTTGACACGTTTTTGTTCAAAATTTCAAAAACCAGCCTTCCTCTTACAAGCCCACTCAAAGTATCTCTGCAAGAGGAAAAGCGCCCCCTTGTGGCGTTGCCTGATTCGGATAAGATCCGATAGCCGCGCGGGTTAAAAAATCAAACGCCCTTTATAGGGGTATTTAAAGGATAAAAATTCCGGTTTCAAAACCCGTGTTATAATACCTACAAGAACATGGGAGATGCCGGATGACCATCAAGGGCTACCTGTCAACCTGTCGCAAGAACGCTGTTACCGCGACAGAGGCTCTGCGGTTTTTTTGAAGGGAGAGATCCCCATTTCATGTCTGTTGCTTCAGGGGAAACAGACCACGGTCAGCTCTGACAAGCTGGATAGTTACCAAAAAACAAAGACAATCAAGCGGTCCCCCCCACCTTCTATCCTCAGCCTTTTTTACGGCGACCAGTAGATGGCCAGCGGCGTTGTCCGCTGGCGCAGGATGTAGCGGATGGGCATCTCGGCAGCATCGCCATCGCCCTGTGCCCGGGCCAGTACCCTTTTCTTCTCCGCCGCTTGCAGGTGGAGAATGAGCTGGCGGCTGTTGAGGATGGCGGGCAGGGTCAGGGTCATCCGCTCGTGGGGTGCGGCGGGGGGGTGGATGGCCATGCAGATCTGCCCGGAATGCGGGTCAACCGCCGCCGCCAGATTGGCCGCACCGGGAAAGAGCGAGGCGGTGTGGCCGTCATTGCCCATCCCCAGAATCAGGCAGTCCCAGGGGCGGGGCAGCGTCTGCAACCGGGCCGCACAGGCCGCCTCTCCGGCAAGGGGCGTGGCCGCTTCGTTCTTCATCCCGACAAACCGGGCCGCCGCCGCCTTTTTCTGCAGGAGGTGGCGGCGCACCAGGTTTTCATTGGAATCAGGGCTTCCCGTATCGACCCAGCGTTCATCCACCAGCGCAATCGTCACCTTGTCCCAGGGCAGCTCCGTTTCCGCCAGCCGGGCAAAAAGCGGGATCGGGGTGCTGCCGCCGGACACGGCCAGGGTTGCCTGGCCTCGCTCAGCCACACCCTCTGTCAACAACTCCCCAACCCGTTTTGCCAGCGCCGTCACCAGCTGGTCGGCGGCAGGAAACTCCAGCAACTCATGCACTCCCATCTTCCCTACTCCTCCCATTCCCGACCATCGCGGGCAAGGAGGGCCACCGAGGCCACCGGGCCCCAGGAACCGGCCGGGTAGCTGCGGGGCGGGGCCTGCGAGCTGTCCCAGGCTTCGTGGATGGAGTCAACCCATGCCCAGGAACTCTCCACCTCGTCACGGCGGATAAAGAGCGACTGATTGCCGATCATCACCTCCAGGATCAGGCGTTCATAGGCGTCGGCGATATGTTCATTGGAAAAGGTGTCGGAAAAACTCAGGTTGAGCATGGTCTTCTGCAGCCTGATCCCCTTGCCGATGCCGGGCACCTTGTTGAGCATCTCGATCTCCACCCCCTCGTCGGGCTGAAGCCGGATGACGAGCTTGTTGGGCGGCAGCTCCTTGTAGCTGTCCTTGAAGATATTATGCGGCAGTTGCTTGAAGAAAATGACGACCTCGGAACGCTTGGCGGTCAACCGTTTACCGGTGCGCAGATAAAACGGCACACCCGCCCAGCGCCAGTTGTCGATATCGACCTTGATGGCGACAAAGGTCTCGGTGGCGGACTTGGGATTGCCGCCCTCCTCCTGGAGATATCCCGGCACCGGCCTGCCCTGGATGAAGCCTGCGGCATACTGGCCGCGCACGGTCTTCTCATCGACGTTGTCGGCGGTAATAGGCCGCAAGGCCTTGAGCACCTTGAGCTTCTCGTTGCGGATGGAATCGCCGTCCATATTGGCGGGAGGCTCCATGGCCACCAGGGTGAGGATCTGCATCAGGTGGTTCTGCACCATGTCGCGCAACTGGCCGGACTGCTCGAAATACCCCCAGCGCCCCTCGATGCCCACCTCTTCAGCGACGGTGATCTGGACATGGTCGATGGTGTCGTGATCCCAGTTGGTAGTGAAGATGGAGTTGGCAAAACGCAGGGCCAGCAGATTCATCACCGTTTCCTTGCCCAGATAGTGATCAATCCGATAGACCTGACTCTCAGCAAAGACTCTGGCCACCACATCATTGATCTCCTGGGACGAGGCAAGATCCCGGCCGATAGGTTTTTCAAGTACCACCCTGGTTTCAGGCGTGATCAAGCCCGCGTGATCAAGTCCCCGGCAGATATCTTCATAGAGATTTGGAGCAACGGAGAAATAATTGATCAGCACCCGCCTGCCCTGATCGGTCACCGCCAGCAGTTTTTTATAGTCCTCGGCTTGATCAATATTGATCAGGACATAATTCAGACGGGCCAGCAGACGCTCCACCACCTCTTCATCCAGACCATTTTTAACAAAGAGTTCCAGCGCCGCCCGCATCTTCCCGATAAAATCCGCATGACTGAGATCATGGCGGGCAATACCCAAAATCCGGGTTTCAGGATGCAGCAGCCCTTCTCGATCCAACTGGTAGAGTGAAGGGATGAGTTTGCGCCGGGACAGATCACCCAGCACGCCGAATATGGTAAAATCACACGCTATATTCTTCTTTTCCGGCATAATGCACCCCTCCTAGCTATGATTAAATGACCGCTCGACAAGACATTTAATCCTATCAACGCTCCCTCCTGAATGCAATCTTTAAAGCCACTTTTGTCTCAGGGTGTTGTTACAACCGACAAAAGGTCCTGGTAAAAATTTCGCTATCGTCATCACAACTATCTAAAAGGACTCAGAAGATTTTCCCGTCGTCCGCGCATAAAGGCGCTGGTCCTTTCTGCGGCTCAAGCTTGGCCCCCATCCCATAAACCGAGTGGATGAAGCCCACATTGGCGCAGCGCAGGACGCAATTTAGGCGCAGTTTCCTGCGATGACGATTGAGGAAGGCTGAAAAAAGTGGACACCAAATCGCAATCTTTTTAAATAGAAAGCGGAGGTGTCACCATGAAGAGAATTCCACAAGGCAGATACTCAAAAGAGTTCAGAGGGGAAGCGGAAAAGCTGGTTGTCGCTCAAGATCTCATCAAAGAGATACTCATCTGAAGGTCGTCATCAAGGCGGCCCATAAACGAACGCGAGAGACGTTCGGGCCTGAACGTTTACAGCAGGATATAGTCAAAAACGAAGGGATGCAGGTCGGAGTCCACCGTATCAAGGGTCTTCATAAAGAACTTGGCATTCGGTGCCGTCAGAAACAAAAATTCAAGGCAACCACCAATTCCAACCACTCGTTGCCGGTAGCACCAAATCTTGTTGCTCAGAAGTTTGCCGCAACAGCCCCTGACCAGATCTGGCTGACGGACATCACCTATATTCGGACAGGAGAAGGCTGGCTGTATCTTGCCGCCCATAAGGATCTCTTTACCGGCGGAATTGTCGGCTACGCTCTTGATAAACGGATGACCAAATCCCTGGTTATGAAATCTCTGTTCAGGGCGGTAGCAACGAGGCATCCACCTGCCGGCTTGATCAATCGCTGCTGAAGCAGTTCAAAATGAAGGCATCAATGAGCTAGAAGGGTAACTGCTATGACAATGCGCCCATGGAAAGCTTTTGGGGTACACTGAAAAATGAGCTTGTTTTCCACCGTTCCTGCGAAACGAGAGAACAGGCAATTCGAGACATCACAGAATATATTGAGATCTTTTACAACAGGCAGAGGGTACAGAAAAGGTTAGGCTTTCTTTCACCAGCGGCCTTTGAGATAAAATATTACGAAAAAATGCTCGCAGCATGAAAGATTTGGTCTCCACTATTGTCGACCGACCCCACATTGCCGCAGATACGTCCGCAGGCTGATGAGTTTCGTAGTCTGCCAGCCCAGGCTCCGATAGAAGTCAAGGGCCGGCTTATTGTTGCGGTCGGCCAGGAGTTGCAGGCGTGATACTTTCTTTACCCTGCCCCAGTCGCTGATCGTTTCCATCAGCAGACGCCCCACGCCCCGCCTGCGCCACTGTGCATCGACCACCACATCTTCAACCAGCAGGGACAGAGCGCCCTCCGCCGTGGAGACAAGCAACTGACCGGAACACATGCCGACCACCCGACCTTCAGCCTCGGCAACCAGCACACAGCCACGATCATTCTCAATCATCAGGGCAAGGCCACGCCGCTGCTTCAACTCATCGAAGATAAAATCCTCTTCGATTGAAAAAAGCGTTGCCAGCAGAGAGACCAGGGTATCAAGGTCGGCTGGCAACGCAGGGCGTATACTCAGCGCTCCAGCGGACATGGCTCCTCTTTCTGAGCCAATCCGCTCATCTTTCATTCTGCAGGACCGAAAGTTGTTCCTGCACCAGATCCTGCAACCTGCCGGCCAGATCCAGCATGATTGGAATTTCCTCCATGGCCGGGCCGCTGATATTAAACGTATCCACGTCACAGATCTCCTGATATTGATCAAGCTTTAACAGTCCCTCCCGTATGCCTGACATGGCGTTGGGAAAGGCCTCATCCATGGCCTCGACCAGGTCTTTCATGGTGTGGTTATTTGGTAATTTCCCCTGGCACATCAAGGCTGTCATGACGAACTTTTCAATGGCCATGGCAATAATGTTGTACAGGATCACGGTGGTGAAGGCCTTTTTGTGCTGCGCATAGGCTGCGGCTGCGGTCTTGAGGAAGGCCTTCCCCTCACCCCAGAAATCTTCCCATCCCTGGATGGACTGGGCCTTTTTGAGGTCGGATAATGAAAAATTGGGGGTCGGTACCATGAGCATACTCCTCTTTTTTTGTGCGGAAGAAGGTTGAATGGATCTACCAACGCGTCCTTTTCAGCTAGCAGGGATAACCAGAGGGGTCGCCCTGGCAGATCATAACTCTTCAGCCTTGCTGAGAGTATAGATATCTCGCCATCTGGCACCACAGGTTGCACAAAACATGGAGACATGAACCTTGCCACCCTTTATCTTTTCCGGGGGCGCACTTGCCTTAATGGCCGAGGAACCGCATTTAGGGCAGTTTTCACCATTGGAATCCAGGTATGATTTAAAGGTCATTTATTCCCTCTGTTTTAGTAGAGCCTACGAGGCAATCAAATACTCTGCTGCGGGCTCGCCATCCTCTATGCCATCGAGGATGGCATCAATGGCGTCGGTGCTGTTCACCCCTTTGAACCACCAGTTTTCCGGCTGTACCACCATGATCGGCCCGGCATCACACTGCTTGAGGCAGGTGGTGGCGGTGACCAGGCAGTCGAGACCGCGATCAAGAATCTCTTCCTCAATATACTGGAGGAAGCCATCGGTCTGCTTGTGGCAGATGCCTTTTTTATCGCCCGCCACCCGAAAACTCTGGCAGACAAGGATTTGTCGTTCTGGGATTGCCATTTTCTCTCCTTTTACCCGTTGGACTCACTCTTTATGGCGCGCATAAGCACCCTTGAGAACTCAACACTTGAGCAGGGTTAACCGTGCTCACCATTGAGATACCTGACTAATATCAATAAAAAAAAACTCCTGACCGACGCTACCGGCACAGATCGCTATTTACGGCATTTTTTTCCTTTTTTACCACCACCATACAGCACTTCAACAGACCCCTCGATATTGTCCTCGGTAACCAGGACACTGATGCCGTGGCGGCTTAAAATTTTCCTGGGACTCTCGCCGGCACTGGCCGCCAGGAGTACAAAACAGTCCTTCAAGGTATCAGCCAGGATCTCCCACCGGGCAGCGCCAGCCCCAGGCTCAGGAAGAGTTCGCGTTCCGAGCAGACACACAAGTCCATCTGCTCTCGGGCCATAGATCAGCGCCGTTATGGCATGGCCAAGGTGAAGATCCACCTCCATGCCGTTCGCACTGACCACCGCTACGTTAGGGCGTTCAGCGCTTGGTTTGGGCAGCGTCGAAGCCGCTGAGCCACAACTCTCCGTTGAGGCATCAGCCGTTCCGTCCGGCTGAATCTTCTCCGGGATTGCCACCACGGTCATATAGTTCGCAACGCTGTCGCGAATCCTCGTCATCATTTCATGACTGGGCCGTTCAAGCATATCTTCACCTTCAGTGGCCGGATCAAAAGGCGTCACAGACATGGATTTCACCCCCAAGGCCGCCATGGACCTGGCAATTTCCTCCACATGCGTGTCATTATACCCTGGATAGACCATGGTTCTGACCTGCACATCACACCCGGCCTGCTGAAAGGCCGTCGTTGCCTTTACCTGTTCACTCAGGAGTAATTCGGCTGCCGTGAACAAGGGAATGGTCTTGGCACCAGGACGGATCCAGGCATACAGTTTCTTCACCACTTCCAGATCGACACTATCCACCAGCAGGGTAACATTGCTGACACCAGCCTTGACAAGCCCTTCGACAAACTGCTCGCCTCCCAACCCCAAGGTGATAATCCCCAGAGCCATTACCGGATACCTCTCACGCAGCAGGCGCAAGGTATCAAGAGTCGGTCCAATATCAGCCAGCGGATCACCGGGGCCAAATATATTCACCCCGTCAACCTTGCCACCCTTGTTCAGAATGTCCGCCAGCCAGGCCAAGGCCTGTTCCGGCATCATCGCTTGCATGGACTCTTTCGTGGAGGCAAATCGAATTCGGTTATTCGCCCGCGGCGCCACCGACATCTCCACCCAACGCCCTTGCGGTGAATGGAGATGCGTAGCGGAACAGGAACAAGTGGTTGCGGTGAGACGTGTCATTTTCATTCAATATTGTAGAGGATTAAACTCAGAACGTATCAGCGTTAGCTATCAGCATTCAGCAGAGACTTACGGCTTACTTCGCCGCCAGACTCCATCTGAATGCCGACCACTGACAGCCCATCCTTACAGAACAAGCTCAAACTTTGTCTCGGGATCATCCCGATCCTTACGATCCTGCAAGACCCCAAGAATTTTTTCCAGCAGCCGCAAGGCCCCTTTATACCCAACCGTAGGAAAATACTGATGTCCCTGACGGTCAAGGATAGGAAAGCCCCAGCGCACCAGAGGAATATCCTCATCGCGGGCGATATACTTGCAGTAGGTATTGCCCATAATCAAATCTACCGGCTCGTTCTTAATCCACTGATGGAGCAGGAACATATCCCCTTTGGCCTTGACATTGACCTCAAAAGGCATGTCCCTGGTGATTTCCATAATCCGTCGCTCAAACTCCTTGCCCGGTGTGCCGGTGACAATATGCACCGGACACATGTCGATTGAGACCAGAAACTCGGTCATGGCAATGAGCTGATCCGGATCGCCCACCAGCGCCACCTTTTTATGATACAGATACTGATGCATATCGGAAATCATATCCACCAGCTGCCCCCTCTCCAGAGCCAGCTCATCCGGCACAGTGACACCGGCGATTGTACGCAGGGCATCAATGAACCGGTCCGTGGCCTTCAGGCCAAAGGGCATATCAAGCACCTGACAGGGAACCTTGTTCTGGGAATCCAGCTCACGGGCCGCCGCCGCTGAACACCATTCACCAAGGGCCAGGGTGCCGATGGAATCGCCTGTAGACTTGAGTTCCTCCACCGTGGTGCCGCCATCCGGGAACATCTTGTATTCTCCGGACAGGGGACCGTTCAAGACCCCGGAGGTATCGGGAAAGAGGATGGTCTTCACCCCGATCATATTGGTCAGCCGCTTGATCTCCTCCATATCCGACGGTTCTACCCAACCCGGGATAATATTCACCTTGCCGTTCTTTTTACCGGTGGACTCAGCGAGTCCGGCCATGGATTTTACCATGGTGGAAAATCCGGTGACATGCGACCCCACATAACTGGGAGTAGAGGCGCTGATCATATACTTGCCCTCGGGAATCTTGCCCTCGGTAAGTGCCTTTTTTCTGATCTGTTTCAGATCATCACCGATGGTCTCGGAAAGACAGGTGGTATGGGCGGCAATAATCACGGGATTATAGACGGCAAAGATATTTTCGATGGCCTGAAGCATATTGGCCTGACCGCCAAAAACCGACGATCCTTCCGTAAAAGAGCTGGTAGCCGCAGAGACAGGTTCCTTGTAATGCCTGGTCAAGGCGCTTCGATGATAGGCGCAGCAACCCTGAGATCCGTGACTGTGCGGCAGGCAACCATGGATGCCGAGTGCGGCATACATGGCACCTATGGGCTGGCAGGTCTTGGCCGGATTGATCATCAAGGCGCTGCGCTCGGTTATTTCTTTTGGTGTGTGTCGTAATAGCATGATAAACCTCAAAAATTGAGTGAATGAATACGGCGAAAACTCGTAAAAAAATCAACTGCGAAAGGGCTAAGCCAAAAGGGCCAAAGACAAGGCGCCAAGTCCTGAGGAATGAGGCGTACTGTTGGGTACGCCGCAATGACGAAGGATGCAGGGCAACGCAGGCCAGGGATGGCCCAGTGTCGCTCGCTCCATGGATGGATAAAGAGCGACCGCAGTATTTGGTTCTTTTGGCGACGCCATTTTATTCCCAGCCGTATGTAGCCGACAGCTGTGGATTATCCTGCCAGGGGGCCTTCATATAGCTCCAGACCTTGCTGTTTACCAGGCGATCGATTTCCTGATAAAAATTGATCGCACCCTCAAAGCCGGCATACGGACCACCAGAATCATAACTGTGCAACTGCTTCATGGGCACGCCCAGCTTCTGGATGGAATATTTTTCCTTGATTCCGGCACAAAAAATATCCGGCCTCATCAGCTCAACTAGTTTTTCCGCCTCGTACTGGTTCAGATCATCAATAATCAGGGTCCCTTTCTCCATATCAGGAATCAGCCCGTCATACTCTTTGAACTTGTAGCCCGCATCCTCCAGCGCCTTGATCTCCTCTGCACTCTTGCGTGGGATAAAGCGGGTGGCATCTGCCTCGACCTCCAGCTCTTCAATGTTCCGGCTGTCAGCATCCACTTTGAGATCGGGAATAACCTGACGTCCTTCATAATCATCACGATGAGCAAACTCATAGCCGGCTGAGATGGTCTTCATGCCCATTTCGCTAAAGAGCTCCTGGTAATGATGGGCCCGTGAACCACCCACGAACATCATCGCCGTCTTGCCCTCGGTGCGGGTCCGAACATCGGAGCGCGCCGTCAAAACCTTCGGCATCTCCTCGGCAATAACCTCTTCAACCCGATCGATTAATTCCTGATCACCAAAATACTTGGCGATCTTCCTCAAAGACTTGGCCGTGGCATCGGCACCGATAAAGTTCACCTTGATCCAAGGAATGCCGTATTTGGTCTCCAGCATGTCGGCCACATAATTAATGGAGCGGTGACACATGACCGCGTTCAGGTCGGCCTTATGGGCTGAAGCGAACTGGTCATAGGTGGAGTTGCCGGAAAAGGTGGCAATATTGGAAATCCCGCATTTTTTGAAGATACGGTCGATCTCAAAGCCGTCACCGCCGATGTTGTACTCGCCAAGCAAGTTTATCTTGTATTTGCCGGGTTTTTCCTCATCATTTTCGCCGACGATATGCCTGAAGACCTGATTGTTGGCAATATGGTGGCCGGCAGACTGGGAAACGCCCTTATACCCTTCGCAGGAAAAGGCATAGACGTTACAGTCACCAAATTTATCCTTCATTCTTTTGGTCACGGTATGGATATCATCACCGATCAAACCCACCGGACAGGTGGCAAAGACTGCAATGGAGCGGGGGTGAAAGAGGTCATAGGCCTCCTGAATGGCCTGTGCCAGTTTCTTCTCACCACCAAAGATAATATCCGAATCCTGCATATCGGTACTGAAACAGTAATTCATATAGTTCGCACCATCCGTCCCGGCATCCGTCTGATTCCGGCGGGTCAGCCAAGCGTAAAAACTACAGCCAATGGGGCCATGTACCAGATTAACAATATCCCTGGTCGGACCCATGATAACACCTTTGCACCCTGCATAGGTACAGCCGCGCATGGTGATAATTCCGGGAGTGGTGCGGACGTTTGCCGTAATCTCGGGAGTTTCGTTCTCCAGAGCCTCGTTGATCATAATCTGTTTGGAGCGCTTGCGGGCTACCTTCGACGGATACTTGGACAGCAGCTCCGCCTTGACATGAGCAGGATCCCACTGCACCATTTTTTTCTTAGTTGTTGCCATTTCACCTACTCCTTCTTGATCGTGTTAGACTATAGACTGTTAGGCTGTAGCCTGTCAGTTAAAGAGGTTTGAAATTAAAGGGTCAAAGCAGAACGTATATCTGCTCAATTTTCACCCCTAACAGACTAAACACCTACAGACTATCCATCTGAGTATTTAGACGATGGACTTCGTACCCGTCTCTCCGGTACGAACGCGGACAGCATCCGCAACCGGCAGCACAAAGATCTTGCCATCACCTGGCTTGCCGGTCTGATTGGTTTGAATGATCGCTTGCACGACATCATTCACCAGCTCATCTTTGACCACCACCGTCACCATCCGCTTGGCATAGAGTTTTCCTTTTTCACCAAGCAGGGACGCTGCTTCCTCATAACCCTGATTCGCCCCCTCAAGAACCTGAAGATTTACAAAACCCTTGCCCCGGCCATGGGCCTCGTGGGCAAAAAAGGCGTCAATACCTGCATCAGTCAGGGCCTGTTTAGTTTGATTCATCATGTTTATCCGCACGATTGCAATCACCTCTTTCATACCGGTCTCCTCTCGGATTCAAATTCGGTCTCCTTGACTCCGGAGCTGATGGTGTAGGCCTCCTCCACGTCACTGACGAAGATCTTGCCGTCACCGAAGGCCCCTTTGGTCCCGGACTTGGCTGTTTTCATGATGGTGTCAAGAACGAAATCCTTGTCCGCCGGGTTGATTACGCTCATAAGCATGACCTTGGGGATTTCATCATAGGTGACATCCCCGATCTTGATACCGCGCTGCTTGCCGCGGCCGGCCACCGAGTACTTGGTCACTGAGGGAAATCCTGCGTCCATGAGGGCCGCAAGGATCTTGTCCGCTTTTTCTGGTCTGACAATCGCTCTGATCATGGTCAACATGCTCTTTTCTCCAATTATTATATTTTTACTATAATTTCTATTAGTTACGAAACAATCAGTTCATAAGTCCAAAATCCATAAGCAGTTTTTCCAGCTCTTCCATTTCAAGCGGCTTGGGAATCACAAACATCTCATTTTCATCAATAGCCTTGGCCAGCCCCCGATAGTGATCGGCCTGCGGCACCTCGGGATTCCACTCAATTACTGTCTTGCGGTTGATCTCTGCCCGCTGCACATCATTGTCTCTAGGCACGAAGTAGATCATCTGGGTGCCGAGCTTCTTGGCCAGTTCCTCGATCATCTCCTTTTCGTTATCCACTGCCCGGGAATTGCAGATCAAGCCACCGAGACGAACGGCTCCGGATTGGGCGAACTTCATGATACCCTTACAAATGTTGTTGGCCGCATACATGGCCATCATCTCACCAGAACAGACGATGTAGATCTCTTCGGCCTTGCCGTCACGGATGGGCATGGCAAATCCGCCGCAGACCACATCGCCTAAAACATCATAAAAGGCATAATCAAGGGCCTCGCTCTCTTCATAGGCACCGAGAGATTCCAGCATGTTGATGGAGGTGATGATCCCGCGGCCGGCGCAACCAACACCGGGCTCCGGGCCACCTGATTCAACGCACCAGGTATCACCATATCCCTTCTTACGGATGTTTTTGAGCTCCACGTCCTCGCCCTCCTCGCGCAGACTGTCGAGCACTGATTTCTGGGCAAGCCCGCCCAGCAATAAACGAGTAGAGTCAGCCTTCGGATCACAGCCGACGACCATGATTTTTTTACCCATCTGCGCCAAGCCGGCAACTGTGTTCTGGGTCGTGGTTGACTTGCCGATTCCGCCTTTACCGTAAATTGCCACTTTTCTCATCATGCCCGTATCTCCTTTTGATTGGGTTAAAGTTTGTACAGCCTATAAAGAGCAAAATTTCCTAAAACCGTTCAGCCCTGAAGACAGACCTCTTTTTGTCTTGCCATGACTATTACAAACAGTGTGCCAAAAGTTGAAAAATCATAATTCCACGGCTGACGCTGATTCGAAGGGCACGATTCCTTGAAATACACCTCCCCCCGGGCAATCCATTTTGTGCAGAAGATGACAATTTGAGCGGGAGATTACAATTTGGTAGAGAAGCTAAACAGCTTGGCCAGCACTATCTGATAACGGCGGGAAAAGATGTCGATCCAGGACAAACGAAAGGACACAACCGTACAAATATGTACTTCACTATATGAATAAATCACATATTTGTATCATAAATGCGAACGCCACACATCATCACTCCGAGTTATCAGCAAGATAACATCTTGATATATTACATTATATTATCTTAAACCCAGAATCACTTCAAGACTGGCATAGTTGATGCTTAAACTGCATTAACAAATATTTGGCTGCTGTCCTGATCACACGAAAGATATTGAGCAGAACACAGAGCTATAACCATGGGAGAAGAACATGAAAAAAATTGAGGCAATCATTAAGCCATTCAAACTTGATGCATTAAAGGAGACGTTAACCAGTCTCGGGGTCACTGGCCTGACCATGAGTGAGGTCAAGGGCTTTGGCAGGCAAAAAGGACACACGGAAATTTACCGGGGAGCGGAGTACGTGGTGGATTTTGTCCCCAAGGTCAAGGTGGAGATTGTAGTGGAGGCGAGCCGGGTGGACGAGGTGGTGGAGGCCATCATGACCAGCGTCCGTACCGGTAAGATCGGTGACGGCAAAATCTTTGTGCTTCCTGTCGATGAGGTCTGCCGAATCCGTACCGGGGAAAAAGGCAAAGATGCTATCTAAAGATGGAACTGAGACAAACAACCGTTTCGAAGCCCAAGCGCTTCGCAAAAATTTTACTGACAGAGGCAATCCTATGAAAAAAACTCTCCTGGTACTTCTGGCCCTGCTGGCTGTGCCTGCCCTATGCTGGGCAGGTGAAGAGGCAGCGCCGACCATTATGACGAATGCGGACGCGATCAAAGGTGTACAGACCAATCTGAATTATGTATGGACCCTGGTTTGCGCCGCCTTGGTTTTCTTCATGCAGGCCGGCTTTGCCTGTGTTGAGGCAGGCTTCACCCGGGCTAAGAACTCGATCAATATCATGATGAAAAACCTGATGGACTTCTCCGTTGGCTCCCTCGCCTTCTGGGCACTCGGTTTTGGCCTGATGTTCGGCAACACTACTACCGGCTGGTTCGGCACAGACGGCTTTTTCCTCAGTGATTTTACAGTTGGTGGCGACCCCTGGATCCTTGCCTTCTGGATGTTCCAGGTTGTGTTCGCCGCCACGGCAGCCACCATCGTTTCCGGGGCTATGGCCGAGCGGACCAAGTTCGTGACCTATATTCTCTACAGCGTGGTTATCTCTGCCGTCGTCTACCCGATATTCGGCAGCTGGGCCTGGGGAGGCCTCTTCCATGGCGGCGGCTGGTTGGAGAAACTTGGCTTTATCGATTTTGCCGGTTCAACGGTCGTCCACTCCATCGGCGGCTGGGCTGCACTGGCAGGTGCTCTGGTCATCGGGCCTCGTATCGGCAAGTACACGAAGGACGGTAAAGTAAAAGCTATTCCCGGCCACAATATTCCATTGGCCGCACTCGGCGTCTTTATTCTCTGGCTGGGCTGGTTCGGGTTTAATGCGGGATCGACTACGACCGGTGATACCAGTATTGCCATGATCTTTGTCAACACCAGCCTGGCAGCCGCAGCAGGATGCGTTACTGCAATGCTGACCTCCTGGGTCATTTTCAAGAAGCCGGAAATCGGCATGAGTCTGAACGGGGCCTTGGCCGGCCTGGTAGGCATTACCGCCGGTTGCGCCAATGTTTCCCCAACCAGTTCCATCATCATCGGCACCATTGCCGGGGTACTGGTGGTATTCTCCGTCCTGTTCTTTGACCGGATCGGTATCGATGATCCAGTCGGCGCCGTCTCCGTACACGGCGTAAACGGCGCCTGGGGAACTCTGGCCGCCGCTCTCTTCAACATTGAGGGAGTGACCGCCCACCTTGTCGGCGTCCAGCTTATTGGTATCGGTGCCGCCTTTGTCTGGTCATTCGGCTGCTGTTATGTCCTTTTCAGGATTCTGAAGGCCACTGTCGGCCTGCGAGTATCCGAAGAAGAAGAGCTCGAAGGTTTGGATATTGTCGAGCACGGAGGTCATGCCTATTTCGACTTCCAGATGGGATCCAAGCAGGCTTAAGTTCTGACCCTCTCATTGTCCTGGATGACAAATGTCACCCAGGACAATGAATGAGCCTCTCACCAAAATCCACCTTTTATGACAATCACCGAAATAGATGTGCAACACATCTAATGACCCCTCCATTCCCCTTCAAGATAACAAACGGACACAACAGAGATTGTTTTTTCCTTTTTCAGGATTATTCTTATCTAACTGGAGTTTAGAGTTTCACAATGATTCCCATCATTACGATGGGGGTGGGCAATTTCCCGCTATATTGTTCTCTGACATAGCAAAAACCGGATATTCTGCGACCGATTGCTTGTCTGGCGACAAGTCAGACTCAATTGG
>JBDRQE010000068.1:0-51815 GCA_043826415.1 Pseudomonadota bacterium
AATACCAAAACCATGATAGAGTAAACTCGTGGACATGTAGAATCCTCCTTATCTTTTGCGTGATTGCTTTGATAAGGACTACATGTCCATTCTTTTTTCTACTCATTTTTTGATCGAAGTACGCTTAATCCGGAAGAACCATAATTATTTACCCTCAGCGCTAACTTCCCCCCACCAATTTCCCACATGAAGATTCTAAGTATACAAGAGTATGATGACGTGTCAGAGTTCGAAGTGTTTTTGCATAAGGTTTCTGACAAACTTGCAGCTGCTATATGTAAAAAATTTCATGCCTATGCTGAGCACAATGACATTTATACTTGCAACAGCCTGAAAATTCTGAACCCTAAGATATGGGGGTATAAAGGAACCATTTATAAGCTTCGTGTAGATTGCGGTAAAGAGTCAGCACGAGTACTGTTTGTAAAAACAGCACACAATGATATTGTGCTCTTGCATGGGTTTATAAAAAAAACGCGAAAAACACCGAATAAAGACGCAAAGATTTCAAAGGAAAATCTCGAGCGGTTAAAAAACAACGTAGAAGTAACGCAATTACCGCTCACAAAGTACTTGTTATAGACGCTGGGATTCTGGTATGCGACGATGCTGCCTGGGCATGAAACTGTTGGCGAGGTATTTTCAGTGCTACGTTTTGCCGCTACTCCTGTACCAGCACGCCGTCCTTAAGGGTCAGGCAGCGGGTCATGCGGTCGGCCAAGGTCATGTTGTGGGTGACCATGATTGTCGCCAGGGAAAGTTCGGCGCAGAGTTGCTGCAATAAGGCGAAGACCATGTCGCCGGAGCGGCTGTCGAGATTACCGGTGGGCTCATCGGCAAAGAGCAGGGCCGGTTTCATGATCAGGGCCCGGGCCAGGGCGGTGCGCTGCTGCTCGCCGCCGGAGAGTTCGCCGACTTTGTGGTGCAGGCGGTGGTTGAGTTCTACCTGGGCCAGGAGGGAGGTGGCCGGTTCGATCATCTCTTGTCGGCTCCTGCCACCGATGAGGCCGGGCATCATCACATTTTCGAGGGCGGTGAACTCGGGGAGCAGATGATGGAACTGGAAGATGAAGCCGACTGCGCGATTGCGGTATTCTGCCAGTTCCGCGTCTTTCTTCTGGAGCAGATTTTCCCCATTAAAAAAGAGCTCACCACTGGTGGGTGTGTCAAGGGTACCTAGAATCCTGAGCAGAGTGGTTTTGCCGGAGCCTGAAGCGCCGACAATGGCCGTCATCTCACCGCTGCGGGCCTCCAGATTGACTCCTCTCAGGATCTCGATGAGGCCGGCGCCCTCTCCGTAATGCTTACGTAACTCCCTGGCGACAAAAAGGGGCGGTGTCTCGGTCATGACAGCACCTCGCCTGGGTGGACTTGCGATGCCTTCCATGAAGGGTAGATGGTGGCGGCTAAGGTGATGATGATGGCGGCGATGGCGACAATGGTCACGTCCATGGGTAGAACCTTGATCGGCAGGGTGCTCATGGGGTAGACGTTTGATGGAAGCTCGATGAACTTGTAACGGGAGAGCAGATCGCAAAGCCCTAAGCCTCCTGCGACCCCGAGAACCGTGCCGGAAAAGGCGATAACCAAGCCCTGGAAGAAGAAGATTTTCATGATCGAGCGGGAGGTGGCGCCCATGGACTTGAGAATGGCGATATCTTTTTCTTTCTCCATCACCACCATAATCAGGGCGCTGATGATGTTCAGGGCTGCCACCAGGATGATCAGGGTCAGGCAGATAAACATGCCGATTTTCTCCAGCTTGAAGGCGGCAAAGAGATTGCGGTTCATGGACATCCAGTCCTTGGCTATAAAGATGGAATCACTGGTGGAAGCAAGCTCGTCAGTGATTCTGCGGGCCACCTGGTCGGCCTGATTCAGCTCATCCTCTCTGACCGAGACCTCAATCCCGTGCACCACGTCACCGCTTTCGAGAAAGGTCTGCACGTCGTTCAAGGTCATATAGGCGAGGCTTGAATCATACTCATACATGCCGGATTCAAAGATGCCTGACACCCTGCAGGTCTTCATCTTGGGGATCACACCCATGGGGGTGAGGGGGCCTGAAGAGGAGATGAGCCGCACCTTGTCACCCACGGTAACATGGAGTTCGTCTGCCAGATTCTTGCCGAGAATGACAGGCGGTACTCGATTGGCTGGGTCCTGCTCCAGATCATGGATGGAGCCGCGAATCATCTGTTTGCCCAGCTTGACCACACCTTGAGCCGTCTCAGGGTCAATGCCCCGTAGAATGACGCCGCTGCCGCCGGTGGCCCCGCTTAAAAGGGTCTGGGTGTAGAGATAGGGAGTGGCGCCGGTGACCCCGTCCACGGTGAGGATCCGCTCACGTGTTTCTCTGTAGTTGTCAATGGAGCCGCCTGGATGCTGGACAATGATATGGGAATTGATGCCTAATATCTGGTCACGCAGACCATCGGTGAACCCGGAATAGACGGCCAGCACCACGATCAGGGCCATGACACCGACAGTGATACCGGCCACGGAGATCAGCGAGATCAGTGAAATGAAGCGCTGCTTGTGCCTTGCCCGCAGATAGCGGAAGCTGATAAACCATTCGTACATATCAGAGGGCAGGGCTGAACGGTTGAGGGTTGTATGGCCTTGATTCTAGTTTTTGCTGCATTTTTTGCACGCACCGCCTTGTCCTTTCCCTTTTTTCTCCTCTGTTTCCGATTCCGGTTTCATGTGGGGAAAGAGGATGACGTCGCGGATGGAGGCGGAGTTGGTGAGCAGCATGATTAAACGATCAATGCCGATCCCCTGGCCTGCGGCTGAAGGCATACCGAACTCAAGAGCCCTGACAAAATCCTCGTCCATTTCAGAGTGAATCTCTTCATCGTCACCTTTTTCCGCAATCTGTTGTTCCAGGCGCTGGCGCTGGTCAATGGGGTCGCTCAGCTCGCTGAAGGCGTTGGCGATCTCGCGGCCGGTGATGAAGAGCTCAAAACGGTCGGTCACCGTGGGGTCCTGCTCATTCCTGCGGGCCAGCGGTGACACCTCAAGGGGATAGGAGGTGATGAAGGTGGGGTCGATCAGCTTTTCTTCCACCAGCAGTTCAAAGAGGGCGGTTCTGGCCTTGCCGGGGCCGGCCAGGGGCTCAAGCTTTACCCCTTTGGTGCTCCGGGCCAGAGCCAGGACCTTGTCGTCGTCACCGACGACGAGCGGATCAAGGCCGCCGATTTTCACCAGGGCCTGATTCATGGTCAGGCGTTGCCAGGGCGGGGTCAGGTTGACCCTGGTTCCCTGGTAGTCGATCTCCATGGTATCGTTCACCTCCTGCGACAGCCAGGAGATCAGTTCTTCGGTGATGTCCATCATATCGTGGTAGGTGGCATAGGCCTGATAGAATTCCAGCATGGTGAATTCGGGGTTATGGCGGGTGGACAACCCTTCGTTGCGAAAGTTGCGGTTGATCTCGAAGACCCTCTCAAAGCCGCCGACCAGCAGCCGTTTCAGGTAGAGTTCCGGGGCAATACGCAGGTAGAGATCCATGCCCAGCGCGTTATGGTGGGTCTTGAACGGCTTGGCAGTGGCGCCGCCTGGGATCGGCTGCATCATCGGGGTTTCCACCTCCATGAAACCGCGGTTGCCCAGGAACTCCCTGATCAGACGAATGATTTCAACGCGTTTACGGAAGATGGCCCGGCTTTCAGGGGTGACGATCAGGTCGACATAACGCTGGCGGTAGCGGGTCTCCACATTGGTCAGTCCGTGCCATTTTTCCGGCAGGGGGCGCAGGGATTTGGTGATCATGATCAGCTTGTCGGCCATGACCGAGAGCTCATTGGTCTGGGTCTTGAACAGTTTTCCTTCAATGCCCACGATGTCGCCGATGTCCCATTTTTTAAAGGCGGCAAACTGCTCTTCTCCCACAGTGTCCTTCTTGACATAGATCTGAATCTGTCCTGAGGCGTCGGCCAGATGGCAGAAGGCTGCCTTGCCGAATTTGCGCATGGACATGACCCGTCCGGCAATGGAATAAGTGAATTTTGTTTCATCAAAGGATTCTGCAGCCAGGTGTTCTCCCTTGGGCAGTAACTCCTTGACATGATTAGCCGGCTTGAAGCTGTTGCTGAATATATTAATGCCAAGGGCGGCCAGGGCCTCTGCCTTTTCCCGTCGTTGTTTCAATACTTGATTTTCTTGACTCATGATAAATTACTTAGGGTGTGGGAGTTAGTAGTGAGTGGTAACTGGTCTGTTGTGCTTAGGGCCGCGGCAAGAATTAATCATCCCGTCTTGCTTGTCTTTTCAGCCATCTTCTTCGTCTCCGAAAGAGTTACATAGCGCTGCTATGCGCCTCTTTCCACTTCTCGAATATGGCTGAAAATCCGGCGCAATACTGAACAGTTTATTATTGCCGAGGCCCTAAACCTGATACTTTTCCTTGAGTGTTTTTGATACGTCCCGGGTCAGATCCAGCACTTTTCTGGCCAGTACGGGTGGCAGTGAACCGGTGCCGCAACTGGGAGTGATAAGGGTCTGGCCGAGAATGGCGGCCAGGTTACGGCCGGGCCGTATCAGCTGCTCTGCCTGTTCTTCCCATAGTTTGACCAGTGTTTCGCAGCTCTCTTTCTCAATAGCTTCATGATCAGAAGTGGGCACAATACCCCAGGCCAAAATTTTTCCTTGATCCAGATAGGCGTGAAGTTGCTCTTTCAGGAGTACCAGGCGGTTAAAATAACCGTAGGCGTCAAAACTCAGGATGTCGATTTCCGAGCTGAGCAGGATGTCCCACTCGGTATTGGCGCAGACATGCACCCCGGCCAAGGCCCCTACAGAGTGGATGGCAGTGCAGACCTCATTGATGTCTTCTCTGATGTCCCCGGCGGCAATGGAGATAAAGGCCGAGGAGCCCAGTCCCGCAAGGGCCGGTTCATCGATGAAGATCAGGACCGGCAGGCGGGATTGTCTTTGCAGAAACAATGCCTGCCAGGCGGCTTTCATGGCCAGCCCTTTGACCACGATATCACGGATGGCGGGATTGTAATACCCTATCCGGTCTTCTTTGTCGTGGACCCCGGTGAGCATGGTGAAGGGGCCGGTGATCTGTCCTTTGAGGGCGGTGGGGCTGGAGAAATCGCCGACGGCATCGGTCAGGGTGTAGATTCCTTGAGCCCGCCGGCGGCTTACGGCAAAACGTGAGGTCAGCAAAAGTTCCGGATCTTCTACGGCCTGCAGGTATTCCTCGTAAAAGGCCAGTTGCTCCTCTTCAAAACCGGCGGCTTCCGTATCGTAGAAGATACGGTTTTCGGTTGTTTCAATGGATTCTTCCACCACACCCGGCAAACCTTCGGCAAACTGGTGCAGCATGTGTTCATACGGATTGGTGGGCAGTTGCGGCCAGATAGGGATTTCAGGGGTGGCTGTCAGGATCCATTCTTTAATGGCGACCTGCGGGTCATTGACCGGCAGACTGCCAATGAGCAGAGGCAGGCCATTGGCGCAAAAAGGGGTTTGTTGTGTTGTGGTCATGGTATGTTATGAAAGTATGAAGACAGATAAGTAATTCCAGCGACCGGGGCTTTGTCCAAGCCCTGATAAAATGGGGACTGTCCCCAGCAGTATCGGGGGCTGTCCCCATTTTATCTCGGCATTGCTGCCACAAAAATTCAATACGAGAAAAGAAATTCTATGGTTTACCGAGAAACACTCTTTCTGTCAATTCTTTCCGTTCATTCTCCCAGGAACAATGCATCGGATCAAAGGGCCTCGGTCCTGAAAGGGGAAGAGAGAGAATAGTCGAGGAAGAAGGGGGGTGGCCAGCAGCGAGAAAGGCGAATTCCCCTTATTCCGGGGAGTACACTTGAACCTGATTTCTGCCATTTTTCTTCGCCTGGTAGAGGGCCCTGTCGGCCATGCTGACCAGTTTGTCGCCCGTGTCCAGGTTTTGGCTGCTGAGAGAGGCGACCCCGATGCTGCAGGATATCCGGCGGCTGTGTTGCGGGTTCTTGAAATCATGCAAATTGACCGAGGAGCGGATCGACTCGGCAATGAGGAGTGCGGACTGCAGATTGGTATGGGGAAGAATGACGACAAATTCCTCTCCGCCGTAGCGGGCGCAGATATCTGATTTTCTAGATTTGGTGGTCAGGATGGCGGCGAATTCCCGTAAGACCAGATCGCCAAAGGCGTGCCCACAACTATCGTTGACCTTTTTGAAGAAATCAAGATCAAGAAGGAGGCAGGAAAGCTCAAGCTGATTGTCAGTTGCCGAGGCGAATTCCCGGAAGAGTGCTTCCTGGAAATAACGTCGGTTATAAAGATCTGTGAGGCCGTCCCGGCTGGCCAGATGAACCAGTTTTTTGTTCAGATCCTCAACCTGATTGATGTATTGCCTTGCCCGCAGGTGGATCTCCACCCTTGCCAGCAGTTCCTCTTCTATAAAGGGCTTGTGCAGGTAGTCGGTGGCCCCTGACTTGAAGAGGGAAAGGAGCAGGTCCATATCGTCAAAGGCGCTGACCACAAAAAGCGGTACCTGGTCCAGAGTCGGATCTTGACGGATGAGTTTGCAGAACTCATCTCCACGCATCTCAGGCATCATGTAGTCGGTGAGAATCAGATCAAGGGTGCCGGGGAAATTTTTAATGGTTTCGATTCCTTGCAGCCCGTTGGCGGCGTTCAGTACGGTGAGTCCGATGCGTCTCAAGATTTTGGAGATAATCTGCCTGACCGAACAGGAGTCATCAATGACCAGGGCGGTCATCCCGGTGAACTGATTTTGGGGAAAAAGGACCTTGTTGACTGCCTTGACGATGTCATTTTTTTTGAACGGCTTGGAGATGAAGTCGGTAACCTCAAGCTGGAAGCCGCGTCGCCGGTTCTCAAGGGTATCATTGGCGGAAACAAAGATAATGGGAATCCTGGGCTGCTGCTTGTCTCCCTGCTGCTTCTGTTGTTCGAGGAGGCGTTCACAGACTTCAAACCCGTTCATGACCGGCATGTCGATATCAAGGGTGATGAGATCGGGCTTTCTGTCCATCCATTCGATCATGACCAGGGCTTCCATGCCGTTTTCAGCGGCCAGAACAGTATGGCCGGCCTCTTCCAGCTCTCTGATGATGATTCTCCGCATGGTGGAGCTGTCATCCACGATCAAGATGGTCTTGCCATTCATGTATCGGTCTCCCTGTCTCTGCTTGATTCTAAAAAATTAGGTAACTGTCCAACACGTACAATGGTAACTGCCTGTTTTGTAGTATTTCTCGCGCAGAGGCGCAGAGACGCAGAGAAAAACTTTTTTGGTCCTTTTCAGCGTCTCTGCGCCTCTGCACGAGATCAGTTGCTCATCTGTAAGCAAGGTGGATAGTTACAAAAAAAAATATTACAGGAGTATATATCCTGAGATCTTATTCTGCGACTTTGATTGTAAATCCTGGTTCTTTTTTTGCCTCATACATTGCCCGGTCGGCTTTTTTGACCAATGAGTTCGCATCGTAATTGTTTTCTGCTGTGGATATGGCGATCCCCATGCTGCATGCAATGCCAGAGCCTTCAGTCGCTTTCTGAATCGCCCCGCATAGTCTCTGGCACAGTTGTTCTGCTCCCTCTATGGAGCTTTCCGGCAATATCATGCAAAATTCATCTCCGCCGTACCTGGCTGCGATCTCATTTTCTCTGATGGTGCCTTGCATGGCATTGGCCACGGCAACAAGAATCTCGTCGCCACGTTTATGTCCCTGAGAGTCATTTAATTTTTTGAAATTATCCAAGTCAAAATATATCAGCACAGTGGCCTGATTTCGCCTTTGACCACGCAACAATTCCCTCTTTAATTCGCTGTAAAATGAGTGCTGATTTAATAAGTTTGTCAGTCCGTCATGCCGCGCCTGTTCTCTTAATGATTTTGTCCGTTCCGATATCACCTCTTCGAGTGATTCCGTATAGTGCTCCAGCTCTTCCTTGTTTTTCCTGACCTCGTCCATAATACTGTGGATATAGGTGTCAAAGGTGAACGATAGATCAAACATGATTATTTTTTCTATTGCCGTCAGCCTGGATGCGCATGAACCACAATTTTTTTCATTCTGCGAGAGGATAATGGTACGTAATATTGAGCTTAAATTATATATTGCAGATACATAGAATTTAGGCTCTACCCCTATGCGCTTATGGACCACTCCCACCCGTAGCCGGGAGTGGACATAATCCTCATCGTATTGGCCATCGAAAAGGCTCAATATGTAGCCGCGTTGATAATTTTTGAGTCGCCGGAGCGTTTCTGCGTCCCCGATAACACGATCCATCTCATCGAAGGGGAGAATCATTTTGTAAAAATCTTCGACGATTTCCTCTATATGATCACTGATAAGTTCTTTGAGTGAGACGAGCGTCAGGCACTCCTCCTTGGACAGGCCAAAGTATTCTTTGCGACGTTCGATCTCACGTTTGGAAATTTTAAGCTGTTCAATAAGCGTATGGTCTGTATTTTTCATGTCTGGCGACCTTCTGTGGCTTTTTTCAAGGGATTCAAGGAGGAAGCGAGGGGTGAGGGGCAATAAAGTTTCACCGCAGACGGCTGAGGTTCATTGTATCCCCTCAGTTGGCTGGCAGAATGTAGATTTATGTTATGGGGCGGTTGCAATGCTGTTTGCTGGATTATTTTTAGGAGCTTCCACTTGTCCATGAGTACGTCTCTGATCATGCGTAACCTGCATGGACGAGGTTACATCCTTCCTGTATTAGTATCAAGAGAAATGGGCTGTACTCTGGATAATCATGGGGAATATCGGTACTGGCATCTCCAGCTGCTGTGCCACATTGAGATCCTGGACACTGAGTTGGACACCGCAACGGCAACTACACTGACGGCGTGGCAATCCTTCTTGTTCCGGCATTTGATAAGGCTGCGAACCACCCAGGATAGACAATAATCCGGGAAGTTGGGTATGTCCAGTTGGAGAGGAACTGAAGCGCCGACAGGTGGTTACCGTTGTTATTGCTGGTGGCTGGGATATACAGGTGTTGGTAAGGAAACTCGCTTGGAGGTATGACTATGCATAGGCTCTTTGTGGCTATCGATATGCCGCAGGCTGTAAAAAAGGAACTGGCCGGGATTTGTTCCATCCTGCCCGGTGCACGCTGGGTAAAAGATGAGCAGATTCATCTCACTTTGCGTTTTATCGGTGAGGTTGATGATGGCATTTTTCAAAATATAGGGGAGAAGCTTGCCGGGATAAAGGGTCTTGCTTTTACCATACGGCTTGCCGGTCTCGGCTATTTCCCGCCTCACCGGCAACCGCATGTTCTCTGGGCGGGTGTTGAGCCTGTTGATCCCGTTGTCGTCCTGCGCGACCAGGTGGAGTCGGTCCTTGTCGGCCTTGGTTTGGAAGCGGAAGGGCGGAAATTCTCGCCGCATGTGACCGTGGCCCGTCTGCGGGATACACCGATTGCCAGGCTTCGCCGTTATCTGGATGACCATGACTTTTTTGCAAGCTCCGAGTTTCTCGTGGACTCTTTTTCCCTCTACTCCAGCCTTCTCACCCATACCGGGGCTGTTCACCGGCTTGAGGCCGCTTATCCCCTGACTTCAGTGTCGGCAGCTTAGGAGCCGTTACGAAATAACATGGCTGAAAAGACAAGCAAGACGGGATGATTTGTTCTTGCCGCGGCCCTTCTTACAGAACCCGCTGAAATGATGGAAGAGCCGCTACCGTTCGGTTGTTATCAGTTTGAGTGCCAGGCCCAGAAAAACAGCGCCGGCAATTCGGTGCAGTCTTTTCTGGATGTGAGCATTGTCTCTGAACCATTGGCCAAGGGTGCCGGAGAGGAGCGCTATGGCGCCAAAAACGATGATGGTTGCCAGGATAAAGAGGGCTCCTAATAAGAGGATCTGTAAAGAGACAGGCCCTCGTGCCGGGTCGGCAAACTGCGGCAGAAAGGCGAGAAAGAAAAGTGAAACCTTGGGGTTGGTGATGTTCATGATGATGCCGCGACCATACAGCTTGCGGTAGCTGACCTCTGCTCCCGGGCCCTGCTGCATCTGTTGCGCCCCGGCCCGGAAGGCCTGCCAGGCGAGATAGGCCAGGTAGCCGGCGCCGATCCATTTGAGCAGAGAAAAGGCCAGTGCCGATACCTGGAAGATGACCGCAACTCCTAGGGCGACGGCCGTGCTGTGGATGATCAGGCCCGTACATAACCCCAGGATGACCACGAGTCCGGCCAGCCTGCCGCGCAATATGGACAGCGTCAGGACAAAGATATTGTCGGGGCCGGGGGCCACGGCCAGCAGAAGCGAGGCGGTGAAAAAGGTGATGATGGTCTCAGCGGCCGGCATTCTGCCTCCCTGGTGCCTTGGAGATTCTTTTCCTGGCTTGTATGCAGGACAAGAATCTCGTAAAGGTATGGCTCCCCCTTGTCTGGGGTGTCATGGTTTTGCCCGCTCCAGGTTCATGGCCAGCAAGCGGGAGAGGATGGTTGCATCCGTCATCTCCGGCGTGTAGTCGGCCCAGCCGTAGACGTGGGCCACGGCGGCGTCGAGGTCGCGGTGAATGGCGTCGAGCCAGGCCGGGCGGGCGTTGTAGAGATTGATCAGGGTCCGTTTTTTCAATTCTGCTTCGTGGCCGGGCTTGGCAACGGGGCGCTTGGGGAAACCGGCCTGCTCCTCTTCCGGGGTGATCACCCAATCCACCCATTCGGGCGGATTGAGCCAGGCATCCCGCAGCTGATTGAGGCGGACAGCGGCGGCGGCGATTTGCTCCGCGACAGGTCCGCTGGGGGCACCGTTGGCTGTGTCGGCCGGGGTCAGGCCGGAAGGAAAGGGAAAGGTCTCGAAAACAGAATGAGCATTATATGTCGGATCATTGCCAACTCCGTGCCATGAACAGGTTGCCAAAGACCAGAGCTCGTGGAAACGGGAGTGGAGGATGCCGAAAGTAGTGTCGTCAGAGCGAGCAATAATGCACAGCCGAGAATCTGGCGAAGTAAGCGCATTAAACCATATAAACAAACGGTGTTTGGAAACGCGGGGCGTGCAGATGAATCGCTTTAGCCCATTGCAAGCATTACGAAAGTCGGCACCATTTCGGCCAAAGCGCCACCAATTTTCACGCCTGCCCCGATCATTGTTTTTATCCCGTTCCGGTTTAATAAAATGCAGAATGTGTTCAAAAGGTTTTTCATAAAGGCTAGCAACCCCCTGGCTGATGTCAATACCAAAATCTATAATCCAAGTATCTGACGGGCGTTTAACGATGTCTTGCCCATTAGCCCAAGGTTTAACAATATCGCTATTTGGTTGTCCGTTGGGGTTAGGTTGTTGCAGCCACTGTCGGGCAAGATCACCATGGATATCAAAAGCTCCACTTTTCTCTGCACCTTTGAAGGCCGTCCCCCAATTCTCCACCAACTTCCCGGCCATGGTCATGTTCAAGCCACCATCAGAACCCGTCAAATCCGCGTAAATCACTGCCACCGGCTGGCCGTCCAGTTTCGTCTCGTTGCCATTGCCAAAGCAGACCAGCGATACCCTGACCGCTGCCCCGTCATTGACCCACGCTTCATCCGACCAGGCCTCAAAGATCTTCGTGCTCGCCACGATCCGTTCCAGCACCTTGCGGTTCGCCCCGCCGCGGATGGAGTTGGTGGCAACCAGTCCGGCAGCCATGGCCCGGCCCGCCTCGATCTGGGCGCGGGCCTTCTCGAACCAGTAGGTCACCAGATCGGCCCCCGGCGGCACCCGGTCGCCATAGCACTTGGCCAGGGCGTCAAAGTAGTCACCGCCCAGCTCTCCGCGTTTTTTACTGCCCCCCAGAAATGGCGGATTGCCGACAATCACGTCGGCCTCCGGCCAGCTTGCCTCGGAGCCGTCGGCATTCAGCAGGGCGTCGCGGTGTTCGATGGAGTCCAGCGAGCGGAGAATGGGATTTCTGGTAATCTCCCGGCCGTTGCGGCGGCACCACTGGATATCGCCGATCCAGACGGTGGTGCGGGCCAGCTCGGCGGCGTACTCATTGACCTCCAGCCCGAGGATATTGTGCGGCCCGGTCTGCAGCCACAGTTCCGGCTGATAGCCCGCCAGCTCCTGGGCCTCAATAAGAACCCGCCGCTCCACATCCCGCAGGGCGGTCAGTGCCAGATAGAGAAAATTCCCCGATCCGCAGGCCGGATCAAGGACCCGGAAACGATGCAGACGGCTAAGAAAACCGTGCCACGCCTCGCTTGCCGCCTTTGCCGCCTTGGTTTTCTGTCCTTTGCCTACCCCGGCGGCGATCACCGCCTTGGCCGTCTGCCACTCAACCAGCAGGGGAGCGGTGATCAGGGGGTGAATCAGTTTGGCGATGGTGGCGGTATCGGTATAATGGGCGCCCAGCGGGGCGCGGGTGGCGGGATCGAGGCTGCGTTCAAAAAGGGTGCCGAAGATGGTGGGGTCGATGGCCCGCCAGTCCATACCGGCGGCCATGTGCAGGGCGGCAAGATCGTCCGGCAACAGGGCCGGAATATCCACGGTCTTGAAGAGGCCGCCGTTGAACCAGGCAATGTCATGGTCGCCGTATTCGCCGCCGGCGTCCCGCATGGCCACAAAAAGTCGGTTGATCCGGCTTGCCGCCTTTGCGGCATCTTTACCGGCATTCTTCAGAATTCCGGTAAAGACCGAGCCCGGGAGCAGCTCCTCATCCTCGGCAAACATGCAGAAGAGGCATTGCACCAGAAAATGGGCGACCTGCTGACTGATTTTATCTTGGGGGCAGAATTCAATTCTGTCCCCAATTGAATGAGATACGCGGCCGCGCATGGACCGGGACAGTCCGGCGAATTGCCCGGCCGCCTCGCCGGTGATGGCGGCGGTGGATTTTTCAGGCCGGAGCTTTTCCGGGTCGGTGAAGACCCAGCGCAGAAGCTGCAAGGTGCCCGGATCGGTAAGCTCCTCGATCCTGATTTCCCGCGGCTGATCCGGGTAACCAGTGAAGGCGGTGTGGATGATGATCCGCTCCCGGTCACAGACCACCAGCAGGGGCGGGTTTTCCAGGCGCAGGGCATAGTCGGTCAGCTGCCCCAAGGCGGCATTCAGGTCGCGGCCCGGTTTTTTGTTCTCCCAGCCGAAACAGCCGCGCTTCCAGACATCGGCCCAGCCGTCGCCGCCGCCCGCCTTTTTCGCCCCCCGTTCAAAGCAGTAGTTTTCAGGATCACGCGGCTTGTCGACGCCCAGCAGATCACAGAGATCGTCAAAATGGGCCTGGGCCCCGCCGCGTTCGCTGAGGGCATTGTCTTTCCACAGGCTGATGAAGTGTTCAGGGGTCATAAGGGTATGCTCATTATCATAGAGTGATCTTTCCCAACATTATAGTGGAGTGTTAAGATTTCTCCCGCTGGTCGAAATGACATTACGATTCATTATTCCTTAACCAGCAAAACTACGGTCTCGATATGATGGGTCTGGGGAAACATGTCCACGGGTTGGAGCTTTTGGATAGTGAAACCGGAGTGGAGCAGCTCACCCAGGTCCCGGCACAGGGTGGCGGGGTCGCAGGAGATATAGATCAGACGTTTGCGGGTAAGCGTTGCCAGCTGTTGCGCGAGTCCCGGGGCCCCTTGTCTGGGCGGGTCGATGATCACGCAGTCAAAACTTCGGCCTTCTTTGACCAATGTCCGGCATCGTTCATGGATGGGGCTTTTTTCAAAGAGGGTATTGGTCAGGCCTGCCCGCTGACTGTTTTTGCGGGCCGAGCGGATCGCCGATCCCTGACCTTCGATGCCCAGCAGCGATGCGGACTGTCTGGCCAGGGGGATGGAAAAATTACCCATGCCGCAGAAGAGATCCAGGATGGTTGTTTCTGAATCGGCCTGACAGATATCCAGCACGGTCCGGATTAGCTGGATGTTCTGTTCCAGATTGACCTGACAGAAACCGCCTGCCTCCCAGGAGAGTGCAATTGCTCTGTCTGTATGGCCGGGAAAGGGAGGTAACAGAAACTGTAATTCTTCCTTGTCGCCATCATCCTTGTTGCTGGAGATCGGACCGCAGGGCAGAAAATCCTGGCCGTGAAAAAGGATTCTTTCCACCAAGGGTAAGGACTTCATCAGCGCTTCTGCCTGTTTCATATCGGCGGGCCGCGGTTTGCGGACGAGGTGAAACAGGCAGACCACCCTTGAGCTTGCGGGGTTGAACAGCAGCTCCAGCTCGCTGGCGGTGGCCAGTGTCATATGGAATGGGGGATGGGCCTGGAGCTGCTGCAGGACGCTGTTCAGCTCGGGTCTGGCCAGCAGGCATTCGTTGATCGGCACGCATTGATGGGAGTGGTAGCGGCGAAAACCCGGTTGCCTGTGCTCGTCTATCTGCAAACGAATGCGTTGGCGATATCCAAAAGTCAGTGCTGAGGCAATGGGGTCAGCGAGCAGGGGAATCGCCTGTTGCAAGATGCTCTCGGGCGCACGTTCAAGCAGGTCGGTAATAATTCCCTTTTTGATCTGGAGCTGCTGCTCAGAGTCGCAGTGTTGCAGGTCGCATCCGCCGCAGGCGCCGTATTTAGGGCATGGTGGCTGGATACGGTGAGGTGAGGGCTCAATAATTTTGCTGACAGCGGCCTCGGCAAAGCCCTTGTTCTCCGCAAGAATTCGGGCGGTGACGGTTTCATCCGGCAGGACATGGCGAAGCAGGACAATTGATCCATTCTCCCTCCGGGCCAGGCCGTATCCGCCATTGACTATTTTTTCAATCCTCAGAAGGGAGTCACTCATTTTTTCAATGACGTACGGGTTGTGGAAATGGTATTTTAAGGAAAGCGCTCTGTCTGTGGGTACTCTACCAGCTTGGCTGGCTGATCTTGAGCTGCCAGGCCGGACGCCGGCTATTTTTATAGCCCTTCTCGGATAAAACTTCATCCATAAATCAAAAGCCCAACCATTCTTTTATGCGCATCCTGTCTTTTCTCTTCCTGCTGGCTTTGATGCTGATGCCGGGTGTGGTGCCTGCGGCAGTGGTGCTCGATGTCACTGTCAGCGGTAACAGCCGGGAACAGAGTGATGCCGCAGGAGGCAAGGATGGTATGGATCAGGAGATGTCTGCCAACGTCCTGGCCCATCTCAGAATCTATCAACAGCAGAAAAACCCCCGGCTCGGTGTCGGAGAGATGCGCCGTCTGCATCGGAAGGCATCCCTTGATATCAAATCAGCTCTGGAGCCTCTGGGCTATTATTCGCCCCGGATAGAAAGCGCCTTGGTGGAGACTGATGGTGTCTGGCATGCCTCTTATATTATCACGCCCGGTGAGCCGGTACGGGTGCGCTCTGTCTCCATTGGGGTTACTGGACCTGGCAGCGGATTGTCCATTTTTGCTGATCTTCAGCAGCAGTTTCCCCTGAAGGACGGTGCAATTCTCAAACACCTGCAATATGAGGAAGGTAAAAAGAAAATTCTGCACTGGGCCATACGAAACGGTTTTGTCGAGGCCAAATTTGAGAAAAATGAAGTCAGGGTCCATCGGGCCAGGCATGAGGCCGAAATTGATCTGCTCCTGAATACCGGTCATCGCTTTCTTTTCGGTAAGACCCATTCCTCCCAGAATATCATCAATCAGAAGCTTCTGTCGCGCTATCTTCCGTATAAGGAGGGTGAACCTTATTCCCTGCGCGCAATCACTCGTCTGCAGTCGATTCTCTACGATACCGGTTTTTTCAGCGGGGTGACAGTGGAACCTGAGTTTGACAAGCTCAGCGAACAGCGGGTGCCTGTTGCCCTGACCCTTGCGCCTGCCCTGCGGAACCGCTACAGCCTTGGTCTGGGGTATGGCACTGATACCGGAATTCGAACCAGAATGGAGTGGAAGAACCGCCTCTTCAATGACAGCGGGCATAAAGTATACAGTTCGTTGCAGCTTTCTGAAAAGATAAGCAGGGTTGGCGCTTCCTATGAAATTCCCGTGGCGGATCCCAGGTATGATGCCTTGAGATATTCAGGAAACTGGGCCACTGAACAGTGGGAAGATACTCAGACTGAACTCTTGTCTGTAGCTGCGTCCCTTGGTCATTCCGGTCCGATGTATCAGTATGGGGCGACTTTTGAAGTGCGGGATGAAACCTATGATGTGGGAGTGACCAGCGGCACGAGTCTGCTCCTGTTGCCGGGCGGCACCTGGAGCGTGGTCTTTGCGGAAAACAGGATCAACACCGTGGATGGGTGGCGGCTTTCCGTGGATATAAAAGGTGCCGACAAAACGCTTCTCTCAGATGCCACCTTTTTACAGGCCCAGGCCGGAGTGAAGGGAATTACATCATTTTTTGACAAGTGGCGTTTGATTGGCCGTTTTACTCTTGGCGGTACTGCTGTTGATTCCATTGATGATCTTCCTCCCTCCCTCAGATTTTATACCGGTGGTGACCAGAGTGTCCGTGGCTATGCCTATAAAAGCATTGGCCCCGTTGATGCATCAGGAGCTGTGATTGGTGGTCGTTATCTTGTGACAGGCAGCATGGAAGTGGAAAGGAAGGTGGATGAAATGTGGAGTGTGGCTGCTTTTTATGATACCGGGCAGGCCATGGACAGCATGAATTTCAATTTGAAAAAAAGTGTAGGTGTCGGCGGGCGGATTACCCTGCCATTTGGCCAGATACGACTGGATGTGGCCGTTCCCTTACTGGAAGAAGAGCATTCTGTTCGTATTCATCTCAATGTGGGGGCTGATCTGTGAAACGGTGGCGTGTTGCCGGCTTCTTCCTGGTGCCGGTGCTGATCGTCCTTGCGGCGTTGGCTTCCCTGGGGTTGACCGAGAGGGGACTGAGACAATTGGCCAAGGCTGTTGTGCAGGTATCCGGCGGCGGGCTGGTCATTGAGCATGTGCAGGGCAGGTTGCTTGGCAGCTGGCAGCTGGATGGACTGCAGGTACGGACAGCGGCAGCCGATCTGCTCTGCAAAAGGATTGTGATGCAGTGGCAGCCCCTGGCCCTTTTCCATGGGACAGTGCGGATTGTCAAGTTGCATGGAGAGGGTGTTGATGTACGGATAAAGGAGGAGGGGATGACATCGGGAACTTCTTCTGTTGTCCTGCCCGATATTCTGCTGCCCCTGGGGGTTGTTCTCACCACGTTTGAGCTGGAAGATGTGTTCATTCATGGTATCTCCGGCATGGAGCTGCCGCGTGTTGAGAAAGTCAGTCTTGAACTTGCTGCCGAGAAAGATCGTGTTACTCTGAAAAAGTTTGAGGCCGGCATCCAGGGGATCTCCGTGCAAGCACAGGGGAACCTTGTTCTTGGTGCTAAGTGGCCCCTTGACCTGCAGGGAGGGGGGAGTTTGGAAGAGAAAAACAGCAAACTCTTTGCGGCTGATTTTGTGATCCATGGCGACTTGCTGGATCATCTGACGGCCCGGATTGATATCCAGACCCCTGTGCAGAACAGGGTGAATCTAGTATGTTCCGATCTTTTTGGTGAGGTGAGCTGGCAGTTGGATACCACCCTGGCTCAGGTTAAACTGATGGAGCTCAATCCGGATTGGCCTGAACTTGTGCTTGCATCTGTCGATGTCAAGGCATCGGGTACAGCGGACAGCTATCAGGGGACGGTGCAACTGGAAGGGGCTTGGGCGCAGTTTCCTCAGGCGGAGGTTCGTACGGAATTCTCCGGGAATTTTGCCGAACTGCAGGTGTCATCGCTTGTTGCCCGGTTAGCTGAAGGAATCTCCAGCTCCGTCCCTGGTATCCGCGACACCGGGCCGTCCATGGTTGGTGGAATGATAACGGCAAAGGGAACCATTGGTTGGCAGGATGGCCTGCGCTGGCAGGTGGAGCTTGAGGGGCAGGATGTTGATCCCAATCCCTATTTCCCCGACTGGGAGGGACGGATCAGCACCAGGATCAACACCAGCGGCCGGTTTCAGGCTGACGACTTCAGCTCTGAAACGCAGCTTGTGGCCCTTGCAGGCGACCTGCTCGGTTATCCCCTCGCCGGCAGCGGTTCGGTGACAGTGAATGACAAAGGGTTGCAGGTGAAGGATCTGCTGTTGCGGAGCGGGGAGTCGGAGCTGACTGTGAGCGGAACGGTGGGGGCAACTTCCAGGGACGGTGCAGGAACGATCAGTGCCATGGATCTACAAGTACAATTTGATAGTGCAAATCTGGGGAATCTGTTGCCGGAGGCGGAAGGGGAAGTGCATCTCCAGGGTTCTGTTCAGGGCAGCCGGAAGGCACCGAAGTTTTCCTTTGATCTTAATGGGAGTAAGCTTGCCTATCAGGAGAACGTGTTCCAGGCCTTGACTGGATCGGGGCAGGGAACATTCAGCCCGCAAGGTGAGCTGGCGGTGAAACTCGCGGGGGAAGGAATGCAGACAGGGGCAGGCGTCTTGACCTCACTGACTGCTGAGCTGGGTGGAACCGTGGCCAGCCATCAGCTGCAAGCAAGGCTGACAGGGGCTGCGGGCGACATGGAGGTTGTTCTGGCTGGCGGTCTGGCCGATTGGTCGTGGCAGGGCGAGGTTCGCAATCTTCTTTTACAGCTCGATCCTTACGGTAAATGGCAGTTGCAGAGTCCGGTATCGCTGCGGATGGATGGGGAAGGAGTAGTTGATCTGGCCTCTGTCTGTCTTGGACAGGGTGAGGTAAGCCTTTGCCTGCAGGGCGGCCGGCAACCTTCGGGCGCGTGGCGGCTGGATGCCGATCTTGATTCCTTTGCTTTTCATCTGTTGTATCAGTGGCATCTGGTTTCCCGTCCTGTTGAAGGAAGGCTTGATGCCGTGGTGCGGACAGCAGGAGTTGGGACAGGGCTGGTGAAAGGAGAAGCACATTTTTCCGTGCCCGAGCTGCAAATGAGTGTCGAGGATGAAGATGGCAGGGAACAGTTCTTGCGTTGGACGGATAATTTGCTTACTCTGGAACTGGTTGATTCCAAGCTGGTCAGCATGGCAAAAAGCCGCTTTCAGGATGGCAGTGTGATGAATGCCACGATTACTGTTGGTCAAATAAGTGATCTTTCTTCTTCGTGGGAAGACTTGCCGATTCAGGGTGAGGTCGGTCTGGACATGAAGAACCTTGCCCCTGTCGCGGCGTTGTTAAACTATGCCGTAAAGCCGACAGGTTCGATGAAGGGAACCTTTGCGGTGCAGGGTCTGTTGGGGAATCCTCGTTTGCTCGGGGAGTTGCGGCAGACGCAAGGAGATGTATTTATTCCGGCAACCGGCATAACCCTTGAGGATTTGCTCCTCTCCGTGATGGTGAAGGGAGAAGGGGAGGGGATGCATCTGCTCCTTGATGCGACCTCCGGTCCCGGTAAGATCAGGATTGCCGGGGATATCCTCCGGGATGCGCAGGGAGGATGGCTGGTTGATGCGATTGCCTCCGGCAAGGAGTTTGAGGTGGCGCACCTTCCTGAGTATGAAATTCTTATTGATCCTGATCTGCACTTTATGGTGCGTGAAGGGGTGATGCAGTTAAACGGCAAGGTGTTTGTCCCCAGAGCTTCTATAGCCATCACAGAGGTTGATAGCTCGGTGACCTCCTCTCGTGATATCGTCGTGGTCGATGACGGGCAGGAGGATGAAAGCACGGATCTGCCTCTGAAAGCCTCGGTGAGCGTAGAGCTTGGGCCGGATGTCGCTGTTGATGCTTTTGGCCTGAAGGGGCGGCTTCAAGGAAGTGTGACGGTAAATGATGCGCCCGGTCTTCCCCTGTCCGGAAAAGGGAGTCTTACCGTGCACGATGGCATCTTTGTCGTCAGGGATCGTCCTCTGGATATCACCAGAGGCAGGTTTTTTCTTCTGGGTGGTCCCCTGGATAATCCAGGTATTGATGTCCTGGCCCAGAAAAAAAACAAAAATAAGACGGTGGGGGTGATAGCCTCTGGAACGGTGAATGATATGGAACTGAAACTTTTTTCTGATCCTCCCATGGCTGAGAGCGCTATTTTGACTGAACTGCTGGCTGGCAGGTCTTACTCTGGAACCGGTCATCAGATGAGCAATACAGTGGGGGCGGTGGCCACTGGTGTAGGTTTTGAGCTGGGCGGAGTATTTGTGGAAAATATACTTGCGGGCCTGGAGGATCAGTTTGCCTTCAATGATATTTATGTGGAAAGTGGTGAAAACTCCTCAGATGTATCACTCATGATAGGTAAGGAGTTATCTGAGGATCTCTATATCAGTTATGGCTATGACCCCTTTACCTCTAGTGGTAAATTTAAAGCCGGATATGATTTATGGAAGGGGTTTTCTGTGGAGACAGAGGTTGGCGCTGATACGAGTGGCGCTGATTTGCTCTGGTCTATTGAGAAGTAACATATCAAAAGGAGAATATTGTGAAAGTTGTAGCATTCAGTGGCAGTGCCAGAAAAGATGGAAATACCGCGCTTCTGCTCAAGACTGTTCTTGTTGAGCTTGAGGAAGCAGGTGTTGAGACGGAGCTTGTCCAGCTCGCAGGTCAGGAGGTTCGTGGCTGTATTGCCTGTTATGAGTGTTTCAAGAACAAGGACGGCAGCTGTGCTGTAAAGAAGGATTGCATCAACGACTGTCTGGAGAAGATGAAGGGAGCAGATGCTATTCTCCTTGGCTCTCCCACCTATTTTGCCGATGTCTCCTCCGAGATGAAGGCCCTGATGGATCGTTGCGGTATGGTCAGCCGGGCCAATGGTGATCTCTTCAAAAGGAAGCTTGGCGCGGCTGTTGTTGCCGCCAGACGGGCCGGTGCCATCCATGTCTTTGATTCCATGAATCATTTCTTTCTTATCGGTCAGATGATCGTGGTTGGCTCCAATTACTGGAATATCGGCATGGGGCGTGAAAAAGAAGAGGTGGCCAAAGATGAGGAAGGAATGCAGACCATGCGTGTTCTGGGTCAGAATATGGCCTGGCTGTTGAAAAAGCTGGAGAAATAAAAACAAGAAGCGGGTGAAAAGGGAGCAAGAGTGAGCAAAGCAGGAAAACAGGTAACCATTCTGGTGGTGGATGATGAGCAGGTGCATCGCTATATGCTCTGTTCGATGTTCAAGGAATGGGGCTGGAAATGCGTGGAGGCCGATGATGGCCGTACTGCAGTTGCAGCAGTGGAGAAATCCGACTTTGATGCTGTGCTCATGGATGTGCGTATGGCGAGGATGGATGGGATAGAGGCCTTCAGCCGCATCCACGCCCTGAAACCCGCCCTGCCGGTGGTGATCATGACAGCTTATTCTTCGGTGGATGATGCGGTTGAGGCGATGAAGCACGGGGCTCATGATTATCTGACCAAGCCCCTTGATTTCGACCGTCTGCGTCTGACCCTGAACCGGGCTCTTGATCATCATCAAGTAGAAGAGAGACGGCAACAGGCGGATGACGAGAATGGAAGCAGGCCGCCATCAGTGAGCAGCTCTATTATCGGTTCGTCTCCTCCCATGCAGGAACTGCTGGAGATGATTTCCTATGTGGCGGCCACTGAGGCCACGGTCTTGATTACCGGTGAGTCGGGAACGGGCAAGGAGCTGGTTGCAGCCGAGTTGCATGGCAATAGTGACCGGCATGGCGGGCCTTTTGTCAAGGTCAACTGTGCAGCCCTGGCCGATACTCTGCTGGAGTCCGAACTCTTTGGCCATGAAAAGGGGGCCTTTACCGGCGCTGATCGGCGGCGGGAAGGGAAGTTTGTTCAGGCCGATGGGGGGACGCTCTTTCTCGATGAGATAGGCGAGACGACCCAGGCCATGCAGGTCAAGTTGCTGCGGGTCCTGCAGGAACATGAATTGCAAAGGGTAGGCGGTGAGGAAACCCTCAAGGTGGACGTGCGGATCCTGGCGGCCACCAATCGTGATCTGGCCTCTGAAGTGAAGGCGGGAAACTTTCGGGAGGATCTCTATTATCGCTTGAATGTGGTGACCCTGGCGGTGCCTCCGCTGCGGGAGCGAAGAGGAGATATCCCCTTGCTGGTTGATTATTTCGTAGGAAAATTTGCCGCGAAGAACCGTCGGACAGTGGAGTCGGTGACCCCCAGGTGTATGGAACTGCTTATAAATTATGACTGGCCCGGCAATGTACGGGAGCTTGAGAATGCCATTGAAAGAGGGGTGATCCTCATGCGCGGTGAGCAGCTCAGTGAAAAAAGTCTTCCTTTGCCTATTCAGAACCAGGAGGGAGAAGGGGCAGTGGCCGCTCCCTCGTCATTACAGGAAGCAGAGCGGTTGCTGATTCTCCAGACCCTGGAAGAGAGCGGCGGCAACAAGAGTGAAGCTGCCAGGCGTCTTGGCATTACCAGAAAGACCCTGCAGAATAAATTGCAAAGATATGATTTGAATTTTAAGTTTTAAGTGGTAAGTTTTTTGACTTGGTTCCAAATATAATTGGTCATGCGTTAATTTTTATTCAGGAGTTTGTTCAATGAGAACAGATATAGTGCACAAAGGTGCCGGAGAGCTGACATACGAGATCAGGAATATCGTCAATGTCGGGATGAAGTTGCAGAAACTGGGGTTGACCACCAACTGGGAGAATATTGGTGATCCCATTGCCAAAGGTGAACAGATTCCCCTGTGGATGAAGGAGATCGTGGCCGAGGCGGTGATGGAGAATGCCACCTATGGCTACAGCCCGACCAAGGGTGTGTTGTCCACCCGTGAGTTTATCGCCGCCGCTACCAATAAACGGGGCGGAGCCCAGATTGATCCGGAGGATATTATCTTTTTTAATGGTCTAGGCGATGCCATTGCCAAGATATTCGGCTTCTTGAGAAGTACGGCCCGGGTGTTGGTGCCGACGCCCAGTTACACCACGCATTCTTCTGCTGAGGCAGCGCACGCCGGTGACAAACCCCTGACCTATATCCTTGATCCCAATCATCATTGGTATCCTGACCTCGATGATTTGGAGAAAAGTGTCAAGTATAATCCGGCAGTGGCCGGCATCCTGATTATTAACCCTGATAACCCGACAGGTGCGGTCTATCCCCGGGAGATCCTGGAGGCCATTGTCGAGATTGCCCATCGCTACGATCTGTTTATTATCTGTGACGAGGTCTATCACCATATCGTTTATAATGGAACTTCTACGCCGTCACTTTCCGATGTCATTGGAGATGTCCCGGCCATTGCCATGCGCGGAATTTCCAAGGAGATGCCCTGGCCCGGATCACGCTGCGGCTGGATCGAGGTCTATAACGGCGACAAGGATCCCATGTTCGCCAAATATATCCAGTCGATCCTCAACGCCAAGATGGTCGAGGTCTGCTCCACCACCCTGCCCCAGGTGGTCTATCCCAAAGTCGTGACCCATCCCGCCTATCAGGACTACCTGGAAGAGAGGATCCGGCGCTATGAAAAATTTTCCAATATAGCCTATGAAAGCCTGAAGGATGTGAAAGGGGTGCTGGTCAATCGACCCAACGGTGCCTTTTACATGAGTGTCTGTTTTGAAGAAGGAATCCTGAACCATCACCAGACCCTGCCCATTGAAAATAATGAGATTCGCAAGCTGGTCGAATCGCTGGTTGCAGCTCCCGGTGCCTCTGTGGATAAACGTTTTGTCTATTATCTGCTTGGTGCCACCGGAGTCTGCGTCGTGCCGTTGACCTCATTTGCCACGGAACTCCAAGGCTTTCGCATTACCCTGCTGGAACGTGATGAGGAGAAGTTTATCAAGATCTTTCAGACGATTGCCAATGCCATTACCCAGTATCTGAAGAGCTGATGGCGTTTCGCAAAGGCCCAAATACTTCATTGTGCTGATCCTTCGTCAATGCAGCGTACTTTATTGTACGCCGCATTCCTCAGGATTAGTACACCTCGTATTTGGGCCTTTACGCTTGGCCATCGTGTTAGGTGATTGTGATGTCCTGGCGGATAAAAAAGTATTACGGAGGGAATAACTATCGCTAATGTCAGCGGCAATACCAGTGGTCTGAAAAAACATCAGCTGGCTGCGCTTGAACGGCTTGGCAGCAAAAGGGTATCCAGAGAACAGATCATCTCCCCGGAGATGGCCAAGACCCTGTGCCAGCTTTCTTTTGAGATGAACCGGCAGATCGGTGTCTTGCTCCATCGTTCAGGCAAGGTGGAGCAGGTCGTGGTTGGTGATTTCAAGGGAATCATGATCCCCAGGTTGGGATCGGTCCGTAGTGCCGGTGGTCGCTTGAAAGGGCTGCGTCTGATTCATACCCATCTGGCGGGAGAGGAGATCAGCGATGAAGATCTGATGGATCTTCTCTTTCTGCGTCTCGATCTTCTCTCTGTGTTGAAAATCACTCCGGATGGCCTGCCGGAGCGGCTCTACTCCGCCCATCTTTTGCCGGTGGCCTCAGATGGAAAGAACTGGGCCTTGCTTACGCCGGTCCACCCGGCTGCCCAGACGGATTCCTTTGCCGATTTCATTACTGCCCTTGAAAGCGAGTTCGCCCGTCAGCAAACCATGACCGCTGTCGATAGGGGCCAGGATCGGGCGATCCTGGTCAGTGTGAGCACCGAGTCTCAGCAGCGTGCTGAGGATTCTCTGGCCGAACTTGCCGAGCTGACCCGTTCCGATAATATCCTGGTTCTCGATACCGTGCTCCAGCGGAGTCGGAAGGTGAACCCGCGTTTCATCCTCGGGAAAGGCAAGCTGGCGGAGATCATGATCCGGGCCCTGCAGCTGGATGCCAACCTGCTTATCTTCAATCAGGAGCTCAATCCCTCTCAGATTCGCTCAATCACCGATTATACCGAGATGCGGGTCATCGACCGTACTCAGCTGATCCTCGACATCTTCGCCCATCGGGCCTTGAGTCGTGAAGGACGGTTGCAGGTGGAGATGGCGCAGTTGAAATATATGCTGCCCCGGCTTTCATCGCGTGATGACGCGCTCTCCCGCTTGAGTGGTGGAATCGGCACCCGGGGTCCAGGCGAGACCAAGCTTGAGACCCACAGGCGGCGTATTGATGACCGACTGGCCAGGCTGACCAAAGAACTGGAGCAGGTGGGAAAAGAGCGATACCGCCGCCGGGCCAGACGTCGGAAGAAGGAGCTGCCGGTGCTCTCTCTGGTCGGTTATACTAATGCCGGCAAGTCAACGCTGCTTAATACCCTGACCAGCAGTGATATCACAGCCGAAGACAAACTCTTTGCCACCCTTGATCCAACCAGCCGCAGGCTCCGATTTCCCCATGATATGGAGGTGGTGGTCACCGACACGGTGGGGTTTATCCGCCAACTGCCCGCTGAATTGTTGCAGGCCTTTGCCGCCACCCTTGAGGAACTGCAGGAAGCGGATCTCCTGGTTCATGTCATTGACCTGTCCAATCCCTGCTTCCGCGAGCAGATGCAGGTGGTGGAGGATCTGCTGCGGCAACTGGACCTGGAGGATATCCCCTGTCTCAAGGTCTTTAACAAGATTGATCAGGAGGGAGTAGGAGAACAGCTCCTGGCTGAGGCCAGACGGGAGGGTGTCGTGATCAGTGCCCTTGACGCCGGGACATTTGGACCTTTTCTGGAACAGGCAGAAAAGTTGATGGGGAAAATTCTCAGCTGAAACCGGCTCAGGGGAAGAGATAAAAACGGAGTCCCTGTTCTAAAAATTCATTGTCGGCAAATCGACAACCTATAATATGACCGGTAACCGATTGAATGATGACGCATTTATGGATGGTGGTCTGTTTCCGGTCGTCAAGGGTGAAGGTGATTTGCGCCTGTTGGCCAACCTCAATGGCATGGTCGCCAGGTGTTGTGAATTGCAGGCCGCCGCACGATATGTTGGTGACCAGCATATGACCATTTCCAGAAGCAGGTGCGTGCATGGTATAGACGCCTGTCAGTCTGGTCTTCTTCCAGTACTTTTCGTCAACTTTTGATGCCTGTATGTTGTATTCTCCTGGTAACCTAGTGTTTTTTCGGTAGTTTTTACGAAACTCCAGGCTGACGGGGAAAGCGTGACCGCAGGTGCAACGTGCTGTTATGGTGTGTCGGGTCGTGCGGAATTTGCCAACTGCAACTTTTTTAGCGAGCTGGCATTTAGGGCAGTTGATGGTGGCCGTATCGTCTGGCTTGACAAAAACTCTTTGTTTGTTTTCTGGTGTCATGCCGATTTTGTGGATTCTCCGTGCATCTGTTTTTTTACTGTATCGTTATATGGGGATTATTTTCAGCAAAAAAATACAGATGAGAGGGCTGACAGCTGTTTCTCTCATCCGGCTAATCATAGATAATGGTTGTATAGTTCTCTAAAAGTTTTTCCATTTCCGGGTCAAGGTCACTGGCTACTTCGTGGATCTGATATTCCCGTTTACATCCTGTGCAGCGCAGTCGTATTCGTCTGCATGCACGCAGAACTTCAAGCTTATTGTTGCATTCCCGGCATTGCATACGATTTAGCTGAGCAGCTCCTCCCTGGTGAAGAGGGACTCCAGGGTGTAACCCGCATCAGCCAAGGTTTTGACGCCCCCTTCCTGACGTTCAACCACAGTAATGACTGCGCCAACCTTAAATCCTTGAGCCTCGACCCGCTCAATGACCTGCAGCAGGGTGCCGCCGGTTGTTACCACATCTTCGAGGAGGGCGACCCGACATCCTGCGGGCATATTTTTCAGCCCTTCAATATAATTGCCGGTACCGTGCCCTTTGGCTTCCTTGCGGACGATAAAGGCAGGAATAGGATTGTTTTCAAGGAAACTGACCATGGAGACAGCCGTAACCAGTGGATCAGCGCCGAGGGTCATGCCGCCTACCGCCTGAATGGGTTCCTTTTGTTTCAGAATGAGCTCGAGGATAAGTTTACCGCAAAGGTAGGCACCTTCAGCTGACAAAGTGGTCTGTTTGCCGTCAATGTAAAAGTCGGAAGTTTTGCCCGAGGTGAGGGTAAATGAACCTTGACGATATGATTTCTCAAGGAGTATTTCTTTCAGTCGTTGTCGATCATTCATGATGATTCACTTGGTATTTTGGGATTTGTGAGGATAGCGGCTTGTTAAACATTTTTAAAAATACTTGTTTTGTGAGGCTATTAAAAGAAAAAACTCGCATTAATGAAAAATGTCATGTTAATCTGAGATGTAAAATCGGTATTTTATCGTATCATTGACAACAGTCTGCAGGTACCTAAAAAAAATAGTTTTTTCATTATTTCTGCTGTCTTTGCAAGCTGTTATTCTTGTAATCCCGGCAGGATACGCTTTAATAATCTATTCTCCAGCGCGACGGCGGCAAACTGTTTCGTAGGCCTCACCAGGAAATGAACTTCCTGACTTTTAAAGTATTCTTCTTCCATAATATTCTGGAGTAAAATATGTGCGGAATAGTCGGCTATGTCGGTTCAAGGCGGGTTGTACCGGTGGTGCTTGAGGGGTTGCGACGCCTGGAATATCGTGGGTATGATTCAGCGGGGATTGTCTATCTGCAGGACGGGCGCTTGGTTAAATATCGGGCTGCCGGCAAGCTTTCCAGCCTGGAGGCGATTATTGATGAGGCCGTTGTGGCTCCATCTCATATTGGCCTTGGCCATACCCGCTGGGCGACCCATGGCGCTCCGACCACTGAAAACGCCCATCCTCACACTGATTGCAGTGGCAATCTGGTGGTGGTGCACAATGGGATCATTGAAAATTATCATTCTCTGCGCGAGGAGCTTCTGGCCAAGGGCCATCGGTTCAGTTCAGAGACGGACACGGAGGTGTTGGCCCATCTTATAGAAGAGTATCTGGCCGGTGATGATCTGATAGCTGCGGTAGGCAAGGCCCTTGAGCGGGTGGAGGGGTCGTATGCCCTGGCGGTTCTCTGGACCGGAAAGCCCGACACCCTTATTGCCGTACGCAATCATAGCCCGCTGGTCTTGGGCGTTGATGATGAAAATGGTTCCTTTCTGGCCTCGGATATCCCGGCTTTCCTCCCCTTTACCAAACAGGTTATTTTCCTTGAGGATCTGGAGATGGCCGTGCTGACTGCTGCGGGACGGACTTTTTATTCTCTGCAGACAGGGAGAGAAATCAGCAAGGAAGTCAAAACTATCGAGTGGACTGCCGCCATGGCGGAGAAGGGTGGCTATCGTCACTTCATGCTCAAGGAGATCTTTGAACAGCCTCAGGCCATTATTAATACGGTCAGTGGCCGGATTAACCTGGAAACCGGTGCTGTTGAACTGCCGGAGATTCATCTGGACACCGAGGATCTGCAGAAAATCGACCGGATCTTTCTGGTTGCCTGCGGAACGTCCTGGCATGCGGCTCTGGTGGCCAAATACTGGATTGAACGCTGGGCTCAGATTCCCGTGGAGGTTGATATCGCCTCTGAGTTTCGCTACCGTAAACTTTTGATCAACGATCGGGTACTTACCATTGCCATTTCCCAGTCCGGTGAAACAGCCGATACCCTGGCCGGGATCCGTCTGGCCAAAAAATTAGGATCAAAGATTATCACCATCTGTAATGTGGTCGGCTCCACCATGACCCGTGAGGCGGATGGAACGGTCTATACCCATGCCGGCCCTGAGATCGGGGTGGCCTCCACCAAGGCCTTTATCTCGCAGCTGGCGGCCCTCTTTCTCTTTACTCTCTATCTAGGAGAGCAGAAAAAGACCATCAGTGCGGAAAAGAGCAGGGAACTTGGACAGGCCCTTATCGGGATCGCAGCCGTCATTGAAGCGGAACTGCCCCGCTTGCAGGAAGAGATCAGGGAACTTGTGGACAGCTATTATGACTGTCGTGATTTTCTTTTTATCGGCCGTGGCTTGAATTTTCCCATTGCCCTGGAGGGGGCATTGAAGCTGAAGGAAATCTCCTATATCCATGCGGAAGGCTATGCCTCGGGGGAGCTTAAGCATGGACCTATTGCCCTGATTGACAAGGAAATGCCCATACTGGCCCTTGTCCCCCAGGATGCAGTGTATCAGAAATCGATCTCCAATGTAGAGGAGATCAAGGCTCGGCAGGGTCGTCTTATTTTGTTGGGAACGGAAGGGGACAGGCACCTGCAGACTATCACCGATGATGTCATCTACCTGTCTCGGGTGCATGAGGAGATGAATCCTATTCTCTATACCATTCCGGCCCAGCTTCTGGCCTATGAGATTGCTACCAGGCGCGGCTGTGACGTTGATCAGCCACGGAATCTGGCGAAAAGTGTGACGGTTGAATAAGGGATACTTCTTTTTATGATCACTATCGGACTGGAAAATCTGCTGGCGGCCCCTCCCGCACTGCTTGAGGGAAAACGGCTGGGGCTTCTTTCCAATCAGGCCTCCACTGACCGCAATCTTGTTCATGCCCGGCTTCTGCTGCAGCGGCGCTTCGGTTGCCGTCTGACCTGTCTCTTTTCTCCTCAACATGGATTTTTTTGTGAGAAACAGGACAATATGATCGAATCTGATCATCAGACCGACCAGGTGACCGGCTTGCCTCTATTCAGCCTCTATGGAGAGAGCCGCAGGCCTTCGAAGGCCATGTTTGACCATCTCGATATTCTGCTCATTGATCTGGTGGATGTGGGGACCAGGGTTTATACCTTTCTCTACACCATGGCCTATTGTCTGGAGGCGGCGGCTGAGCACGGCAAGCAGGTGATGGTCCTCGATCGTCCTAATCCCGTGGGCGGTGTGGCGGTTGAGGGAAATATCCTGCAGCCGGAGTGTGCATCTTTTGTCGGGCTTTATCCCCTGCCCATGCGGCATGGCATGACCTTCGGAGAGCTGGCCCTTTTGCTCAACCTGGAGTTTGCGATTGGTGCAGATCTGCAGGTGATTCCCATGCAGGGGTGGAAACGTTCCATGCTCTTCAGGGATACCGGGTTTCCCTGGGTATTTCCCTCTCCCAATATGCCTACGCCGGAAACGGCCCTGGTCTACCCCGGGCAGGTGATCTGGGAAGGTACCAATGTTTCGGAGGGGCGGGGAACCACGTTGCCTTTTGAGCTGGTCGGGGCTCCCTTCTGGGAGCACGGGCCGATCATGCAGATGCTTGCGCAGACCGACTTGCCGGGTTGCTTTTTTCGTCCCCTGGTTTTTGAACCGACCTCCGGCAAGTGGGCCTCTCAGGCCTGTGTGGGGTTTCAGCTGCATGTGACTGATGCCGGGTCCTTTATGCCCTATCGCACTTCGCTGGCCTTGTTGCAGGCAATACTACGGTTGTATCCGGATAATTTTTCCTACAAGGCCCCACCATATGAATATGAATTTGAGCGCTTGCCCATGGATCTGATTTTGGGGGATGGCAAGGTGCGGCAGGAGCTTGAGGATGGTCTGTCAATAAGTGAGATTGAGGCAGGATGGCAGGAAAGGTTGCAGGAGTTCCAGTCGGTGCGGAGGAAATATTTTCTTTATCCGGAAGAATCTCCGGCATTGCATACAGAATTATGAAGGATGTCAGGGTGGAGAAAAGAATGGGGGGGATAGTGAAGAGTGTTGCTTTACGACAGTTGGCACAGTTGGTTGAGGGGGAGCTGGTAGGTGATGGAGATGTGCAGATTCATGATCTTGACGCTCTGGAGACGGCTGGCGTTGGGGAAATCAGTTTTCTGGCGCAGGCAAAGGATGCAGCGTCTTTACTGAATAGTGGGGCCTCGGCGGTGATCGTGCCCATGGCCATTGAAACGGCTCCCATGCCCATTATCCGGGTGCGTGATCCCTATCTGGCTGCAGCTCTCGTGCATACCTTTTTGCTAAAAAAACCTTTTCAGGCTGCAGGGGTGCATGCAAAAGCTCATGTTGGCGCTCAAACGGTAGTTCCGGATCAGGTCTCCATTGCCCCCTTTGCGGTGATAGGCGAGAGGGTGCGCCTTGGTCAGCGAGTGACTATTGAATCGGGTGTGGTGATTGGTGATGATGCACAGATTGGCGATGATAGCCGAATCCTGGCTAATGTGACGGTGGGTTGTGGTTGCAGGATTGGTTGCCGGGTAACCATTCATCCCGGGGCGGTAATCGGCAGCGATGGCTATGGGTATGCTACGGATAGCAGGGGGTATCATGTGAAAAGGCCGCAGGTAGGAATCGTGCAGATTGATGATGATGTGGAGATCGGAGCAAACACTTGTATTGATCGGGCCACCTTTGGTACAACCTGGGTTAAGAGCGGATCAAAAATTGACAATCTGGTTCAGGTGGCCCATAATGTGGTGGTCGGTGAAAATTGTCTGCTCGTGGCCCAGGTGGGCATTGCCGGCTCAACAAGCCTGGGACGTAATGTGGTCCTTGGCGGTCAGGCCGGGCTTTCCGGTCATATTCATCTGGAGGACGGGGTGATGGTGGCAGCTCAGGCTGGAATTCATAATAATCAGCCTAAGGGTGCGATGATTGGTGGTACCCCTGCCATGCCCATGAAGAAATTTGCCAGGGTGGTTGCCGCTCTGGGGCGATTGCCGGAAATGGTAAGCGAGTTGCGGCGCATGCGTAAGGAGATTGCTGCGTTGCAAGATGCGCAAGCTGTTCAAGAAAAGCAAGTTTAGAAGGAGAGATGATCATGTCTGAAACAGTCGTTCCTGAGAAAATCGATATTGTAGAGATCTTAAGGCTCCTACCCCATCGCTACCCTTTTATACTGGTGGATCGGATCTTGGAGATTACGCCGGAGAAGGATATCGTCGGGCTGAAGAACGTCACCATTAATGAGCCGTTCTTTCAGGGGCATTTCCCGGGAAGACCCGTCATGCCGGGTGTCCTGATCCTGGAGGGCATGGCCCAGGTTGGCGGGATATTAGCCTTTTATTCCGAGCCGGAGAATATCGGTAACAAGGTTCTTTATTTTGTGGGCATTGACAAGGCCCGTTTCCGCCAGCCTGTAACCCCGGGAGACCAGATTCATTTCAAGCTGGAGCTTTTGAAACGGCGGCGGGGAATCTGGCAGATGGCGGCTCACGCCTATGTGGAAGAAAAACTTGTGGCCGAGGCCGAGTTGATGGCCTCTTTTGGGTAGTCAGGGTCTTTCAGTTATTTTATTCAATCGTAATATGGTACTCCTTGATTTTGCTCAAGAGGGAAGGGTAGCTGAGCTCTAATAACTTTGAGGCCTGCAGGCGATTCCCTCCTGTCTCCTGCAAGGCCTTGGTGATTATTTTTTCTTCCATAACTTTTTGAGCTCGCTTCAGGGAAAATCCGGTAATGAATTGTTCAAAACATTCTGCTGGCGTTGTTTGCACAAGATGCGGCGGCAATTGGTCCAGGCCGATAGTTTGATCCTCTGCCAGGACAATCCCTCTCTGAATTACATTTTCCAGCTCCCGCACATTTCCGGGCCAGGTATGAGTCAGAAGCTTTTCCATGGCTTCAGTGGATATTGAGGTAATATGAGTGCCAAGAACTGTGTTAAACTTTTTCATAAAGTGATTGCACAAGAGGGGAATATCTTCAGGTCTCTCTCTTAGGGGGGGGATATGAATGCTCAAAACATTGAGGCGGTAAAAAAGATCTTCGCGGAAGGTTCCCTGCCGCACCTCATCGTCCAGATTTCTGGCAGTTGCGGCCAGGATACGAACATCGATTTGTTCAGTTTTATTGGCACCAACAGGTTTTATTTCCCCCTCCTGTAGAACCCGGAGGAGCTTTACCTGCATGTCCAAGGGCAATTCACCTATTTCATCGAGAAAAAGCGTTCCTCCGTCTGCCTCGGCCAGGAGACCTTTCCGTGTTTTATCCGCCCCGGTAAAGGCGCCTTTGACATACCCAAAAAATTCACTCTCCAGTAGATTCTCAGGGATACTGCCACAGTTAACGGCTATAAAGGGCTGCTCGTTTCTCGTTGATAATGCGTAGATGCCTCTGGCCACCAGTTCCTTACCGGTACCGGACTCACCGACAATCAGGACGGTCGTATTGTAGGGAGCAACTTTTCTGGCCAGGGTGAACAGGGAATGCATGCATTTGCTGACCGCCACCATCTTATCAAAACCATCACTTGCCTTGAATTCCTGTATCTGCGCCCTCAGCAGGCGATTTTCCTGTTTCAGGCTCTCTCTTTCTTCTGCTTTTTTCAGGGTGAGCAGAACCTCGTCGGTTTTAAAGGGTTTTGAAATAAAATCATAGGCTCCTGCCTTGATTGCTTCCAGGGCCATGTCAATGGTGCCGTATGCCGACATCATGATAACCGTCGATGTCTGCAGCATGGTTCCGGCTTCTTGCAGAAAGGTAATACCATCCATCTGCGGCATTCTGATATCACAGAGGATGAAATCAAAGTGTTTCCCGGCGATTCTGGTCAGGGCGTCCTGACCATCGACAGCAGTTTCTACACTATATCCATGGCGATTGACCATGGCCTGTAACATGTGACGCATGTTCTCCTCGTCATCGACGATAAGCAATGTCCTGTTCTGTTCCATTATATCGAAAACATGAGTTCTGAAAGAGTCTTAAAGTCTTGGTTCAACAGCTTGACCACACAGGGAGAAGTATGAAGACCTTGGCACCCTGATCTTCTTTGCCTTGTATCTGCATCTGGCCGCCAATGCCCTCAATAAGTGCATAGGAGACAGACAGGCCTAGACCGGTTCCTTTTCCTGGCTCTTTGGTGGTAAAGAACGGGTCAAACAGGCTGTCCTTGTCTGTGTCTTTAATCCCGATGCCATTATCCTCAATCGTAATTTGAATGAAATGTTTTCCCCTGTCATCGGTGGTATTGACAGTGGAGAGGCATATCTTCCCCTTCTGTGGAAGAGTGTATTCTTTTATAGCATCAATTGCATTCAACAGGCAATTGAGAAAGACTTGATGTAAGCTCTCACTGTTGCCTGCTGCCTGATCACACTCTGCGTCTAGATGCAACTGAAAATCGAGGCCCATTAAATTTTTCTGGGCCTGCAGCATGTCGACAAGCTCCAGTAATAAAGGATGAATTTTCGTGCTTCCGGAATCATCGTTTCTGGTTCGGGCGAAATTGAGGAGCTGGTGAATCAGGCGATTAATACGCTCCAGTTCCTGCATGGAGCGAGCGGAAAACTGTAGTTGTTCTTCTTGTGATAAACCAGAGTGACCTAATAACTCTACATACCCCTGAATAATCCCTATGGGGTTGCCAATTTCGTGGGCAAGACCAGCTGCCAGCCTTCCAATTGCCGCCATCTTTTCCGTCTGCACCATTTTTTGCTGGGTGGCACGCAACTGCTGGTTTGCATTTTCAAGTGAATCCACAGATTGACGCAGTTTCTGCCTGTCATCGTCAATACGACGCAGCATTCTGTTCAGGGAAATGGAAAGCTGTCCAAATTCATTGCTCTCTTGATCCGGCAGGAAAGGGCTGTTTTTATCGCTCTGGTAGGTATCCGTCAGTGAAACCAGATGCTCAAGGGGACGAACCACAACATGAATAAAACGAAAGAGGCCGATGGTCGTGAGAATGATAGTATTAACGAGTAGATAGATGTAAGCAATGTTGCGTCCCTGTCTTACCTGATCATGCATGGATTGGAGAGAAATTACGGCGCCTATGCCGCCTTGTACTCCATGCTGTCGCAGGGGGACAGCGGCTATCAGCAGTTTACGACTGAAAAATGGAAAATTAGGGTTTGCATCGATTATTTTTGTGCCTGAAACTCCTGCATCGATAGCCTGTGTAAGTCTTTCTTGCAGAGCAGAGCCTCCGTGGCCGCATCTTTCAGGAATGCTGCGGCCAATGTCATGAATGGAAAGCATGACACAGGAGGCATTCAGATCATTCTGCAGTCGAGCCAGAGCATCTTGTGAAAGAATCTCCTTAGGATCAGCCGTCTCTTGGACAAGATTGTCCACAGTAGATAAGATTGAGATTGCCTTTTCTCTCTCCCCTTGCATGAAGCTTCTTAGCCAGAGTGTTGAAAAGACAATACATATCAGTAGCATGCCTGTAGCAAGAAGGCTTGCAAGCATGATGGTAATATGCGATTTAATGCCTTTTGATCTCATCTCCATAGTGCTGGTATGGGAGCATGGTTTTTAGGAACCGTTACGAAATAACAGGGCCATTTATATCAATTTCGTTACGGCTTCTTATGCCGCTTCGGTTACTTCAAGGGCCATGTTGTTTTTTTACAGCGGCTTAGCATCATGACATTGAGCCCATGTCTTTTGCTGTGACATAGATGAGATGAGGCCCACGATTAATCCTTTCTCTGAATTCTGATAGTGACTAAATTACTTCAAAGCCAATCCTGGTGATAGCTTCTATTATTGTTTGGCTATCAACGTTGCCATCGAAAGTCGCTTCTCCTTTTTCAAGATTTATCTGGATATTGGAAATTCCTGGTATAGCTTCGAGTGCTTTTTTCGTCGAACTTACACAGTGCTGACAGCTCATGCCTCTAATTTTTATTGTTGGCATCTTTTTCTCCTTCTATGACTTTAATTAGCCGTTGAGACGGTCTTTAATCAGTTTATGCATATTGTTCAGGATGATCTTGATTGTAAAGACTCTCTTTTTTAATATGTTCATTCATATAGTTTTTTCAATTATTTTACCATCAATTCTTGTAACAACACAAAAGGCCTGACTATATATAAACTGCAGCGGATAGAAAAAACAAAGAAAGTTGGTGTAACTTTCTGATATTATGATTAAAATGTCTGTTTTTTTACATTTGATCATTATTGTTATAACGTTACAGGAAGGTATTGTTAGGATTTGATGAAGATCAGATTAGAACGCTGCTTGTGCTTTACTTCCCCTTTTTTTTAATAGTATAATTATATAATACTTTAACCTTTTCTTACATTGCTATCTTTTCCCAAGGATCTGATCATGTCGCCATCTGCTGATAAAAAGCAACCTGTTGTTTCCGGCACAAAAGGAACTTCCGCCCTTATCCGTCAACTTGTTAAAAATCTTGATAATGAACTGAAAGATCATGCCTCGAATGAAATAAATGATAAACTTCTTGGAATGCTGAACGCCCGGCACAAGGAAGAAATTGTGGCGTCAGCCTTGCTGAAATTTTGTGATTCTGAAGAGCTGAAACCTTTTCAGGCTGAACTGATTAAGATGCATGCCCATCTTGAGCGAACCGGAAAGAAGATGATCATTCTATTTGATGGTCGTGATGCCTCAGGAAAAGGAGGGACGATTCGGGCCGTTACCCGCTATATGAATGAAAAGCGCTATCGCATCGAGGCGCTGGGCAAACCCACCGATGAGCAACGGACCGAATTGCATATGAAACGCTATATCGAGCGGTTTCCCCATGCCGGTGAAATTGTGCTCTTTGATCGCAGCTGGTATAATCGAGCCATGGTGGAACCGGTTATGGGCTTTTGCTCCAAAGAACAATATCATCGTTTCCTCCATAAGGTCACCACCTATGAACAGAACTTCATTCTTGACGCAGGAAAGACGATTCTCTTGAAACTTTACTTCTCCGTGACCAAAGAGGAGCAGGCGCGAAGATTTGAGCGACGAAAAAATGATCCGCTCCGTCAATGGAAGCTGAGTGAGGTCGATCTGCAGGCGCAGGAATTATGGAATGAGTTTACGGAGAAGAAAAAAATTCTGCTGCAGAAGACTCACACTAAAAACTCAAAATGGTGGATTATTCGCTCTGATAATAAACATCTGGCCCGGCTGGAAACGATGAAGCTGATTCTTAATTCCGTAAAATATCGTGGGCGCAGTAGAACATTAAACTTTACACCCCATCCGGAAATTGTTATTCCAGGTGATAAAGAGTTACGAATCATGTTGAAACAGGAAAAAGAATTCGGGGTTCCGCTCAGTTAAGCAGGTTCTATTGAAGTCCTGTGTCTCTCCTGCGACTTTTTCTTCATTATTCCTTTAAGACATTCAGGGACATATCTTCATGGCGAAAAACAACAAAAAGAGTAATGCAGGGCAGAAGGTTAAACTCCTTGAGGAGACAGCCTCCAGGAATATAGATGCCAAACAGGAAGATGGGCGCGTTGCTGTCTGGGTAAAGGAAAGTGATCTCGAGTATGAGGCGGAATTAAAGACCCTGCAGATTGAGTTGATGAAGCTGCAGCAGCATATGCAGAAAAGCGGAGAACGGATACTGGCCATCTTTGAAGGACGGGACGCCGCGGGAAAAGGGGGAACCATTCAGCGGATCATCAGCAATCTGAATCCGCGGAATACACGGGTGGTGGCCCTGACAAAACCGAATGAAACGGAACAGACGCAGTGGTATTTCCAGCGCTATGTGGCAGAACTGCCCCATGCCGGTGAAATAGTTCTCTTTGACCGCAGCTGGTATAACCGGGCCATGGTGGAACCGGTCATGGGCTTCTGTACCGATGAGCAGAATAAACGCTTTCTCAAGGATGTGCCGATGGTGGAGGAACTTCTGGTCAAAGATGGCATAAAACTGTTCAAGTTTTACTTCTCTGTCTCCAGAGAGATTCAGAAAGAGCGGTTCGATTCCAGAAAGGTGGATCCGCTGAAGCAGTACAAGCTTTCTCCGGTGGATAATCTGGCCCAGGAATATTGGGATCAGTATTCTGTCCGTAAATTTCAGATGTTATCCGAGACCAATCGCTCCTTTTCGCCCTGGATCATTGTCCATTCGGATAACAAGAAAATGGCGCGGCTGAACTGCATGAAGTGTATCCTCTCTTCAATGGAGTATACGAACAAGCTGGCAGACAAGTATTTAACCCCTGACCCGAAGATTATAAGCTCCGGGATTGATGAATTGAAACATATGGAAGAAAACCTGTTGACCCCGGAAAAGCTGCACGGATAACAGGCAGTGTTGTATAAGAAAACAAAAAAACGGCCGGTAATGTGAAGATTACCGGCCGTTTTGTTTTGGACACGCAGATATTGGTATTAGCGGCAATCACCCAGGCAGGTTCCGACACTGCGGGCTGAGGTGATCCACTCATGATCCAGGGGTACGGTTTTTCGTTTGTTGACGACCTCTGCCAAAGGAACCGGGACGATTTTACCCCCCTGCACCGCAACCATCACTCCGAAATTTCCTTGTTCGATCAGGCTGACAGCGGCAGTGCCGAGCTTGGTGGACAGCACACGGTCTGCGGCTGATGGTGTCCCGCCGCGCTGCAGATGACCGAGGATGGTCAGGCGGGCCTCCAGACCGGTTAAGTGCTCCAGTGACCGTGCCAGGTTCAGGGTATGATTGACCCGATTTTCTTCAAATTCGGTAAGTTTGGCACTTACCGCCCGCAACGATTTTTTGTCGTCCTTGGTCCTGGCCTCTTCTTTCTTGCTGAGCAGGGCTGAGAGTGTCTTGTGTTCTTCCAGGGACAGTGCGCCCTCAGAAACCGCCACAATGCTGAAGTTGCGCCCCCGGTGCACACGCTTGCGGATGGCGTTGGCGATCAGTTGGATGTCATAGGGGATCTCGGGAATAAGAATAACGTCGGCGCCGCTGGCCAGGCCGGCGCCAAGTCCCAGCCAGCCTGCATTGTGTCCCATGATCTCGACGACAATAATGCGATGATGGCTGTGGGCGGTGGAATGCAGACGGTCAATGGCCTCGGTGGCAATGGCCAGCGCCGTGTCGTAGCCGAAGGTGGTATCGGTCATGGCCACATCATTGTCAATGGTCTTGGGCAGGGTGATGATATCGAGTCCCTTTTGCGCCAGACGATAGGCGTTTTTCTGTGTGCCGCCGCCGCCGATGCAGACCAAGGCGTCAAGATGGTGACGATGGTAGTTGTCGACAATGACATCGGTCATGTCCATCAGCGTTCCCCCCACCGGCATCTTGTGCGGTTTGTCGCGGCTGGTGCCCAGGATAGTGCCGCCCAGGGTCAGCATGCCCATCATTGATTCTCCTTCCAGCGGGACAATCCGATTTTCCATCAATCCGCGAAAACCATCGCGGAAACCGATTATCCGCATATTGGAGCTCATACCGCCTTTGCCGATGGCGCGGATTGCCGCGTTCAGTCCCGGGCAGTCGCCGCCTGCTGTGAGAATACCTACATGTTTTGTCATCTGCGGACTCTTTCTTTAAGGATCCAGGCGTCTATGTTGCCTGTGAAACATAAATAATGGTGAACACTAACGTTTATTGCGGTCGACCACAACATTTTTTGTATTTTTTTCCGGAACCACATGGGCAGTCGGCATTCCGGCCGATCTTGTCAATTTCCCGTTTCACCGGTTTTTGCGGAGCGGCTTCGGGTTCCTGGACACCGGCAGCCCCCATGTTCAGTTGCATCTCCTGGGCCTGCCGCCGGCGATGCTCCTCCTCCAGACGCTCTACTTCATCTTCCTGGACTACATGTACCCGCATCAGAGTGGAAACCGTCTGCTCCTTGACCATCTCAATCATACGCATGAACAGCTCGTATCCTTCCCTCTTATATTCATTCAAAGGGTTTTTCTGGCCGTAGCCCCTGAGCCCGATTCCCTGTTTCAGGTGATCCATGGACAAAAGGTGGTCTTTCCACAGGTTGTCAACCATCTGTAACAGCACTACCCGTTCGAGATGTCGCTGGACCGGCACACTGTTGCGTTCTTCCTGAGTTGTATAGGCATTGAAGACCAGTTCGCGTAATTTTTCCCGGAAGCTGTCTTTGTCCATACCGCCTCGATCCTCCTCATTCCATTCCGGCTGAATGTTGAAGGTCTCGAGCATTCGTACGTCAAAATCTTTCCAATCCCAATCTTCAGAGCTACACCGTTCCTGGGAGAAATCCTCCACCACGGTTTCGATCAGATCAGAGATCATGTTTTTTATAACATCGACAAGATTTTCACCAGCCAGCACCTCACGCCGCTGGCGGTAAATAACCTCACGCTGTTTGTTCATGACATCGTCATACTCAAGCAGATGCTTACGGATATCAAAGTTATGTCCTTCCACCTTGCGTTGGGCATTTTCAATGGCCTTGGAGATCATGTTATGTTCAATGGGTTCATCCTCTTCCATGCCCAGTTTGTCCATGATCCCCGAAATCCTGCCTGAACCGAAGATGCGGAGCAGGTCGTCTTCAAGCGAGAGGTAAAATCGTGAGGAGCCTGGATCACCCTGACGTCCAGAGCGCCCTCGCAGCTGGTTGTCAATACGGCGGGATTCATGGCGGGAGGTCCCAAGGATATGGAGGCCGCCAACTTCGCGCACGCCTTCGCCCAGTTTGATATCGGTACCGCGGCCGGCCATGTTGGTGGCAATGGTCACCTTGCCCAGTTGTCCGGCACCGGCGATAATCTCAGCCTCACGATCATGCTGTTTGGCATTGAGCACCTCATGGGGGACTTTTTCTTTCTGTAACATCTTGGAAATCTTTTCGGATACATCAATGGAGATGGTTCCAACCAGGGCCGGTTGTCCTTTGGCGTGCAGGTTCTTGATCTCCTGCACCACGGCCCGATATTTTGCCGCCTCATTCTTATAGATGACATCAGGAAAATCTGTGCGGATCATGGGCTGATTGGTGGGCATGATGATGACGCTCAAATTATAGATCTTCTTGAATTCCGGGGCCTCGGTGTCGGCCGTCCCGGTCATTCCCGAGAGCTTGTCATACATGCGGAAATAATTCTGGAAGGTAATGGAGGCAAGAGTCTGATTCTCTTTCTGGATGGCAACATGTTCTTTGGCTTCAAGTGCCTGGTGCAGGCCATCACTGTAGCGTCTGCCCTCCATGGTACGGCCGGTAAACTCATCGACGATGATGACCTCGCCATCTTTGACGATGTAATCGACGTCACGTTGAAAAAGGGCATGGGCCTTCAGGGCCTGAGTCAGATGATGCAGTTGTTCTATGCTGGAAGGATCGTATAGATTTTCCACTCCCAGGAGCTCTTCGCCTAAGGCAACGCCTTCTTCAGTCAAGGCGGCTTGTTTGGCCTTTTCATCCACGATATAATGCTCATCCGCATGAAAATGGGACATGATCTTGTCCACATTGACATAGAGTTCAGTTGAGATCTCAGCCGGACCGGAGATGATAAGGGGGGTTCTGGCCTCATCAATGAGGATGGAATCCACCTCGTCGACAATGGCGTAATTAAATCCGCGCTGGCAGAAATCACTCAGCTCAAATTTCATATTGTCGCGCAGATAATCGAAACCAAACTCATTATTAGTTCCATAGGTCACATCAGCTCCATAGGCCGCCCGGCGTTCGCTGTCGTCCATACCGTGAACAATTTTCCCGACGCTGAGCCCAAGAAATTGATACACCTTCCCCATCCATTCAGCATCCCGAGCGGCAAGGTAATCGTTGACGGTTACCAGATGCACCCCTTTTCCGGTAAGGGCGTTGAGGTAGGTGGGCAGGGTGGAGGTCAGGGTCTTACCTTCTCCGGTCTTCATCTCAGCAATCTTGCCCTGATGCAGAATGACCCCGCCTATGAGCTGCACATCATAATGTCTTTCTCCCAGGACACGTTTCGCTGCCTCACGCATTACCGCAAAGGATTCAGGGAGAAGGTCGTCCAGAGGCTCACCTTTGGCCAGTCGTTCCTTGAAGGCAACGGTTTTTGCGGCAAGCTCTGCGTCATTGAGGGTCAGAAGGGAATCTTCCAGTTCATTAATTCGCTTTACCAAGGGGGCGATCTGTTTTAGGGCCCGGTCATTGGTGCTGCCAAATACTTTTGTCAGTAATTTTCCAATCATATCAATTTCTTTTATTTTGAATTCATGGTGAAGACCAGCGCTTCCTCATCACAGTCAGGAAACTTATGGCAATGGAGGCAATCGCTCCAGATCTTGTGGGGCAGGTCCCGCTTATCAATATCAGTAAACCCCTGTTTACGGAAGAATCCAGCTTGATAGGTTAAGGTAAAGATCTTCTCAATTTCAAGTTTTTTGGCTTCCAGCAGACATGCCTGAACCAGTTGTGCCCCTAAACCCTGTCCTTGAAAGTCCTCTTTGACAGCCAGTGACCTGATCTCAGCCAGATTTTCCCAGCTGATCTGCAGGGCACAGACGCCAAGGATTTCACCTGCCTCGTTGGTAAGCACAATAAAGTCACGAAGATGGTCATACAGTGAACTGATGGAACGACCGAGCAGCAGACCCTTTGCCGCAAAATGATTGAGCAGGGAGTGGACTTTTTTCACGTCGTCCATGCGCACGTTGCGTATTATTGATTTTATTGGTTCCATCGGTTGTCTCTGTCCAGGCTCTGTCATGTTTATTGTATATGGCCAGTGGCTAAGCCGCTGAAAAAAAATAACATGGCCACTTATATCAATTTCGTTACGGATCCTAATCTGTTTTCTTGATGGCCACGATTTTGTTGACCTCATTCATCCCAGGTTGCGAAGGTTGCAGTAAGGACTCTCCTGTCCAGACGCCCAGCAGAAACATCCATAAAAAAATACAGAAACAGACCACTCCTACGCCAGCAATAGCGCTGATTGTCAGCTCAAATTTGATCTTTTTTGCTTTTTTTCGAGGTGTTCCTGCCATGCTTCAACAGTCCTGTTACATCTCTTCGGGCGCGGTCAAGCCGACGATGCGCAGTCCGTTCTGGAATACCACCTGCAAGGCCTCCATCAGGCAGAGTCTGGATTGGCTGAGCTCAATGCTGTCGGTAATCACTTTGTGCTTGTTATAGTAGCTATGGAACTGACCTGCAAGATCCATCAGAAAAAAGATGACTCGATGGGGGGCAAGGCTGAGTGCCGCATCTTCAATCATGGCCGGAAAGGCTGCCATACTCTTCAATAACTGCAGCTCCTCCGGTTCAGAAAGCAGGGAGATGTCGACGTCCTGCACCGCAAGTTTTTTCACACCTTTTTCTTCGGCCTGACGCAGGATGGAGCAGATCCTTGCATGGGCATATTGCACATAATAAACCGGATTTTCCTGGCTCTCTTTGGTGGCAAGATCCAGATCAAATTCGAGTTGACTGTCGGCCTTGCGCATCATGAAAAAGAAGCGGGCCACGTCAACCCCAACCTCGTCAAGGAGTTCGTCCACTGTGACAAAGGTCGCCTTGCGGGTGGACATCTTGACCTGTTTGCCGTCCCGGGTCAGGGTCACAAACTGATGAAGTACTACAGTTACCTTGGAGTCATCATATCCAAGGGCTCGCACCCCGGCCAACACGTCAGGAACGGTGGCTATATGATCGGAGCCGAATACATTGATCAGCCAGTCAAAGTTGCGCCGAAATTTTTCCCGGTGATAGGCGATGTCTGGCAACCGGTACGTGGGCTCGCCTGTACTCTTGATGATGACTCGATCCTGGTCCTGGCCGAATTCAGTGGTCTTGAACCAGGTAGCGCCCTCTTTTTCATAGACCAGACCTTTTGCTTTGAGCTCAGCGACCACTGAGTCCACATGGCCATCTGCATAGAGGGTGTGTTCATTGAAATAGTTGTCAAAGACGATTCCCATACGCTCAAGGGTTCCGGAGATATCCTTGAAGATCAGTTCCTTGGCCTTCCTGGTGAAGGGGAGGACATCCGCATTGTCCTTGAGGGAGTCCCCATGCTCGGCAATCATCTCTCTGGCAATATCCTGGATATAATTTCCTTGATAACCATCTTCCGGGAATTCGCTGGGCAGACCAAGCAGTTCCAGGTACCGAGCCCGAGTCGATTCGCCGAGTACTCGCATCTGTCGTCCGGCATCATTAAAATAATATTCACGGAAGACATCATGACCAGTGGCCGACAGCAAGCGGGCGATGGCATCGCCGAGGATTGCCTGGCGGCCATGCCCGATACTGAGCGGTCCGGTTGGATTGGCGCTGACGAACTCCACCATGACTCGTTTGCCTTGGCCGATGGCGGAAAGACCAAATCCGTCCCGCTGTTTCAATACTGGGAAAATCGTCTGTTGCCAGACTCCTGTCTTCAGAAAGATATTAACAAAGCCGGGGCCGGCAATCTCCAGATGATCGATGAGCTCTGTCTCTTGTTCAAGAAGAGCTATCAACTGAGTTGCGATCTGTCGCGGATTGCTTTTTTGGATACCGGCAAGGATGAGCGCCATATTCGTGGAAAAATCTCCTTGGCCTTCCCGTTTAGGAACTTCCACGGTATACTTCCCGGCCATATCCGCCGACCATTTTCCTGTCCTGACACCCTGCTCGAAACAGGCATCAATAACTTGTTTTAAACGTTGCCGTATCATCGTTGCTCAATTATTGTTTAAGTATAATTTCTGTTATTGTTGTTGCCAAAGAGGCAGAGAACTTCGTAGGAGATAGTTCCCATCCATTGGGCGATGTCATCGGCAGTAATTGTCTCTGCCCCTTGTGATCCCAGAATAACTACAGGATCACCTGTTTCTACCCCTGGAATTTCTGAGATGTCTGCCATGCACAGATTCATACAGATGCGGCCAATAATTCTGGCCCGCTGTCCCTTAATAAGCACTTGTGCCCTGTTGGACAAGCTGCGGAGGAAACCATCCGCATATCCAACCGGCAGAACAGCTATCTTTGTCTCCTTTGCAGTAATAAAAGTATGCCCATAACTGATCCCGGTTGCGGCCGGAACGGTTTTTATCTGCACGACCTGAGTACTGAAAGACATGGCTGGAGCAAGTTTGTTCTCTTTGGCAAGCTGCGCCCCCTTTGCACCATCGGGATAATAGCCATAGAGGGAAATGCCAAGACGTACCATATCGCAGCAGGTTTTGGGGAAATAGAGGGCTGCTCCTGAATTGGCAATATGGCAAAGGACAGGAGCTTGCCGGCCTGCCTGCAAGCAGACTTGTTTATACTGTTGATACATGGCCAGGGTCTGTGTGGACTCTGTGTCATCTGCCATGGGAAAGTGGCTCATGATTCCGGCAAGTGACACCTTGGGAGACCTTTCCAGGCGGGCAAGAAAATCTTGCAACTCAGAAGGCATGATTCCTAGTCTGCCCATACCGCAATCGATCTTCAAGTGAAGCGCAATTTCTTTGTCATTTCTGACTGCAGCCTGCGAAAGCAGCTCCAGGGCCTGATAAGTACAGATGACCGGAGTCAGTTCATAGTCAAAAAAGAGCTGTTCCTGCAAAGGTTGAAAACCCAGGAGAATAAAGATCTGACCTTGGATCCCTGCGCGCCGTAATGCAATTCCTTCCTCAATCTCGGCGACCCCGAAACAGTCACATCCTGCTCCGGCAAACCGGACGGCTGTCTGCATCATTCCATGACCATAAGCATCTGCCTTGACCATGGCCATGATCCGGATATCCCGGCCGACCCGTTGCTGCATTCTGCTGAAGTTCTCGTGCAGGGCCGAGGAGTCTATGCAAACCTGATTAAACGATCTGGAAGATGGATGAGGGTGACTCACTGCTTTTCCTGCAGGTCAGAAATATATTGCCAAGCCTGCCAGGCGTGTCGGCTGGAAAAAAACAAGGCCCAGCCAATTGCCACATACAGACCACCCAGAAGCTCTCCGGGTAAGGTAGATTTGCGTAGCACTATCCCGCTTCCCATCATGACCAGAACCAGCAGCCATGTTCGTATCGAATAAACCGCTCCCAGGCAGGTTCCATCTGCCATCTTCAGGATACGACACACGCCTTTTCGGGCCGTATTATCAAGGATGAAAAGTGATTTGATGGTTCCGACAATCAGGGCAGGTGCCATGATCCATAGTTTTTCGACTGCTGTCAGCCAGGAAGCTCCACGGAACATGAGTACGCCTCCTATTAAACTCCATAACGTAGCTGCAAGCAATAGATGAATCCGTCTAGGAACCCCTGGCTTTAATTTTGTAAGTGTTCCTTTTATCATTTGGAACTCATATCCCGAAGGGGGTGCCCTTAAAACAAGACAAGCCCATTCCCCCGAAAGGGGAATGGGCTTGTCTCTGACTGAGACTGATGGAGATTATACTTCAGTGACAGTGATGGCGCCTTCAGGACAAACTTCAACACAGGTCTCGCAACCAAGACATTCGTCGGGCTCAGCGGCAAAAGCCTTGCCGTCACGCATCTCATATACCTGAGCAGGACAGGCGTTTACACATTCTTCATCACCAACACATTTGTCTAAATCAATAACGATATCCCAAGCCATGATACACCTCCAATAGAGAATTAAAAGAACAAGTATTTTTATACTTAAACGGTAAATGGACAACAAAATGATTTTTTCATTCCGTGTTATTTGCAATAATTCACGGCCCGATTTTTGTCAAGAAAAAATCATCTTAATGCCGGAATGGATCCCTTGTCAGACCTCGGTAAAATCAGAAGGAGGGTTAAGGAGATATTTTACAAATTTAGCCTTGTCGATGCAGTTGGAATAAGCAGCATCCGGGCTGATCATTTTTTTATCCAGAAAACCCAAGATGGCGTCATCCAGGGTCTGCATGCCATACTTTTTCCCGGTCTGCATCACCGATGCGATCTGGTAGGTTTTGCCCTCACGAATGAGATTGCGCACGGCCGGAGTGGCAATCAGAATTTCCAGGGCAGCACATCGTCCTTTGATGTCGGTACGTTTAAACAGAGTTTGCGAGACCACAGCCTTCAGGGCATCCGATAAGGTGGATCTGACCTGTCCCTGCTGATTGGCGGGAAAGATCTCAATGATACGATCAACGGTCTTCATGGCATTCAGGGTATGCAGGGTGCCAAAGACAAGGTGACCTGTCATGGCTGCCTCCATGGCCAGCGAGATTGTTTCAAGGTCACGCATCTCACCTACCATGATGATGTCGGGGTCCTCGCGTAAGGCGCCACGAAGGGCGGCGGTAAATGATTTAGTGTGCTGACCCACCTCTCGGTGATTGATAATACATTTCTGGCTTTTATGTACAAACTCAATGGGATCTTCAATGGTCAGAACATGATCTTTTCTGGTTCTGTTAACCTCGTCAACAATGGCTGCCAGGGTCGTGGACTTTCCGGATCCTGTAGGCCCGGTTACCAGGACAAGCCCCTTGGGAAGTTGAGCCAGTCGGGATATCACCTTTGGTAGTCCCAGTTGTTCGCAGGACATGATGTCGCTCGGGATTTCACGAAAAACAGCACCAATACCATGCTTCTGCTGGAAAAAGTTACAACGGTAACGGGCAAGCCCTGGAATCTCGTAGCCAAAGTCTACATCCCCGGATTCTTCAAATCCCTTGATTTTTTCTTCCGGGCAGATTTCATAGAGCATTTTTTTTAATTCTTCATTCTCCATTATTTTAAATTTCACCCGCTCCATATCTCCACGAATGCGGAGAATCGGTTGCTGGCCTGCCACCATGTGTAAATCCGAGGCACCTTCGTCGTTCATCAATTTAAAGAAAGCATCTATCTGAGCCATAAATTCACCTTGTCCAGCAAGTCTACTGTTTGTCGGGAGAAAACGAGTTGATTGATATTATACCACAACGGTCTTTTTTATATAATTAACCACTTCGTCGACCTCGTCCATCATGTCGATGAGTAAAAGGTCATCCTTATGGATTGTTCCGTTTGATATGAACTTATCCTTAATCCATTCTAAAAGTCCACCCCAAAAATCACTGCCAATCAGAATAATAGGGAAGGGTTTAACGCTCTGGGTCTGGATCAGGGTCAGGGATTCGAAAAGCTCATCAAGGGAACCAAAGCCGCCGGGCATACAGATAAAGGCCATGGAATATTTCATGAACATGACTTTCCGAACGAAAAAGTATTTGAAATGTAAAGGGAAATTGATAAATTCGTTGGGGGCCTGTTCGTGGGGCAGGTGAATGTTGAGACCAATGGAGACACCACCTGCCTCAAATGCTCCCTTATTGGCAGCCTCCATGATGCCTGGGCCACCTCCGGTGATGATGCCATAACCGGCTTGGGCTAATTTGCCGGCAAGTTCTTCTGTCAGTTTATAGTATGGATCATCTTTTTTTGTTCTGGCTGAACCGTAAATTGTCACCACCGGCACATCTATTGCGGACATGATGTCAAAACCATCGACAAATTCTGACATGATGCGAAACATTCGCCAGGAGTCACCAACGACACTGTTGTCCAGACAATATTTAGGTTCCCTTTTTATTCGCCTTCTATCACTGTTTTGCATGCTGCGATCATCCTTTATCCGAGTTTATTGAGCCTGCAGTTCCAGGAGATATTTGCTGGCCTGTTGATGCCGGTTGGACTCAACCTCTTCATGGGTTAGTATTTTGGAGAACCAATGCCTGGCTCTTGTTTTTTTTCTTTGTTTCCAGTATGTCAAGCCCATCTGGAAGCCAGCCGCTTTTTCAGTCTCTTTGTTTTTTAGGCAGTGACGGAGAGTGTCTCTGGCTGTTTCCAGGCAACCGCATTGAACCTGAGCTCTTGCAAGGCGAAGATGAAACAGGGCTGGTATTGGATTAAGTTCGACACTTTTTTCGCAGAGCTTCAGGGCAATATGATCGCCCTCGTTGTTCTCAAGGTAGATTTCTCCCAGCAGGCTCAAAGCATCCGCATCAAACTCATCAAAACGTATCGCTCGTTGCAGCCAGCTCATTGCTTCCCGAACCCGGCCTACTCCATGGCAAGATTCTCCTAGATAACGTAAGGCCCTTCCCGACCCGAGATCGTTTTTTTCAGTTTTATAGTACCAGGGTAAAAGAATATCTAATGCTTCCTGATAGCGTCCTGTTTGGCAGTAGAGCTTCCCAAGTTGCAAAGGCAGTTCTTTTCGGACGTTGGCAGTATCCGGTTCATCTTCAAGGTGATATTTGACGGCATGTTCAAAGGATTCGATCGCCCCTGCAATATTTCCCTGCAATTCACGTCCAAGTCCCAAGTTGTACCAAGACATGAAATTATCATTTTTTACAGTTAAGGCCTTCATAAAACAGTCATTGGCCATGCTGTGTCTGTTCATCATGGCATAACTTACACCCAGACTGTTGAGCAGGTTTACGTCATGGGGCTGGCTCAATAAGCCTCGTCTGTATTCTTTGACGGCTTTGGGAAGATCACCTTCTCCATAAAAAATATCGCCGCTGACATTCAGGCTTAAGGCCTCAAAGACGGTGACCGAGCCTTCTCCCAATAAAGCCCCATGTAATAAAGCCTTTCGACAATTAAGTATCAGTTCTGATTTTTTAAAATCACTGAAGGGGAACTGGGCGATACCTGCCGCTACAGTTCCTTTCACTTTCATGTCGCTGGTTATGGATCGAATGATTTTTCTGACAAAAGACAAGACCTTTGGAGTATTTATGGTTGGCAGTAATATATATACATCATGATCTTTCCCTTTGATTTTTTTACTGCCGGCAAGATCAAGAACAATCTTGTCATAGAACTTGTCCAATTCTTTCGCTGGATGGAGTTGTATCAGGGAGAATTGATCCAGTGTCTGCCAATGGGGCTGAATCCTGGCCACTATATCTCGAGTCGAGGCATAGAGAGAGTGGCGTTGAGAATTTTGTAGCGAGCGATAGGTGCAAAAACTAAAAGGCCCTCTTTTGCAGGCAACCTGCAGGGCAAGCCAGGTTTCGTCGAGAATCTGTCGACCGGTTTTTCTGGTTTCATTGTACGAGGTCTGGCTGAGTTCTCCCTGGCTGTATCCGACGTGAACGCGCTTGAATTGCTCTTGTTTCAAAAAGGAGACCAGTAAAGGACCAAAATGAGCGGCAGAATCTTCGTTGCAGTTTCGGCAGGCGAAGGCGAAAACAGACTGTCCGATGTGATACAGAGGGACATGTTCTCCGGTAAAAGATTTAAGTACAGTCGCTGATCGTCGTACATGTCGCATGCCTTCCATGGCAGTACGGGCCTTGGGGTAGATTTCTACCAGGACCAGACCAACACGCTCTCCTTCGGGAAAGGTGTCAAATAATGTGTTCAGGTGGGCGCCATTGAGAAGACCTGTCTGTAAATCGACACCTGCCTGTTTTAATATCAAAAATTCGCGCTGCAGGGTGTCACGGATCTCCTGCAGCCAATCGTGACCAACCTTTTTCACCAGCAGTCGATCGATCCCTGTAACAAAGGCCACGATAATCTGATCACCGGCAATAGAAAAAGGAAAAAATAAGCAATTATCATAGGCTGCAGGTATTTTGCTTTCTAAGGTTTGGGTGAAGATATCTTTGAGGTGTGAAATTCTGGATACATCAGCAGGTGAGTCGTCTAATTGGCGGGCATTTTCAAGAAATGATACTTCCGTAGCTGTTGAAATTTTCTCTTTTATTGCCCTGGAAAACGGGAGAAAGAAGTTATGGAAATCCTGGTATGAAAGTGAATGGGCGGCGCTGAACAGTGGAAAGTGATGAATCACGAGAGCTCTCCACACGTAAAGAATGAAATTAAAGAGGCGGCTAAATCAGGGATTTCGTCATCACTTATTGTCCTCATGTCTAAAAGCAAAGAGTCGTCTTCAATTTTTCCAATGATAGGAATGGGGAGCTTGCGCAGTCCATGTTCCATGGCGCTGAGATGTATGTGAAGAGGTTTGAAGGCAACTGCCCAGCTAGGTAGTCCGTGTTCAGGCATAGCGCCACCACCTACCCGCGACATCGTGGCTTGCAGGTAAAGAGAGCAGGCTGGTTGGGTTTTTGTCTTAATTCTGCGCATGAGCTTTTTGGCTCTTCTTTTTATCAGATCAAGAGGCTGAGTTAGCATCTTGAGAGTAGGGATAGTGGTCAGAGCCTGCTCCAGATCATAGTAGTTGCGTAAAACTGCTTCCAGGGAGGCCAGGGTGAATTTGTCTATGCGCAGAGCACGATTTAACGGGTTGCGCTTGATGCGGTCAATGACTTCTTTTTTGCCAACGATAAGACCGGCCTGAGGTCCGCCAAGGAGCTTGTCACCACTGAATGTGACCACGTCAACCCCGGCCTTGACAATTTGCTGCACGGTTGGTTCTTGAGGCAGGCCATATGCAGAAAGATCGACCAGGCTGCCACTTCCCAGATCTTCCATTACTGGTAAATCTTTTGTATGGCCCAGTGCCACGAGTTCTTCGGCAGAAACCTCGGAGGTGAAACCGATAATCCTGAAATTTGAGGTGTGAACCTTTAATAACATGGCAGTTTCATCATTTATCATTCTTTCATAGTCGGCCAGATGGGTTCGATTGGTAGCCCCAACCTCAATCAGGCGAGCGCCGCTCTTCGTAATTACGTCGGGGATTCTGAATGAACCACCGATTTCAACCAATTGTCCTCTGGAGACTATGACTTCCTTGCCGGAAGCCAGGGTGTCGAGCGCCAGTAATACTGCGGCGGCATTATTGTTGACAACCAGGGCCGCCTCGGCCCCGGTTAATTCACAGATGATTTCTTCGACCAGACTGTATCTGCTGCCTCTTTTACCATTGCTGAGATCAAATTCCAGATTTGTATAATGGGCACCTGCCTGTTGCAGGGCATCAACCATGGGCGTTGAAAGAAGTGAGCGACCAAGATTGGTATGAATGACAACACCGGTGCCATTCATGACTCGTCGGAGATTCATCTGGTTTTTTAGGGTAATCGCCTCAAGGAGCCGCTCATCCCATTGTTCTCGACTCAAAAGCTTGCAGTCTGGGTCATTTGTTAAAATACGTTGTCGTTCAGCGTCAATACAGTGACGCACTGCAAATTTCACAAGTTGGAGTGAAACCGATTCTGTTTTATCTGCTAAGCCTGCCAGACATTCGTCAATTTTAGGTAAGGCGCAAAGGAGTTGTTTCTTGTCAGTCATGAGGCTGTGCGTTTAAGAGGTGAAAGGGGAGTGTTATACGGCGCTGTTTCATTAAGCTGATAATAATCAAGTGCTATGTTACGGTTTATACAGACTAAAAGCAAACTATTTTCATAGAGATTAACCGGGAGGACTCTAAAAAATGGCAAAAAGGGATAAAGAGCATGCCGTTAAATTTTAGATCATTTTTTCATTGACAGCGCACCGTTGATTGAGTAGTTTGCCGCGGTCCTTGGGTGAGCGGAAAAAAGCAGAAGCTTTTCTTAAGGAAGAGTTGGGAAGAGTAGTAGAAGCATGAGAATAAAACGAAGGGCCTGGGGAAGAAAGTTATTGACAGGTTGTTTGGATTTGATTAGATTAACATCTTCGCTGCGGCCTTGACCGCGTGTCCGTCTTGCAGGATGAGACGGTATGAACGATCCTTGAAAACTGAATAGCAGCAAACAGCAAACGATCCCAAAGGATGCATGTATTTATATGTGCATTCGCCGGTATTGAGCTTAGGCGAAGAT
>JBDRQE010000069.1:0-135661 GCA_043826415.1 Pseudomonadota bacterium
TCAACCATTGGATACTATTAAGATTTCTCCAGATGGTCGAAATGACATTCTTGCAAGCCCGGGGACATCATTTTCGTAAACAGCCACGAAAAAAAATCTGTCCCCTATGATCGATGTAGCGAGCGACGTAAGGGGACTGAATTTATTTTGCGGCTGTATGCAGGTAAGCGAGCCTGCGAGACTCCGAAATTCATTCTGTCCCCGGTGTAATGAATATCCTATTGATCAGTGCCTCCTTCGCCATGAAGAAACAAATGAAAAACACCACGTCTGAAGAATGGCCTTCCCCGGTTCTTATTGTTGAGGATGATCCTGACATCCTGCAATTCATGAGCAAGGTTCTTATCACACTTGGCATTACCCCCACACTGGCTGTAGACGGGCTGGATGCTATTGAAAAGCTCACAGCAGACTCTTTTCCCCTGGTCTTCACGGACATGAATATGCCGCACGTAGACGGATTGCAGCTGATCCTTCACATCAAAGAGCATCACCCCGGGACAGCCGTTATCGCCATGACCGGATACAGTGAGAAATATGGCCTTATCGATGTAATTCGAGCCGGCGCTGCCGATTATATGACGAAGCCTTTTACCTTGAATGAAATCAAGGCAAAAATCAGACGCGTCACCAGAGAAAGGGCCTTGCTGCAAAGTTTGCAGCAAGAAATTTCCAAACGACATCTTTCTGAAAGAGAGCTGAATCGTCAGAAGGATACGCTTTTGGAGCAGGTTCAGCAGCAAAAGGAAGAACTCGTGGAAGCAAACGCCGCCCTGCGGATCATTCTCCGGCAAAGGGACATAGAAAAGAACGAATTGGCAAGCTCTCTTGCCACCCGTTTTTTTAATGACATCGAACCTTATCTTAAAAAAATCAAACAGACCCCCTTACCGGAAGTCCAGCAACATTATCTGGATATCATGACGATGAATCTGGAAAACTTGTTCATTCACGACCGTCGTGGCAGGACATTCAATCACACCCCCTTCACAGAAACAGAAATCAGAGTGATCAACCTTATAAAACAGAAGAAAACAACTAAGGAAATTGCCATTCTTCTCCAGGTGTCAACGGGTACCATCCGGACCCATCGAGAAAATATCAGAAAAAAGTGAATGACCACCGGCAAAGCCGGTGGCATAAAAGATTGTGAACCGCTCAAAGCGGTATGTTAAAAAGATTCTCTGACCACCATTCGGTGGTCGCCTATTTAAACAATGACAACTGTTCTACACGGTGATCTTCTTTTTCCTGATCCTGAATATATGCTTTTACGATTTCTTCATCGGCACCAACTGTTGAAACAAAATATCCGCGTGCCCAAAAATGCATCCCAGTATAGTTCTTCTTCTGCCCAAGGTACGTCCGAGCAATATGAATTGCACTCTTGCCTTTTATATACCCCACTATTTGAGACACTGAATATTTGGGCGGAATCGATATCAACATGTGGACATGATCAGGCTGCAAATGGCCTTCCACGATCTTGCTCTCTTTTTGACGAGCAAGCTCATGAAATACCTCTCCAAGATTCTGGCGCAATTGCCCGTATAAAATTTTCCTCCGATATTTTGGAATCCACACAACATGGTACTTGCAATCCCATTTCGTGTGACTTAAACATTGTATGTCGTTCATGAAGCCTCCTTTTTCGTGACTTTGACCGGTTCACGGAATTGGAGGCTTCTCTATTTTGCTGGAATCGTCAAACTTTTATTGTCCCCCGGCAAAGCCGGGGGTTTACCTAAGGGAAATTAGGGACTCGGCAAGAATAAGTTGTTCCGTATTGCGCTGGATTTTCAGTCATATTCGAGGAGCGAAAAGAGGCGCATAGCAGGGCTATGAAACTCTTTTCGTGACGAAGAAGACGCAGGCCATGGATGGCCCAGTGTCGCTCGCTCCATGGATGGACAAAGAGCGACTGACTGAAAAGACTAGCAAGACGGGATGTTTTATTCTTGCCGCGGCCCTTAGATACCGCAGCTCAAAGTACACTCACTATGAAGGTCCTGAACAAAAGGTATGCCAATGAACTCTAGGGGCAAAGAACATGGGAACAACAAACAAAGACACTGATTTCTAAAAGGAAACAGGAGTCAATCACCCAGCTTCGATAGATTCAATCTCTTCCTGTGCCTCTTCCCATTGAGCGTACCAGCGCTCCAACTGATTTTTACACTGCTCGTATTCCTTGCTGGTCCTGGCCCAGGCCTCCTCATCACTATAAAGTGCAGGGTCGGCCATCCGGGTCTCCAGTTCTTCTTTGCGGCCTTCCAGATTGGCAATCTGCTTCTCCGCTTCTTCTTCCTTTTTCTTCCAGGGAGAAAGCTTACGACTGCGTTCCTTGCGCTCCAGGGCCTCCTGCTGCCGCTTTTCCTTTTTGGATTCCCGTGAATGTTCAACGCCGCCGGCCTCGGCAGACGTGACGACCTCAGACGCCGGGCTCTTCTCTTCGTCCTCCAGGGCTGCCTTGCGCAGATATTCGGTCACGTTCCCTTCATAAAGGGTAACCTGACCATCACGCACCAGCAGCACTTTATTAATGAAGCTGTCCAGGAAATAACGATTATGTGAGACAACAATGATACAGCCGTCATACTGGGCCATGGCCTCCTGCAGCACCTCCTGGGAACTGATATCCAGATGATTGGTGGGCTCATCAAGGAGCATCAGGTTAGCGGGTTTGGCGATCATCTTGGCCAGGGCCAGGCGACTCTTTTCACCTCCGGACAGCACTGCCACCTTCTTGTCCACCTCCTCCCCCCTGAAGAGAAAGGCCCCCAGCAGAGAACGCATCCTGGTGATGGTCAGGTCAGCGCCGGAGAGGGCCATCGTCTCCAGGGCAGAGAGAGTGGGAGACAACTCCTGGGCCTGATGCTGGCCAAAATAGGAAAGCTGTACATTATGGCCCAGCTTGATCTCCCCCGCGTCATACTCCAGCTGACCACCGATGATCTTGACCAGAGTTGACTTGCCGGCGCCATTAACCCCCACCACTGCCACCTTGTCCCCCCGCTGCAGCTGGAGGTTCACATCAGAAAAGATCTGCCGCCCCTGATAGCTTTTGCTCAAACCCTCAATCTGCAGCACATCACGACCAGAGGGAGGAGCAGGCGGAAAGGTGAAGCGAATCTGCTGCTCATCGTCGGAGAGCTCAATCACGTCTATCTTTTCAAGCTGCTTCACCCGGCTCTGCACCTGCTTGGCCTTGGTGGATTTAGCCCGGAAACGCTCAACAAAACGCATGGTCTGTTTGATCTTGGCCTGCTGATTATCATAGGCCCCCTTTTCGATAATCCGCCGCTCCGCCTTTTCCTTGATATAATAGGAGTAGTTTCCCTTATAGACCGAAAGCCTGCCCAGGCTCAGCTCCCAGGTTGTCTTGGTGATCTTGTCGAGAAAGGTCCGGTCATGGGAGATAATCACCATAGCCCCCTGACAGGAGCGAAAAAAATCCTCTACCCAGGTCAGGGACTCCAGATCTAGATGATTGGTCGGCTCATCAAGAAGCAGTAGAGAAGGCGACACCAGCAGCATCTTGGCCAGCATCAGGCGCATGACCCATCCTCCGGAAAAACTGGTCACCGGGGCGTCCATATCCGTCTGTTTGAAGCCGAGGCCAAGCAGCACCTTTTCCACCCTGGCCCGAATGGTATAAACATCATGCCCTTCCAGTTGATGCTGCAATTCACCCTGCCGCTCGATCATGGCGGTAAAGAGCTCGGAATTATGATCAGTCATCTCTGCCAACTGATCATGGAGGAAATCGGCCTCCTGCTGCAGGGTCAGAATTTCATCAAAGGCACTCTCCGCCTCCTGGTACAGGGTGTTGTTCGAGACCAGGGCGCTGCTTTCCTGAGGAAGATACCCCACGGAAAAATGTTTGGATCTGGTAATCACCCCGTCATCACAGGCAGAGACTCCAGCCATGATTTTGAGCAGGGTTGATTTCCCGGCCCCGTTAACCCCGACCAGACCAATCCGGTCCCCGGCATGGACCCGCTGGGAGATATCCTTAAAGAGATGTTTCTCGCCAAAACGGACATCCAGATGATTAATTGACAGCATAAAGCAATGTTCCTCGTTTCATATTCACATCCGTTATAAGTTCCAACCTGTCGGCAACCCCCAACCGCTCAAACCGCTGCATATTTATTCGTTTCATCCCGACAACTGCCGAGAGGTCACGGGGGGATATCCGTACTGTCAACCGCTTGTGCTCAGGGCAGGCAGCAAACAAGGCTCTGATTCTCTTCAGCCAGATCCTGCTCACAACCAGCTCCCCGAAGGCAGGATGATAAGGACCGGCCAGCAGCTCGCGCTCCAGCGCAGGTGAAGGCTGCAGGCCGATACGCACCACTCGTATTGCCGCCTTCTCCAGAATATTCCTAGCCCGACAGCTCAAGGCAATGGCCCGGTTCATGGACAAGGGCCGGTAGTCACCCCGCCGGTACATTTCCGCAAGCCCCGACGGCTCCACGACCAGGACGGGGTATAAACGCACAAAGGCAGGAGCAAGGGCAACCACCTCCCGTACTGTCCGCAGAAAGGAAACCGTCGTCTCCAGAGGCAGGCCCGGTAAGAGTTGAATCCCGACCTCCATCCCAGCCTCCTGCAAGCAGGCAATGGCCCGCCTGGAGCTATCCGCATCATGACCGCGTCTGGATGCCTGCAGGACACGATCGTCCAGAGACTGCACACCCAGCTCAACAATACGCACTCCCCGAGACAGCAGGAAGGAACACACCTCTCTGTCTACACAATCAGGGCGGGTCGAGAGCCTGATTGCATCCACCTGACCAGATACCATAAAGGGCTGGACTTCCGCCAGCAACTCCTCCTGACGCTCCCTTGGCAGGCAGGTAAATGAGCCTCCGAAAAACGCCACCTGTACCTGTGGCCACTCTTTCGCCTCCACTGACTCCTGCAAAACACCTCTACCCTGCGCCTGACGCCGAGGTCGCGCAAGCCATTCCCGGATGGTTGCCGCCACAGAGACGACCTTCTCCCGGTGGTCGTCCTCACCGGTAATCGAGTGCTGATTACAAAAAAGACACTGCCGGGGACAACCCTGATGCGGAATAAAAACAGGAATAACTAAAGGCATATCCAAAGAAACACAAAAGGAAAAAAACTACTGCTTACAGTCGGCAAAGATATCCAGATCCTTCTCGTACATCGCCGTCCTGATCCCCATCAGACCCAGGGCGGAATGAAAGAGATTGTCATGAGACAGGTGAGCATTGACCTTTCTTTGCAGACAATTTTTATCCAGGCCATTGCTCGCAAAAAAAGTATCTGACAGCCAGAGGATAAAAGGAATATGTTTCTGCTCATCCGGAGCAATCACATAGGGAAGCCCATGCAGATACATATTCTTTTCTCCCAGCGACTCACCGTAATCAGAGAGATAGAGCATGGCGGTGTTAAACTCGGCGCTATTTTTCTTCAGAAGGTCAATAACCTGATCGAGAAAATAATCGGTATAAAGAATCGTGTTGTCGTAGGCATTGATCAGTTCCCGGGTCCGGCATTCCTGAAGCTGATTGGTAGTACATTCGGGAAGAAAGGCCTTAAACTCCGGGGGCGATCTCCGATAATATCCCGGCCCGTAACTCCCTTTCTGGTGGAGGACAATAAAGGTATCCTTGCCTGCCTGATTGATATATTGCTGCAGTCCCTGCAGCAGAATCATATCCTGACACTCACCAGATGCACAAAAATCAGCTGTCTGCAGATTTGTCAGAACTTCTGTTTCCACCCGGCTGCACACCCCTCTGCAGCCGGAATTATTTTCCCGCCATAAGACCTGAATTCCCGCATGCGCAAAGACATCCAAAAGTCCCTCGTGACGCTCCGCCTTGGCATCACTGAAGGAACTCCGATCAAAATGAGAGAACATGCAGGGCACAGAGGTTGAAGATACTGTCCCGCAGGAATAGGCATTAGTAAAACTCAGGATATCCTCCTGCTCCAGAAACGGATTGGTTTGTCTATCATAGCCATTTACTGAAAAATTACGGGCTCGAGCCGCCTCACCTACCACCAGAATCACCAGATTTTTGCGGCCTCTCTCCTGCCACGTTTTTTCCATTCTTGCATCTTCACCAATGGGCCTGACCACTACCTTACCACTGCTCACTGTCCTTTTTACGTAAGCAATCACCTCATAGACAGAACTGACCGGATTAATCAGGTGCCGCACATAATTATAATTTCTTCCCAGTGAGATATAATCCTTATACAAGAGCACCAGAATAACCACTATGACCGCCATGCTGGTGAGCACGGTTCCCAAGACCATAAACAGCTCTTTGACAAAACTCTTATATCGAATCTCAGCACGCAGGACCAGAAAAGATGGGAGTGCAGCAAGCACGACCACATAATAGAGCATCTTGATATTAAACAGTTCAGAGACAGCCCCCAGGTCTGCCGCCAGGACATTGCTGATCATGGACTGATCAATAAGAATGCCATACGTCTTGGTAAAATACGCCGCAAAGGTCGCAATCAAGAGAATCAAAAGCAGAGAGGGTTTCAGAATATACTTAAAACTGACCAGGGAAAGACAGCAATTGATAAAGGCAACAAGAAGAATAAATATGGATCCGAGAAAAAACCGATTCTGCTGAGAATTTGCTGCAATATCCAGGATCTCTGTCCAGAAACCATTATTATAGAAGAGAACCAGACACACAGAGGTCACCAGAGTCAACTGGATACTGTTCATCTTCGGATGCAGAACATAGGCCATGGCCCGCTTACGAAAAGAGCGCTCAAGGGGCTTATTGTTGTCCATAATCTGACTCATTCCGACGCAATACTCTTACAAAAGAAACTAACAAAAACGCTCATAGAGAAGAACACCCCATACTATTACCACCATGACAAGACTGACAAAAACTGCGGCAGACCCCATATCCTTTGCCGCCCCCGCCAGGGAGTGATGCTCCGGCCCAATACGATCAACCACGGCTTCAATCGCTGAATTCAACAGCTCAGCCACCACCACCACCATACAGACACTGATCAGCAGGGCCCGCTCCACACCATTCTTCCCCAGCAGAAGTGCCGGCGGAAACAGGAATGCCACCAGAATGACTTCCTGGCGGAATGCCGCCTCCGTCCGCCAGGCCGCCTTCAGGCCGCACAAGGAATAACCTGCAGCATTGACAATGCGGCGCAGGCCGGTTTTTTTCACTCCATCCACAATCTTCTCCATTCTTGAATCATATTACACAATCGTTCTCTCATAAACGAGAGATCATCAGATCATAATCAGCAAGGGCGCTGGCTGCAGCCCGTTGCTCTGCCTCTTTCTTGGAACCGGCAGAACCGGTGCCAAAGACAATCTCGCGAAAAATCACTGATACCGTAAACACCTTCTGATGAGACGGCCCCTCATCCATGTCCAGCCGATACGAAGGCGCCTCATTAAACTGCTCCTGCAAGACCTCCTGCAACCGGCTTTTGGCATCGGCGATCAACAATTCCTCCCTTTTGACATCAAAGGCCGGGACAAAAAAACGTGACACAAAGTGTTCTGCCGTCTCGTATCCACCATCTTCAAAAACAGCACCGACCACTGCCTCATAGGCGCAGGACAGGATGGATGATTTATTTCTGCCGTTAGAGGCGTCCTCACCCTTGCCAAGACAGAGAAACTTACCCAGTTCCACATCTCTTGCCATGGTAGCCAGATGGCTTTCATTGACAAGCACGGAACGCAATTTGGTCAACTCCCCTTCGCGCATTTCAGGAAAACATTTAATGAGGCTATGACCGATCACCAGATCGAGAACCGCGTCACCCAGAAACTCCAGAGTTTCATTGTTCTGACCCGGGGAGGAATGCTCAAAGGCAAAGGAGGAGTGAATCAGGGCCTTCTGCAACAGACGCAGATCAGTAAAACGATAGCCCAGTATCTGCTCGAAACAAGAGAGCTCCTGCTTATTCTTCTGCGCCAGTGAATCGATATCCATACCCATTTTCCCTATTTTCCCCTTGTCAAAAAAACAAACTGTGGTATAAAGTGGCTCGCATGCTTATTTAAGTCTGCTCAAAAAGGCGGCGTAGCCAAGCGGCTAAGGCACTGGTCTGCAAAACCATGATTCAGCGGTTCAAATCCGCTCGCCGCCTCCAGTAAATTCAAAGGGTCACAAGTTATTCAACTTGTGACCCTTTTTTTTATCACTTTTATAATCAACACCTTACAACTGACCGGCAGCACTGTTTGCATGACAATGTTTCCATCATGTAAAAGCCAGCCGCAATCTTGAGATAGTTGTTTTTATTGCGTCTTCTAGATACCTGATATTCACTCCAAGGTCAAGTCACATCATGCAAAACCGGGCCGACAGAAAACAACTCCAGATATCAACTCCCCTTTGACTAAGCCGCTGAAAAGAACAACATCCATAACCGCCCCTAATCCTCATCCACCGGAACCCCCCAGATTTCTCTGGCATACTGTTTAATAGTCCGATCAGTAGAGAATTTCCCCATCCGTGCCACATTCAACACAGACTTCCTGGTCCATGCCACATGGTCAAGAAAAGCCTCATTCACCTGATCCTGGCATGCGAGATATGATTCCAAATCGAGAAGAAGAAGATAGGGGTCATGCTGATCAAGCAGGCTGTCAACAAGGGGTCGAAACAACTCCTTGTCTCCCCGACTGAAAGAACCGTCCTGCAGACTGTCAATGGTCTGACCAATCTCCTCATTATCCCGACAGACAGCCTGGGGCGTGCGGCTGGCATGCAATTTCTCATACTCTGCCTCCTCTGCCGTCATACCAAAGATAAAAATATTTTCCCTTCCCACCTCCTCCAGAATCTCAACATTGGCCCCGTCAAGTGTTCCAATGGTGAGTGCACCATTAAGGGAAAACTTCATATTGCCTGTTCCGGAGGCCTCGGTACCGGCAGTGGATATCTGCTCGGACAGATCAGCCGCAGGCATGATCACCTCAGCCTGAGAGACGTTATAATTGGGAAGAAAAACAACGCGCAGACGTAATCCCACCCGTGGATCATTATTGACCACCTCGGCTATAGAGTTGATCAACTTGACAACCAGTTTGGCCTTCCAGTAGGTTGGCGCCGCCTTGCCGGCAAAGATAACTGTTCGCGGGACAAGATCAAGATCAGGTCGCCTGAGTATCCGGTGATAGTGAGTGATCACATGCAGACAATTCAACAACTGCCGTTTATATTCATGGATACGTTTCACCTGGATGTCAAACATGGAATCCAGACTCACCTCGAGCCCGCAATGTTTATGGATAAAAGCTGCCAGCCGCTCCTTATTGGCACGTTTGATCGACCGCCACTCTGTCTGAAAATCAACATCATCAGCCCATTGTTCCAACCCTCGCAAGTGATCAAGATCAGTGATCCACTCAGGACCGATCTTACTGCTGACCAGTTCGGCAAGCCGGGGATTGGCCTTCAACAACCAGCGCCGCGGGGTAATACCATTGGTCTTGGAATTAAACTTACCGGGAAAAAACTGATGAAAGGATTTAAAAATTTTCTCCTTCAACAGGCGGGTATGCAATTTGGCTACCCCATTCACCGAATGACTGCCGACAATGGCCAGATGAGCCATACTCACCTTTTTTTCATCCCCTTCCACAATAATGGACATTTCACGCAATTTGCCGGTATCGCCAGGATACGCAAAAGCAACCTGTTCGAGGAAACGGCGATTGATCTCGTAGATAATCTCCAGATGTCTGGGCAGCACCTCTTCCAGCAGACCCACATGCCATTTTTCCAGGGCCTCGGGCATGAGGGTGTGATTGGTGTAGGCAAAGGTCTTGGTACAGACATCCCAGGCCTTTTCCCAGCTCAGGCCTTCAATATCAAGCAAAAGCCGCATCAGCTCCGGAATGGCAATGGCCGGATGGGTATCATTCAACTGCACGGCAATAATATCACTGAAGGTATTAAAATCTGAATACTTCTTCTTGTAGCGACGCATGATGTCCTGCAAGGTAGCCGCCACAAAGAAATACTGCTGTTTCAACCGTAATTCCTGACCGGCGAGATTATGATCCGGCGGATAAAGCACCTTGGAGATGGTCTCGGAACTCACTTTATTTTGCACCGCTCCGATATAATCGCCCCTGCCGAAAAAACTCAAATCCAGATCACGGGAGGCTCGGGCCGCCCACAGTCGCATATTGATCACATGATCGTTCTGATAGCCTGGCACCAGGATATCACAGGGGAGGGCCATAACCTCTTCCGTCTCCAGCCATTGAGCTCGATAATTCCCGTTCGCATCCAGGTAACTGCTGACCCGGCCATAAAAATGGACGGGGAAAACAGGCATGGTACGTTCAAAGACCCAAGGTGAGCCATAGCGCATCCAGCTGTCAGGACTTTCCACCTGATACCCATCAATCAACTGCTGGTTAAAAAGACCATATTCATACAAAATGCCGTAGCCATAGGCCGGGATCTTCAAGGTGGCAATGGAATCCATGAAACAGGCCGCCAGTCGCCCCAGCCCACCATTACCAAGGGCCGCGTCCTCCTCTTCCTCCCGGAGCAGATCCATGTCGAAGCCAAGCTCTTCCACCGCCTGCTGCACCGCATCATAAATCCCCAGATTAATCATACTGTTACCAAGGGTACGACCTATGAGAAACTCGAGGGAGAGATAATAAACCCGTTTTTTCCCCTTGGCATAGGAGGCTTTCTGAGTGGCAATCCATTTTTCCACCATGATATCACGCAGGGTATAGGCAACGGCCTTATAGATATCACTTTCGCCTGCCCGCTGGGGATCCCGTCCTTGAAAGCTCATCACATGGTGCAGGATATTTTTTTTGATATCCTCAGAAGTGGTAGGAAAGAAGAGACTGGCACAATCACAGTCAAACAGGGGATGCCGCCCTTTGTCATTCTCTAATGCATTCATAAAAGATGTTCCTCCCGGACAGAATATACAATAATCGAGATATCACTTCAGCGTTTGAAATCAAAAACGAACATCCATCAAAAGATAATACGTATCAAGTGCTGCGTCGGTAGCAACAGGTTCTCCTACATAGAAACCACTGCCGGTATAATTATAAGAAACGTGCATATATCCTGCCCGAAAGAACAGATACTGATTCACCGGCTGGATATAGTAGAGATCGTAGACATTACCACGGGTTGCCAATTTGTTGAAAATATCTGTCCCCTCCATTGTCATGCTGAACCAGTATTGGGACCCATGATTAAATTCAAATCCGATTTTCGGCAGGTTCAGCGGTTCAAAAGGAATGGTATAGCGGGCGCCGGTATACACAGAAGCACCTCTCTTTGTTTCCAGACCATCAGAGGAGAGCAGGCCATAATGGAACAGCGCTGTCCCGTTAGGGCTGCTCTCATTTCCCCCATAGGAGAAGAAAAGATCCGTACCACTATCCACAATATTGCGGACCTGAATCTGGGCCCCCCAGACTTTCATATCGCCCAGATCCATATTTGCGGGGTTCCCTGCAATCTCATCGAACGTCGGACCGGTCATAGCGAAAGGAAGATCCCGTACCACGGCATAGCTGAGGACTGCCAGACTGTCCGGCAGACCCGGGATCTCCGACTCAAATAAAACACCAAAGACGTTGGAGTCTCCAGCCTCTCCATCATCAAGAAAGGGAAAGGCACTGCCGCTATTAATATCATCGTCGCTATGGTAGAATTTACTGTAGCCAAAACGCAGACCCATTTCGGCAATCCCCGTATACCGTTCCAGCCCAAGGGTGGCAACAATACCATCCGATTCCCCGTTAAACAAAAGGGCAGGATAGGTAGATTGGCGAAGCCTGTTTTCCTTGAATTCAAAAGGAGGGCCTTCTGTTGAGGGCTGTCGTCCTATGGTGACAGCCAGCGGCACAGGAAGCCCTTCAGGTATCCAGTCCACATAGGCCCGATCAACCCAGAGATTGCTGGAACTCGGCTGATGAGCCCGATTGGCATCATTCAACATCCCACTGGCTGTTGCGTCATCACTGTCCCCCCAATTCTTAACCATGGCCAATCGACCATGAAAAGAAAGAGTCTCGGTAAATGCCGCATCCATGTTAATACGAAAACGACTGCTCCAGTTATTAGCGTCGCTCACCCTGTTACCATCCAAGGGATAATCCTTGACCACATAGGAGTCGACCCTGGATCTCAGCTCCGTTCCAAGATTTATTTTATTCTGTAATTGCCGGGTTTCAATCTCGTCCAAGCCATCATAAATGGTTTTAACATCCTGCTCGACCTTCACAACTCGTTTTTCATTTGTCTGAGCGACCGCTGGCTTTGCCTCCAGAAACTCTACCCGTTGCTGCAGGGCATCCAACCGGTGGAGAATCGCCTGATAATCTTCAACAGGAATTGTGACCGTCTCGCTGCCTGCAAGGACAGGAGCTGCCATGGCAACCATCACTCCTGTGCCAACCAGAATCTGTTTCATCATTCCTCTCCTCGTACCCCCTGACCTGCTGAGCTCTTTGCCTTTTTCTTGTTTCATAAGACACATATATTATTTAGGAATAGCGGCAGCAACCGGCACTTCACTGTCGGCAGCATGTTCCTTCAAATAATCGAGGATTATGATCATTTCATCTTCGTTTATCTTTGATTTAAGTTCCACGGGATGCCGCTTACGCTGAAAATATTTCACCCAGACAAGCCCTGCCTTATCCGCAGGATTTATCGGTGCCACAGCAGTCCCTCTTTTATGGCATGCACCACATTTTTCCACAAAGACCATACTGGTATCGGCAGCAATCACTGGATATCCGCTGACAGTCAACACCAGCCATACCAGAGTTACGATTCCCCATCTCAACAAATCCAATCCTTCCCCCGTAGTCGATCTTCCTTTCGTGACAACAAGCTCTGAGCAACGACCATCAAAAAGCCAGAGCCACCTCCTTGCTTTACAACAGGGAGTCGCTTATATTTATACTTTATTGATGATACTTATCGAGTCTACAACAATGTCACACCACAACACAAACGAAAAATGTTTTTTTCTCCGCACGCAATCAGACCAATAATTACCAGGAAACATCCATGACAACTGCCGGAAAAACAGTAAAGCAAGAGACCATGCTGATAGCGATTGCCATCACGTTTCTGTTGGGATTTCTGACAGGAACCATCTTTACCGTTTACAAGCTCGGTCCATCAAAGACAACAGCCGCTCAGCCGACGAACGTCCAGGAACAGCAAGGCGTGACCCTGAGCAATGAGCAGGCCCAAGCCATTGCGGCACTTGAGGCAGAAGTCGCAAAAAACCACGAAAACGGTGAGTCATGGACCAGGCTTGGCAATCTTTTCTACGACACTCATCAATTTAAAAAAGCCATAAATGCCTACACCCATGCCCTCGCTCTTGTGCCGGCCAATGCCGACATCCTGACCGACCTCGGCGTCATGTATCAACGCGACCAGCAAGCCGATAAGGCCTTAGAGGTCTTTGACCAGGCCATCCGGACCAATCCCCGGCATGAGGCCTCCCGCCTGAACAAGGGAATCGTCCTCTTTTCCGATCTCGGTCGAGTCACCGAGGCCCTGCAGAGCTGGCAGGAACTGCTGAACATCAACCCCGACGCGACCACGGCCAACGGCAAATCCGTACGTGATCTCATCGCAGAGCTCACAAAAGAGATCGATCCCCCAGAGGGAAAGAAGTCAACGGAAAATAAATAGGCCGCTATCCACCACCCATCAACGAGAGTCCCCATGGCAACAGCACAAGGCAAGCAGGCCGCCCCTTCCTCCCCTGATGCCTGCAGTCAGGATGAGGACAACAGCATCTGCCTGCACGACCGAATCCCGGAAGTCGTCACAAAACTGGTCGCCTCCTGGCAGACCGAAGACTGTTTCAACCACATCGGCCCGGTGCCTATTCCCTCCCACCGGGCCATTATCGATATCATCTACCAGGTCAGACAACTTCTCTTTCCCGGATATTTTACCCGCACAAAGATACACGCCTCCAACCTGGAATACTACATCGGCAAGGAGACAACCGAACTCTACGAAGCCCTGACCGAACAGATCACCATGGCCATCCGCCATGACTGCAGACGTACCAATCTCGCCTGCACCCACTGCGAGGAACGCGGCCACCGTCTGGCCCTGGCCTTTATCAAGACCCTGCCGCAACTCACCGAGACCCTGGGTGCAGACATCCGGGCAACCCTCAGCGGCGATCCGGCCACCAACAGTGCCGACGAGATCATCTTCAGTTATCCCGGCCTGCTGGCCACTTCCATCTTTCGCATGGCCCATGAGCTATTTCTCCTGCAGGTGCCGATCATTCCGCGGATCATGACCGAACATGCCCACAGCCTCACCGGCATCGACATCCATCCCGGCGCCACCATCGGCCCCGGCCTCTTCATCGATCACGGCACCGGCGTGGTGATCGGCGAGACCACCATTATCGGCAACAATGTCCGGCTCTATCAAGGCGTCACCCTGGGCGCCCTCTCCCTGCCCCGCGATGCCGGGATCACGCTCCAGCACGTCAAACGGCATCCGACCATTGAAGACGAGGTCATTATCTATGCCAACGCCATTATCCTCGGTGGGGAGACGGTGATCGGCCGACGCTCGGTCATCGGCGGCAATATCTGGCTCACCGAAAGCGTGCCGCCGGACACCAGGGTGATGCTCAAACGACCAGAACTTATCTTTTCCGGCAAGAAAGCGTAACGCGGCCGCACACCTGAGGCACCCTTTATGATCAATTCCCCTGCCCGTCCCCTCACCACCACCATCGGCCACACCCCGCTGCTCACCCTGCCCCGGATCAGTCAGGGATGCCGGGCGACAATCCTGGCCAAACAGGAGTCAAGAAATCCCATGGGCAGCGTCAAGGATCGCATCGCTCATGCCATGATCGAGGCCGGGATCATGGATGGAAAGATTACCAGCGACACCACTATTATTGAAGCGACCAGCGGCAATACCGGCCTTGGCCTGGCCTTTATCTGCGCGGCCCGAGGCCTGCGGCTGATCCTGACCATGCCTGAGAGCATGTCGATGGAACGGCGAATGCTGCTCCGCCACCTGGGGGCCGAGCTTATTCTCACCCCGGCGACCGGTGGCATGAACGACGCCATTGCCGCCGCCGAAGCACTGGCGCAAAAGGAGATGAACAGCTTTATGCCCAATCAATTTGCCAACCCGGCCAATCCAGCCATCCACCGGGTAACAACAGCAGAAGAGATCTGGGCGGGATGCAGGGAAAAGATCGATATCTTTGTGGCGGGAGTGGGCACCGGCGGGACAATTACCGGTGTGGGCGAGGTGCTGAAGGGCAGAAATCCGCAGCTTGAGATCGTGGCCGTGGAACCGGCTGATTCTCCCGTGCTCTCCGGAGGCACGGCCGGACCCCATAAGATCCAGGGGATCGGCGCCGGCTTTGTCCCCGCCATCCTCAACACCGCAATCCTGGACACCATCATCACCGTCCGCAATCAGGACGCAATCGAAACGGCCAGACGCCTGGCCGCCGAAGAAGGCATCCTCTGCGGCATCTCATCAGGGGCCGCGGTTTGGGCGACCCTGCAACTGGGGGGGAAAAAAGAAAATCAAGGCAAGACCATCGTCACCATCCTCCCCGACACCGGGGAGCGTTACCTGAGTACGGAACTGATGACCAAGCCATAAAAAGGATACAAGATAAAGTGGCCCCCTGAGTCAAGACAATAATCCACTGAGTGTAAGCTGCACATTCAACTTCAATCACAGCCCCTCCTCCCTTGGCGGTTTAATATACGACGTCAGGCGTTTTGTGTCCCAACGACTGGTGCGGACGCTCACCGTTATAAAAGGTGAAATACTCGGCCAGACCAATTGTCCGCATCAGAGCCTGTACTCGCGTAGGCTCAGAGAGCAAGAAAAAGATGTTGCTCCTTGAGCAACGGCACCTAAAATCCCAGTTCCTTCAAGAAATTTTCGTCTTGAGACCAGTTTTTCCGCACCTTGACCCAGAGCTTTAACAGCACTTTCTGATCCAGCAGTTTTTCAATATCCTTACGGGCGGCAGTCCCGATGCTCTTCAGTTTCAGGCCGCCCTTGCCGATAACAATCCCCTTCTGCGACTCCCGTTCCAGCACGATGGCAGCATGAATTGTGATCAACCCTTTCACCGGGTCTTCCTTGAATGATTCAATGAGCACCGCCGAGGAATAAGGCACCTCCTCCCCCGTGAGTAGAAACACCTTCTCCCTGACAATCTCCGCCACCAGAAAACGCTCCGTGGCATCAGTGGGGATATCCTCAGGATAATAGCGTGGCCCAATGGGCAAAACCTGCAGCAACTCGGACAGCAAGCGGTCCGTTCCATCGCCATGGAGTGCTGAGACGGGAATGACTGCATGAAAAGGAAAGATCTCGGAATAGGCCTGGATCAGGGCCAGCAGCTTTTCCTTGTTCAGCAGATCGACCTTGTTCAAGACCAGGATAACCGGACAACTCACCTGCTCCATATATCCGGCCAGTTCCTGCCCCTTCTCCTTCTTCAGACGATCGGGCAGAGGCAGGGAGACATCAACCATGTAGATCACCGCATCCACCTCATGGAGACTGTCCAGGGCAATGCGCACCATCTCCTGATTCAATGGCTCACGGGCCTTATGCAGACCAGGGGTATCAAGGAGGACAATCTGATAGCCCTCAGCATTGACAATCCCCAGGATCCGGTTGCGGGTGGTCTGCGGTTTGGGGGTGACGATGGATATCTTCTGCTCCAGCAGCGCATTCATCAGGGTTGACTTGCCGGCATTGGGAGGACCAACAATGGCCACCATCCCGGAACGTATTGGTTTCTCATCCAGGTCCATCATAACAAAGCGATTCTCCCATCATTAAAAAAGTTAGCGTACAGAGCGAATATAAGTGTTCAAAACGGCAAACAATACTATAAAGTATATGGTTCAATTCGTCATTCGCTTATCGCCTTTGGCAAACAATCAGGCCGTAAAGCCGCTGTAAAAAAATAACATGGCCATTGAAATTTCTTAACAGTTACCATTCAACTTTCACCATTCAACGTTCTCATGACAACAGCTGGAAAAATCATCGAATACCTGGACGGCGGCAAGTTTATCTGCGCCTTTGTCACCGAGGCTCAGGAGAAACGGTTGCGGTTGATTAACCAAACCGGGCGCGAGATCAACCTGCCCCTCTCTCGAGTACTGCATATCTCTAAACGTACCCATTCCATATCCGGCGACCGGGAAGAGATACTCAGGCAGCTGCAGGAGGCCGCAGACAAACGCAAGTCTCTGGTGGAGGAGATCAATCTTGAGGAGATCTGGGAACTGACAGCGGACGAGGAAACAGAAGCCTTTGAGCCGCTCTTTCTGGCGGAACTGGCCCTTGGCTCGGAGGCGGACGACAACATGGTGGCAGCATTTATCCGCAGCGTCTTCTCCGACCGATTATATTTCAAGTTCCGGGAAGGAGAAATCCATGCCCACACCAGGGAGCAGGTCGAACAGCTCCGCCTCCAGCACGAAAAGGAACAGAGCAAACAGGCCCTGCTGAACAATGGCGCCTTAGCCATATCCAGGCTGATGCAGGATGAAGACATCGAGGCCGACCTCAAATCCGCCCTTGATCAGTGCCTGTCGGTACTCCAGGACTTCTATCTCTTTGCAGGAGATGCCCCCCAGGCCGCCACGGCCCGGGAACTGCTCAAGATGGCAGGCCTCCATGATCCCCATGCCCCCTTTCATCTCCTGGTAAAGGCCGGCATCTGGGAGGCCAACGAGAACATCCCCCTGCTCCGCCAGGAAATCCCCACCTCCTTTTCCCTGGCTGCCAGACAGCAGGCAGAAATGCTCCTGCAACGGGGAACCTCCGACCTGTTCAGCGATCAGGGCCGGATTGATCTCACCTCCCTGCAGCCCATGACCATAGATGGTCCCACCACCCTCGACTATGATGACGCCCTGAGCGTCACGGAAGAGGATGGCAATTATCTGGTGGGCGTCCATATCTCCGATGTCGCTCATTATGTCAAACCGGAAGATCCGCTCTTTCAGGAGGCCATGCACCGTGGCACCTCCCTCTATTTTCCGGAAGGACAGATTCCCATGCTGCCCCGCCATCTCTCCCAGGGGATCTGCAGCCTCATCCAGGACGAGATCCGGGCCACCATCAGTCTGATGATTCTGCTGTCACCCGAAGCAGAGGTGTTGCGGGTACGGATCAAGCCCTCCATCATCAAAGTGGCCAGACGCCTCACCTACGAAGAAGCCGACCAGCTGATCGAAAGAGACGATTGGGAGCTGCAGACCTTGAACATGCTGCGCATCAAACTGCGCGACAAACGAGTGGCGGCAGGTGCCCTCCTCCTCCCCTTTCCCGATGTGAATATTTCGGTCAATGGCAACAACACTGTCCAGGTCACCCTGAGCGACACCGACACCCCGGCCCGTACCCTGGTCTCGGAGCTGATGATCCTGGCCAATACCGAGGCGGCACGTTTCGTTGCCGACCGGATGGCACCAGGACTCTTCCGCGCCCAGGGGCCGCCCCGTAAACGGCTGGTACATGGTCTGGACAATGACCTCTTCCTCAACAGCCTGCAACGCAAGCAACTCTCCCGCGGCGAGCTGCTGACGGAGGCTAAGCCCCACAGCGGACTGGGGGTTGGACAGTATACCACCATCACCTCACCGATCAGAAGGCTCCTCGATCTGCTGATGCAGCACCAGCTCCACTCCCTGATCAGACGAGAGGATCTGCGCTTCAATGAAAAGATGTGCAAGGACTTCACCGCCGTCATCAGCCGGACCCTGGCTTCCGCCAATGCGGTCAAACAGCAGCGCCACCGCTACTGGCTCCTCAAATACCTTGAGGCCAGAAAAGGAGTCAGCATGAATGCCCTGGTCCTTGATGCCACCCCCAGACGGATCTTCCTCCTGCTCACCGACATCCTGCTGGATATTGACATCCCGGCCCCCGCCGGACAGACACCGGAACCGGGTGCCATGGTGCAGGTGAAAATAGCCAAGGTGGACGCCCTTGATAGCAGCGTCCGCTTTGAATGGTAGGAAATTAGAAAGGTTACTATAAGTTGAGAAAAGACAGCGGGATAGAAAAAACATACTAAACAATAATAGACAGAGTCTGCATAGTACAATATTAGCCCATTCTGTCTAGTACACTAACGGCATGATGACAAATGGAAGAATTCCGAACAATATTTTCAGTCATTGCATTGCTAATATCATTTTGGTCAGCTTATACGGTGAGGAGACTTTGGTATCAAGCTCACAGACCAATAGTGTCTGCCGCCATACGAGAAAATAGTTGCGGTATTGGTACAGTTCTTTTTGATCTTGTCCTATTAAATAGTGGAAATAGGCCAGCAACTGAAATTCAGTTGCTGGCCAAAGAAACTGATATTGACAAAATACTTATTAAAACAGTTTCTGAAGAAAAAAGAAAAGAGGTTTATGATCTATTTAAAAGCTCAAAAATACAATTACTTGCAAATGGAGAAGAGGCGAAAACATTTTTCTACGCATATGCAGTAAATCCTAATAATTCTTTAGACATTCTTGATTATGAATCCCGATTGCCAATTACAATTCAGTATCGAGATTTAGAAAACAGATCATATACTTCAATGCAAACCCTTTATGTACGTGATCATAAAGGATTCGGAGGGAGTATCTGGGAAAATAAAGAAAAATAATTTTGCCAACCAATCGTTCCAGTTGACTAGCAACTGCGCGGGTCCACTGAACTTAACGTAGAAGTACCCATCAAAATGAACATCTCATCCTCTCTGCTCTGTTATGGAGTAGGACTCTTGCTCCTGTTCCCCACCCCTGCCACTGGTACCGAACCTATGAAAACAGCAATTGGTGACTTTGCAACTGACGGCCTGAAAGGATGGGAAGAAAAGAGCTTTTCCGGCAAGACCGAGTATCAGCTTGTCACGGATGGAACGGAAACAGTCGTCAAGGCCACCAGCCAGGCGGCAGCATCCGGCCTATTCAAGAAGCAGCGCATCGATCTGCAACAAACCCCCTACCTGAACTGGAGGTGGCGCGTTGACAAAACCCTGCAGGCACTTAATGAACAGACAAAATCAGGCGATGATTATGGGGCGCGGATCTATGTGGTCGTTGACGGTGGACTATTCTTCTGGCAGACCAAGGCCATCAATTATGTCTGGGCCTCCACCTCGCCTAAAGGGAAAAGCTGGCCCAATGCCTTTGCCGGCAAAAGCGCCATGATGCTGGCCCTCCGTTCATCCACCGACAAGACAGCAAGCTGGTATCAGGAAAAACGTGATATCGCTGGCGATCTCAAAGAATTCTTCGGCACAGAGATCAGATACATCGATGCCGTAGCCATCATGACCGACACCGACAACAGCGGCCAGGAGACAATCGCTTATTATGGTGATATCTTTTTTACCAGCGACTGATAACTGGTTTGAGGAATAGAGGGAATCTCTGCCCCTCCTCCCCCTGTTTATCCGGGGGGAAATTGGCCCATCCATGCCTTTTACCATTGCATTCCTGTCAAAAAGACCTATTGTATTTTTTCTTTATTCCTACACGTATACCTTGCGCCAACCCCAGAACACCAGACAAGAGCACCTTAAATATTATGAGTAAACAGCTTGAACAGGAAGTAGCCAAACGGCGGACCTTCGGCATCATAAGCCATCCGGACGCCGGAAAGACCACCTTGACCGAAAAGCTCCTCCTCTTTGGCGGCGCCATCAATCTGGCCGGGGCTGTCAAGTCGCGGAAGATAGAACGACGTGCGACCAGCGACTGGATGGCCATTGAGCAGGAACGCGGTATCTCCGTCACCACCTCAGTAATGAAATTTACTTACCGGGATTACGAGGTCAATCTGCTCGACACCCCCGGTCATCAGGATTTCTCCGAAGATACCTACCGGGTGCTTACCGCCGTTGATTCAGCGATCATGGTCATCGACAACGCCAAAGGGGTTGAGGCTCAGACCGAGAAGCTGATGGAAGTCTGCCGCATGCGCAATACGCCGCTGATCACCTTCATCAACAAACTGGATCGAGAAGGGATGGAACCGCTGGACATTCTGGCCGAGATCGAAGAAAAACTGCAGATCGAATGCGCCCCCATGTCCTGGCCCATAGGCATGGGCAAGACCTTCAAGGGGGTCTATAACCTCTATCGCAAGCAGCTCCATCTCTTCACACCGGGGCAGGAATCCCGTGGCCAGCAGGGAATCACCATTGACTCCCTGGACGATCCGCGCCTTGACCAACTGGTGGGATCTCATCAGGCCGACGAACTGCGTACAGACCTTGAACTGCTGGCGGGAGCGGCCAACCCCTTTGACTATGAGCACTATATAAAGGCCAATCAGACCCCGGTCTTTTTCGGCAGCGCCGTCAACAATTTTGGAGTTCAGGAACTGCTTGACGCCTTTGTAGAATTGGCTCCTCCTCCCAGCCCAAGAGCAGCGGTAACCCGTGAGGTGGAGCCCACAGAGGAAGACTTCTCTGGTTTCGTGTTCAAAATTCAGGCCAACATGAACCCGGCGCATCGCGACCGTATCGCTTTTTTTCGAATCTGCTCCGGTAAATTCACCCGCGGCATGAAGGTGCGCCATCACCGCCTGAACAAAGACATCACCCTGGCCAATGCCACCATTTTCATGGCCCAGGACCGGGCCAATGTGGAAGAGGCCTGGCCTGGAGACATCATCGGACTGCACAACCACGGCACCATCAAGATCGGGGACACATTCACCCCCAAGGAGCCGCTCAAATTCACCGGCATTCCCAACTTCGCCCCAGAACACTTTCGCCGGGTCTTACTGAAAAATCCCCTGAAGATGAAACAACTTCAGAAGGGACTGATTCAACTGGCAGAAGAAGGAGCAGTCCAGGTTTTTCGCCCAATCATCGGCGCTGATTATATCATGGGAGCAGTAGGCGTTCTTCAATTTGAAGTCACCATGGCCCGGCTGAAAAATGAATACGGTGTAGACGCTGTCTATGAACCGATTAACTATCAAGCCGCACGGTGGGTAACCTGCACAGACTCAAAAAAGATGGCGGAATTTGAAAGAAAAAATCAGGCGGCGCTGGCCCGGGACGCGGAGGGATTTCTGACCTATTTAGCCCAGAATGAGTGGATGCTGAACTTCTTCATGGAAAAATGGCCAGCTATAGAATTCCATAAGACGAGGGAGAATATTTAGTCAACTGAGCATAACCAAGTCCTTATGGTGTTGCCGGTTCCTCCTGTTCCTCATCATCAACAACAAAGACAAGGGCCTTCCCTTCAGAGAGAGCCGTGGCCACCTTCTTTCTGGCAGCGGTGATAATCCGCTGAATAGTTCCCCGTGACACCCCCATAAACTGCCCAGCCTCTTCCTGCGTTAATCCATCACGATCACACAGCCTGAGTGCTTCAAGTTCATCACGATACAGTTCTAACCGATCAAGCTTACTTAAAGGAGTGCCGGTTGGTTTAAAGGCCCGGCCACAGAAATTTCCCTGACAAAGTCGTATTTTTTTTGGCCTTGGAGACATGTTATTTTACTATTAAAAGAAGCGTTTTTAGTCACATACTATCATCATCTGGATGACAAAAACGGTAATATGAGCCGTTAGTGAAAACGAAAAAAAAGCACGTTCATGCACTAACGGTTCCTAAATAAATATGGCAGTTTGCATGCATTTCAACACACAGACTGCCATTACACATTGCTGCTTTATATACTGCAAATGAACTAAAAAATCAAACCTTCAATCAATGATGGCAATTACTGCCGCCACCACAGGCCTGATCAGCATGCATCACTGGTAATTTACCCGCCACAAAATGTTCAATAACTGCTGCGGCATCAGGAATGCTGCCTTTATCAGCCCAGTAAACATCAATACCCACCTTATTAAATCCCCGCAAAGGATTTGCTCCTATACCACCGACCACAATCACATTCACATTAGCGGCACTCAGAGTATTCACCGGCACCATACATCCACCGGCACCATGTTCAGGTGTCAGAATCATTTCCACAGCCCTGATATTTTTATCATCATCCAATTCAACAACCGTAAAGACATCACAATGTCCAAAATGGTCAGAACGACAGGCCTGCATGCCCCCTGGATTATTTGTCGGAATAGCAATACGCATTTTCATTTCTCCTTGTTTAACCGGGAATCCCGGTTTTTTTAAAAATTTCATCCACACTTATGAGTCCCCGCATTACTCTGCAGGAACCTGATTCTCAATAGAATTTATTCTTTCAATCTGACTGTCAAGACCGGCATAGGACTTTTTTTCACGACTCCCCGGGCCACACTGCCAAGAAGCAGGTCATCGATCATGCTGTGCCCATGGGTTCCGAGTACCACCAGATCAAAACCACCCTCTGTCGCCGTCTGCACAATCTGTTCAACCGGATGCCCTACTTTAACCACCACCTTCGGCTCAACTACACAGTTTTCCAGTTCACTCCCTGCTTCTGCACATACGGTGTGAATACGTTCAATCACACTTTTTCTGCTCGCGTCAAGCCCTTCTGCGTAAAAACTGCTTAACTTCTCCTGGCCGAAATGGCTGACCAGATCATACCCCATTCCGGAAGACATCTCCTCCACCAGGTCGGGAACCACATTGACAACAGTGAGTTCAGCCCCATACTCATGGGCCAGGCTGAGCGCATAGCGAGCTGCCTTTTTAGCAGTTTCAGAGAGGTCTGTTGCGTACAATATTTTTTTAAACAGGGATTGCTTCATATTGCCTCCAGTAATTGTAATCACTGACTATCACCATTTCACCACTGATTTTTTTATCAACCGTTGAGAAAGGTGAAGCATTATTTTCTAAATTCCTTCCACCTCTACTCATTTTCATCCAATACCGGCCCGAATATCCATGGTACCAGTTTGATATACCAGGCCGCAGACTGAATCTGAATGACATAGGCAAGAGAAATCAAGAGGGCGATAGTCATCCCCTGTGCCTTGAAGGCGGTCATAGCAATGGCCAGGGCAATAGACAGGTCACGCATGACCACACCGAAAACCATGGCAATCGCATCTTCCCGTCGGAAAAACAATTTGCCGACGATCGAAAGAAATACATAGGAGAAAAGATAAAAAACAACCAGTGGAATCAAAATTGTAAGGATATCTCCCGGGTTCGCCAAAATACTTTTGGCCTTCAGGGCCATGGCCGTAAAGGCAATCATGGTAACACCCAAAGCTGAAAATGGAGGAAATTTCGGTTTATAGACCTCCATCCATGCCTTTTTCCCATGTTTTTTGACAAGATAATTCTGGGTAAGAAGCCCGGCAATCAAAGGGACAAAGACAAAGATACAAATCTGCTGAAACATATGCAGCATATCAACATCAACCGTTGCCCCCATAAAAACCTTGGTATAAACAGGAGCGGCCATGGCGCCAATGACAAGCCCGAAGACAAGCATCTTGGTGGCTGCCTCCTTGTTCCCTTTGGCAAAGCCTGTCCAGGAAATAGTCATACCGGAGGCAGGAAGGACACCAATGAGAAACAACCCCACTGCCCAGAGGCCGAACTTCTGATCTGCACCGCTAAAAAAGAACTTGCCGATGCTATAGACGACAACGGGGATAATGATAAAATTGATCAACTGGGTTACCACCTGCAGTTTCAGGTCTTTACCTTTGAAGATGGTCTTGACATTGAGGGTAGCCATCATCGGGTAGACCATAACAAAAGTGATGGGAATGATGAGCTGCTTCAACGGCTTGGCATCAAAGAGATATCCTCCACCGATGACCCCCAGGACCATGGCAACAGGGATCACATAAACAAGATTTTTCTGAATAATATTCAACAATTTCAGCATTATTTTCCTCCCGGAAAAACAAAAGCCTTTATAAAACGACTCATCTAGGGTCCTGAATCAGACATTCACTGATCAGCAGACAAAAAGAAAATCCGACACTGCGCGCAATGAAGTTAAGTAAAAAAAGATTCATCAACCCTGTCTTCAACCCAAAGGGGAGCCCTCTTCCTTCAACTCCGAAAAATACACAAGCAGACTCTTTCTATTTTGCCTCATCAATCATCGATCTGACCTTGGCAAAGGTCTCGGCCAGGGATTCTGGAAACTTGGGATCACCCGGGACCATTTCGGCGATATCGGCTGCACTGTAGCTCATATAGCGAATCTGGGTCTTTCCTTCCTTGGTGAAAACCATAACAAATTTGGGCATCAAAATCGAACGTTCAGGATTGGCGGTAAGGCTTTTATCGGCCTTGGTGGGTTTGCAGACCTGCATCATATGCAAGTCAAAATCATCAGGAACGACTCCACCATGGGCACTGAAAGTTTTTTTCATATCCATGCTGTCGCTGTTGTTCACAACAAATGCATACTTGCCGCAAACTGCCTCAAAATCACTGGCAAATTGAGCAACGCTCTTAGCGCTCTCCGTCTGATACAAATTTTCGTTCCTGTTCATAATTTTTCCTCTTTAAATTAAACGTCCTATATTCTTTTCCAGCACAAGGAACACCCTTCTGCCGGCTTCTCGCACCGCAAAACGCTAATGAACATATGCACAAACTAATAGCACTATGGCATCTTGTCAAGTAAATCAATGCTCTTCGACCTCCTGCAACAAACAATTTTTTCCTGTCCGGCCTAAAGAAATTGGCCATCACTCAAACAGATTCAGAGAGCAAAGAATGAGGGAACAAACAAGTGACATATAGGACAATATCAAGTAAGTTTTTATTAAAAAAACATTCTGACCATCCATATAATTTTCAGAAAAGATTCAATCTTGAAATGTGTGTCAATCCACCTTATTATTTTTTTATTCCTATGTGCCGTAAATTTTCCTTCTTTTTTCTCCTCCTGGCTCTGCTATTTTTACTTCAGAGCACTCATGCCCATGCCGGCGAAGAGGGAGATGTCCATTTTTCCGACCTTATAATCACCACCTCAAAGACCCATCTTCTTCTTTTTGGCATTATCAACAATGGCATTACCGAAGAGATGCTGCAAGGATTACAAAATGGTATCCCCATCCAGTTCACCTTTCAAGTGGAACTAAACAAGACAGAGAAAAACTGGCCCGACCTGCAACTTGTCTCCAGGCAATTTCAACACATCCTTACCTATGACACCCTGCAGGAAAATTACCGGGTTGAAACCAATGAAAAAAAACATAAAACTGAATCCTTCTCAGAAATCAGCGACGCCTTGAAGGCCATGAATGAGGTCAACGGTTTATTGGTTATTGAGCTATCCCAGCTCATACCAGACAGTTCCTATCAACTGCGACTCAAGGCCATGCTTTATGAAAAGATTCTTCCCATGAAACTTCATTACATTGTCCCCTTTGTCTCCTGGTGGAATGTGGAAACTGACTGGCACACCATTGAATTCACCTATTAAATACGCAATGACCTTGTGCGCATGGACAGTTTAGCACAAATCAACCCACAACCGGACCCAACGTCTGAAAGACCTGCCCTGAACCCGGCCCAGCGTCTGCAGAAAAAAAGGCTTATCCGCCTGGTTATCCTGACCTGCCTCTGCCTTATTCCTCTCCTGACCTGGCTGGAAAAAAGTCTTTTCACCAATGATATTACGTTACCCATCAACAGTAACATTCTCCTCTTTGGCATCATCAATCTCAATGTATTGCTGGCCTTGCTCATGTTTTTTCTGGTCCTGCGCAATCTGGCAGAACTCCTCTTTGAAAGCCGGCAGAAATTTCTCGGATTCAAGCTCAAAACAAAGCTGGTAACATCGTTCATCTGTCTCTCGCTGGTCCCATCCGCCCTGCTTTTTTTCGTAGCCCTGCAATTCATCTCCACCAGCATGGACTACTGGTTTAACACCAATATTGAACAATCATTGCAAGAATCACTAGAACTTGCAAAATCCGTACTTCAGGAGCGGAAAGAACAGGTAAAAACAGACAATGACTTTATTGCACACCTTCTATCCAGAGAGGAAATCACTCCCTACAATGCGGAAAGCATCCAGAAATCTCTGCAAGAGATTATCACTTCTCATCTCGCCGATGGCCCGGACAGCCTTACCTTGGTCATTGATGATTTGCATCTGGAGATAACCGCCTCCATGCCGGCGCTGACCGGCCAGACACTGCCGACAATCCCGCTTAACACTCTGCACGAGGTACGAACTAAAAATGAAAAGATTGTCCTCGTACAGGAACTCGCACAAGGAGAGCTGATTCGTTGCATTGCCGAGATCCCCATGCTTCGCCTCCCATCACAAAAATCAATCCTGGTCACCACACGATTCATCAAGAGTGAGCACAAGAAGAGAATGACTATTATCACTCAGGGTATAGAGGACTACCGTCAGCTCAAATACATGAAGAAGCCCTTCAAATTCTGGCTCCTTGCGCTCCTGCTCATCGTCACCCTGCTCATCGTGTTTGCTGCCATCTGGTTTGGTTTCTATATTGCCAAAGGGATTACCGGCCCCATTGATAAACTGGCTGCCGCCACAAGAAGAGTTGCCGGGGGAGATTTAGGTTTTGTTCTGGAGAAAAAAGCCGATGACGAGATGGGGTTGCTGGTGGATTCATTCAACACCATGACCACCAACCTTAATCTCAGCAACAGCAGACTGGAAGAAGTACATAGAGCCCTCAGGATAAGCTCTCAGGAATCAGAACAGCGTCGACGTTACACTGAAATCATCCTGCAAAATGTCGCCGCCGGTGTTGTTTCTCTGGATAACTCCGGCCGAATCACCACCATTAACCGCTTCGCCGAAAAGCTTCTGCACATCAACAAGGACCTTTTTCTCAATCGTCACTACCAGGAGGCCCTGCTCAAGGGACATGCCGAGATCATCAGCGGTTTTATCAACGAATTAAACATCACCGGCAAGACGTCCATTGAGCAGCATTTGAAGCTCAGCATCCTTAAAGAAAAGTTTTCATTACTGGTCAATTTTACCCGCTTGGCAGACGAGGAAGGCAACTCTCTGGGTTTTGTAATGGTCTTTGACAACCTGACCAAGCTGGAGAAGATGCAACGCATGGCGGCATGGCGTGAGGTTGCCAGACGCATCGCCCACGAGATCAAAAATCCGCTCACCCCCATTCAGCTTTCAGCCCAACGGTTGCGAAGACGTTACCCTGAAATCCTGAAGGAAGAGGACGGCATATTTGATCAATGCACCAACACCATTATCAATCAGGTCGATGAGCTGAAACGGCTGGTCAGTGAGTTCTCCCAATTTGCCAGGATGCCCAAGATCCAGCAGGCAGCAGCCAACCTGTGTAAAGTTGCCAAAGAGACCGTTTTCCTCTATCAGGAGGCCCATAAAGAGATCGTCTTCACCTGCAGTGAGACAGAACCCATTCCCATCTTCAGCTTCGACGCCGAACAGATCAAACGCTGCCTGATCAACCTCCTGGACAATGCTGTTGCAGTTTTATCTGATGGCGGTACAATAGAGATTATCTTTTCTTTAAACGATGAGAAAGAAAGTGTCTTTATCAAGATAGCCGACAGTGGTCCGGGCATCCCCGAGGAAGACAAACCAAAACTTTTTGAGCCCTACTTCTCCACTAAAAAAACAGGGACAGGGCTGGGATTGGCCATCGTCTCCACCATTGTTGCTGACCACAATGGGTACATCCGGGTACAAAACAACATCCCCCACGGCTCAATCTTTATCATTGAATTACCCCTCTTTCAGAAAGAAAGCAGCTAAACCATTGTCAAAAAACACATGCCACATTGCATTGCCGTGCGGGGATCTAAGGAGCAGACCCCATTTATTATTTTCAGGACATGAAAACAGGAAGAGATGTCAAAACGAATTCTGATCATAGATGACGAAGTCAGCATCCAGGAATCTCTTGCCGGTATCCTCCAGGATGAAGGATTCACCCCTCTCTGCGCCTCTTCAGCCGAGGAAGGAATAGAACTGCTCGAAGAAGAACAGGTTGATCTTGCCCTCCTTGACATCTGGATGGGTAAAAATATGGATGGCATGACCGCTCTTGAAAAAATCAAGGAACGTTTCCCGGTGCCTGTGATCATGATTTCCGGACACGGTACCATTGAAACAGCTGTCCAGGCAACCCGTAAAGGGGCCTTCGATTTCATCGAAAAACCACTTTCTTACGACAAGATCATTCTCGCCATCAATAATGGCCTGCGCTTTGCCCAACTTGAGCAGGAGAATATCCTGCTCAGGGAAAACAACAAAAGACCGGCGACACTGACAGGTAACACCGCAGTGATCAAAGCACTGCGTATTCAGATCGAACGGGTTGCCCCATCGGATGCCTGGGTACTGATCCGCGGTGCCCATGGCACCGGCAAAGAGATCGTGGCCCAGTCTATTCACAGACTTTCCCAATCTCACAACAAACCAATGGTCGAGGTCAACTGTGCCGCAATCCCGGAAGAGCTCATAGAATCCGAGCTCTTTGGCCATGAGAAAGGCTCGTTTACTGGTGCCCATAGCTGCAAACGAGGGAAATTTGACCAAGCCGATGGCGGCATCCTCTTCCTGGATGAGATCGGCGACATGAGCCTCAAGACCCAGGCCAAGATCCTGCGCATTCTCCAGGAGCAGAAATTTGAACGGGTTGGCGGTCACAAGACCATCAGTGTTAATGTGCGGGTACTGGCGGCAACCAATAAAAATCTGGAAGAAGAGATAGAAAAAGGAAACTTCCGGGCCGACCTGTTCTGGCGTCTCAACGTCGTGCCCATCCATGTCCCTCTCCTCAGCGACCGCCTGGAAGACATTCCGCTACTGGTACAGGAACTGGCTCAAGGATTGGCTGCCAAAGGTATGGGGCAGAAAGAGTTTTCAGATGGCGCCTACCAAACTTTAATGACTCACTCTTGGCCGGGAAACGTCAGGGAACTACGAAATTTTATCGAACGATTAATCATCATGTGTCCAGATCCCGTGATCAGTGAAAAAGAAATTCATCTTTTTCTGACTCCCGGCACAACTGGTGAGACATCAAATGATCAATCAGGTCTCCTTCCTTATCTGGCTGCTGATTTCAGAGAGGCAAAAAAGAGCTTTGAGCGACACTACCTCCAATTAAAGCTCAATGAAAACGAAGGAAATATTTCGCAGACAGCTGAACAGATCGGCCTGGAACGGAGCCATCTCCATAAAAAACTTAAAAGCCTGTACATCATAGCTGAAGGTTAGGAGCCGTTACGAAATAACATGGCCATTTATATCTATTTCGTTACGGCTCCTTATGCCGCTCCGGGCGTTAAAATGGCCATGTTATTTTTTTACAGCGGCTTAACGTATTGTTCAATAAACGACCTTTGAGCAAGGATGATATTTACAGCTTCAAACTGCAACTTAAAATATTCTGTTAAGGAGTTCACATCATGGTTTTCCCTGAATATCGACCACGCCGGCTACGCAGGAATGAGACATTCCGCTCACTTATCCGCGAGACCCATCTCTCTGCCTCTCAACTCATCTACCCTCTCTTTGTCATGCCCGGCAAAAACAAGCGGGAAGAAATCCCTTCCATGCCCGGCGTCTTTCGTCTCTCGGTAGACCAGCTGAAAAATGAAGCGGAAGATTGCCTGCAACTGGGCGTACAATCGGTAATTCTCTTTGGACTTCCAGAGAAGAAAGATGCCGTCGGCTCTGGTGCCCATGCCAAGGATGGCATTATCCAGCGGGCCATCAAAGAGCTTAAGAACAAGGCCCCGGAGATGATGGTGACAACCGATGTCTGTCTCTGCGAGTATACGGATCATGGCCACTGCGGCTGTCTGATCGGCAACACAGTGGACAATGACGCCACCCTTGAGATTCTGGCAAAGACAGCCCTCTCCCATGCCCAGGCCGGGGCTGACATGGTGGCGCCATCCGACATGATGGACGGCAGGGTGGCTGAAATTCGTGCAGCCCTTGATGAAAACAACTTTGACATGATTCCCATCATGTCCTATGCCGTAAAATACGCATCTGCCTTTTATGGCCCCTTTCGGGATGCTGCCAACTGCGCCCCGCAATTCGGCGATCGCCGCAGTTATCAGATGGACCCTGCCAACTGTCGTGAGGCTATGCGTGAGGCGACGCTCGATGTGGATGAAGGGGCGGATATCCTCATGGTCAAACCAGCTGTTGCCTATCTTGATATCATTTCCAGACTCAGAGATGAATTTGACCTGCCCATTGCCGCCTACCACGTGAGCGGTGAATATGCCATGATCAAGGCAGCCGCCGAAAAAGGCTGGATAGACGGTGACAAGGTCATGGCCGAAACTCTGCTCTCCATCAAACGGGCCGGCGCCGATATTATCCTAACCTATTTTGCGAAAGATATGGCACGACTCCTCCGCAACAACAGATAAAATCACAGAGGCTCAGGAAGCAAAAAGTCTAAAAAAAAAGAGGTATCGCTCTGCAGAGCGATACCTCTTTTTTTACAAACACCCAACGCTGTTTTGCCAGATCAGACTACACCCTGATATCTATCCGTTTCTCTAAACTATTTTCAGCCACATTCTCGCTCTCATCTGGACCGGTTTTTCCCTGCTCAGCACTCTCACCTGCGGGAGGGACATTTTTGGCCATTGCCAGAGCTGCCGGTGACAACGACGTGGTATCCATTCCGCCCTGCATACTACTCAAGGAGATATCCTGAAAACTGGAATCCGCATTGTTCACAGAAGAACGCTGCACCCGCTCCGTTCCTGTGAGCGGCATCATACCTGTCATTTGATCAATCATACTGCACCCCCTGCTGAAAACTAACGAGACTCATTGCTACATTTATTATTAATATAATCTCCTTTCAGTTTCTTGGCAAGGACACCATACCAGAACTCCAGGGAAACACGAAAGTTCCTGCTAGTCAACCAGATCACACAGACCACTATCGCCCCGCTCAGATCAGCCAACAGATCCAGCCCGCTCACCGAGCGCCGGGGGATAAATGATTGATGAAACTCATCCGTCATGCCGTAGACAAGACAAAAAGTAACCGTCTTTAAGGCCACTTGAACCAGCGAAAGCTGTTTTTCAGAATTGAAATACCACAACACAGCCATGGCAAGCACACCATAAATCACCATGTGACAGATCTTATCCGCCCCAGGTAGCGGCGGCAGATAAAGGCTATTACCCGATTGATGGGAAAAGAAAAAAATAATACCCATCACAAGAAGCATGGGGAGTATGCGCAGCAGAAAAAGCAAGCGACTCCGTCAGACTGATGGCTCAGTCGGGTTCGTCTGGTCCTGCTTCATATGGACCAGACCGAGCTGTTCCGCAGAGAATTTCTTTTTGATCCGTTTCATTGCGGCATGAATCTCTTGGGTTGGATAGCCAACCAGCATCTGCACAGAACGATCCGCATAGGCTTTTATCTCAAACTCCCGGTTATGAATGGTAAAGACATGGCTCCAATTAACCTCAATGGTCTCAGGTCTCTGATCAATAGGAACATCGAGTGCCACTCCAGCCTTGGCCAACTGTACTCCGTCGGAATCAGTAATCTCAAGCAGCCAGGCATCACCATCCACCGTCGAGAAGAGAATGAAAACGCCAAGTTCCTTGATCTTCTGTTTTCCTTCAGACGCCGCCTTCTGAATCAACTCAATTTCATGGATCAGGGATATCTTGAAGGCCTGCTCCGGACTCCTGGGGACAAGCCCAGCCTGCTGTTTCAATAAACAACAATGTTTGAATTTTTTTCCACTTCCGCAGAAACATTGCTCATTGCGTCCTATTCTTCCCATTGCCACACCTTTCTGTCTGTCAATCTTAATATATTTATTATTATTTTATTACGAGCACTTGCTATATCCACACTGATGACAGGTCTCACAACCTTCTTCAAAAATCAGCTGGCCGGAACATTCGGGGCAGACACTGGCAAAGCCATGATGAGTTCCAGCCATAAATGATTTAAACAGTTTACTCAACTGCGCTGGAAGATCTAGCATATGTCCACTGGAACGGTCAAGCTGTTTAATGATCTCGCTGGCCGGGATATTGAAGCGCAGAGCCAGGGAGACCAGACGGCAGGTAGTGGTCCACATGGTTGACTTGTCCTTCAGGTCGACTCGGTTGTCGAAGGGAAACTTGGCAAAGACCTCCATGGGCTTCTCATTCTCATCAAAACAGACAATAATATAAACTGATTTCTGGTCCTGATCCTTCAGGCGGTAGCGCTTGGCATTCAAGGTATCCGGCAGGTTCCGTTTCACCATGCCGTCAGCAGAGACCACGGCCACCTGCTCGCTTTCCGCCGACCCACCGGCATTCAAGACCTGAGAATCACGGGAACCGTCACGATAAACAGTCAGCCCCTTGCACCCCAGCTGAAAGCCAAGCAGATAGCACAACTTCACCTCTTCACGGGTGGCGCTGTTGGGCAGATTGATGGTCTTGGAGATGGAGGAATCAACCCCGCTCTGCTGCAGGACTCCCTGCATGCGGATATGATCCTCAGGCCTGACATCCTGGGCAGTACGAAAGACCTCCTGCCAATGTTCCGGGATCTCCTCATGGCCAATCACCGTACCACTATCCGCCACCTTGCTCATCAGCTCTTCCGAGAAAAAACCCTCCTGCCTGGCAACCTGCTCAAAATATTTATTGACCAGGATAAGTCGGTCCCCGTCCATCACATGTTTGACCATGACAATGGAGAAATAAGGTTCACACCCGGAAGCACAGTCGGCAATCATGGAGACAGTGCCTGTGGGCTGGATTGAGGTTAAGGCGGCATTCCGGCGAGCACCATATTTATTGATGGCAGGATCATAAGCCGGAAAAGCCCCTTTCTCCTCCGCCAACTGCATGGAGCGTTCTTCGGCCGCATCACGGATAAACTGCATCACCTGGGAGGCCACAGTGCGCCCTTCCTCGCTGCCATAAGGAATACCCATCTGAATCAGCATGTCATGCAGTCCCATGATACCAAGACCGACCTTCCTGGTCTTCAGGGTCATCTCCTCAATCTCAGGAATGGGAAAACGGTTGCAGTCAATCACATTATCAAGAAAAACCGTGGCCGTCCGGCTAACCTTTTTCAGCCGTTCATAATCAACCTGGCCATGGATAACAAAATTGGCCAGATTGATGGAACCAAGGTTGCAACTCTCATAAGGAAGCAGCCACTGCTCACCGCAAGGGTTGGTGGCCTCAAAATCACCGAGTTGCGGAGTCATGTTGGCCCGGTTGGCCGCATCGATAAAGAGCACCCCCGGCTCACCATTATGCCAGGCGAGATCAATGATTTTATCAAAGACACTGCGTGCATCCAGGCAGGCAACTACAATTCCTGTGGCAGGCTCAATCAGATCATACTCGCGTCCCTCCTCCACTGCCTCCATAAAGGCATCGGTGATCGCCACACTGAAATTAAAGTTATTAAACTTGTTCTGATCCTCTTTAGCACAGATAAAATCCATAATATCAGGATGATCAATACGCAGAACGCCCATATTAGCCCCCCGCCGCTTCCCGCCCTGTTTAATGGTTTCCGTGGCAGCATCAAAGACCGCGGCAAAGGAAAGGGGCCCGGAAGCAACACCCTGGGTGGACCTGACGGCCGCGTTTTTGGAACGAAGACGCGAGAAAGAATACCCGGTCCCACCACCGGTCTTATGCACCAGAGCCCCATTACGAATAGCCGTAAAGATACCATCCATGGAGTCTTCTATGGGAAGGACGAAACAGGCAGACAACTGACCAAGATCCGTCCCGGCATTCATCAGACAGGGCGAATTTGGCAGGAAATCCAGATGATACATCAGACGAAAAAATTCTTCCCCCAGTGCGGCACCCTGCTGCCCCTTTCCGTTGCCCAAGGCTACGGCATCAGCCACTCGATGACAAAGGGTTTCCCAGGTTTCCACCGGCCGTCCAGAATCATCTTTCAGATAATAGCGCCTGGCCAGGACGGTCTCGGCCGTGGCGGTCATCTCCTGTTTGGTGTGATCAGGGGTCATATCGTACCTCTTCTTATCGTCTGATAAATCATTAACTTTTGAAAAATCTCTATGAAAATCCCACACAGCCCATTACCAAGGCAGGGACATTTCTCCTCCCCCAAAAAAAATATCCCAATCAAAGGGACACAAGAGATATACACCACCCTTGTGGCATTACTCAAGGAGATTCTACAACATATTGTGCCCGAGGCCAAAAGCAAGTTGATCAACTCTTTAATATTCAGGAAAAAAATCAGCATCAAAAAAATTCTTTTTTCTTTTTCCACTCTTCGTCGCCGTGCGTGTCATCATTTCCTGATAGATTTACCGGCGTGACTGATGTATTTTTATTTTATGAACAATCATTTCATCATCGAGGGAACCATTGCCGATGTCGTAGGCGGTCAGTTCTTCAAAGGAGGAATTGAAATAAGGCACGGTCTCATCAGCCGCATCTATAACAAATCAGATGTTCCCGACCAGCTGATCCTTCCCGGCCTGATCGACGCCCACATCCATATTGAGAGTTCGCTGCTGGTACCTGCCGAATTTGCCCGCCTGGCCGTCATTCATGGCACCATAGCAACAGTTTCCGACCCGCATGAGATTGCCAACGTCCTGGGGGTGCCGGGGATTGACTTCATGATCGATAACAGCCGGCAGGTGCCCTTTAAATTCTTTTTCGGCGCACCAAGCTGCGTGCCGGCCACATCATTTGAATCGTCAGGCGCCCACCTTGGTGCCCAGCAGATCGCCCTTCTGCTGAAAAAACAGGAGATTTATTATCTCTCTGAAGTGATGAATTTCCCCGGCGTGATCCATGGGGACAAGGAGATAATGGCGAAGATCGCTCTCGCCAAAAAGGAAAAAAAACCCATTGACGGACATGCCCCGGGTCTGAGAGGAGAACAAGTCAAGGCATACATTAACGCAGGCATTAGCACCGATCATGAATGCTCAGCCCTGGAGGAAGCACGCGAAAAACTCGCTTACGGCATGAAGATCCTCATCAGGGAGGGAAGCGCCGCCAAAAACTTTAACGAACTCATCCCCTTGATTGCGGAACACAGCGACAAGCTCATGTTCTGTTCAGACGACAAACACCCAGACGATCTGACGGAAGGGCATATCAACCTGCTGGTCAAGAGGGCGGTACAGCTGGGCTACGATCCTCTTCAGGTCTTAAGGCTGTGCACCCTGAACCCGGTTCGTCATTACCAGCTCGACGTTGGACTTGTGCAGCAAGGAGACAGTGCCGATTTCATTGTCGTCGACAATCTCAACGACTTCAACGTCACCGCCACCTACATCAACGGTCAGGCAGTGTCTGCCAACGGTCATTGTCTTTTTTCCGCCGCAAAAGGAGAAACACCGAATAGATTCAATGCCCATCCCCTGTCAGTGGATGACATCAAGGTTCCGGCCCAAGGAGACACGATCAGGATCATCAGGGCCATGGACGGCCAGCTGTTTACCGGTGAGGAAGTCGAGAAAGCAAAGATTGAAAACGACAACGTGGTCAGCGATTGCGAAAGAGATATTTTAAAGCTCGTCGTCGTAAACAGGTACCGGCAGGCCGAGCCGGCCGTGGCCTTTATCCGGGGATTCGGCCTGAAAACAGGGGCACTGGCCTCAACCATTGCCCATGACAGCCATAATATCATCGCCGTAGGCACGACAGACACAGCAATCGTTCAGGCCGTTAATCTGCTGATTGGCTCCAGGGGCGGGATTGTGGCGGCAAACGGAGAGGAACACGTACATCTGCCGCTGCCGGTGGCCGGCATCATGACCGATCAGGATGGGAAGGAAACAGCAGCCATCTACCGCCGACTCAACGCTGCCGCCAAAAAACTGGGAACCCCTCTGCATGCCCCCTTCATGACCCTTTCCTTCATGGCACTGCTGGTTATCCCGGAACTCAAATTAAGCGACAAGGGGCTATTTGACGGAACCCAATTTCACTTCACCTCTTTATTTACTCCGAAAACGACATCCTAAATCTTACCGCCAGTCCCCCGTCAATAAGTACGGGACCAGCCCATCTTCCGCACCAGCAGAGTCCCTAAGCCTACTGAACAGAGAGAACAACAAAGGTTCGGCCATCTTTCACCGACTGCCTATGAAAAGAGTATTACGAAAGACTACTCACGGCGTGAATGATTTGATCTCCATTATGGTCGACCGCCCTCACTCAAACTTGCTAGAGGCTTTTAACAGGTGAAAATCTCCAACTGGGCAAGGAAGGCAACTCAAGACCTGCAATTTTCTACCCACCACGGCACCTTATTTTAGAGTAGGAAAAATGCCGCTATATGAGTAAAGGTTTTTCGAGGTGCAGATTTACCCATATCAGGGCTGGATTTCAATGGTTTTCATTGGAGAACACCGGACAACAAAAAACCCGCAATCCTTTTCAAGATGCGGGTCATGATTTTCTTTGGGCTGTCTTGGATGTTTTACTGGTGGGCGAGGCGGGATTCGAACCCGCGACCTTCGGCTTCGGAGGCCGACACTCTATCCAGCTGAGCTACCCGCCCATGATGCATTTCTGTCGCTAAAAACAACCATCTTCTTTCTAAACTATTTTCCAGAGTCGCGCATTATCTTTTCTACTCTTTTCGTCTCAAAAACAAGGAAAACTATTTGAACTTTTTCCTCTCCTTCACTATGTTTTCACATTTGACGACACCCCTTCCATCAGATCACCCAACCATTGACAATGCAAGGAGAGACAGACCATGGATGCAACTCAGGCCTCGGCGCAATATCTGCAACTGGCAAAAGAGTGGCTTATCAATAACGGGATCGGCGCTCTTATGGCCATCGCCATCTTCATCTGTGGCCGCTGGCTGGCCCATTGGCTTGCGAACCTGGGACAAAAGGCCCTGCTCAAGGGCGGGGTGGATGAGACCCTGGTCCATTTTTTGAACAAACTCATCTATTACGCCCTGCTCACGGCCGTGCTCATTGCCGCCGCTGACCAACTGGGCATCAAGACCACCTCGTTTATCGCCATCCTCGGCGCAGCGGGTCTGGCCATCGGTCTGGCGCTCAAGGACTCGCTTGCCAACTTCGCCTCCGGGGTCATGCTGATCCTGTTCAGACCTTTCAAGGTAGGAGACGTGGTCACTGCCGCCGGCGTTACCGGCGCGGTGCGGAACATTGATATCTTCAGCACGGTGATCCTGACCGGCGACAACCAGAAGATCATCGTGCCCAACAGCAGCATCACCAGCAATATCATCACCAATATCAATGCCGAACCCCTACGCCGGATCGACCTGAGCATCGGTATTGGCTATAGGGATGACATCGGTCAGGCCAAAGACACCTTGTACGAGATCCTGCGGGCTGAGCCACGCATCCTGGCCGACCCGCCGCCTGTTGTCGCCGTGGCGGAACTGGCGGCATCCAGCGTCCAGCTTGTTGTCAGGCCCTGGGTACAGCGCAGTGACTACTGGGACGTCCGCTTTGACCTGACCGAAACAATCAAGCTCACCTTTGACGACAGGGGGATCTCCTTCCCCTATCCCCAGCAGGATATTCATCTCTTTCAGATGGAACAACCAGGTGACACAGGGCACTGAGCCGAGGAGCGCCGGAACAGCTCAGGAAGAGAGGCCTCAAGTCACGGCTCCAGCTCCAGGGTCTCAAGATACTCTTCCCACTCCAGAGGCAGCATGTTTTTTTTCTGGTTGTTACAGCTCTTACAGGAGGGCACCAGATTATCGCGGGTACTGCGCCCGCCACGGGTCAGCGGGACCAGGTGATCCATGGTCAGCTCCCTGTAAGGAACTATCTGGTGACAATAATAACACCTGCCGGAGGCGGTCTTCTGCTGCCACCAGCGGCTCTTGCGCATCTCCCTGGCCTTGGCCCGCTCGCTGCGGATCTCGTCCTCATCCATGCCGTCAAAACCAAAGGAATCCATCACCCTGTCACCAGCTCACCAAGCAGGATCTTACGTACCGCCCCGACCAGATATAACGACCCTGCCACCACAATGAGGTCCCCGGCTGCCGCCAGCGTCTCAGCCCTTGCCAGGGCCTGATCAACTTCTGAGATACACTCACAGCGTCCTTGCAGCATGGGATCAAGATACTCCAGCAGCTGCTCGGGAGCGGCGGCCCGTTCCCCTTCCGGCCTGGTAAGGAGCAGGACCCCGGCCAGTTCACCGATCAGCGGCAGGGTGCTCCGAAGATCCTTGTCCAGCATGGCGCCCCAGACCACAATCAACCGCCTGTAGTCATATTCCTGACGCAGGGTCAGTACCAGGCTCTCCACCCCGGCCGGATTGTGCGCCCCGTCCAGGAGATAACAGACAGTTTCCGCATCCGCTTGCTGTCCCTGCTTACACACCGCCCGACTTTGCCGCTCCAGACAGATATGTTCCAGACGCCCCGGCCATCGCACCTTTTCAAGACCCGTCCGTATTGTCTCGGCAGAAAGCAGGAATCCATGCGGTCGCAGCAGGGCCACTGTGGCCAGGGCCAGGGAGGCATTGACAATCTGATAACTGCCGTGCATGGAACAGCGCAGAGAATCAAGCGCCTGCGCAGAAAACCCTGCGCTCACCGGCAGCCACGACCAGAAGCGATTACCACCCTGATCGGCATGGGCATGAAAATCCCGGCCATAAAGATAGAGAGGCGCATTTCGCTCGTGACAAGTCCGACTCACAACCTCCAGCCCTTCATCCGCCGCCACACCGGAAACTACAGGTACAGAACCTTTGATGATCCCGGCCTTTTCCGCCGCCACCGCCGCCACAGTAGTGCCGAGATAGGCCTCATGATCCATGGTCACATTGGTGATCACCGAGACCAGGGGCACTACCACATTAGTGGCATCCAACCTGCCGCCAAGCCCGGTCTCAAGGATCACCAGATCAAGTCCTGATTCGGCGAACCAGAGCAGGGCAAGGGCGGTGGTAAACTCGAAATAGGTTATTTTCTCCTCACCCAGCACCCCCCTGATCCGGGTGGCCAGTTCAGCAAATTTCTCCCTGCTGATATACTCCTCGTTAATCCGGAAGCGTTCCCTGACCGAACTGAGATGGGGAGAAGTATAGAGGCCGACACGATAGCCTGCCCCGGCCAGCAGGGTCAAAAGAGTGACACTCACCGACCCCTTGCCGTTGGTGCCGGCCACATGGATATAGCGCAACTGCTGCTCAGGGTGTCCGACCCTGGCCAGGAACGAGCGCATGGAATCAAGGCCAAGCTTGATCTTATGAAACTGCAGGCTTTCAAGATAGAGTTGTGCTTCTTGATAATTCATCACAAGTTACAAAAAATAAATAGTTTCTCACAAAGATCTCCCTACAAGACAGAAAGGCGCCGAGAAAAAAACACTCTCTGTTCTTTCTCAGCGCCTCTGTATCTCCACGGGAGATCTGCCCTTAATCGGTCACAATCGTCAGTTTCGCATAGTCAAGATGCAGGGTCTTCAGGCCATGCCGCTCAAAGAGGACATCAACGGATCGACCGCTGCCAATGGTCATAACCGTTCCCTGGCCAAAAAAAGGATGGCTGACCCGGGTGCCTTTCGCCAGATCTTTCACGGACACCTTATTCCTGTTTTTTCGCAAAGGGGCAATGCCGGAATCACTGGAAAATGACGCCGAGGCAGAGCTCCTGGAATACGAACCCGACACGGAAGAGGCCTGCCGCTCTTCCTGAATGCGTTCAAAGACCCCGCCCTTGAGCTCGGAAAGAAATGGCGACATTCCCACCCGCCGGAATTGCCGATCAGGGGTCATCAGCTCCTTGGGATAACTCAGATAGAGATGCTTCCTGGCCCGGGTAGCAGCCACATAGAGCAGACGCCTTTCTTCTTCCCATTGCTCCCCAAGTTCCGCCTTGGCATGGGGGAAACGGCCATCCGCCAGGCCAATGATAAAGACCGCCTCCCACTCCAGCCCCTTGGCGGAATGGATGGTGGAGAGGACCAGCCGCTCCCCGTCCTCTGCACGGTGTGAGGTAACCGATTCCGGCGGATCAAGGGTGGTATCATCAACAAAGGACTGCAGGTCGGCGTATTCACTGATAATCCCCTGCAGCTGTTCAAGGTCCTTCTGCCGTTTGGGATAATCGTCATGATACAAGCGCTCAAAGACCGACTGATAATAAACCATGATCAATTCATACATGACCGCCGGCGATTCTTCCTGGAGCAGATCAGCAAAAAGATGAGCCAGACGCCGTAACCCCTCTTCCCAGGCCTTACCCGCAGGAAACTCAGCAAGCAGCTGAAAAGGCTCCGATGACTGGCCGATCTGGCTGGCAATCTTCTGGGCAGTCTTGGGACCCACCTTATCGAGATGAAGCAGCACCCGGTTCCATGAAAGATTATCACGAGGATTGGCCAGGAGGCGCAGAAAAGAGAGCACATCCTTCATGTGCGCCGACTCCGTCAGCTTCAGCCCTCCCCGTTTCTCAAAAACTACCCCGCCGCTTGCCAACTCGATTTCCAGCTTATACGAATGAAACCCAGAGCGAAACAGTACCGCAATATCCTGGAAACGAACACCACCTGCCACCAGTTTGCTGATTTCTACGGCAACAAATCTGGCCTCTTCGCGCTCATCACTGGCTGCAAAAAGCAGGGGTTTGGCCGTCCCTTCCAGGCGGGTAAAAAGGGTCTTGGTATACTTTTCCGTGGCATGACAGATAATATCATTGGTCAGGGAGAGAATCGGCTGAGTGGAGCGATAATTTTCCTCCAGCTTGATGATATGGGTATCGGGGAATAACTTGGGGAAGCGCATAATATTGTAAAAATCAGCGCCGCGAAAAGAATAAATTGACTGGGAATCGTCACCCACCACCATCACATTATCATGGCCGTGGGCAACAAGACGGACGATCTCCGCCTGCACCAGATTGGTATCCTGATACTCATCCACCATGATATGGGTGTAGCGGGAGGCAATGGCCTGACGCGCCTCCGGAACCTCGGCCATCAGCCGTTTCCAGTTGATAAGCAGATCATCATAGTCCATCAGGCCATGGGTAAATTTAAAATCATGATAGTGTTTCTGTAACCTGAGCAGATCTTCGGTATGCTCACTGAGATGGGCGTACTGCTCAAAAACCAGTTCCTCAAGGTCTCTGGATTTATTGACTGCACCGCTTATCATATTAATGATGACCCGCTTGGAGGGAAACTGCAGATCGCGTCCGGTAAGACCAAGGGAGGACTTCAGCAGGTTGATGATCCCTTCAGCATCAGAACGATCAATGATGGTAAAATTCGAACCGAAACCAAGATATGAGCCATAACGCCTGAGCAGCATATTGGCAGTCCCATGAAAGGTACCGCCCACCACCCGGTTACAGGATTCATTGAGCAGTCTTCCGGCCCGCCACAGCATCTCCTGAGCAGATTTCCGGGTAAAGGTCAGCAGCAGGATACTTTCAGGGGCCACTCCCTTTTCCAGGAGATGGGCCACCCGATAGACAAGAGTCCTGGTTTTGCCGCTGCCGGCACCGGCTATAACCAGGACCGGTCCTTCAGTTCTGTCCACAGCCTCATACTGGGCAGGGTTCAGATCATTGAGATCTATAACCGAAGATCCATGACTGTTTGAAATATGGGAGACAGGGGATTGCATGGGGCAGACTTTACCACAGCACCGCTTACACCGCAACGTTGGTTGACAAAGACGTCCTGCTGTTTATAATAATGCGCCATCTGATACCTGATCCCCAGACATCAGAACAAACAGCTCTGATGACTTTCCTTCAACTCTAAACAACAAAAGATATCATGGATACCAAGACTATTGACGCCCTGTTTACCCCTGAGACCCTGCAACAGATCTTCCCCCGAGAACGTTCCAATGATTTTTTTGACGCCCTGTTTGGTGATGCCGGCGAGGGAGCCTATGACATTGAGCTTGCCTACCATGGCAGCGATGGCAAGAGCATTACCCTGGAGTTGCGTCTACACGAACGGCCTGGCTGCTGCCTGGCCTGTAATCTGACGCAAGGGCTGCCCCAGGTCTTTGCCAGACATCCGGTAATCAATGTGGCAGGAGTGGTTGAGACCGTGAATAGTATGCTGGCCGGACAAGCCAGCTGCCGGGAATGGTCACTGGGACGCACCGAGCAACGACGCAAAGAAATGCATATCATCCCTCTGATCATCCAACTGGACAAATAAACAGATCCTCTCGCCCAACGCCCAACCGGCGAGCAGTCAATAATTTGACAACAAGTAGTTACGGCTGACACAGTCCATAATACAACTGTTGAAATGCAAAAAAGCCGACTCGTCACGAGTCGGCTTTTTTGCATTTTTGTCATTCTTGAACCTGTGGAATCTAAAAAACACTCACCTTGGATCGACCACTCGTCTTAGCATGATAAAGGATATCATCTACCCGTTCCATCCACACGTCCAGACTCTCATCTTTTTTCCACTGGGCAAGACCGATAGAGACCCCAAGCTTGGTTTTGCTGTCAGCCCATATCTCCAACTGGTCAATGGCTAGGCATAATCGCTCAGCCAGGATCCTGGCGCTTTTCTGATCCGTATCATCCATCACCAGCAGGAACTCATCACCACCCATCCTGATCAGGAGATCGGTGGAGCGTACCGCCTCAGCCATGACCACTGCCACCTGCTGCAATACCTGATCCCCTCGTTGGTGGCCCAGGTTGTCATTGATCTGCTTAAAACGATCCAGATCCATGGAAGCCATGGTCAGTGGGCGACCGGATCGCCTGGCGCTGTCCATCTTAGATTTTATCTGCTCATCAAAGACCCGGCGGTTGGCAAGACCGGTCAAGGCATCACGCCGCGCGCTTTGAAAGAGTTCCTCATACTCGAGGGCCCGGCGCAAAGACTCACTCAGTACGAGCAGAGACTCATTGATCAGATCAATTTCTTCAGACCTCAACGCCCGGCCTTCCTTTAACACCAAGAGCAATCCGGCGTTATCAACCGTCTCCATCACCCATTTATGGGCATAATGGCCATCTTCACTAACTGAACAGGACACGTTACAAGCCTCATCCGCCATCAACTGCTCAGCGAAAGCTATCACGCTGCGCCTGAGCGGCCCATGGCCGGAACAGAACAGGTGTTTTTTACTGCGCATCATATTGCAGTATCCTATCAGTTCATGCTCCACATGGGGCATGAGCCAGACCGAGAATGCCTCGATCATGCCGGCAAGATCAAGAACAGCAGCTAAACGGATATGAAGCTTATTTATCAAGTCCAGACGCTCACTCTGCCGCCTGAAATGCTCCAGTTCCACCATCACCTGATCGATTTCAACCCCTGGATTGCTGGTAAAAGTATCTACAGATGTCAACATTGGAGAGCTCATTTTTATTTCCTTATATAAATTATCAAAACAAGTTTGGACTTAAGAGTATATCGACCAACAGGCAAATATCTTTATCCATTTTCTTGACAATTCTATTAAAGCAAGAACAATGCCAGACTCACATGAACCATTCCATTTCCCTGCTGTTGCAATTCAATGCCAAGAAGAGTAAAGGCAGATTGCGGGGAAATAAGAGCTTCTCTTTCTCCATGACTTGGTGTTATTATTCAGGGGCCGTCAACAAAAAACTATTACACTTTTATCTCTTTCCTTACGCTGCCTTATGCCGTTCACGATACAAGGATGTTATCGTTATTTATTTACAATGGCCTGCCGCCACAAGGCGTGATATCCATTACAATATCAGAAACATCGGCCCTTCAACATGGCCCTGATAAGCATTACTCATTCCTTAAAAAGCTTAACCAAACCCTATGAACATAGAACAAAAAATCGGACAGCTCTTGCTCCTCGGATTTGAAGGAGACACTATCGATGCGTCCCATCCCGTGGCAAGAGATATCAGCCGAAGAAACCTGGGTGGTGTTATTCTCTTTGACCATTCCCTGGCAAAAAAGCAGGCCCTTAACAACATCAGATCGGCCAGTCAAGTCAAAGAACTCACCACCACCTTGCAGGGATTTGCCCATACCCCCTTACTCATCGCGGTTGACCAGGAAGGAGGAAAAGTCCGCAGACTCAAGCCGACAATGGGATTTCCCGCAACGGCAAGCGCCGCCGAGCTTGGTCAAAAAGATGACAGGACTCTGACAAGCATCCATGCCATGACTACTGCGGACACCCTGCAGGCCATGGGTATTAATTTTAATCTTGCCCCAGTCGTTGACATCAACACCTTTCCAGAAAATCCGGTGATCGGCAGACTTGATCGCAGTTTTTCACCCTCCCCCGCTACCGTCAATGCGCACGCCAGTGAGTGGATCAGGGCGCACAACAGACGGGGCATCCTCAGTTGCCTGAAACATTTTCCCGGCCATGGCAGTTCCCGCTGTGATTCCCATCTGGGTTTCACTGATATTACAGAGACCTGGACAGCAGAAGAGCTCCAGCCTTATAAAGACTTGATTGCAAGCGGTCTGGCCGATGCAATTATGACCGGACATCTTGTCCATAAAGGACTGGATCCCATCCATCCGGCCACCCTCTCACCCCGCATTATTAGCAGCCTCCTGCGCCAGGAACTGCACTTTACCGGGGCTGTCATCTCTGATGACCTGCAGATGAAGGCCATAACCGACAGATATGGACTGGAGGAAGCCGCATGCCTGGCCCTTGCGGCCGGTGTAGACCTGCTTATAATAGGAAATAATCTCGACTACACCCCGGATATCATGACACGGATCATTGCCGCTGTTCTGCAAGCACTGCAGAGCGGGGCACTCCTGGAACAGCAGATCCATGAGGCTTATACACGAGTGCAACAGTTGAAAAAGAAAATCCTGTGAGATCAAGCCTGCCAAGCTACAGAAAAAAAACTGCACGCCCTTGCATAAAAAAGACAGGACAAGGAGTCAAAAGCAATGCCCACAACACAAACTCACACCCCGCTCATGGGCTACCTGCTGTGGATTTTCGGTTTTATTGGCGCCCATCGTTTTTATTATGGCAAACCCATTTCCGGCACCATTTACTTTTTCACTTTAGGTCTTTTTCTCATCGGCTGGCTGGTGGATCTTTTTCTTATTCCATCAATGAACAGAGAAGCCGATATCCGCTTCCATGAAGGAGACATTGACTACAACCTGGCCTGGATACTCCTCACCTTTCTGGGGCTGTTCGGTATCCATCGTCTCTATATGGGGAAATGGATCTCAGGTATCATCTACCTGTTCACTTGCGGGATTTTCGGACTGGGATATATCTATGATTTCTGGACACTGAACACTCAGATCAGTCTCTTAAACGGCAGTGACTGATTCAATTACGAATTACGAATTATCTGGTTTTTAATTCGTAATTCGTCATTTCAAATTCGTAATTGATCCAGGGCCCGACGCACAACCTGCGCCAAGGCCTGCAACGTCAGCGGTTTCAGAAAGTATTCATCAACACCTGCCCGCTTCAGCAACTCTTCCGTGATCTGTTCCGGATAACCGGTATTCAGGATAAGCGGCATATCCGGCCTGATTTTTTTGATCTGTTCACAGAGCTCAACTCCACTCAGCAGGGGCATGGTAAGATCCGTAATCACCAAATCAAAATCATGCTCTGCCGCCATAACAAGCAACAAAGCCTCCTGTGAAGAGGTCGTATTTGTCACCCTGTACCCCAATCCCTTCATGATGTTTGTTACCACATCAAGGACCTGCTCTTCATCGTCAACAACAAGAACATGCTCCTTGCCGCCAACAGGTGCAGGAAGAGCCGGCACACTCTCTACAGGACTGGGTTCACCAGCAGCGACGGGCAGATAAACAGAAAAGGTGGTTCCCACACCGACCTCACTTTGCACCTCCACCCTGCCGCCATATCTACTGATAATGCCATGCACCATGGCCAGTCCCATGCCTGTACCTCGACTTTTGTCCTTGGTTGTATAATAAGGTTCAAAGATCCTGGGCAATACTGATGCCGCAATTCCGCTCCCGGTATCCGTAACACTCAAGACAACCCAAGGCTGCCTATCCAGCGCTTGTTCCCGTGTGGCAAGACGCACGGTCAAAATCCCGACACGTCCTTCCATGGCATGACAACTATTGGTACAGAGATTCATCAAGACCTGATGCAACTGAACCGGATCAATCAGAACCTGTCCACAGTTGACATCAAGTTCCTGGCGGATCTGAATGGTACTGGGCAAAGCCACCTTGATCAGACTCATGACCTCCTTGACAATGGGGTGGACATACAAGGCAACACTCTTCTGTTCCTGACTTCTTGAAAAAGTCAAAATCTGATCAACCAAGCCCTTGGCCCTTTTGGCGGCCATCAAAATTTCTCCGATGGAACTCTCCAGTTCAGGATCTTCCTGTCCGCGCTGTCGCATGCGAAAACGCATAATCTCAGCCTGTCCGATAATCGGAGTCAAGACATTATTAAAATCATGAGCAATACCGCCCGCCAGAGAACCGATTGCCTCCATCTTCTGTGAATGACGAACCCGTTTTTCCAGTCGTATCTTTTCAGTGACATCCCGGGAAATAGCCACCACACTCTTGACCTTACCAGCTACATCCTTGATTGGTGTCGCCACCAGTTCAAAACATTTTATATCCCCAGCTTCCTGTCCGGATTCTACCTCCTCCATGCCGAACTCAATCTGCCCGCTTACCAGACTCCTGCGGACAGCACAATCAACACAAACATCTTTTTTACCCAGCAAGAGTTGATGGCAACTCAGACCCTCCACATCCTTACGGGGTGTACTCCCCTCATCCCTGACCCTGTTGGACCAGATCACGTTTAACTTACAATCAAGCAGGGCCACTGTTCCTGGAAAACCATCCAGGATTGCCTGTTGTTGCAACTCGATCTCTCCCAGATTGTCCTGAGCATTCTTCAACTCCGAAAGATCAGAGAGAGTAACGACCAGCCCCAGGGGCCGACCATCTTTATCATGAACCGCTGCCTTGGTAAAAATCACCGAACGCTGCTGTCCATCCCGGGCTGAAACCTGTCCCTCAAAAGAGTCCCGGCCACCGATGGCCAACAACTCGGCATCTTTTCGTCGATACTCTTCTACCAGGGCAGGGATCAGAAAATGATACACCCCAAGCTTCAGGATGCTTTCACGCGATACCCCCAGAAACTCGAGCAAGGCCCGATTCGCTCCAAGATAATTCCCCGCGGCATCATTAAAAAAGAGAGGCACGGGGATGGCGTCGAAAAGTGCTTGTCCAAAGACAAAACGATCCTCAGGCGTTACTGTTTTAGCCCCCGACATCTCCTCGAAGAGAGAGCTGTATTCTGCGGACACCTTTTTACCGGCAAACATTTTTTCATCAAATTGCGCTGTCGTTCCCATACTCCCTCACTCCTCTTCCCCTTGACTCTTACAGATCTCCTCGGTAAAGTCGTAAAAAAATAATAATTCCGACAAACTCAGCCACCAAGGAGTGCAAACACACGATGCTGATTGATATCAAAAACACAGACCACTGTTGTACCGCAAAAAAACCAGAGATAACCTATCCCTGCGTCTGGCTGTACAAGGTGATTGGAGAGGATGTTGCATCTCTTACCAGGGCCATCACCACGGTATGTCCTGCTCAGGCCTCTATTGCCCCTTCAAACACCAGCTCCAGCGGCAAATATTGCAGCCTGAATGTGGAAATCGAAGTTGCCGACGAGGCCTGCCGACTGGCCATCTACCAGAATTTGAAAAATCATCTTGCTGTCAAGATGGTGCTTTAGAACAGACAAATGGATACAAAAAAATCAAAAAAACCTGGATCACACCTGATTCCTGTCTTGCGGGAAGGAATTTGTGTGATCCAGATGATCCTGTTTAAAGAACTGCGCAACCTGCTGACGAGCAAACACCCTGGCCGAGACTTACTCTCAGTTTCCATGCTCACCGGTGCTATCACCAATGAGCTGTTCGGCACATTGAACAGCGAAGAGAGATTCCAGGAATTCCGCCGGAAAAACCGGGCAGACATTGAACAGGAGCTGCTTAGTCTGGCCCAGGAACTTCCCGCCCTTCGCGCACCACTCACCGATGCCTTGCGGATACAGACCCTTTGTGACCACATGGAAGATAAAGATAACGCACAGCTTCTCAACCATGCCGCTGAAATAGGTTTGCTGGTTCAAGAACGAGAGGTACCACTGCCTTCCACTTTTATGACCATGGCACGTAGCCTTGGCGATGCCCATCAGCTGATTATCGCTCCAACTGAGATAAGCCAGGAAGATGACCAAGGGATGATCCAGTAAGGGCCTCGACAAAAAATAAACAACTCAGTATTGCGCCGGATTTTCAGCCATATTCGAGGAGCGGAAAGAGGCGCATAGCAGCGCTATGTAACTCTTTCCGTGACGAAGAAGATGGCTGAAAAGACAAGCAAGACGGGATGATTGATTCTTGCCGCGGCCCTAAACAAAAGACCAGTGAATGATCTCTTCACAAAGGAAGAACGGGCGTTACCAGCAGGATAAAAAAAAGTCGAAACAGCTTTCCTCTACATTTCCAGGCTTCAAGGCAAAACGTTTTTTAGCAACATGGCGTTACAACACTGCACAACAACAAAAGCCCATTACGCTCCATAGTGGACATGGAAAGTAATGGGCTTTTGTTGCGTTCTTCACCTTCCCCCTTTACGCTTACTTCACCCCATGCCCACGTAAAAAAGTACTATATTTTTTATCTGTGCCCTGAATATGTTTGACCAGCCAGTCTTTGAGAAAGGACATGAGTTCCATGGAAAGCATGGCATCTCCGGCCTTGAATTTTTGCTGAATATCCAGAACCTGAGCCACCAGTTTCTTATGAAGCTCGACATGCGCCTTCTCTTCCGGATATCCATATTTGGTAAAAAGATCTTCCTCCGTAGAAAAATGAACGACTGTATAATCAACAAGCCGGTCAAGGATTGCTCCCATGGCATTATTGCTTTTTTTCAATTTCATTGCCTTATGCAGTTCATTGATCATCCCCACCAGCTTCTTGTGCTGGTCATCAATCTGCTTAATATTCACACTCAGATTGTTACTCCAGGACATAAGGTCCGGGATATTGGCAGATGCGCTAGACACAGAGGAAGATACCACCGACATTGACGCTGGTTTTACCGCTTTGGCCATTCCACCACCCGTTACCGAGGCCGTCTTGAAATGGGCAACCAGCGATCTCAGAGCCTCTGCGACTTGCACCAGATCCTGGGCGTTTCTCTCCACGTCCTGACCACTCTTGGAGAGGGCTTTGGAGACATTGCTCACCTCCGAAATATCGCCGGCGATCTCACCCGCCACGGCGGAACTCTGGGCCACATTTTCATTCACCTCACTGATCCCCTGGGCCGCCTGCAGGACACTCTCGGCAATTTCGGAGGTTGTGGCCGTCTGTTCTTCTACGGACTGGGCAATATCGGCCACAATTCCGTTCATCTGGCTGATAACCTTGGTAATCTGCTCGATCTCACTGACCGTCTCGTTGGTGGACCCCTGAATGGATTCAATCCTGCTTTTAATCTCTCCAGTGGCCGCCGCTGTCTGCTTGGCCAGCTCCTTGATCTCATTGGCGACCACGGCAAAACCCTTGCCGGCCTCCCCAGCCCGGGCCGCCTCAATGGTTGCATTCAAGGCCAGCAGATTCGTCTGATCCGAGATCTCGGTAATGGCCTCTGTAACCTTGCTGATCTCAAGAGCAGCCCTTCCTAAGGCATCCACCTTTTCTGTGGAGCTTTGAGCCAGAATCACGGCGCCACTGGTAATCTCTTTGGCCTGCTCTGTTTTGGCGGCAATCTGATGAATGGTCGAACTGATCTCCTCGGCCGCAGTGGCTACGATATTGACATTGGTTGCCGCTTCCTCACTGGCGGCAGCCACTGAGTTCATATTGGCACTCATCTCTTCGGTTGCTGCGGCCACAGAAGAAGATAACTCGGCAGAATTGCCGGCCCCGGCCGACAGACTGCGGGAGGTAGAGGTGAGCTCCTGAGAAGACGAAGCAAGTACCGCTACTTCATCAGTTAAGCCACCCACAATCTGCCGCCACTGCTCCATTGTATCATTCAGGGTTTTGGCCAGGACTCCAATCTCATCTTTCTGGCTTATCTCAAGCTGTCCCGTCAGATCCCCCCTGGCCAGATTTTCAGCAAAGAGCACCATCTTTTTCAGACTACCACTGATCACCCGGACGATATTAAAGCCGAAAACAGCACCAACAACCAGGGCCAGGGCCGTCAAGATCAGGATAATATTGATGGCATCGCGGGCGTTTTGCTTAGCCTGTTCATTCTCAATCTTTGTTTTTTTGCTCAGCTCCTCACCAATTTTCTGCAATATCCCGGAGACCTGTGCCAATGCTCCTTCTGATTTTTGATGAAAGACATCCTGCATGGTATAAACGGCCATATCCTTGCTTTCCGCCTTGGCCAGAATCTGCTGCATCTCGGTCACAGAGGCATGGAGGGCGGCATGGGGGGCCTCAAGCTCTTTCAGCAGCGGGACCAACTCAGGATACTTTTGTTCAGACTCCTTACGACCTTCACCATAGAGCCATTGCCCCAATTTACATTTATGATCATCTGCTTGCAGATCAAGAGTCGTAATGGAATCATCCTCAAAAAATGTCATAATCTTGCGGGCGAACTGGAGATGATCAATCTCACGTTTGGCAAGTTCAGCATTCAACGCATTGACAGACAAGGCCTCGTCCATACCGGAACTCAGCTGGGATACCTTGAGCAGCCCGACCCCACCAACCCCCACCATCAGCAACAAGACAACACCCATGGCCACAGCAATCTTTGTTCCAATCGACCAGTTTTTCCAGTTCATACTCTCTCCTTTGCCACAGATATTATGTTTTTTTGGCACCGCCAATTGTTACCGTAACACATTGTGTTAGTATCTGACTTCCATGTTCTACTTGAAAAGCAGATACTAATACATAATACAGGCAGATCAGCTTTCAAGCCGACCTGCTTGCATTATGAAGATAATTACCAATGAACTATTGAGCGATAAGCTGCTTTCCTGGGCCATTGATATAGTCCAGTACTTTTTGTACTCCAGCAGAAGGCGCACCTTTGGTGATCAAGGTCATGGGGCGGCCAAATTCAGGGATGGCAGGCGCGTTAATGGTATCGTCAACCTGTGACATCGCCCCCAGCGAAACTGCACCTGAGGTGGCCACCACCCTGCTTTTCAAATCATCAGCAGTTGTTCCTTCCACAGCATCTTTACTATATGCTTGACCCATCAGAGCCTGTTTCTGGAAAACGTTCTGGGTACCGGGGATTTTGGTTCCCACGATGACGACCACGGGCAGGTTAGGGCCGCCGACCTCAGACCAGTTTTTTGCCTTACCGGTAAAAATTGAGGCCAGCTGGTCCTGGGAAAGGGTGGAGACGGTTACGTCTTTATTGGTAAGAACTTTAATGATATCTTTGCCGATGACCTGACTCTTGTAAACGGTGGGATCGGGGATGGCATAGCCCTCTTTTTTCATCATTTTCATCCAGTCAGGGAAAGCAAGTCCGCCCAACGCAGCTTCAACGGTCCCCGCATCCACATCTTTCAAAGCCTGGACTGGTCCACCGGAGATAACAACGAGCTTGACACCATTGGCCTGCTCCATGGGACCTTGAATTTTTTTAAAGATATTTTCGGTTCCTGCAGCTCCGGAACCAATTTTCACTTCTTCAGCCAGAGATGTTCCCGCAACACCACCTATCAGCATTAATGCCATGAGAACTTTGAACGAATTCATGAAGCAGGATTTTGACATGTGTTGTACTCCTTTGCCTTGAGGTTTATTGCCCGAGGATACAAAGAACTATTCTTTCCATCCCCCGTGACAATGCTTGAAAAACCAAAACAGTCTTTATTGCAGGACTGTAAACACAGTTATCATGACACCGTATTCTTTTAACACCTTTACGTGTATCAGCTCCGGGCCTGCTGTCAATACTATCAATATGAAGTTACTATAGTTACATAGGACGCATGGGAATCAAAACAGACAGTCTATCAGCGATCTCTTGTCACCTGCACAACCCCTCGCACGGAATTGCAAAGGAAAACAGCATCTGCCCGCCGGAGATCATCAAGTGTCAAGACCTCCTCTCGTAAAGGGATTTGTGTGTCCGCCAGCAACTGTTTTCTCATAATACCTGCCAGTAATCCACATTGCAAGGGCGGGGTCACATAAACACCCTCCCGATAGAGGATAATATTTGAGATACACCCCTCAGTAAGTTCTGCCCGCTCATTCAAAAAACAGTAATCCAGCAGTCCCTTATCCCTGGCCCGTTGCAACTCACGGTCATAGACATCCCGCCTGGTAGTCTTATGAAAATAGCAGGACTCAGACGAATCTGTGCGCACAGAAGAGAGAGCAATCCGCGGCAGATCAGTACACCGCAAATCAGGATGGCGCGGCAGACTGCGGGTAACGGGCAGTGAACAGGGCTGGGAAGTCATCTCCATCACTCCATCCTTGGCCAGGGTCAGACGAACACGCATGGGAACTCCGGCGAACAGACAGCTTTCTTGCTGCAATTGCTGTTCAATCAGGGACAGGTCACAACAAAACAGAAAATAGTCAGCAGAGGCGCGAAGCCGTTCCAGATGGTCGGCCAGGAGCCAATACCCTGTTTCCGGCTCCCACAGCAGGGTCTCGATGAGCTGAAAGCCGGGGCCAGAGCTGGTCAGAAATTTACCCTTCAGCAGGCACTCCTGCCACTCCTGTTCAGGATCCGAGTCAGCCACAATACCGGATCCGATACCCATCTCTGCTTGCGTGCCACGCAGCGAGACGGTACGAATCGGCACATTGAAGAGTGCCCTTCCTGAGGGTGCCAGATAACCGATGGCCCCGGTATACACCCCGCGACGCTCGGGCTCAAGTTCATTTATAATTTCCATCGTGCGGATCTTGGGGGCACCAGTCACAGAACCACAGGGAAAAAGGGCCTGAAAGAGCTGAAGAAGAGCAAGGGAGGCAAGGCTGTTTTGACATCCGGCAGCAATAACAGTGGAGGTCATCTGGAGCAGCGTCTCATAACGCTCCACATCAAAGAGCGAACGAGTCTGTACCGGACCATCACCTAGATCATGCATCAATCGTCCTAAATCATTGCGCAGGAGATCAACAATCATGATATTTTCGCTGCGATTTTTTTCGTCACTCCGTAAACAACGTGCCTGTTCCAGATCCTCCTCAGGGAAACGCCCTCTTTGCATGGTACCTTTCATCGGTCGCACCACAAGCTTGTCCGCATCTTTTTCAAAAAAGAGTTCAGGAGAAAAAGAAAGCAGCCTCTGCTCTCCAAAGCGGAGATAGGCTCCATAGGCCACCGATTGATTTCGCCTGAGTATTTTATAAAAAGCCTCCGGCGATCCGCCAAAGTCGAAGAGCAGCTTCAGGGTATAATTGACCTGATACGTATCACCAGCTTTGATATATTGCTGAATGGCGTGAATAGCCTGAAGATAGGCATCACGGCTCTGACTGAGGCGAATATTTTTCACCTGGCACTCGCAGGCCAGGGATGGCCCGGAACCATGCGCCCCGGAAATGGATAAAGCACGGTTAAGGCCCAAAGAGTGGTCAATACCGCTTGCACCTGTCAACCCGTCCCGAGTCTCCGCTGCCAGGCCTGGGAAATCACTCTCCCCGGAACGATGGTCAAAAAAGAAGGGCTGAGTAAAAACCCCAAGATCAGCCAAAAGAAGCGAGGCATCACCTGGCCGACAAAGCAGTCCCTGTAAATTTTCTTCCAGGAGATAGCCAAATTCATAACTAAACCAGCCAGCCACATAATGACCAGTGGCCAGTGCTGATTCAATCTGAGTCAGAAACAAGCGGCAATCATCACCACGGCGACACTGCAGGCGGCTGACTGGATTTAAAAAGAGGAGGGAGGTCCTGTTCTCCGCATCAGGTTTGACCGTATCGAGAAAAACAAACTGCTCCTTATCGGCCAGAGATGTGAGCAATTTATCAAGATTAGAAGTAGTGAGAACATTCATAAGACGCACATATCAATTTCATTCATATCTTGCATCAATATTTAAAATACTTTATAGTCGCAAATAGTTTTTATTAAGTTTAATTTCAGATATTATAGGGTACTTTAAAAGAAAGTAGAATTTTCGTTAAGCAGGATGGCTTGACGATTGAAAGAGTGTACGAAGTTTTATCATTGCTAATAGAGTAGATAGTCGAACGACATGCTCCAAAGATAAAACTCCAAGAACGATACAGGCAGTCACCAAAAAGAAGATCCAAGAAAAAACATCCTATATTTTTCAGTCTTGACGCATGTCTCCATCCCCTTGCCGTCAGGCACGCTCATCCACTATAGCATCCATTATTCCATTTTCTATGATTTGCGCAACCATTTACGCGACTCAAAGGAGGCATTTATGTTAATAAAAGACTGGATGGCAACCACGATTCTTACTGTGGATGCCAACACCTCGGTCATGCGGGCCACCAGAACCATGAAAGAAAACAATATCAGAAGGTTGCCCGTCCTGTCGCATGGCAAACTCGCCGGTATCATCACCGACCGCGACTTGAAAGATGCGTCACCCTCCAGTAAGGCCGACATGGATATCCACGAGATGTACTACCTGCTCTCTGAGATGAAGGTAAAAGATGTCATGACCGGCAGCCCCATCTGCCTGAAAAAAGATGACACCCTGGAAAAGGCGGCTCTGGTCATGCTGCGTGAGAAAATCTCAGGTCTTCTGGTCGTTGATGACAACGAACAGCTGGTAGGCCTGCTCTCGGAATCCGATGTCCTCCGTGGATTCATCCACGCCACTGGAATCCAGGACGGAGCATATCAATTTGTCATTGACATGTCTGACGCCGGCGGTTCAGTCTCAAAACTGATTGACGTCCTCCGTCAGCACAACGCCCGCGTCCTCTCAATTCTCACCTCTTTTGACGATGCACCCTCCAACTTTAAACGCGTCTCGGTGCGCATCCTTCCCGAACAGGGTATCGATGCCCTTGCCAGCGAAATTGCTTCCATGAACGGATACAATATCGTCAGCCAGAGCATTGATGACCTGAGCAATCTACCAAAAAAATAGTTAACACGTTTATAAATAAACAGAAAACATAATCTAATCAAAGTCATAAAGGAGATTCGTTTCATGTCACGAAAAATGGTCACCATCGACGGCAATCAGGCCTGTACTCATGTTGCCTATGCCACCAGCGAAGTCATTACCATCTACCCCATTACCCCATCCACACCGATGGCCGCTGAGGCGGATACCAAGTCAGCCGGCCTGCAGGAGAACATCTGGAACTCAATCCCAGTCGTCACCCAGATGCAGTCCGAGGCAGGTGTTGCCGGCTCCCTCCATGGCTCTCTGGCCACAGGATCACTTTGCACCACCTTTACCGCCTCCCAGGGTTTGCTGCTGATGATCCCCAACATGTACAAGATTGCAGGTGAGTTGACTCCCACCGTTTTTCATGTAACCGCCCGTTCCATCGCCTGTCAGGGACTCTCCATCTTCGGCGACCATGGTGATATCAACGCCATCCGTCAGACCGGCTGGGGAATACTTGCCTCCCAGAATGTTCAGGAATGTATGGATATGGCCCTTATTGTGACCCAGGCATCTCTGGCCTCCCGAATCCCTTTTGTCCATTTCTTCGACGGCTTCCGCACCTCTCACGAGATCCAGAAGATTGAAGAACTGACCCGCGAAGATATGACCGCCATGATCGATGAAGATCTGATCGTTGCCCATCGTCAACGTGCTCTCAGCCCTGACCGCCCCACCATCCGCGGCACCGCCCAGAACCCTGATGTCTATTTTACCGGCCGTGAGACCGTCAACAAATTTTACAATGCCCTGCCAACTATCGTCCAGGAGACCATGGACAAGTTCGCCACCGTCACTGGCCGCCAGTATCATCTCTTTGATTATTATGGCGATCCTGACGCTGAAGATGTCGTTGTGATGATGGCCTCCGGCTGTGAAACCGCAGCCGCCACCATTGACTACCTGATGGCTCAGGACAAGCGGGTGGGCATGGTCATTGTCCGTCTCTACAGGCCCTTTGACTGCAAGGCCATGGTCAACGCCCTGCCGCCAACCGTTGAGCGGATCACGGTACTCGACCGCACCAAGGAGCCAGGCGCCGCCGGTGAGCCGCTCTACCAGGATGTCCGCACCGCGATTGGCGAGGCCACAGAAAACAATATCGCCGCCTACCAGCCGTTGATCCTCTCCGGCCGTTATGGCCTGGGTTCTGCCGAATTCACACCGGCCATGGTCAAGGCGGTCTATGACAATATGGCCTCCATGGCCCCGAAGAATCACTTCTGTGTGGGTCCCAACGATGACGTTACCGGCTCCAGCCTCAGCTACGACAAGGGATTCAGCATCGAGGGCAAGGATGTTGTCCGCGCCATGTTCTACGGCCTGGGTTCTGACGGCACCGTCGGCGCCAACAAGAACAGCATCAAGATCATCGGCACCGAGACCGACAACTCAGCCCAGGGCTACTTTGTCTACGACTCCAAGAAATCAGGATCCATCACCACCTCCCATCTCCGTTTCGGCAAGAATCCGATCGTGGCACCTTATCTGATCAACAAGGCCAACTTTATCGCCTGCCACAATGAAAACTTTCTCGACCAGTATGACATGCTCCGCAATCTGGAGGAAGGCGGCACCTTCCTCCTGACCACCCATTTCGATGCCAAGGAGATCTGGGCAAAACTGCCGAACAAGGTACAGAAGACCCTTATCCAAAAAAAGGCCAAATTCTACATCATTGACGCCATCTCCCTCGGTCAGACCCTGGGCCTGGGCGCCCGCATCAACATGATCATGCAGACCGCCTTTTTCCTGATTTCAGGCATCCTCTCCAAGGATGATGCAATTACCGCCATCAAAAATGCGATTAAAAAGACCTACGGCAAGAAGGGTGACAAGGTCGTGGAGATGAACTACGGCGCCGTCGATGCCGCTGTCAAGAACATCGTTGAGGTAAAATTGGGGAGATCCACCAGTGGGCATGACATGCCGCCGACGGTACCTGAGCACGCACCTGACTTTGTCAAGGACGTCACCGCTATCATGATCGAAGGCCGCGGCGACGAGGTCAAGGTATCCCAGATGCCGAACGACGGTACCTGGCCGACCGGCACCACCCAATACGAGAAACGGAACATCGGCGTGCATGTTCCGGAATGGATCCCGGAAAACTGCATCCAGTGCGGCCGTTGTTCCCTGGTTTGCCCCCATGCCGCTATCCGCATGAAGATAGTGGGCGACCTGAAAAAGGCCCCTAAAGGTTTCAAGTCGGCAGCAGCGGTAGGCAAGCAATTCGACGGTCAAAAATGTGTGGTCCAGGTCTTCACCGAAGACTGCTGCGCCTGTACCCAGTGCGTTTCCGTCTGCCCGGCCAAGACCAAGGCACTGCAGATGGTCCCCAACAGCGAGGAGATCCGCGCAACTGAGAGCAAAAATGTTGAGTATTTCCTCAACCTGCCCGAAGCAAACCCTGCTGACATCGATCCTGCCACCATCAAGGGCAGCCAGCTGTGCCGCCCGCTCTTCGAGTTCTCAGGCGCCTGCGCCGGTTGTGGGGAGACTCCGTACATCAAATTGGTTACTCAGATGTTCGGCGACAGAATGCTGGTTGCCAACGCCACCGGCTGCTCCTCCATTTACGGCGGCAACCTACCCACCACGCCTTACTGCAAGCGTGCCGATGGACGCGGACCTGCCTGGGCCAATTCTCTCTTTGAGGACAATGCCGAGTTTGGCCTGGGCATGCGCGCCTCTGTCAACAAGCTTGGGGCTCAGGCCGTAGAGCTGATGGATAAGGCCGTGACTGCAAAGTTGATCACCAAGAAAATGGCTGACGAGATCGTAAATGCCGATCAGAAGTCACAGACTGCCATTGAGCAGCAACGGGAGCGTGTTGCCCTGTTGAAGAGCAAACTGGCCGGCAGCAAGGATGTTATTGCCAAACGCCTTCTAGCGCTGGCCGACTATCTGGTGAAGAAATCCGTATGGATCTTCGGCGGTGACGGATGGGCCTATGATATCGGTTATGGCGGCCTTGATCACGTCTTGGCCTCCGGCGAAAACGTGAACGTCATGATCATGGATACGGAGGTCTACTCCAACACCGGTGGGCAGATGTCAAAGTCCACACCACGTGCGGCAACCGCCCAGTTTGCTGCCAGTGGTAAGAAGATGCCGAAAAAAGATATTGGCATGATCTTCTCCACTTATGGCAATGTCTATATTGCCAAGGTGAGTATGGGGGCTAACCCCATTCAGGTTGCCAAGGCCATAGCCGAGGCCGAGGCCTATGATGGTCCGTCACTCATCATCGCTTACGCCCATTGCATCAACCATGGCATCAACATGACCAAGGGCTTGGAGCAGCAGAAGAAAGCGGTAGAATGCGGCCACTGGCCATTATACCGCTACAACCCTGAGCTGGAGGTTGCAGGCAAGAATCCGCTGACCATCGACTCCAAGGAGCCCACTATCACCTTTGAGGAATACGCCATGGCAGAAAACCGCTACCGTATGCTCAAGATGATGAATCCTGCCCATGCCCAGGAGCTCATGGACTTGTCCCAGAAGGATGTGACCAAGTCCTGGAAATTCCTGGTGGCACGAGCCGCGTCCCTTGAGCCAGAAAAATAAAATCCTAACTTTTTGTGCCTGTTCCTAATGTGAACAGGCACAAAATATCTACCTGAAATCAAAAAAGGGTGTTTCGGAAAATTACTTCCGAAACACCCTTTTTTTTTGTCAGGTGCCTGTGCAAAAACTGCTTAAAGAGCAATCATCACCCTCCTGCTCAGCTACAAACACATTCTAAAATTTCACCTGTCCAAGCCTGTTTCAGGCCTGGCTTTTTCCTTCCATTTCTCGCTGCTGCTTGATCTTCTCATATTCCTGAACCGATTCAACGACGGAGTCATCCTGTCGCTGCTTGATTTCCCCTACCTTGGCCTGGATCTTCTCTTCTCGTATCTTCAAGCCCTGGGCTCCAAATAGGGTGGCAGCCAGATACTTGAAAGAAAAGAGCATAAGCTCCACATCATCTTCCTTAATTTTGGCAACTGTCTCATCATCAACAATAAACGTATCAAGAAATGAACTTTCAAAGACAAAGGTACGGAAATGATCAATATCGGTTGAGGCCATAAAGAACATGCGCTTGGCCTGCTCCGACAGGGTGGCCTGATGCCCGAATGATTTTCGGCGCATGACCAGACGCAGCCACTCCTTGTTCATCTCATCCCGCACATCCACGCCCTGATCGGCACGCCATTCCCTTACTGTCCATTCTTTATCTTCATCAAACCCTTTGCAGTGTTCTTCTTTGACGATAAAGAAAAATTTTTCTTCATCATTCTGATCACCATCCTTGCTCTTATTATCACCGCCCTCATGGAAATCGGCCATCCCCACAGGGTAATAACGACAGGCTGAAGGACGATCACTATAGACGGTGCATCCCTCCGGGGTCACAAAAGGACATTTCTGATCATCTTCCCGCAGTTTTATGGCCACACCAGGCATATCGGTCTGCTCAAGATAGACAGGGGTCGCATACTGATGGAGAAATTCATGGGCCGGCATATTCAGCCGTTTTGTCAGTTGCAGGATATCATAGGGAGTCAGAATGATCTTGATTCCACCACAACAAGCAGTAAAACATTTCACGCCGGGATGACAGCGAAACTTGATTTTACTGTCCAGGGTCAGTTTCCGGGGCAGAATATTGGATGGATTGGTTGCTTTACCAAAGAGAATATTCTCCTTGGCGGACATATTTTGCTCTGTCATATTATCACCTTATATCAAATAGTAATTACCGCACTATGCAAGAGCGGAAAAAGTTCCTCTACAGAACCTAGTATAGTAAACATATACTCTTTCACTGTCAAACCTATTTCATCCCCGTTCATCCGATACACCCGACACCTCTCTATGTCACCGACTCTCGCCTTTTCTCCTTTCACAGGACCTAAATGACCAAGACACCTCACCTCATACCCCTTGCGGATTATTATAAAAATTCTTATAGTCATTTTTGAAAAAGATCATTCATTTCTCTAATATAAAAAAACTATCACCTTAATTTTGTATAGGTATATTCAATGAAGATTTTCACCCGACCCATCAATTATGCAAAGGTTCAAACCCTGATCTACCATCTACCGGATGGTCCAGCCTTATCTCTGAACATCGGCGGTATTGGTGAATTTCTTGATCTGGAACTGGATATTGGTCATGTCTGCGACACCTCAGAAATTGACGGCATTGTCCATTTTTTCCCCAAGGGAAATGCATAAAGAGCCACTAAGAAATACTATGATTCCGTTTACAATTTATTTTACGGCCGCTTACGCCGTTCTGGCCACTTCCTTGACCATGTTTTATGTTACGACGGTCTGAGCACTCCTTCCGCCCCTTTCATGTCAAACTATTCCTTGATCAATCTCCAACTTGATGGACACATGCACACGCGATACTGCCATCATGCCACCGGCACTATGGAGGAGTATGTACTGTCAGCAATTGAAAAAGGTCTTGATCGTATTGTCTTTCTTGAACATATGGAAGCAACAGGTGTGAACTACTTTGAAACAACCTGGTTGACCGACAAGGATTTTGATGACTACTTTAAAGAGGGAGAAAAACTACAGGAAAGGTATGGCGACCAGCTGGACATCGGCCTCGGAGTTGAGGTAGGCTATAATGCCGCGCAGCAGGAAGAACTTCAAGATCGCCTGCGAAGACGCTCTTGGGACCAAGTAGGAATTTCCTACCACTTTATGTCTGTTCCCGGTCAATCTTTTGACTTGAATCTGGTCAGCAGAAAAGATAAGAATGTCCAGGCCATAGCCGAAACGGGTTGCGAGAGTGTTTTGAATAGCTATTTCGACACCCTCAAAGAAGCAGTACGTGTCCTTCCCGGCACCGTTCTCTGTCACTTGGACGCCGCTCTCCGTTTTCAACCCGGACTGCAACTCACCCAACACCACTGGCATCAGATCGAAGAACTGCTGGATACAGTCAAACAACAGGATATGGCCCTTGAGATAAACACCTCCGGATTTGCCATCCGCGGAACCCCTTTTCCGGCCCCAGCGATTATCCAGATGGCCATAGACAGGGGAATTCCACTGATTGCCGGTTCAGATGCCCACAGGCCAGAAGATGTGGGCAGATGCTTTCACAAACTTCCTGAACTGCTGGACCGGCTTTCAACGCTTAGATAAACTCGGCCATGGCCGCTTTTAATGATGCTGCATTAAACGGCTTCTGGATAATTTTATTCACCCCGGCAGCCAATGCGGCCTTGTTATCCTGAGCCTCATTCTGGGTGGTAACCATAATCACCGGCAACTCTGCAGCAGAATATTTTCCCCGTATCCTCTCCGTCAAGCCTACGCCTGTTATCTCCGGCATATTCAGATCCGTCAACACCATGGCTGGTTTCTCTTTCGCCAACCATTCAAGGGCCGATGCCGGAAATTCAAATAACACGGGATCATAGCCAAGTTCATGAAGAGTAGCCTTATAGATATTAAGAATCATCCGGGAGTCATCCACGGCAACCACTTTCAGTTTAACCGATGCCTCTTCAGTACCAACCAGTTTTCTGGCAAAATCATCCATGCCCGCTTTCTGCAACAAATCATGATAATGTTGACGGATATCTTTGTGGGCATGGGGCAGATAGATCATGGCCATTTCCTGGAAATACGGTTCATCGGCAAGACTCATGAAAATTTTGTCAACCTGGCCATTGACGATAATCTTAGTGATATGACGGGCATCATCATCTTTTTCCATCAACAGATTTTTAATACCAGCCACCAGGATATCAGAGTAATTACGATCTATCGCCCTGGCAGCTGCAATACACACGTGATCCTCCTTGTCTGTCAGCCCGGCGGTCAAAGTATAGGCCCCTTTGCGTAAAGGCAGAAGGGCCAGCGCCTCATAAGCCGCAAAACGCACATTGGCACTTTTGGGATCACGTCCCAGCAACTTTCTGATCGGCATGATTGCCGATTCATCTCTGATATCACCCAGGACATTCAAGGTATGAATCTGAAAGTCCGGATCTTCATGTAAAAGATTCTCGATGAGATTAGGAACAGCCTTTGCCCCAATACGTACAATCTCCTGTTTCGCATAGGTCCGCATGTGAGCATAATGGGAGCGCAGGGTTTCATTCAACTTCTCCAGTGACACCTGATCCTGCACATCGGCAAAAATGGAGAGAATCATGAAATCGAGTTCATTATCCGTCCCCATCCGCTCGGCAAGCCTGTGCATGGCCGTCGGTGTGCCCACCTGGCCAAGCGCCTGAACCGCGGCAATAATCAGCTCTCGATTAGCAGCGTAGAGGTAATCTGTCAGGAGATTAATAGCCTCCGGATCACCGATCAGGCCCAGGGTCTCAATAATAAGCTTAATCTCCGCTTCATTCTGGGAGTTTGCTACCAGTTGCATCAGGGCTTCTGTTGTATCATCGGAGCGAAGCTCACCCGCAAGCTGAATCAGATACTCTTTCCCTTTGATCTTTGGATTTATCAAAAAATCACTCAACAACTCCGGATAAGCCAGAAGTTGTGAGATCAGCGTTTCCTTGATTATAGGCAATTCAGCGGCCAGCACGGCATGCTCAGAAAGCAGATAGAGAAGTTGAGGAATACTAAACGACACATCGCCGCGAGTCAGTTCGTAAATCAGACGATTCTGGGTCTTTTTATCCACATCTTCCAGATGAGAAAGAACCAGCTGCGTCTTCATGGCGTCGCCGGTTTTTATATTATCCTGTATCTCTTCTATCATATGCTGGGGATTTAAATCAGCCATGTCACATCCTGTTAAATTTTATTAATGATTAATGGATATCTTACAGTTACACAATCAACTACAACGAGACTGACCAAAAAACCATTGCATCGGAGGATGACTCTTCCTATCAACAGCTGCAAACATGTATAGCACAAGAAGCTAAGATTTGTCCAGAAAACCAGAAAAAACTGCTCTATTATCTGGTTCCAATGAAGCAGAAAAAGGTTTATGGGGAGCCTCCCAAAAATGCGAGGGATAATTTCTCATTTTTTACCCCTCCAGCAAAGTTCACACCTCATTACTCATAGCAAGAACAAGGAGCCGTTACGACATAACATGGCCATTTATATCAATTTAGTTACGCAGACCAGGGATGGCCCAGTGTCGCGAGCGCCATGGAGGCGCAGGAGCGACCGGATCCTTATGCCGCTCCGGTTACTGCAATGGCCATGTTATTTTTTTTACAGCGGCTTATTCAGGATACCAGTCAACCCCAATCCTCCGCACCACATTAAAGCCACCACTCAAGACCTGGCTCTTTCGCAGACCAACGCTATCGAGAAAGCTCTGGATTTCAAAGGAGCGAGTTCCGGCATCACAGAGGATAATCATAGTCTTATCAGTGGGCAGCTCACGATATCTGCTCCGCACCTCATTATAGGGAACTGCCAACCATCGTTCTGAGCCAAATTTTTCGACAAAGGGTGCGGTTTCTTTCGGGTGCCTGATATCGAGAGCAATCCAGTCCGGTTGCTTTGAGAAGTCCTCCATCCACTGCAGAAAAGAAATCACTGGAATCTTCCGCAGACGGCCATCACAGATATTATCAGCCACATAAGCTGCAGCATTTATCGAATCAATAGCCGCAGAGAATGGAGGCGCATAAGCCATCTCCAATATCCCGAAATCGTCAATACTTGCCCCCATGCTGATATGGGCGGCAGCAGCATCAATCCGTGCGGAGATGCCATCCCCCATAGGTCCGAATCCCTGCAGACCCAGTACCCGTCGTGTCCGCTTGTCAAACACCATCTGAAAGACAACGATGGCCTCACCGGGAAAGAAATGAGCCCGGTCAGACGGGGCCGTCAAGGCCACATCCGCATCATATCCTTCAGCCAAAGCCACATCAAGACTCAAGCCGGTGGCACCGATACAGACATCAAAGGCCTTCATGATAAAACTGCCCACTGCCCCCTTGAAGACAGAAGGGATGCCTGCCATATTATCGCCAACCACTCTCCCTTCCTTATTGGCAAGAGAACCAAGAGGCGCGTAGAATTTCTTCCCGGAAACCAGATGACGAACCTCGACACAGTCACCGGCGGCATAGATAAAAGGATCCGACGTCTGCATCCGCTCATTGACCACAATCGCACCCATGGGCGAGATCTGCAGTCCGGCATCACGTGCCAGTTCTGAACGGGGACGGACCCCTGCGGCCATGATTACCAGATCGGCCTCAATGGTGCGGGCAGAAGTACGAACAGCTGTCACCCTACCCTCCTCTCCCACTATTTCGGCGGCCCCTTCGCCCAGATGAACCGCCACTTCTTTCTCACGCAGATGGCTGGCCAGCATGGCCGCCATAGGGAAATCCACAATACGGGGCAGGAGCTGGGGCATGAACTCAACCAGCGTCGTCTCCACCCCCCACAGATCCGTCAGGGCCTCTGCCATCTCAACGCCGATGGCACCGCCGCCGATGACTACGGCACGTGACACCTTGCCGCCGGCAATTCTCTTCTTGATCTCAATGGCCTTGTGCAGATTGCTGATGGTGAAAACTCCATCGAGTTCCACGCCAGGAATTGGCAGTACAAAAGGACGGCTGCCAGTGGCCAGCATCAGTTTATCATAGGAGATACCCTGTTTCACCCCTGTTTCGACATGTTCAACATGAACGATCTTGCTCTTGCAGTCAATGGACAGGGCACGAGTACGGGTCAGAGCATCTACCCCTTTGGCATCCTGAAAAAAGTTTTCATTCCGCACCATATGAAAACTGGTGGAGCGCAGCTCTGACTCATCAGAGACGTCTCCAGAGACATAGTAAGGAATGCCGCATCCTCCATAGGAGATAAGGCTGTCCTCGTCAATAATAGTCACCTGTGCATTCTGCATCAAACGCTTGACCCGACAGGCAGCCTTGGGGCCTGCTGCTACCCCTCCAATAATGACAATTTTTTCACCAGCTTTTTCGCTCATACTGTTTCTCCATTTTTCATACCTGTTTAATAAAAACATCCAATTTATAAAAGTGGTTCTGCACATTCTCCCCGGTAAACAGAGCCACGGTGAAGGTACAGAGAAATAATATTCAAGAGCCTTTGGCTACGTGCATCAACAATCAAACTGCGGGCAAAATAATGGTAAAGGTTGTTCCCTCTCCCTCTTTGCTCTCAACTCCAATGGTTCCATGATGATGCTCGATAACATTCCGACTTATGGCAAGACCAAGACCTGTGCCTCGATTTTTATCGCTAAAAAAGGGTTTGAAGATTTGCTCAGCCTTATCAGCTGACATCCCCTTACCGTTATCACGGACAATAATTTTCACGACTTCCTGAGGTTGCTCCTGCGCCGTCCCATGTTCCTGTATCATCCGGCCATCACTGGTCATCACCGAACCGACAGTTTTCCCCCTGGTGGTTGAGACCTGCAAAACCCCCTGATCATCAATGGCCTGCAGACCATTCACCAGAATATTCAGCAGAGCCCGATAGAACATCTCCTGATCTAAAGCAATTGGAGTCAGAACCGGGTCCAGCTCTGCCCGTAAGTCGATATTTTTTTCGCGTGCACTGGGTTCAATAAACTGCAAGGCCTTGCGGACCACAGTATTGACATCAACCCTCGACAGCTTAGGTTCCTGAGGTCTTGCGAAATCAAGAAATTCCATGACAATACTATTGAGCCGTGTGGTCTCATCCACTATAATCCTGGCCAATTGCTCATTCCCCGGAGCCACTTTTTTTATTCTCTTTTCCAGAAGTTCAGCCGTACTTCTGATAATACCCAGGGGACTTTTGATCTCGTGGGACACGGTGGCCACCATCGTTCCCAGATGAGCAAGCCGTTCTGACTGGTTCAATTTTTCTTCCAGACGCAGCCGTTCGGTGGCCCGAATTTCCATAAGCCGGTCACCACGACTGACAATGGTACGAAGAACAATAAACAAGATCGCCATAATAATACTGGAAACCAAAATAATCCGCCCCTGCAATTCGATTATGGCGCCGTATTCCTTGGAAAGATCCTGGGTAATCTCTATAACCCCCATGATCTGCGGACTGGCAGCTCCGCTGTTACTGACCTGACGAAATGGGATATAGGTCTTGAGCTGACACTGGACCGATGGCGCCCCAGGAATCAGACTCCAGAGGGAGCCACTGAAGACAATCTGAGAAATGGGATTATTTTTCAAGGCCTTCTGATACTCAACCCCACCCACATCTTTCTTGCCTACAAGCTCAGGACGGGTCGAATACGAAATAATATTGATACTGGAGTCATAGATTGTAACTGATTCAGTCTTCAGCCCCTGAGTGGCATTTTTGACGATACGATCCAACATCTCAAACTGATCCGGATGACTGAGGGCAATTTTACCAAAACGGACTACAGTCGGCAGGACAAAGCTACGAAACACCTGTTGATTCAGATTTTCCGCCAGGAGGAGAGAATACTCCTCACTCTGTTCCAGCATGATCTTGCGGGCATGATTAGAGATAACCCAGGAGAGGATCAAGGTAAAGACAAGAATCACCCCCAAACTGGTGAAGGAAAAATATTTAACCAGCTGAAATGGACGCAATCCCGCCTGTATTTCTTCCCTCCGCAGTTTTTTTCCCCCCGGCGGCGAGGACATCTTCCCTTGCGAACTTTCCTGATCAGCCATGCTGCTTCCACCATCAATCATCACAAACCCCACAACGCCTGCAAACTCGAGTATCACAGGCCATGGTGGGTTTCTCCGCAAAGGCCTTCAGGTATTCATCCCATAGATATTGCTGCTTAATCCCGTGATCTACGATATTCCAGGGTAAAGATTCATCCCCCCCATATCCACGTATGGCAAACTGTTCAGCCTGCAGATGGTGTTTACGCATTGCCTGTTTCCATGAAAGCCCTTCAGCTGCCATATCAAATAAAACCGGGGCCAGTCGGCGATCCCCCCGAGCCAGTACCGCCTGAAAGAGGACATTTTCCGGCTTGTCACAGGTCATCCGAACATTGGCCTCTTTCTTCACCCCCCTTTGCAACACTTTAATCTTTTCTTTCAGGGCCCGCACAGCCTCTACCTCATCACGTGTTTCTCCGGGCGCCAGTCGTTCACTCACCCCAAAGGGATGAAACTGAAACGGAGTACAAGGCTTGGGAGTGAAGCTGTTGACAGAAAGGGTAATTTCACAAAGCCGCCCCCGCTCCCGTCCAAGAGGCTGGATCCGTTCCTTGATCCTGCGAATAAGAAGCAGCATCTCCTCGAGATCTTCCAGGGTCTCCGAGGGCAGGCCAATCATCAGATACATCTTCAATTTATAAAGTCCGGCTCGGGCCAGAGATTCCGCTGCTGCCAGCAGGTCGTCAGCGGTCAAACCCTTATTGATCACCCGGCGCAAACGTTCCGAAGCCCCATCAGGGGCGATGGCCACACTTTTAAGCTGGCTTTTTTCAAGAAGACTCAACAACGGCCCGGATATCCTGTCAGCACGAAGAGATGAAAAGGCAAGCGAACAACCGCTATCCAGAAGATAGCGAGAAAGGATGGTCAATGAATCATGATCAGCCATCTCCATCCCCAACAGTCCGATCCGAGTTACCGAATCGGGACGCTCAGCCAGACCACTCAGCACGGCATCGACATCCCACAGCCGGGGTGGTCGATAGATGAATCCGGCAGCACAGAATCGACACCCCCTTGAACAGCCGCGGCCGAGTTCAGTAAGATAGAGATCAGAAAACTCCGCATTCGGGGTCAGGAGCTGGGAGTGCGCCGCCTGTTCACAAGTCAGAGTCGTCACTTTTTGAATACGCTGTGGCAAGCCAGGGGCAGGAGTATGCCCGGCAAATGAACCGTCCTGAGTATATTGCGGGGTGTAGAGGACTGGGGCATAACAGCCAGGGAAATTAAGGCTGATCTCCTTGAGCAGATCAGTACGTCTCTCACCTTGCATATGAGCGACAAGGAAAGAGACCAGGGAGGCCAGTACTGGCTCTGCCTCGCCAAGAACAAAGAGGTCAATAAAGGGGGCCAGAGGTTCAGGATTCATAAAGGTGGCTACACCTCCACAAACAACCAGCGGCTGTGAAGCACAAACTTTAGCTTGCCGATTCTCAGCAAAAGGCGGGAGAGATCCGGCAAGAAGAAGCCGGACAAGATTCAGATAATCATGTTCAAAACTGATGGAAAAAAAAACCAGGGGAAAGTTATCAAGGGTACGGCCAGACTCAAGCGATCGCAGGGGCTCATCTGTTCCGGAAAAGAAAAAACGCTCACAGACTATCCCTTCCAGTTCTCCCAGCAGGGCATAGACCAGCTGAAATCCAAGGCTGGACATGCCAACAGAATAGGAATTGGGATAAATCAGGGCAATTGGCAACTGCCCTGTCCATTTCTTTAAATAGCTCCCCCTTTCCAGATCAAGCAGTGAGCGACGATCCATATCAGAGAATAAGGTACAGACTGCGGAGCGCAGGGTAAGTATCGAATTTCCTGCAACCCGTCACCTCACTTCTGTCACCTGCCTCCAGCGATCGTCCTGACACCTGTCTCCTCAATTTGCCTTTTTGCGAAGATACGTTGGAGTCTCCAGATAATCCTCATTCCACGGCCGTGAGTCCTTTGGACTGCGCCCCACCTCTTTACGGGACGATGAGACACCGAGGTTATCAAAACCTTCAAAATTAGATTGGAGCAGAGGAGTAACAAAAGTTGGCCGCGGGTTAGCCGGAGCCGGTGCAACAGGGGTCTCCTGCATGGCTGCGATCTTTACCGTTTTCCGGGGTTCATCCATCAGAGTGATCGGCTCATTTTTCTTGACCACATTGCCTATTCCAGTGGCAATAACAGTAACACGCAATTCATCTCCAAGGGTTTCATCGTACAGTACTCCCAGAACAACCTTGGCATCCTCATCCACCTTACTTTGAATGAGAGCCGACACCTCCATATATTCAGCCAGAGTCAAACTCTCTTGTGTTGCCGAAACATTGATAATTAAGCCGCGAGCACCATCTATCCCCACATCTTCAAGGAGTTGATTATCAATGGCTCGTTTGGCCGCCTCGGTGGCCCTGTTTTCGCCAACGGCAGCACCGGATCCCATGATCGCAGGGCCCACTTCCCGCATGACTGTGCGCAGATCTGCAAAATCAGCATTAATCATTCCCGGCACATTGATCAGGTCGGTAATCCCCTTGACCGCCTGCAACAAAACAAGATCTGCCATGACAAGCATATCGGAGAGTCTGGTATTTTTCTGCATCAGAGAGAGAAGTCGATCATTGGGAACGGTAATGATCGTATCCGCATATTTTCGCAGTTCTTCCCAACCTGCTTCGGCATTGTGCATCCGGGACTTACCTTCAAAATGAAAGGGTTTGGTTACCACCGCCACAGTGAGTGCACCCATCTCTTTACTCACTTTAGCCACAACCGGGGCGGCACCTGTGCCGGTACCACCGCCAAGGCCAGCAGCGACAAAGACCATGTCACTACCCTTAAGAGCCTTCTTGAGCTCCTCAAGAGATTCATGAGCAGCCTGGGCGCCGATATCAGGATCAGTGCCTGCACCCAACCCTTTAGTGATACTGGGTCCGATCTGCAGACAGACATTAGCAAGGGACTGGTTCAGGGCCTGCTTATCCGTATTGGCCACAATAAACTCAACACCTTGCAGCTTATTATTGACCATGGTGTTAATGGCATTGCCACCACCACCACCGACACCAATAACCTTTACCACTGCAACCCCTTCTGTTTCCGCCATTCTAAACGGCATAATCTCACCCCTGAGTACGATTTGCCAAAGCCCCCTGCATGCGGGCCTGTTAATAACAGTGTCACAAGTTAGAATATAGCACCTGCTGACACTCGCTTAAACAAAAATCATCAGAATCACATGATTTTTTTCATCAACATCTTCATGCGTCCAAACATCGAAGCATCGCCGCTTATTCTCTGCACCCGATGCTTACGGCCATACATGACCAGACCGACAGCAGTCGTACAACGTGGCGTATGAACCTCTTCAACACGCCCTCCAATCTTTGCCGGATAGCCGATCCGTACCGGCAGATCAAATATCTGCTCGGCCAGATCCACCAGATTGGCAAGTAAGGCTGTTCCACCAGTAATAACTACACCGCCGTGGATCTTATTTTTTTTCCCGGAATGGATCAGTTCCTGATTCACCATCTCCAGGATTTCAACTATACGGGCCTGCAATATATCCACCAGTACCTTCTGAGTCACCTTCCGCGGTTCCCGATCGCCTACTGTCGGCACATCAACCACATGATTCGGCTTGATCAAGGAGGCAATGGCACTGCCATAATCCTCTTTTAAACGCTCAGCCTCCTGAAGTGGCGTGCGTAACCCCACCGACAGATCATTGGTCAGATTATGTCCACCAAGCCCTATCTCACAGGTATGCCTGATAGTCCCGTCGCAGAAAACGGCAAGATCCGTGGTGCCACCGCCGATATCAACAAGGGCCACCCCCAGCTCCATCTCATCGTCACTAAGGACTGCATAGGCCGAGGCGATGGATTCCAGCACCATATCCAACACCTCCAGCCCCGCCTTCCGACAACAGGTATAAAGATTATGCACAGCGGCCATATCAGCGGTCACAATGTGCACGTTGGTTACAAGACGCACACCTGTCATCCCTAAAGGGTTCTGGATCCCAGTATGATCATCCACCATATACTCCTGAGGCAGGACATGGATAATCTGCTGGTTTTCGGAGATCTTCACCGTCTTGGCCGCCACAATCACATCTTCAACATCCGCCTCTTTGATCTCCCTGCCGTTAATAGCCAGGATTCCTGGGCTGTTAAACCCCTTAATGTGATTTCCGGCAATCCCCACATAGACAGTATGCAGTTCACATCCGGCCGCCTCCTCCGCCTGTTGCACGGCCTGCCGTATAGACTTGACGGTGGACTCAATATTGACCACAATCCCTTTTTTCAAGCCCACCGATGGTGCAGTGCCGACTCCAATGATATCCACCCCATCATCGAAGACCTCACCCACGACACAGCATATTTTCGTGGTTCCAATATCAAGCCCGGCCACGACCTCACCTGGCGCCCGTTTTTCAGAAGCCTGCTCCTCTTCAACCACTGGTTCTATCTCATTCATCTCTGTCATCAGTTTTCAACCCGACCCGCTGTGTGCCACCAGCACCTTATTCTCCAAATAATCCATACGGATATACGCAACATCTGCAATGGTCATTCCTCGCTCTGTCTCTTTATACAAAACCTCCAGCACCCTTTTCAAACGACTGTATTTCGTTCTGACAGCACCTGCACCAAAATAAATAGGGAAGGGATAGTCTGCCAGATAGATGATCATCCCCGCATCACGGTCAACATGAATCTCAGAAAGATTCTGGAGCGGCAGATTAGGATTATTCTGCCTGACAAGCTTGAGCAAGGCCAAGGCCTCACTGATCATCTCCGACCGACCGTCATCACCACTCACATCATCCTTGGCACCCACTCCATCAGGCCGTCTCTGCCCCACATTTCCCTTTTTCTCCAGCCCGGTTATGACTGGAAGGTCCATATCCTGTCCCGGCTCAACCGGTGCAAACACCACCCCGCTTTTATCCAGATAAAAAAACTGCCTGCCGCCAGGTACGTCTTGAGTAATCAAGGCCTCAGCCATATATTCTTTAATAGAAACGACAACAGCATCGGGCCAGTCACGCCCGACTTCTACCGCCGCTATCCATGGATGAGTTCTGAGAATGGCTGCAATATGTTCCGGATTAAGCCTGACCAGACTCGTCTGGTACCTGATACCGGCAAGCTCACGAATCATGGCCGGAGAGGTCTTCCGACAACCGCTAATACTAATCTCCTGGATCCTGAAGATGTTCATTCCTGACACAGCATCCACCAAAGGTGAATAAAGCAGAAAGCCTGACGATACAACAAACACCAGAAGACAAACAGGAATCACCCCCCTCGGAGTCCTCCTTTCTGCCACAGCAGGTACCCGTTTCAACTCTTTACGCCTGGCCGATCGTTTCAGCAGTGATCCTATCCTGCTGACGAGTCCGCCACGTTTCTGTCTTTGAACAGCTGCTCTTGCAGTATACACCGGTTGCTTCCCATGGTCTGCAATACCACCACGAACATTCCTGTTTCTCTTCTTAGGCAAGCGAAGGAAAGCACCTATATTTTTCAGAGAGTTCAGCATGCTTCTTAAGCCTTTCACAAGGCATCAAAAAATATTCAAAGAAAATGAACTTCCGGTTCAAGCATAATTCCACTGTCTTCCAGGACCTTGACCCGCACTCTCTCCATCAGCTCCCGGACATTGGCAGCCGTAGCTCCACCGCAATTCACCAGAAAATTAGCATGAACGGGTGAGACCATGGCTCCACCGACCCTGAGTCCTTTCAGACCGCTGGCCTCTATAAGACGGCCTGCGGCGTCTCCCTGCGGATTCTTAAAAAAAGATCCGGCATTGGGTTCTCCCTTGGGTTGCTTCATCCGGCGACTGGCACGATATGATTGACAGAGGCTTCGTATCTGTTCCTGATCCGCCACCACACACTGCAACTCCACCCCCACCACAACCAGACCTTCTTCTGCATGATAATGATCATGCCAGATTCGATAGCCAAATTCGAGCTCTGCCCGCGGCTGAGTAAAGATATGACCAGCTGCGCTGACACAGGTGACGGAGACAAGGATCTCAGCCAGTTCTCGCCCCCAGGCCCCGGCGTTCATGATCACCGCGCCCCCAATCGTCCCCGGAATTCCAGCCGCGAATTCAACTCCTGCAAGGGATTGATCCACGCACCAGTCAACAAGGCGGGCAAGACTACAAGCAGCTCCAGCCTGGATGACGGCGGCACCCCTCTCTTCCCCATCTCTCTTGGCAATGGCAGTAAAACCTTTGCCCAAAAGGAGAACAACCCCGTCAAATCCGGCATCACTCACCAGCAGATTGGTTCCTCTTCCAATAATACGCCACTGGATCTTCTGTTCTCTGAAACATACAAGCAATCGCTGGAGTTCGGTTATGTCCTCGACGGTAATCAAGGCTGCAGCAGGACCACCTATTGCAAAGGAGGTATAACCGCTTAAAGGACAATCCCAAAGTATCTGGCTGTTTACCAGCGATGCCAACTCCTTCTTCAGCTCACTCCCCAAAGCCATTATTTCTTCCCGAGCAGGTCCAGCAGGTCTTCCCCGGCCCGCACAATATTGCCGGCACCGAGGGTCAGCACCAGATCATCCTTGACCAGCTGGGGCAACAATGCTTCGGCCAGCCCTTCAACTGCCGGGATTAATTGGGTATGACGCTGTCCATGCTGCTTAATATCCAGCAACAAATTCTCACTGTTCACTCCGGGAATCGGAGTCTCACTTGCGGCATAGATATCTGTCATCACCAGAAAATCAGCCTGATGAAAGGCAGTCAGAAAGTCCTTGTACAGGGCCTCGGTCCGGGTATAACGATGGGGCTGGAACAGGACCACGAGCCGTTTTCCCGGCCAGGCCTCTTTGATGGCAGACAAGGTTGCCCTGATCTCAGTAGGATGATGACCATAATCATCAATGATCGTGATTCCCTGCGCCTCCCCTTTCAACTGCATCCGACGCTGTACCCCTTCGAAGCTGCCAAGCGCCCCGGCAATAACTGCAAAAGGGATTTCCAATTCAAGCCCCAAACAGACCACGGCCAAGGCATTATAAACATTATGACGACCAGGCAGAGAAAGATGGATCTCACCTAATTGGACATCACCTTTTTTGACCACAAAGCGGGTTCTTCCCCCTGCTGCCTCTAACTGCTCCGCATGGATATCAGCCTGAGCCGTGAGCCCATAGGTAATCATTCTCTTCCTGATCGCCGGCAGAAGATCAGCAATATTGGCATCGTCGAGACACAGGATCACCGCACCATAAAAGGGGATCTTATCGATGAACTCCATAAACACCGACTTGATGTGCTCGATATCCCGATAATAATCAAGATGCTCCAGATCGATATTGGTGACCACCTCTAGCACGGGAGAGAGCTTGAGAAAGGAGCCATCACTTTCATCGGCCTCAGCCACCAGAAATTCGCCTTCTCCAAGTTTGGCATTACCACCCAGACTGTCAACCTTGCCACCGACAACAATAGTTGGATCAAGTCCGGCCCGTGTCAGCATCCAGCTGACCATAGAGGTCGTGGAGGTTTTGCCATGACTGCCGGCAATGGCAATTCCAAATTTCTTCAATCGCATCAACTCAGCCAGCATCTCTGCCCGCTGGATCACGGGGATGCCCGCTTCATGGGCAGCCACGACTTCCGGATTGGTCACGGCAATGGCCGATGATGTCACGACCACATCGGCACCACTCACCCACTGCCCCTGATGTCCAGCATAAATCACCCCGCCAATGGATGCCAGATTAGCAGTAATGGCAGAACTGTAAAGATCAGAGCCTGACACCTGGTATCCCAGGTTCAACAGCAGTTCGGCAATACCGCTCATGCCGATGCCGCCGATGCCGACAAAATGAATATGTTTAGTTTTATTATACATGATGGAGTATCAGTTGGTTATCAATTCCAGACAAACATCGACTATCCTCTCTGCCGCATCGGGACAAGCCATGGAGCGCATGGCCTCTGCCATTTCCTGCAGTCGTCCAGGATTGCCGATAAGGGCGGCAAGGGCCTCTGCCAGTTTTCTGCCCGTCAGTTCGCGCTCCACTAACACCACGGCCCCGCCGCTGTCAGCATAATAGCGACCATTCCTGTATTGATGGTCATCAGCAGCAAAAGGATAAGGGATCAGCAGCGCAGGCTTGCCCAGAACTGCCAACTCAGCAAGGGTGGTGGCCCCAGCCCTTGAGACCAGCAAATCACTTTTGCCATAGATCTCTGCCATATCCGTAAAAAAAGCTGCCACTGTGGCCTTGATTCCAGCCTGCTCATAGGCCCGCCGCACCATCTCCTGATCCGCGGCCCCTGCCTGATGAATAACCTCTATTCCTGGCGGCAAGATCTTCCCATATTTGGTCACGGCATCCACCATCAGTTCATTGACTCGGTGTGCTCCCAAGCTGCCTCCCAAGATCAAAACCGTTACCTTCTCACCGATTTCCCTGGGCGGTCGCTCTTCATCCTTCCCTGAAGCGAGCGACACTGGGCCATCCTTGGCCTGCGGTCGCTCTTCATCCTTCCCTGGAGCGAGCGACATCCCAGCCAGTTCCAGGATCTGACGACGGACAGGATTACCGGTCAACACCGTTTTTCCTGCCGGAAAAAAGGCCTCACTGCCGGGAAGTGAAAGACATATTCTGGTGGCCAAGCCACCTAATTTTCTATTGGCTAGCCCCGGCACTGAATTCTGTTCATGAATCACAGTTGGAAGCCCCAGAATCTTTGCTGCAGCCACCACCGGTCCCGTCACATAGCCGCCGACACCCACCACCAGATGCGGGTGAAAACGGAGGATATGCCAGAAAGCCTCCACCAGGGAGAGCGGCAGTAAAACCAGGGCCTGAAGCAAAGCCAGCACACCTTTTCCTTTTAATCCCTGGCAGTGGATAGTCCTGGTCGTGAAACCATAGTGGGCAAGGCTGCTCTTATCCATCTTCCGGCGCGTTCCCACAAAAAGTATCTCGGTTCCTGGAAGACGGCGGCACATGGCCTCTGCAGTGGCAATGGCCGGAAAAAGATGCCCTCCTGTTCCACCCCCGGTGAGCATCAAGCGCATTGGCCCATGTCCCTTCCCCATCAGATGCCACCATCCTGGCAGAGGACCGCCCCTGACTGGTCAATCAACTTTTGTACTGCCGCCGCAAAGACCCTGCCCCGATGGCCATAACTCTCAAACATATCAAAACTGGCACAGGCAGGAGACAACAATACCGTATCCCCTGCTCTGGCAATGGACGCCGCCAGCAGCACCGCCTCCTCCATTGAACAGGCCTTTCGTAACTCGGTCATCCCTGTCAGGGCCCGGGCAATCAGCTCTGCGGCCTCACCGATCAGGATCAGACAGCGTACCTTCCGCCTGACACTCTCTTGCAGCAGGCTATAATCATCGCCTTTGTCACGGCCGCCGGCAATAAGGATCACGTTTTCCTTAAAATTTTCCAGAGCGCTGAGAACGGCACCTGTATTGGTGGCTTTGGAATCATCATAATAAGAAACCCCGGCAACCTTCCCCACAAAGGCCATTCGATGAGCAGCCACCTGAAAGGCAGCCAGCCCCTGCGCTATCAGCTCCTGCCCGCAACCCAAGCTGCGGACGGCAAGGATGGCTGCCGCACTGTTCAATGCGCCCGTTGCAGTATCAAGCATGGAACCCGTAAGATCATAACGCTCTTTGCGTCCCTGCCACGAAAGGATAATACTATGATCCTCAATCCGCGCCTGACAATCCCGGCCATGCCCAAAAAGCAGCTGCCGCTGGCCCCCACCAAGGCCCGGCAACATCTCTCGACAATAATGATCATCACCGCTGAGAATTGCCGTGTCATTCTGACCCTGCCCGAAAAAAATTTTCATCTTGGCAGCTGCATAGCAATCCATGCTGCCATGACGGTCCAGATGATCCGGGGTCACATTGAGAAGGATCGCCACATCGGCCTTAAAGTCCCCTGCTGACTCCAGTTGAAAGCTCGACAGTTCAAGCACCAGCACATCGACATCTTCAGGATGATTGAGGTAATCAAAAATTGAGGTCCCGATATTGCCACCGACAAAGACCTTTTTCCCTGCCCCTTGCAGCAACTCACCAATCAGGGCCGTCACCGTTGTCTTACCATTTGTGCCGGTGATGGCAACTACGGGTTTGTTGATAAGCGGCGCAACCACAGCCAATTCACCCAGCACCGGAACCTTCAGGGCTCGAAGCTGCTGGAGAATCTCCAGATCCTGCCTGATTCCGGGACTGACCAGAATTTTATCAGCCTGTTGGAGAAAGGCAAGGGTATGACTGCCACATTCATATTCCACACCATATTCTGCAAGAAAGTCCCGGTCTGCTGTCGACAATTGCTGAGTGCCCCTGGCATCAGAAACCAACACCCTCACCCCCTGCAATGTCAGATAACGCACTGCCGACCGGCCAGATACTCCCAGTCCCATCACCGCGACGCAAGGCATGGACACACCCCGTGTACATGCACAAGGAGCATGACTGCCGACTTCTTTTTCAGCCAGCCTGGTCATCAACGCAGTTTCAAAGTGGCAACAGCAACCAGACCCAAGATCACTGAAACAATCCAGAATCTGACCACCACCTTTGGTTCATGCCAGCCTTTTTTTTCAAAATGATGATGAAAAGGTGCCATTAAAAAGATCCGTTTGCCATTGCTCATCTTAAAATACCCGACCTGCAAGATAACGGATAGCGCCTCCATGACAAAGATTCCGCCAACAATGGCCAACAGGATCTCTTGTTTGATAATGATAGCCACCGAACCCAAGGCGCCTCCTAAGGCCAGGGATCCTACGTCACCCATGAAGATCTGGGCCGGATAGGCATTAAACCACAGAAATCCAAGAGACGCCCCGACCATCGCCCCGCAAAAAATCGCCAGCTCGCCTGCTCCCGGCACAAAGGGAATCTGCAGATACTCTGCCAGCACGGTATGTCCGGCCAGATAAGAAAAAATAAGATAGACGGATCCGGAAATAACCGTTGGACCCGTGGCAAGACCATCAAGTCCATCGGTAAGATTTACCGCATTCGATGCTCCAACAATGACCATGATCGCAAAGACAACATAAAACCAGCCAAGATCGGGATGAATATTTTTAAAAAAAGGCACACTCAACTCCCCGTCAAATCCGGGATGAAGAAGGACAAAAAGGCCAACCACGGAAGCACCACCAATCTGCAGGATCAGTTTTCCTCTGGCACTCAGCCCTTTAGTATTTTTTTTGCGCACCTTCTTCAGATCATCAATGGCCCCGATCATGCCGAAAAACAAGGTCACAAAGAGCATCAACCACACCAATGAACTGTCGAGCCTGGCCCACAGCAGCGTCGAGCAGGTAATAGCAGAGAGAATCAGCACCCCACCCATGGTAGGCACGCCCTGCTTTGCCAGATGAGTTTCCGGCCCGTCATCCCGTACTACCTGTCCAATCTGAAAACGTCGCAGAGCCCTGATAAACATTGGCCCCAGAACAATCATCAGGAGAAAGGCCGTCACCGCTCCGCCAATGGAACGGACGGTGATATAGCGGAAGATATTAAAACCGCTGAAAGCCGTATGCAGTGGATAGAGAAGATGGTAGAGCATAACTTACGAGTTTTTAGGGTTAATTTTTAAACAACTCAAACTGCTAAGCCTCCAGCGGCATAGCGGACAAACAAAACTCTACAAACTCTCCTGCAACTGCTCTACCACCTCTTCAAGGCGCATTCCCCTTGAACCTTTAACCAGCAACCAGTCACCAGCCTGTAACTGACGCGCGGCCAGAAGCTCTTCAATCCAGGCGACCACATCCTTTTTCTCCTGAAAAACCCTGATCCGCCGGCTGTCCATGCCTGCCATTCTCGCTCCCGCAGCAGTCTCAGCCGCAAAACTGCCTATCACGGCGAGATAATTCAAAAGCTGACGTGCCGCATATCCACCCATTTCCCGATGAGCCTCTGCACTGGTCGATCCCAGCTCCAGCATATCTCCCAGGATGGCCACCCGTCTCCCTTTCCCCTGCTGAGCAAGGGTCGCAAGACCTGCCCGCATTGAAGCCGGGTTGGCATTATACGTATCATTGAGAATACACAAATCCCCCTTGCCTTTCACAATCTGCATTCGCTTGTCAGCAGGCTGGAATGCAGCAAGACCAGCCGCTATATCTCCGATACCGAGACCTGCAGCATAGGCAATCGCCGCTGCTGCCACAGCATTGGAGACATTATGAACGCCAGGAACATGCAAGGTCACAGAGATTGTCTCCAGTGCAATATGAAGAACAAAGGTCTGGGTACTACTTCCCTCATTCTCCAAGCCAGAAGCCCAGACCTGAGGCCTATGACACAGCCCCTCTTCAGTTGCTGCATAAAAAACCTTTTTCTGAGCATACTTTCCAGCGCATCCCCGCACATGGGGATCATCCAGATTAATCACCAGGGTGGCACCTTCGCCACTCCCGGCAAAGATCTCTTCCTTGGCTCGGGCAACCCCTTCGATGGAGTGCAGCCCCTCCAAATGCGCGGCATGGACATTGACAATACAGACGATATCTGGGTCAGCAATGCGGACAAGCCGGTCAATCTCTCCAGGCCTATTCATCCCCATTTCCAGAACAGCAGCCCTATGGCCAGGATTCACCGGCAAGAGAGAGAGGGGTAACCCGATAAGATTATTAAAATTCCCTCTGGTCTTCAACACCTGGTCAACATACGCCTGAGTCCCTGGATTCAACGCCGGCCATTGCTGCTCAAAAATTGCCGCCGTCATCTCCTTGACCGTAGTCTTGCCACAACTGCCGGTAATTCCCACTACCAACGGCCTGCTGACCTCTTTCATAACCTGCCGCCGATAGGCGGCCAGATCGCCCAAGGCCTGTAACGTATCATCCACCATCAGACAGTGCATGGCGGGCAGAAGATCTAAGGGAGTTTCCCGGCGAACCACTAGACATCCTGCACCGGCAGAGGCCACCTGGTTCAAAAAGTCATGACCGTCGAACCTCTCTCCGGCCAGGGCCACAAAGATATCACCCGCCCCCACTTTCCGGCTGTCGGTGACCACTGATCCAAGATCAGTTATTGCCATCCTCTTTCCGACCAGCTCCCCACGAGCAGCCAGACAAAGACTTTCCAGTCTCCAGCTGGTCAGCCCTTTCCGGGCCTCAAGACTGTCATCAAAGAAACGGGTACCATCCGCCCCAAGCTGATACCGTTCATGTCCTTTCCCCGCAATAAGCACTATATCTTCGGCCGTTGCCGCAGCAATGGCCAGGGATATCGCCTGGGCACGATCATGGAGCACCAGAAATCCCTTTTCATCTCCGGCACAATCTTTGAGCCAGAGAGGTTCCCGTTTCTCCAGATCCGTCATGCGGACACCGGAAGCAATCTGAGCCACTATCTCCTGGGGTGATTCACTCCGGGGATTATCGTCGGTGACCAGCACCACATCGCTGCCACGACCGACGATCTCACCCATGATGGCCCGTTTTCCTTTGTCCCGATCACCGCCGCAGCCAAAGACACAAATCAATCTTCGATGCGGAAGCCGGGAAAGAGTTGCCAAGACCTTTTCCAGGGCATCCGGGGTATGGGCATAATCAACAAACACCGCTGGCCGGAAGTGCCTTTCCTGTTCTGCAGGCATTATCCGCTGCAGACGTCCTGGTGCCCCGGTGGCCCGCCCCAGCATCATAGACAATGCATGTGCCTCTACTCCCAGGGCCAGCCCAATGCCCACGACAGTCAACAGGTTCGCCACGTTAAAATCACCCACCAGCGAAGTCGTAACCTGAATTTCCTCTCCAGAGATATGCAGGACTATGATAGTGGAATCCAGGCCAGACACGACACGCAGAGGCGTGATATCACCATGGCCGCCACACTGCCACACCTGTACACTCTTCTCTTCACACAACTCAAGCAGTTGTTGTATCCTTGTTTCTTCTGCAGAATCATGACCTGCTGTCCGGGTAATAACAGCCTTACCCTCCTTTTTCAGATGATCACGAAAGAGAAGGGCCTTGGCGGCGAAATAATCATCCATATCCTGATGATAGTCCAGATGGTCGCGAGAGAGATTGGTAAAGGCAACCACATCAAAGTGCAGATCTCCAAGACGGTGCTGGACCAGGGCATGGGAAGAAACCTCCATGATGACATGGCTTACACCGGCATCTGCCATTTGCCGCAAAAGAGACTGGAGCAAAAGTGGCTCAGGTGTCGTGAGAGGGGCAGGAATCGCAAAATCGTGTCCCCTGGCATCACGATAGCGATAGTTAATCGTACCGATAACCCCAACCGCCAGACCCAGTTGCCTGAGGACACTCTCAAGAAGATAGCTGACCGTGGTCTTGCCATTGGTGCCGGTAACGCCCACCAGAGTCATTCCCTGTGCCGGCCGACCATACAGATTGGCAGCGATCTGCGCATAGGCCAGATGGCTGTCTGCCACCACAATCACACACTGACTACAATCAGCAAACTGCTCTGGCCTCACCCTCCCTTCTTCAACCACCAAAACCGCCGCCCTGCCGGCGATTACCTGCTCCAGATAAGCATGGCCATCCGTTCTGCTACCCGCAAGGGCCACAAAAAGCGACCCGGCCTGTATTTTTCGGGAATCACTGGTTACATTGGAGATGACTATTTCTACGGGCAGTTTTTTACCCAAAAGTGAATAAGCAACAGAAGCCAGCAGCCTCTCCAGCGAATATCCCTTAGAGCTGCACCTTTCAACAAACTGCTTTTCAGGTCTTACACTATTCATTACAAATGGTTGAAAAATAAAATTTACAACCTTAATCAGCCACCCAACACATGTGAAGAAGATTGTCGGTTGAGAATGCGTTGAAAAGGACTCCGGCCATTTAGGAGCCATTACGAAACAACATGGCCATTGATATCAATTTCGTTACGCCTCCTTATGCCGCTCTCCGGTTACTTCACTGGCCGTGTTCTTTTTTAACAGCGGCTTATTTCCTTAAAGCGCCTTTTATTCGTTCAATTTTATTTTTTATATCGCCGTCACGCACGCTTTCCTCTTTACCAGCGCCGTGATTGGTGCCTGTTTGTTCATCTTTCTTCAAGGTCAGCAGACATTCTTTCACCCCGCCAAGCGATATACCAGCGGTCGGGCTCTGAGCTACAACTCGTCCTGAACCCTGGATCCGCACCTTTACTTTCTTGTCCTGCAATACATGCAAGGCCCGTCTCAGACTCATGCCGGTAAGATCAGGCATGAGTGGCTGATGCTGTTCCAGCATGGTTTCCAACCCAACCGGATTTTTTTTCTTCTGTTCCTGCTGATAATTCGTCTCTTTCCTTTCAGACCTGCTCATCATGTCAGCAAGATTTGTATGCACCTGCTGTAAGGCGACCATTGACGGCAGGATTTTTCCCGCCTGCCCGACTAGATCAAACACATCATTCGCTGAAGCGTATGAGGGTTCAAGGTATGGCTGGCGCACCAACACCATAAGAATCAATTCCGCTTTGTCTGCCGGCAGTACGGCAAACATCATTCTGGTTCTGAGATATTCGCTCTTTGTACCAACCGGTTGCAATGAGACATCCGGGACATCTATAAAAACGGACTCAAGCACCCCTTTCTGTCCTTGGGCCTTTAATAAACTCCATGTTTCAGCCAATGCCTGTTGCGACACCTGCCCATGTTCTTCACCAATCCCGCCCTCCCTGATTCCCGTAGCATCAGAACCTCTCTGTCCGTCACCTGTTGCAGGAGATCTAAAAAAATACTCCCGGCCACCGTTGCGTTCCATGATACGATCAAGCACATGCGGCAAGACCTGATGACCACCATTTAAGAGAGAATTCAGGCCAACAAGTATCTGCATGGGTGTTGCCGTGGAGGGCACGGTTCCCCTTTCACTTTCTGCAGCAACAGCTTTTCTCCCAATGCCACCAACACCAGGATGAACATCCTGCGTCGAAAAATCCAGATCCGGAACAGTCCTCAGGCCCAACCTCTGCCAATAACGAAGTTCGCTTCCGTTAGCAGCAGACCCAGCCGTAATGCTCCAGGGGTAGCTCTGATGTCCCTGCTCCCAATCGGCCTGAAGCGAAACTGAGTCATGAAACAATTTCTTGATTTCACAAGGAATATCCATAGGCTCCAGCAAGATATTGACAAAATTCTGTTTCTTATATTGATAAAACAAATTCGGGTCGAAGGATGGGAAATTTGCATTGGCAACGATAGCACCCGTCTTCGTTTCCATGAGAAGAGCTACAATCTCCGCACCCTCATGCCCCGCACCCAGGGCAGTGACGTATTTTTCCAGTACATCCTGTATCTTCAGATCGATGGTCAGGACAAGATGCTGACCACTGATACCGGTCTTATAATGGCCTTCCAAATCGATATGGGGGAAGTCATCCCGACTGATGCTGGCCTGATCAAGGAGACGATTGTAATAACGCTCCACCCCGGCCAACCCCATATTCCGATCCGCAAAACCAATCACATGGGCGGCAATACTTTTATACGGATAATAGCGAACCTGTTCCCTATACAGAAAAACACCCGGAAGATGAAGATCCGCCACTGCCTTTTCTTCTTCCAAACTGATATCTTTTGCCAACCAGATGCGCTGGGTATCCTTATCCAGACGGACCAGCAGCTCTTGCTCATCCAGACCCAGAACCGTTGCAAGCTGCCCGGCACTGCCATGCACATCTTCCAGCTCTCTGGGTCTTACATAGAGAGAAACCCGGCCAAGAGATAAGGCCAACTCCTTGAAACTGCGATCATAAATCGTCCCGCGTACATTTTTTTTCGTATCTGCCGCCTTTTCCTGCCCGGAAAACATCTTGCCGGCAAAAGCTGTAAGCGCAGACCAAGGATGTTCCAGTGTCGAGGGTGCCAAGGACGATGCAGGAGTGACCTCCTGCCTGTACAGAGAAACACCAGCTAAAACCCCTGCGACAACAATGAGGCCAATTCCAAAAACCACCAACCCGCTTCGTCCGCTCTTCTTTCCCCTCCGACGCGACTGGATGGCCATCTTAGCTCTAGTTAAACTCTTAGTTATAAAGAATAGTTTTGATCTTAAAACATCAGGAAGGATCTAGGAACTCGTCAGGAAAATACCCTGAAAATGTCACTGCCGCGCCATCCTTGGCACAACAGCAGTCCTGATTGCCCCTTAAAAACGAGTGATCTGCTCTTTTCCAGGGACATAGAGTGCGAGCTGACTTGCCGCTAACTTATTGAGATACTCAGGGGAATAAAGACGGGCCCGCTCAGCCCTGAGCTTGATATGTTCATCCATCACGACATAACGATCTTTTTCTGCATTCTCAACAACTAACGCCAGCCGACCCGCAGAGGATGTCAGCCAGAAGTTCACCAGAAGAAGCAAGGGACAGAAACAGAGCAACACCTTCCCTACAGCCATCCACAATATTTTTGGACCGAGAAGACCAAGAACTTTTTGCCGCAATTGCTGGTGCATTGACGATGGCATCGTGGGACGGCTATATGCTTGGACAGATTGATTGATAAACATAGTACACTCCCTCCGTTGATTTCTAAAAAACAATACGACCAGATTCAAACTCTCATTTTCTGGCTGCCACTCTCAATCGTGCACTACGCGCTCTGTAATTTGCCGCTATCTCTGTTGCTGTCGGCATTACAGGCCTGGAAGTAAGGATCTCCATATTGCCCTGTTCTCTAAATTTTCGTTTCACCAGCCGATCTTCCAAAGAGTGAAACGAAATCACACAAAACCTAGCCCCGGATCGAAGCAGTGAAGGAGCATCATCAAGAATTCGTGCCAGATTTTCCAACTCGCCATTCACCGCTATTCGCAGGGCCTGAAACACCTTGGTGGCCACATGAATCTTCTCGGGATGAAAACGCCGGGGGACTGCCCTGGCAACAACAGCAGCCAGTTGCCGAGAAGTTACAATCTTTTCTGGAAACCGGGACCGTACAATCTCTCTGGCAATGGGCCTGGCCTGCTTTTCATCACCATAATAAAAGAATATGTCTGCCAGCTCTTCCTCACTACACGTTGCAAGCAGCGATGCTGCGGTCACTTCCCGTCTGGTATCCATCCGCATGTCAAGGGGTTCATCATGGCGAAAGCTGAAGCCACGACCGCCCAGATCCAGTTGCAGGGAAGAAAGACCGATATCAATGAGGATGCCGTCCACCTGCTCAACTCCAAGCTCTGCCAGCCCGGCACCGATCTCGGCAAAATTACGCCTGACAATGGCCAGACGGTCACCAAAAGGCTGCAATCTCACCCGACTCCGACCTATGGCCTCCTCATCCCATTCAAAAGCAATGACCCGACCATCCGGTGCTGACTGGCGTAAAATTGCCTCGCTGTGGCCGCCAAGACCCAGTGTACCATCCACATACAATCCGCCTGAACGAGGAGCGAGATAATGAAGTACCTCTGCGGGCAGGACCGAACAATGGACAGCTTCTTCCTGCTCCCCGGGCTCCATCAGAAAATACCCAATCTGGCCAGGCTCTCCGTATAATCACCAAAGTTCTCTCGTGTAGCCTGATTCTCCAGCTCCCAGGCCACTTTGTCCCAGATCTCCACATAGTCAAGCATCCCGGTCAACACTACATCCTTGACGATCCCGACCTCACCGCGCAGCGAGGGAGGAAGCAACACTCGACCCTGTTTGTCAGGTTGGCAGGGAGTAACCCCGGAAACCACCAGACGGATAAAGCCAGTCAGACCTGGCTGTTCACGGCCATTGGTCAACAACTTATTCTCCAGAATCTCCCACTGAGAGACAGGGAAGGCGCGAAGATGGGCGCCCCAACTGGTCACCATCAACTCTTCAGAATCATACTGCGCAAGGACGTCCCTGAACCTGCTAGGGACATTCAAACGTCCTTTGATATCGAGCGCATGTTCCGACCTGCCACGGAACCTGCCGGCTGTCAAGTTGCTGTTTCCCATGGCCTCCCGCCACCCTTTTCCACCACACTCCCTTCTTCACCACTTTACACCACTATGTACCCTTTTATAGCAGGAGGAACCCACTTGTCAAGATTTTTCCAAAATTTTACAAAAAACGATTACCTTCAGGCAGTTAAAGGCAAAAAACACCATATAAAGTACAGCACTGGCCAAGATTACGCAACATAAGACACAGTTAAGACATCATCCAAAAATTAATTTTGGAATGGCCTGTCTATCTAGAAAAAGCATCATCTTGAAATCACGACTTAAATTAAAAAGACATTATTTTTGGTTTCAATAGCAGAGATACAAAGAAAAAACAAAGAGAGGATAAAGAGTGTTGACCTGCAAAAAACTGGCCAGAGAGAGAACAAGAAGAGTTATCTCCAGGAAAAAGGAAGGATAATTAAAATTCTGATGCCCGATTATTTCTGTTCTAGGAGTTCACCCAAATCAGACTCAGTTGCAAAGCTGTGCACTTCATCAGGGAAAGCTCCCTTTCGCACTTCCTCGGCATAGCGAGTCACATTTTGTTTGATCAAAGGGGCAAGACTGGTGTACGTCTTAACAAATCGAGGGATAAATTTTTCAAACATCCCAAGAAGGTCATGGGTGACCAGCACCTGGCCGTCACAATGGACTCCCGCGCCGATGCCGATGGTGGGAATGGCGAGGCTGTCCGATATAATTCCGGCCAGTTGATCAGGGACACACTCCAGAACCAGGCCGAAGGCACCGGCCTGCTGCAACCCTTTCGCCGCTGCAACCATCTTCCTGGCCGACTCCAGATCTTTACCCTGCACCTTATAACCGCCAAGCTGGGTGGCTGTCTGCGGAGTCAACCCGACATGGCCCATCACCGAGATACCGGCCGCCACCATTGCCGCCACCGTCGCACATACCTCCTCCCCCCCTTCGATCTTCACCGCATCGCATCCAGCCTCCTTGAGAAATCTGCCGCCATTGATGATGGCATCGCGCGGACTGCTCTGATAGGAACCAAAGGGCATGTCACCAATGACAAAGGCACCGGGCGCTCCGCGCCTGACTGCGGCCGCATGATGGATCATCTCGTCCATGGTTACCGGCACGGTGGAATCATAGCCGAGTACCACCATGCCAAGCGAATCCCCCACCAGCAGGACATCCACATCACAGCCTGCAAGCAGGGCCGCCATGGAAGCGTCATAAGCCGTAAGCATGGTGATCTTTTTGCCTGCTGCCTTCATGGCAATGATATCAGCTACGGTTTTTCTTTTAGCCATGGGCTATTCTCCGCTGTCAAAGAGTGAAGGCTGCCGACTGCCCTGTTGTGGAGCGACACGGTTAAAGTGCTGATAAGCCTTCATGGTGGCCATCCGCCCCCGTGGCGTCCTGGCCAGGAATCCGGACTGGATCAGAAAGGGTTCATACACATCTTCCAGAGTATTTTTCTCTTCACAGACCACCGTGGCCAAGGTTTCAAGACCAATAGGTCCACCCTGAAAGGTATCGATGATGGTCAGCATAATCCGCCGATCCATCTCATCCAGGCCAAATGCATCGACATTCAACATATTCAGAGCGGCATCAGCAACCCCCGCATCAATGACAGAGTGCTTCCCGACTTCGGCAAAATCGCGCACCCGCCGCAGTAACCGGTTGGCAATCCGGGGAGTGCCCCGCGACCGACGGCCAAGCTCAAGGGCTCCGCCGGCATCAATCCGCATCCCCAGAATCATGGCCGAACGCTGGACGATAATGACCAGTTCTTCAGGGGCATACAATTCAAGACGAAGGACAACCCCGAAACGATCCCGTAACGGTGGAGTCAGCAGACCAGTGCGCGTAGTGGCTCCGACCAGAGTAAAACGAGGCAGATCCATACGCACGGATCTGGCACCAGGCCCCTGGCCAATAATAAGATCAAGCTGAAAATCCTCCATGGCCGGATAGAGGATCTCCTCTACCGCATGATTCAAGCGGTGAATCTCATCAATAAACAGGACATCCCCCTCCTGCAGGCTGGTGAGAATGGCGGCAAGATCGCCTTGCCGTTCAATAACCGGGCCGGAGGTCACCTTAATCCCGGCATCCATTTCATTGGCGATAATATGAGAGAGGGTGGTTTTACCAAGACCGGGAAAACCATGAAACAGGACATGATCCAAAGGTTCGCCACGCCCTTTAGCGGCACGGATAAAGATATCCAGACTCTGGCGCAGGCCTTCCTGACCAATATAGTCCACCAGCCTTTTGGGCCGCAAATCGAACTCGTTCAGGGGTTCACGACTGACAGCCCTTGGGGTGACCAGACGGTCACCAACGCCTATTTCTTCCTCGATATTCATGCCAGTGTCCGCAAGGTTTCCCGGATCAGTTCTTCAACCTGCATGGCGGCAAAAGAGGCGGCTCCCACCCGTTTTTTCACTACAGTCAAGGCCTGCCGAGCCACAAGATCGGGATAGCCAAGATTGACCAGCGCCGACAGGGTATCTAAAACCGCACCGGTCGGAGCCGAAGGCAAGGATGCTGATCTTTCCACCACATCCTCACGCCCATTCCCAACACCCTGCAGATGACTTACCTTATCCTTCAACTCCACACATAATCGTTCGGCTGTCCTTTTTCCCACCCCCTGCAAGGTGGTGAGACGACTGATATCTTCACGAGCAATGGCCTGACACAACTCAGCCACCCGCATCCCGGAGAGGATGGCAAGACCGAGCTTGGGACCAATCCCGGAGACAGTTTTGAGAATTAAAAACAACTCCTTCTCTTCCGCCTCGAGAAAACCAAAGAGGACAATGGCATCCTCCCGGACATGGGTATGGATATGGAGAAAGACCTGACTGTTCTTTTCGGGTAGACGGGCCAGTCCGTCCATAGAAAGGAAGACCTCATAGCCCACCCCGCCTACATCAATGACGGCCCGATCCTGGCTTGTCATCAACACATTTCCTGTCAGGGTGGCAATCATATCATTTCAGGCAAGGGGGAAAAGACAAAAGAGTGATTTTGAGACACACTATGCTCTCACAGATGATGGGCATGACAGATAGCAACAGCCAGAGCATCGGCAGCATCAGTACTGGGCAAGGAGGAAAGATTCAGCAAGACTTTGATCATATGCTGCACCTGTCCCTTTTCCGCCTGACCATAACCCACAACAGATCGTTTAACTTTTTTGGCACTGTAATCATGAACCTCCAGGCCATTCTGCATGGCCGCAACTACCGCCGCCCCCCTGGCCTGACCAAGCTTGAGGGCAGAGCTGGCATTGCTGGCCATGAATACATCCTCCACTGCCGCCACCTCGGGATTATGGAGCTGAATAACCTCATTGATGCCATCAAAGATTTCATTCAGGCGGTAAGCAAAGGGAAATTGCTGCGTCGTCTTCACTATCCCACAGGCAACAAAGCACATCCGGCCCGAAACAACCTCGATCACACCGTAACCAGTCAACCGGGATCCCGGATCAATGCCGAGAATACGGATCATGAGCGCAGGACTGACGGCTCCAGACTCTCTGCCATTCCACTACCAGCTATGACAATTTCTCCATCAGATCGTCAGCAATATCAAAATTGGCGTGCACATTCTGCACATCATCATGATCCTCAAGACTTTCCAGTAACTTAAGGAGAGATATGGCGGTCTTTTCGTCGGTCACTTCAATATTGTTCTGAGGGATCATGGTAATGGCAGCCTCAATGAACCGCACCTTGCCGGCCTCAAGGGCATCTTGAACTGCAGCAAAGGCATCCGGGGCAGTGATCACCTGAAACTCGTCATCCTCCTCCACAACATCCTCGGCTCCGGCTTCAAGGGCCATATCCATTAACTGTTCTTCCGTCAGCCCTTCCTTTTCCACCTGTAACAGTCCTTTCTTGTCAAACATCCAGGCGACACAACCGGATGCTCCCAGATTTCCGTTATTTTTGGCAAAGAAATGACGCACATCTGCAACAGTTCTGTTGCGATTATCGGTCATACACTCAACAAGAACCGCCACCCCGCCCGGCCCATACCCCTCATAGAGAATCTCGTCATAAATGGCTCCTTCCAACTCACCAGTGCCCTTCTTGATAGCCCGAACGATATTGTCTTTCGGCATATTCTCTGTTTTAGCAGAGGCAATGGCAGAGCGCAACCGGGGGTTACCATCAGGGTCACCGCCACCCATCCGGGCAGCCACGGTGATCTCTTTGATCAACCGGGTAAAAATCCTGCCTCGTTTGGCATCGGTCGCGCCCTTCTTATGCTTGATTGTTGACCACTTGGAATGTCCTGACATGATGTGTTCCTGAAAAAGAGTTAAAAAGTAACAAAATGATAATTAAAATTCAAAAGACAATGCTGAAGGTTGAAGGCTAAGAGCTAAGGAGTACAGGATGAATCGACAGCCAAAGGTTGTTGCTCTTCCTTGCAAGGCAGCCCTTGTGACTTCTTAAACCCCATTCCAAGGACAAAAACCTCTCTGCTCTCCGTTCGGGAGCTTTTGGGCTTAACAACCTTGACCTGCTCAAAACGGGCCTGAACCTCCTGCACAAAAGCAGGAAAATCTTCACCCTGAAAGGCTTTGCAGAAAAAATGCCCTTTCTCATGCAGCAGGGTCTCGGCCATGAACAAGGTCTGGCGCACCAGATTCAACGACTGTTGATGATCGGCCCAGCGATTCCCTGTGGTCTTCGGGGCAAGGTCAGAGATCAGAACCTTAAAGGCCGGCCTGATCTTCCGCACCTGCTGCACCAGTTCAGTATCCATAATATCCGCAACAATCCAGTGAATAGGAGCGCCACCAGAGCGCGGGGCCTTTGCACTCTCCTGCAAATCAACGGCCACCACGATGCCAGTCTCTCCGACTATCTCTGAGGCATACAGTGACCAGCTTCCAGGACAACACCCCAGATCCAGCACCGAATCCCCCCGACGCAGGAAATGATACTTCTTCTGCGCCTCTTCCAGCTTGTAAATGGAGCGGGCAGGATACTTATCCTGCTTGGCCTTTTTATAATAAAAGTCTTTTACTTTGCGCATATTTTATGCTCGCACTTTATTCCATTTATAACTCTTTGACAAGACGGAAAACAACGGACAGCCTTGAGCAGACTCGTCCTTACACCTCATCATCTCCGCCCTCCTGAACTTGCGCAAGATAGCGCCGCACCCATTGTCGAGCGTCTTCCACCGAAACAACCTCACCCTCAATCTGTGCCTCCTGAAGCGCATCAAGGATCTTTGCAAAAAGAGGCCCTGGCGATAACGAAAAGCATGCAATCAGATCCTGGCCACTCAATAAACGCGGATTTTTGACAACGGGCTGAATATATTGTTCATAAATCTTCAAGACCTCACCCAGCAAGTCGGCAAGCTCTACCTCCATGCCTGGCGGCTTTTTTTCCCCTTTTCCCGCCAGACTGTCAGACATGGCAAGAAGAAAGAGGCCAATAAGATCCTCCTCTGCCTTTTTGCTGAGATTCAGACAGGCCTTCCGGCTCAAAGGCTGTTCCCGCCGGACATTACAGAGATGAAAAGGCTGCATATGCATCCCGATCAGCCCGGCAATTCGCTCCCGCTTCTCATTACTCCATCTCCATTCCCGGCCCAGCTTCAACACCAGATCCTTTCCCGCCTGATCATGACCATAAAAAGTGACCCGACCATCTTTATCAGTGCGGATATTCATGGTCACAGGCTTCCCCAGGTCATGAAGCAGGGCCGCCCATTTCAGCCGCGCCTTCACCCCCCGCTGAGCAATATATTCCTTGATTCTCGCCGCATTCTCCGGATAAAAGCGCTCGGGATCTGCCACAATCTCCTCCATGAATCCAAGGGCCGCCAAGCTGTGATGGAAGACATCCAGATGATGGAATCCCGGCTGTTCCAGCCCCACGCCCCTGGCAAGCTCGGGAATAATCTGCCAGAGCAAGCCGATTTGTGCCATCTCACTGATCACAAGATGCGCCCGATCAGAGTCCATGATCAAATCAAGCTCATGACCGATCCGTTCGACCGAGACCTCACAGATCAAAAGCACATGCTGAGCGATCTCCGTTCTCGTCGCTTCTTCAATGTTGAAACCCAGAGTGGCACTCAACCGGTATCCACGCAACATCCGCAAAGGATCCGCGACAAAGGCATGAGGACAGGCACGCAGGAGATACTCTTTCAGGTCCTGCAGACCATGCAGCGGGTCGATCAACTGCGGCGCAACCGATCCATCCACCAGCGAGACCAGGGAAACCCCCATGGCATTGATCGTATAATCCCGAAGGCTCAGATCAGCCTCAATATCCCGCGCCCCTTGCCGAAAACTGGAAAAATCAATGGTCAAGCCCCGCCACACCACCCGTCCAGCATCCTCCTCAAAGCAGCCAAGGGGAACAAAGGTCCCCCTGCCCAACTCGGCAATCAGTTCGCGGCAACAGGAAACGGCATCATGGGCCACAGTGAGGTCAAGATCGGCAGGAGTCCGGCCCAGCAGCCAGTCCCGCACTGTGCCGCCAATGACAAAAAAATCCAGCCCACGTCGCTCCGCCACCCGCAAAAGGCCCGCAATCAACTGTTGCGGATACTTCTCCAGCCTTAGACGCAACAGTGTCAGGTCATGAAGGGGATCGTTTCTTTCTTCTTCCATCTGCCGGCACTTTGGTTTATCGTACGATGTAAAGAGACGCGGTTGAAAGTCAACGTATCAAAACTCCTTTTACAATTACCACATCAACACCAATATGGATAGTCCCACCCAACGAATGATCAGGATCGGCAAGAGCTCCATAGGCCTGATCGGAGTCGACATTGCTTTAAACAAGGCACTGGCCGCAGAGATGCCCGCAGATCAGGCAGTTGATTTTATCTTCCGGGCAGTCAAAGAGCACAACTATATCCCTCCCACTATGGTCGAAAAATACCAGGAAGCCATAGGCCGTGAATACCGAAAACTCCTGGGTATCCACGAAGAGCAAAACCAGGGACTGACGATCCGCATCCTGGGCACGGGCTGTGTCAGCTGCAACAGCCTGCAGACTATGGTCATTGATGCCATGGAACGGGCCGGAGTTGCTGCCGACATCGAACAGATTCATGACCGGGATGAAATCTGGCGCCTGGGAGTTACCTCCACCCCTGCCCTGATGATCAATGGCCGGATCAAGGTCGCGGGGATCAAACCTACCCTGGCCCAGGTGGAAGGATGGATCCGAGAGGTCTCGCCTGATAATGAGTGATCAACCTTTCCTTTATCTCGCACCCATTCGCGGGATCACCGACTGCCTCTTCCGCAACCTGTTTCAACACCATTTCGGCGGCTTTGACCAGGCGGTTGCCCCTTTTATCAATCCGCAGCCGCACTCACCCTTTGACCCGAAGCAGCTGCGCGATCTTCAACCTGAAGAGAATATGAGTTTACCGGTGGTACCACAGTTTCTCCATACCGAGATAAACGGCCTCCTCTCTCTGGCCCAGCAACTGCAGGATCTTGGCTACACGCACATCAACTGGAATCTCGGCTGCCCGGCCCCCATGGTTACCCGTAAACGGCGGGGTTCCGGCCTACTGCCCTATCCCGACACCATCATCTCCCTTCTCGACCAGATCCTGCCCCAGCTGCCTATACAGCTCTCCATCAAGACGCGACTGGGACTGCGCCACAAGGATGAACTGGCCGCACTGCTGCCACGACTTAATGACTACCCGCTGAAGGAGATCATCATTCATACCCGCCTGGGCATACAACTCTACAAGGGATCGACCGACCGGGAGAGTTTCGCCCATTGCCTGAAGCTGAGCCGTCATCAACTGGTCTATAACGGAGACATCATCGACGACACCACCTTTCGCAGCCTGCAACAACAGTTCCCCATGGTGCAGCGCTGGATGATTGGCCGGGGAGTCCTGGCCGATCCTTTTCTGGCCAGAACGATCAAGGGCGAACAATTCAGCACTGAGCAACGCGCAGCCATGCTGCTTGCCTTCCACCAGGATCTCTATGCTGCTTACAGGAAAAGCCTCGCCGGCCCCAGCCATCTGCTCGGCAGGATGAAGCAGATCTGGTCTTATCTTGCTGCTTCCTTCCCAGAACAACCAAAAATCTGGAAAAAAATAAAAAAAGCCCGAACGGAAGAACAATATCTTTCCGCAATTGATATGGTAATAAACTATCCTGCCGCAACAATTCAAGTGCCCTTGGAATAAAGTTCTCTCCGTCCTTGACAAGCATCTCAATATCTCGATAATAATACATCAACAAAATGGACCTTGGGAATGAGGGTTTCCGAGATTCCCCTAAAGAGCTCATCCAACGACCCTCCACAATCGGAGACTCCATGCCTGCAGTTTCGACAAATACATCTACGACCAAAAAGTTCTCTCCCTTTGGAATTACCTGCTCATCGGATACACTCCTGGGATGTTTTCTCCAAAAATGCCTGGATACCGGAATCACTGGAAAGTTGATAGGCATGCTGGTAGTTTCTCTGCTTGGATTCGCCCTGTTGATCTTTTTTAACGCGATTTCCCTGCAGAAAATTGCCGACAGAAATCATATTATCAGAGACATCGCCATTCCTCAATACAAGGTCAGCCAATACATTTTACGCAACATCAATGGATTCAAAATTTCACTGATCTACACCCTTAACACCTCACAGCTGCAGGCAGACGATCGTAACATCCTGGCCAATGAACAACGACTGGTTGACTTGAAGACCATGATCAATGCTCTGAAGAACGGAGGGCCAGTACTGGATGTGGCCAAGGTTGCCAATAAAACCCTTGATGTATTCACAGTACAGAAAACAGACGATCCCGACATGAACGCGCTGACCTCCTCTCTGGAGCAGGAATCACACCTCCTTGAACAGGCCTTCCACGCACTGACCCGATGCCTGATAGACCAATGCCCGGCGGAGAAACAGGATACCCTGCTCGCAGATCTGACCGTTTCCCTTAACAAGGTGTATGATCTAGTGATCACCATGGCTGTTGAAAATAATAAACAGCGCGCCGAGCAATTTAACGAGCTGAACGATATTATCTCCGCCTCCACTTCCCGCTCTTTTCTTATCGGCATTGGTATTGCCGTGGTGCTGACCGTGGCCACCCTGCTTTATATTTTGGTCATCGCCACACCGCTGCGGGATATCCTCAAGAAAATTACCTATATTGCCAAAGGTGAGAGTGATCGTTGTCAGCACATTACAGTCAAAAGCAACGATGAAGTGGGACAACTTGCTCATCAGCTCAACATCATGGTGGACAACACCTTCAGCCTCAACACCTTCAAGGCCATCATAGAAGAGGAAGAATCCACCACAGAGGTCAATCAACGTCTGGCCCATCTCCTCTGCGACCGTTATCATCTTGACAAGCTCTATATTTATGAAATTACCGGCACAAAAAACAATATGTCCGTGGCCTATGCCTCAAATTTTGACAATGTATGCAGCCCCGAGATTTTTGACGATGCCAATTTTTGCCGGGCCAAACGTACAGGGCATGACATATCCTCTCTCGAATTTCCAGAGATCTGCAAAAAATTTCCTCATGGAGACCGCTTTGAACATCATTGTATTCCCATGATGGCCAACGGCAAGGTAGTGGGAGTCGTGCAGTTGCTCCTTGAACGGGGAAGCTCTGATGAAGAACGAAAGAAATTCGAGTATCTGGTCAAAAGGGCCACCCGATACATCAAAGAGGCAACACCCGTTATTGAGGCAAAACGGTTTGCGTCGGCCTTACAGGAGACCACCCTGCGTGACCCCATGACTGATCTTTACAACAGACGATTTCTTGAAACCTACTCCGACACCCTGGTAGCGAGTACCATACGTCGGGCAACCAGAGTTGGTATCCTGATGTGTGACATGGACTTCTTCAAAGAAGTCAATGACACCTATGGTCATGAGACGGGAGATGTAGTCCTGATCAAAACAGCCGAAGTACTGAAAAGTTGCGTCAGAGCATCAGATCTTGTTATCCGTTATGGTGGTGAAGAATTTGTCGTTCTGCTTATCGATGTCAAAACCAGTCAGGATGTATTGGATCTAGCTGAAAGAATTCGCAGCACCATGGAACTTACGGTCATCAATGTCCCTGACGGCACTTTGAAAAAAACTCTGAGTATTGGCACCAGTGAGTTCCCTGGAGACACAGAAGGTTTCTGGGAGGCAATCAAATTTGCCGACGTAGCCCTCTATCGAGCCAAAAATGAAGGTAGAAACAGGGTTGTCCGGTTCTTACCAGACATGTGGGAACAAGAAAAATACTAAGCATTTTGCTCTCTTTGCAGATCAGAAGGCCTGAAATGATCTGAGAGTCCCCCATGATTATCCGTCGAGCAAAATGAAAGTCCTTCACCTCGCTAACAACCACCTTTCGATCAGAGTTACGGCTCCGCTGTTATCCTGCCTCTATCAATCTTATTTCCTCCCTGACCTATTTTCATTTTCGAAGAAACCAGTATACTTCAATCAGTAAACAATGTCCTGAAAACGAATGATCGTGATAAAATTATACTCACGAGCAAACTATTTTCCACTAATCAACTTTTTGTTCCATATTGATCATGACCACTAAAAAACAAATTCAGATCATAGGCGGCGGCCTCGCTGGATGCGAGGCCGCCTGGCAGGCAGCGAGCCGCGGCTGCCCCGTTCGCCTTTATGACATGAAGCCTGACAGATTCAGCCCCGCCCACAACTCCCCCCTGCTGGCCGAGATGGTCTGCAGCAATTCACTGCGTTCTGATGCCCTGAACTCTGCTGTCGGGCTTTTAAAAGAGGAAATGCGCCGTCTGGATTCACTCATTATGCTGGTGGCAGCCGAGACAGCCGTGCCCGCCGGCAAGGCCCTGGCGGTTAACCGGGATCATTTTTCCCAAGAAATAACACAGCATCTGGAGCAACATCCTTTGGTGGAGATTGTGCGCCAGGAGCAGACCGAGATTCCACCTCCTTCCAACACCCCTATCATCCTGGCCACCGGACCGCTCACCTCAGAATCCATGGCAGATTCTCTGGCGCAGTTGACCGGCCGGGAACGGCTTGCCTTTTACGATGCCATAGCCCCGATCGTCCATGCCGAATCTCTGGACATGAACATTGTCTATTTAAAATCACGCTACGATGACGGACCTGGCGATTATCTGAACTGCCCGATGAACAAAGAAGAATATTCTGCTTTCATCACGGCCCTCAAAGAGTCAGAAACCGTCCCGTTAAAGGAGTTTGAAGAGGTCAAATACTTTGAAGGATGCCTGCCCATCGAAGTAATGGTGAGCCGCGGCGACAACACCCTGCGTTTCGGGCCGATGAAACCTGTAGGGCTTGATGATCCACGCACCGGCAGATGGCCCTATGCCGTGGTCCAGTTACGCAAGGAAAACAAGCAGGGAAGTTTGTACAACCTTGTGGGTTTCCAGACCAAACTGACCTATGGAGAACAAAAACGGATCTTCCGCATGATCCCAGGACTGGCCGAGGCCGATTTCGCCCGCCTGGGGTCCATTCATCGTAACACCTTTGTCTGCGCGCCTGAGCTCCTGGAGCCGACCCTGCAACTCAAATCAAGACCGGACCTGTTCCTGGCCGGACAGCTTTCAGGAGTTGAAGGCTACGTGGAATCTACAGCCATGGGCCTGCTGGCTGGAATCAATGCCAGCAGGATGCTGACGGGAAAACCTCTGCTTGTTCCGCCTCCGGAAACAGCCCTTGGGGCTCTCATTACCCATCTGACCCTGTCAGATCCAAAACATTTTCAGCCCTCCAATGTCAACTTTGGTCTTTTCCCGGAGTGGGATACAGACATGCCCAGAATGGGGAAACGCCAACGTGGCGATCTCAGAGCTGTCACAGCCCTGGAAACACTGTCCAGATGGCAGCATGAGCACGAGTTGCAATAAAAAAAAGGCCTGACAACTATAAGCTGACAGGCCTTTTCCCTCTAGCTTTTCGACAAAAACTATTCCTGTTTTCGATCAGGACAACTGCGTTTCAACAACTTATTAACACTGATCCGCAGTCGATCAATGGAATTAGCCAGGACACCGATCTCATCCTTGACATCGGAATGAACGCTGTCACAGAGATTTTTGCCGATACTGATATTCTTGGCCGTCTCCGAAAGTCGAACAATAGGCCCAACCACCGCCTTGTCAAAGAAAATCCAGATACAGATAATGGTCACCAGCAGGCAACCGATACCAATAACAAAGATCTTCAAGGCCGACTTTTTAGCCACTTCCAAGGCCTGAGAGATGGAGACATAGATCATGGAGGCACCCACTGTATCATCAAGCTTCCAATTATAGCCATGCTCTGCGCCATAGATATCCAACTGATCCTTGGGAGCGTTTACAGGGTCGCCATGACAGTTGAGACAAAATTCTTTATCTATCTTCACCGGCTTGGCGGCATAGAAAAACTGTTCACCACCCTTCGTGATAATGCCATCCTGCTCCTTAGAACTCGGATTACTGGCAAAATGTTTAATAATTTTCAGCTCATCGGCATCGGCTTTATTATCCGGCCAGAGCGGATCAATGGTTGCCTGTTTGAATCTATACCCCTTCTGGTTTTCAGCAAAGATATCATGCTCCATACGCGTCACCACAAACCGGGACATCAGCTCAGGAATAAATTTATCCTTATCAGTCATTATTTCTTCTTGAATCAGCGGGTATTGGTATTTAGAAAAAAATTTCTCACTGGCTCCAATATAATTAAAAAGCATTTCCCCTTTGCTTTTGGCATCGGCCAAGGCGTTCTGACGACTGAGCATATAGCTGGTATAGCCGATAGCAATCGTCGCCAACAGACTTAACACACTGATAATGGTAATAAATTTTGCACGGATTCCCATTTCTCCCTCCAATGAAGCATCATTAATAATGGCTGCAATCCCTGCAGTCATTCATCTTTTGGCCTTCCAGCCTACTGATATCAATCATCAACATAGCACGACTACAGACGAAATGGAAATCTGAAAATTACTTCATCAATAATATTTGGCTCCATAACACAACAAGAAAATCTTTACTAGTTGATTACACAACACTTTATTAATGATTCTTCTTGACAAACCCATCACATCTCTATAAAAATCATTACGGAAGAGTTAGAGAAGAGTTTTTTTATTTAAAAAGAATCCTATGCCACAACAGGATTCCTCAACATGCGAAGGGGCGTTCATGATAAAACGTTACGGACTGGCAAGTTTAGCAACACTACTTTTATCGTTCCAGGGCCTACCGGGAAATGCCGTTGCCGGCGGTCCTGTTGCCAACCAGGAGCTGGTACAGGAAATTGAGATGCTGAAGAACATTGTCACGGATCTCAATGAACGCCTGGAAACTGCAGAAGAAATGCTGCAGCTCTCCCTGGAACAGCAAAACAAACAAGATGGCCAGGGCCTGGAACTGCAGGACGAGATGGATGAGCTGGACAAACGGGTGTCCAGTACGGAAGAACACAGCACCCTGGACAAACTGGCTCTGAGCGCCGACCTGGAAACAAAACTGAACTCCCTGCATATCGATACCAAGGGCATGCCGCAGTCATTGCAGAACGGCATCATGAGCATGGCAAATGGCACTCCGTTCACCAAGGCTGCCCTGGCAGCTTTTGGTCCTCTTCCCCCACCGGAAGATCAGGATATCGACAACAATACCATCTTTGACACCCGGATTCGCGTTGACTTAAAGGCCCGCCCTGCAGAGTCCCTTTCCTTTGTCGGACGTTTTTCCGCCAACAAGGTATTTGGAGATTCCACCGGGGTCAAATGGTACAACGGTGGCCCCAACTCTATTGCCATGGATGGCAATGTACATTCCACGGGCAGTGATTCAGCTCTTCGCCTGGAACGTGCTTTTGCTACCTATTTTGACGATATCAATGGACTCCCCTACCATTTTTCCGTTGGTCGCCGTCCCGCCCTCGCAGGAGGACCTGAGGAATTCAGCACTGCCAGCACCGTCGGCGGCTCCCCTATGGCCCATGGCATCAACTGGCAATTTGACGGAATATCTCTGGGATTCAATCTGGCCGAGACAACTGGTATAGAAGGATCCGCCTTCAAAATCTGCTGGGGAAATGGATTTGAATCCGGTGCCGGGTCTGGAAACTCCTACTCTTTCTCATCCTCCTCGGACGTCAATGACATGCAGTTTGCCGGATGGATAGCGAATCTTTACGAAGATGACAAGACAAAAGTCATCAACATGTATGCCCATGCCTTTGAAGTCACAGACGGCTTTACCGGACTTGTGGTTATGCCCTTTACCATGTCTGGGATGGACATGAATGGAGATGGCCGTTATGACAGCTACAGCATGGCACCTAACACCGGCGGCTATATCAGCCGGACAGAGCCGACGGCCAATATTGGCGATATTGATATCGTTACGCTCCTCGGTCAATCTGAATATAAAGGCATAGGTTTCTTCACCGACTTGGCCCTCAGCCATACCCGTCCATCCGGGATATCGATGAGCCCCATGATGCAATTTTTCGGCACAGACGGACTGCTCAACAGCAACGGCGAGCAGTTTGACCGGACCGGCTACTCCGTCTGGGCCGGCGTCAAAGCTCCTGTTTCCTGGACCGAAGGCACCATTGGCTTCGAATACAATTGGGGCTCCCAATACTGGTTAGGCTTTACTGGTGGCGAGGACAATATTGCCGGCAGCAAGCTGGCCACCCGGGGCAGCGTGTATGAAATCTTCTACAACCAGCCCTTTGTTGACAACAAGCTCGTACTCTCAATGGGTGCACAGTTTTATGATTATGAATATTCGGGCAGCGGCAGCCCCATGGGTGATCCCGTTAAGATATCTGAACTGACATCTCTGGACACCTTTATGCCGGTAGTCGACACCATGTGGAACTATTATGTCAATCTGGCATACCGCTGGTAGTCAAAACAAGAGTATCCCTCATATATAAGACTCTGAAAAAAATAACATGGCTATTGGCGCAACCGGGACGGAATAAGGAGCCGTAACGAAATTGATATAAATGGCCCGTTATTTCGTAACGGTTCCTTATTAACACCAAAAACAAAAGGCCTTTTTACCGTTGTGGTAAAAAGGCCTTTTGTTTTCCGCATTCATCAACTCGTCATTTTCTCGAGCAATATTAAACACTCAGGATGCTATTTGAAGAATAGTTTGTTTCCGAGATTCCTGCTTATTCACAGGTCTTGGGTTTTGATGCGTCCAGTGCGTATTCCAGAACAAACTTATGCAGATGTTCCATCTGGCTAATCGTAAAGCCATAAGTATCAAACTTGGGCATATCTTTTTTTAATTTTTTAAAATCATTAGCAAAATAACGATCCCATGCAGCCTTGGTTCGGTCCGCAGGACTGATAACCGGCGCATCATTTTTTTTATGGCAGGTCAGACACTTTCTAAAAACATAACGTCCCTTCCTACTATCCCCTGCAGAAGCATTAAACAGGCCAGCCCCCTCCATTTTGTCGTCATCCGCGATCTTATCATCATCAGCCGGCACTTTTTTAGGTTTTGCCCCAATGGTTTTAGGTGCAGTGGTCTCAGGAGTATTGGCCGCCTCTCTTTTCTTTGAATCTTCAAGCAGGTAACGATGAATGTTTTCCAACTGACGTTCATTGATCCCTATTGATGAAAAATCATGGTTCATATCCCGCAATTTTTTATAGCGATCAACAAAAAACGATTCCCACTCCGCAGCACTCTTTTCATCCGGCTCCAGACTGCTCAAACCTTTTTCCTTATGGCAGGATCGACATGTCTGGATGGCATATTTACCCCAAAGTGCATTGCCTCCTTTTTCATCAAAGGCCTGCGCATGATGGGCGCTCAGCAGGAGCAGACCAGCCACAATACCAGTAGTTATTTGTCGCATTCTTTATTCCTCTACTCTTTTCATTATCCCCTTCACCAGCTCAATGTTCAACCCAGCAGACATTGAGAAGACAACCCACAACACATTTTTTTACTATATCTCTTCATAAAAAGGAATACAATGATCTTTGACCACTCACTTCATCGAAGAAAAACATTAGCCCCTACTCTCCTGCTCGCTCAGTTCCACAAATCCCCAATAAGGATAATCAAGACGATACCTTGCCACAAGACCGGGACTGTGTTCACGACTGGCCACCAGCCACAACTTATTCTGCCGCTCCTCTTTAACCACTTGCCCCAGAGGATCCCACTCAGGGGCAAGGACCAAGGCATTATCAGCACTGTACTCAATATCTCCGGAACCCTTAAAAACTCCCATATGGGGCATATCCCTATAGCCATCACCAGCGCCCCGCGACAATTCAGAGATAATCAGAAAAGATACCTGCTGCTCATCACGGATGGCCTCAAGTTGTCGTAACCAGGCGTCAATCCCAGAGCGCTGCTCAGCAAAATCTTTAAATGGCAGCTTGTGCAGACTGTCAATCACCACCACCGTATAATCGCTCCGGGTCTCATGGCGGATAAAATCTATATGACGACGCATGATCTCTGAGTTGAGTTTTCGATCATTGACGACCCGAAAAGAAGTGAGCATATCTTGCAAATGCTGACAGGCACGATCCAGATCTTGCCCCGGCACACCTGATGCGACACCATTCTTGATCTCGCAGGTAGACAGACGACTCAAACGGCTCAAGGTCCGCTGATAGATCTTTTGTCTGCCATTCTCAAAATCATAGTAGAGCACCGGCACCTTTCGCCTTGCCATATCGGTGGCAATCTGGATGGCAAAACAGGATTTTCCGGATTTGGGTGCACCACCAATAACATTAATTCCATGCACCCCCTCCAGAGCCTGGTCAAATTGAGGGAACCCGGAACTAAGAGCACCATAAGCAGAACCTGACTCCAAGACCAATTGTGCCAGAAATCGATCATACTCTCTTCTAGGGCTGGCGAACGGTGAGAAGGCACTCGACGCCTGGATCATCGACAAGACAACAGACTTAAAATCCTGGCCCTTGTCACAGGCCAATTGCCAGAGGTTATAATCTCTGGCAAGAGCCGCAGGCCATCTGAAAAGACGGGCCTTATAGCCAATTCTGGCCGCAGCACTACGCGCCGCAACCTCTGCTTCTGCGTTATTTTCCGTAACGATAAAAATGGTCCGAACGAACAAAAAACGCTCAGGATCAAGGATTTCCAGACTGTGACAGTCAGGAACAGCAACACCCGGAAAGCCAAGCTGTTTCAAGGCAAGAAGATTGTCCTCCCCCTGACAGACAAAAAGGGCGCCATTCTCACAACGCTGGATATCCTGAACATTAAAGATGTGATGCTGATCACCAAAAAATTGTTCATCACCATGCCAGAAGAAATCTTCCTTCCGCTCCGGAAAGACACAGCGGGCTGCATAGCAATTACCATCATCCTGAACATAGGGATAGACAAGATAGCGGCCGTTATAGCCGACCTTCAATTCGGCAAGGACAGATGGGCCGATCCCCGCCTTGAGAAAACGAGCCAGGATTTCTGCACTGAGGCGGTCCTGATACAACTTGATTTCATTATTGATATTGACTATCGGATAATCAATCTTCTGGAGAAAAAGTTCCCGGTCAGGGTCGTATTCAGGAACCTCAAGCGGACTTATTCCCATCAATCGGGCAAACCAGAGCGGGAACCCTCCAGGGACGCAACGATTCAGACAACGGAAATAGCCGTAAAAGAAACCGGCCTTATTGAGAGACACCACCAAACGACCGCTATAGTCTCTCCCCTGTTTTTCACAGAAAGGACAATCAGCACTGAGATGTTTTTTTTCTTCGCAGATGTTATGCAGATACTTGTGATAAAAGAAGGATACAGCCTTATGTGGTTCCATACCAAGGCAGCTCCTTTGGTGGAAGAATGAGAGGTAAAATTGAAAAAACCGGGGGCCGGAAAGCAGGGCCTAAAATGTCAGACACCAGAGACGACAGCTGTCAGATCCGTCTCCCGCAGGGGGTGATCAAATTGAATATGTATCGAATAATGTACATAGGCAGTTGCTTCTCCATGACTCGGGTCCTCGACATAGATCGCCACCACAAGACCTGCAACCCCAGACGTCAAGGGACTGTCAATTGGCCCATCCGGTAAATGGACAGATATCTTCCGCCCCAGCAATAGACGGATATTTCTTTTTTGAGAGATACGGACCGTGGAAGCAATACCACCGATTGAAACGTCTCCATTCTCCCCCTGTAAGACCGTGCCTGTCTCTTTCCCCTGATCGTCAAGAATGGCCATGGCAAGCCGACCTGAGAATTTCAATCGTTCCGTGCCACGACGATCAATGGCCATAACTTTAAGAGCATCATGCTCAACAAGCTGCTGACAGAAATTCTGCAGTTTTAACTCCAGATCAGGAAGGCTATTCTGCCATCTGCGGAGAGCCTCGTAAGGCAGAACAAAGACATCAACAGTGCCGACACTTGCCGCATTGACGGTCCAGACCGATGCCTTAAAAAAAGAATCCAGACCAAAGATCTCCCCTGGCCCTACTGTTTTGAACAGAATATCATTGCCATGATGATCCCTGGAAAATAGCTTGACCCGTCCCTTATTCATAAAGAAAAGCCGCTGCTGCAGATCACCCTGATTCACAATTTTCTCATCGGGGCGAAACGTCATCTGCTCCATGGAAGAATAAAAGGCTTTGAATTCTTCTGTGCTCAGGAAGTCATAAAGCTCCACCCAACTCAGACTCTGCCCCTGATCACTACTGGCGGATCTCTGTTCCGCAACCACTTCACTCGCTTTGATAATATCTTCCATGGCCAAGGGGTCAATCTCAACCAAACGTTGACAAAGCACTTCTGCCTGATCAAACTGCCGGAGATAGCTCAGAGTGGAGATCAGATCCAAAAGAAGTCCTTTTGCTGCTCCTTTTTTATTTTGAGCTAGTAAGGTATAGAGCTCCTGTTCCTCTGCCAGATTTGTTACCGGGGTATTATACACTGTCCCCGTCTTGTTCTGCCCGGCCTGAGCCATCCTGACTGCATTTTTTGAGGTTTTCTGAATCTCGGCATGCCTCTCTTTCTGTTGCCTGCGACTCACGTCAAGCAACGCCAAGCCCCTTTGCGCTGCCAGCAACACTTCTTTGGCCATCTTTTTAAAACGGACATTTTCTCTTCCTGACATTCGCTGCAAGACCTTTTGCGCCTGAGCAGAGCCACTTCGCCCCAGAGTCTCACAAATACTGACCAGAAGTGTTGTTTTGATATCATCCGAAAAATACTTTTCATCCTCCAGGAGTTCAACCAGGACACCGACCACCTCCTCGTCCACCACTGCGGCCAAGGCCTGAACCACCTGAAACTTCAATTTCTCACTGATCCGCGGGAGCGCCTCAAGAAGATACTGCTTCCTTTTTTGATCACTGAGCTTATAAATACAGGACAGGGCCTCACTTTGCACTCGCAGGTCATCATGGCTAAGATATGCCTGTACAGTAACAGCATCTTCTTCATTACCAGTTGCAGCCAACAACCTGATCAGGTTACGTTTTCCATACCAAGGCATAGGCTCCTGCAGGCGTGCCAATAAAAGTGAGGAGAGCTCAGCACCAACGCCCGCCAAAACTTTCAACAGTCTGATCCGCTCTGGTCTACTGTTATTGGTTAACAACGCGTCCAGCAAAAATTGGATGCCCAGCGGACCATGCATGGCAATCTTCTGACAACACATCGCCTGAATCGGTTTCACAAAGGATTGATCAAGGTACGCCTGCAGAACGCTTCGGTCTACAGCTTTATCCTGAATCTGGCCCACCAGATTCCTCATCTCCGTCGTTTTCCCCAATGCTCCGGAGCGGATGGCATAGAAAAGAGGGAGAATTTTATCAACCAGATCCTCATTTCCTGTTTTTTGAGCATGGGTCAGAATTTCCTGTAACACCTTGACAATCAGAGTACAGGCATCATCTACTTCTCCAGCTCTTCTTAGCCAGAAAAGCAATGTGGGGGTTAATTTTTCCAACCATCCCCAATAATTCAAGGCAACCAGTTTTTCTCCGATTAAACCAAGACTCTGCCCTGAACGAAGACGCAACTCCTCATCTTCAAGCTTGATCCCCCCCACAAGGGTCTGAATAATGGCCGCAGCAACATTTTCTTTTTTATTTATTATCAGCCGCTCAAAAGTAAGTGGAAGATGCAGCAATATCTCTTTACTTCTTAACCCATCCAGATTGCCTCGCGTAAGCGCTATCAACCCAGCCTGTAACCGCTTACTTTGCCGTTGTTTTTCCGTCATGCCCATGTTCTCAATGGCATGCAGCTGACGTCCTTTACCTGTTAGCATCAGGCGTTGACAGGTCTCATTCACCAGGAGACTGGATTCTGCATCTGTCTGGTCCAGAGATTCTCCCAGCCGCTCTCCTTCCTCTCTCAAAAACTCAACCAGAGCGCGAAAGAGCTCTTTGTCAATGGCAGCAATAAGAGCCGTAAATAAAGATTCTCCAAAAGGCATTGTAAAGCTCTGACAGAAGAGCAATACCATGGAGACCATGTCCAGATTTACAGTCAGCTTCGAGGCAATTCCAGCTGCGACCTGTCGAATTTCCTCTTCTGTCAAGGAAGTACTCATATTCTCCAGCAACTGGTTAAAATCAGGAGAAACTGCATAAACACCCGTCTGTTGCAAGTCTTGCAGCGCAAAACAAAGAGCGGCAACAAAGAGATCAACACCCTTCTCTGCTCCGGTCACGGCATGTCGTATTTCCTCGTTCTGTTGCCTCTCATCTCCCTGCCGGAGTAGAGAACGAAGCTGACCCTCCCGAACACCCTTGGCCATTATTTGCTGCAGATACTCACTAAAGCTATGGGTAACAATTTGCTCCCTGACCACATCGCTATCACTATCTTCAAGGAAAACAGCACCGAGGCCAGCAGATTTCACAAACTCAGCAACCCCCCCGGATTTTTGCATCTGCTCCTGATGGGTGGTAAAAAAAGATAATATTTGCTTAAATCGCTTACGATCAAGCCCCTGAGCAAGATGCATACCCGGGAGTCCCGCCTTATCCAAAAAATCAACCAGGGACAGGTCGTCCAGCTGCTCTCGTCCTTTTCTCTCAAAAATAACGCCATCGAGAGTCGGCACACCTTTGTCAAAACCAAAGTTAAGGGTTCCGTACAGACGCAAAAAGATCTTCAACTCTGAGTAGGCCTTCTCCACTGTATTACTGACCTGTACAGAATGCTCAGGATAAAGGCGGAGATTAGTGATCGCCTTGTTGATACACTTTAAGACCTCTAAAGCATGCTGTTGCCGATCAACACTTGCCATAAAAAGTACCCTGTCTGCTTTTTCTCATGATCATGTTTTTATTCACTGTTCCAGGTCATTACGTGCAAAAATGCCATTTTCTCACCAATCACAGTGGAAAGAGTTTTTTCGTATCATTTATCATTACTGGCCTACCACAAACAAACCGCAAAAGTCAAGGAATGCAGCCTGTTATTTAGGGACAGTTACACTTAACTTACTTACAGCATTGTTACAGTAATTTTTTTGGTAAAAACTCAGAATCCGCCTCACAAAACTCATTCTGGTCAATTCGGCGCAAATCCTTGCCCGTCACAACCCGTTTCAAATCAAGTCATTTGATAATGATCAAAATAGACCATTACCTGAGCTCACCTGTCAGCTTGCCCAGCCTGTCCGCCTGAGAAATTATGCTGCAACAGTTATAACACCATGGTCTTCGAGCATACCCAACAGTTCACACAAGGGCAAGCCTACCACGTTGGAATAAGAACCCTCAATCTCTTTAACCAGAAAGGCCCCCTTTCCCTGAATCCCATAGGAACCTGCCTTATCCAGAGGTTCACCGGTTGCCACATACGCATGCGCCACTTCCTCGGGGAAAGAACAGAAAACAACACGGGTCGCTACCGACTGCACAGCAACAAGCCCTTCCTGACGGCAGGCAAGACATAGTCCTGTCCGCACCCAATGCTCCATACCGGAAAGTTGCATCAACATAGACACGGCATCGACTCTGTCTTTTGGTTTTCCCAAAATAACATCTGCAAGACTGACCACCGTATCCGCTGCCACAATCCATGCATCAGGATAAAGATCCATTACCACCCTGGCTTTCTCCACAGCCATCCGTCTCACAAAAGCGTTCGGTTTTTCTTCCGGGAATGGTGTTTCATCAATATCAGCGGCATGAACACGATACTCCAGTCCAAGATCCAGGAGATATCCTTGCCGGCGGGGTGAAGCTGAGGCCAGAATCAAAGATTTGCAGCTACGATAGATTGGCTGCCGCTTCCTTGCGCATGATGAATTGCGCACAAGAAACCTTCACTGCTCCAGCATCATGTTAGACAATCTCCTTGCCAATTACCCTCTGATAGCATAACCGCCATCAACAGTAACCACCTGCCCCTGAATCATTGCCGCCAGATGCGAACAGAGGAACAATGCCACGTCAGCGACATCATCGGGCGTGGTAAGTCGTCCCAGCGGAGTCCGTCGCAAGGCCGTCTCGAGAATCTCATCCCGATTGGGAAATTTCTTCAAGGCATCGGTATCCACTGCACCGGCACTGAGAGTATTCACATTGATACCTTCAGGACCAAACTCCACAGCCAGATGCCGCACCAGAGACTCCAAGGCTGCCTTTGAGGCGCCCACAGTGGTATAATTTTCAATAGCCCGGGTGGCACCGAGACTGGAAACCGCCAGGACCCGGCCTCCCCGACTCATCAGCGGAAAGCCCTTCTGTACCAAGGTCAACAAAGCCCTGGCATTGATATCCATAGCCCAATCCCAGTGACGTTGCGTAAGCTCCATGACCGGCTTAAGAACCCCAGAGGCCGCATTGGAAATCAGAATATCAAGCACTCCGAATTCCTTGGCAATAACCTCAAACATTGCCTCAACGTCAACCTCTTCAGCCACATTAGCCTTCACCAGAAGGCAGCGGCCTCCTTGTTTTTCTATGACATTTGCCGTTTCTTCGGCATCGCGCTTATGCCGCACGTAATTCACCACTACCTGCACACCATTTTCCGCCAACCTGATGGCAATTGCCCTACCGATCCCACGAGATCCACCTGTTACCAAAGCGACTTTTCCCTGTAAATCAAACATGACATATATCCCTGTAAAAATAGATTAGGAGCCGTTACAAAATAACATGGCGATTTATATCAATTTCGTTACGACTCCTTCTGCCGCTCCGCTTTCTTCAATGGCCATGTTATTTTTTACGGCGGCTTAAATCAAACCGTTATTTTTGCACTTTCCCTTCTCTGGTATGCCGATCGTATCCTGCTCACTTAAAACTATTATTATTCCCGATGCAAGCCAAGAACAACTCGCTTCAAGGAATTAAAAATATATCGCAGCGGACGGAAGCGTACAGGATTTAAGATTTCCGGAGCCATAAACCCTGAGCCGAAAAAGTCAGATGGCACCAATAAAGGAAATTCTATCCCGGAAAGCTGCGCACCAGGCAGAGAACGTTCCATGGCAACATGCCACAATGGGCTTCTTCCGGGATCCATCTCCAGCATCGCCAGCATGGCTGTATCAAGTGCCACTGAGCTTCTCGAGCCGGCAAGACACCCGAGGGAAAGCAACTCTCCATGCATCGGGCCATGCCTGTGCATTACCTCAATACCATCAGCCAGGGTAATGTTCTCGGGCAATAACGCATGAAGGTCCATGATAATCCTGGCAAACTCAAGATGCGACCCACCATAGCGCATATGAAGCCAAGACTTGCGCGGCCCTTTCACTATACCAAAAATATTTTTCACTGCCATGCTTATACACATCTGGTCATGAGCCTTTATTTTGGGAAGATTCACCAGCAGATCACACTCAAGGGCCTCCGCTGCGACACCCACAGAAATTCCGCTGGCCAAGCGCCTGCACACCACAGATGTGAATTCAACAACCTGGATATTCATTCCCCGAACAGCCATGGCAATACCCTGACGCTCCACAGTATTTATGGCACTGCCAAAGGCTGGCGAATCACCGATTACGACTCGACAACCATGATCAAGAAACCAGGCGGCAACAGCGGCAATAAACACTGCATGGGTACAGGCGAGAGAGGGAGCGCTGGCGCTGATCAGATTAGGCTTTAACAAAACCCTGGTGCCGGCCGACAAGTTAAATTCACCAATACACGGAATGATTCGTTCCAGCACAGACTGCAGAACCTTACGTTCATACCTCTGGCAACGCGCAAGACAAACAGAGACAGATGCAACCATAATTGAGAGAGATTTGGATAAACAGGAACCCTGAAAATAGAAAAAGCCAGTCACACAAGAGCGGACCGGCTTTTTCCAGGAGAGAAGAGATACATTAGATGTTGCATTTCTTATGCCAAACACAATATCAAAACACTTTATATATGATATTAGCATATTACGTTCAAAAATCAAATCTAACGCTTACACCAGCACCCTATAAAAATAAAAAAAATTATACTTTACACAACAAAAACTCTCACAAATATCATTTTCTTTACGATATCAGCCAATTACTGCGATAATTATTTGAACCCTTATTCAACACAGACTTCTCACCACACTTGCTTTACTCAAGCCTAAAAAAACATCTGCATTTTTTTGTTGTTTCCTTCATCTTCTGCTATGCTAGGTGAGATAATACTATTTGAAAGTAAAACTTTTTTATCCTTCCCCTTCACGTAGAACGCATATGCCATCCATCTCTGGACCTACCAGATCTCTCCACACCGCCCTGCAAAGTCTTTATCTCTATGGCCCCCATATCCAGCTGGCAGCTCTCGCGGCGGTTTTTATGGAAACAGCCATTTTATGGGAGACACTCCCAAAAACTCTTCTTTTGCCCGGGATACTCGGCTACACCTGCCTCTTCTTCTTATATATTTTTTTGATTGCCTATGCCCGTCAAGGAGCAACTCTCAAGATCAGCAGGACCTATCGCCTTCTCCTTCTTACCTCTCTACTGCAGGCTCTCTGCTGGGGGAGCAGCATCTTGCTTATCATACATGAATCCCTGCTGCCTTATGCCATACATTCCCTGTTTCTCTTTTGTATCTGCGCCCTCTTCAGTTTCTACCTCGCAGCTATCCCGATAATGGCCTATTGTTTTCTCGCCATCAGCCTTCTGCCCATGCTCTACACCCTCGCTTTCAAGGCACCTGCCGACATGACTACGCTTGCCTTTTGTCTGCTTGCACTCACTTTTTTGCAAGGGAGCTTCATCTTTTTTTATTCAAGGACACTTCGTACCGCTACCGACAGGTGCCTCACCAAGCACAAGACCAGGCCCAAAAGTGACTCCTATCCTGCCACAGCGCAAAAGCTTTCTGTCCTCCAGGTTCTTAACGACTTCAAGGAACAATTACAAAAATTTACTGATCAAAAAGCTTCACTCAAACGTATCCGCAATGAGGCTATCTGGAAGACCATTCTGACCATCACCGACCAATCTCATCTCCAAAACAACTGGCAAAACTGCTTCAGCGGCAAGCTCTCCAGCCTCTGCCAGCCGCTTGAAAGCGACCGCATCTACATCGTCGAAGCAGATTCAAGCGCCAGGCAGACAGGCAGACAGCAAAAAAAATACCAGGCAACCATTGACCACAGCTGGATCTTTAACAATTCAGATTGCGTGTCCCTCCTGAAAAGCGGCCATATTATCGACAATCAGTCTCCGCAGATCTCACAACAGGAGCATAATGAGCTCAAAGGACTCGGCATCCAGGCCTTTCTTGATATCCCGATCTTGTTGAAGAATGAGCTATGGGGAATCATCGGCATGGACAGACTGACGAATGCCACGTCGTTTACCGAACAACAGGTCCATGCATTAAAATTTATTGCCAACATCCTGGCCATGACCATCCGCAACCAGCAGAATTGTGCAGAGAGGGACCGCCTCACAACAGTGATTGAACAATCAAGTGACTGCACCCTTATAACCACTCCTGCAGGCCATATTCTTTATGCCAATCCTGCCTGTGAAACTATCACCGGCTATTCACAGGCAGAAATCATCAACACACATATCAAAACCCTTTATCCTGAAAAAATCACCGACAACAACACATGGAAAGAGATTACAACAGCCCTGAAGAATGGAGAAAAATGGCAGGGACAATTTACCAGCTATCGTAAAGATCACACCCTCTATGAGGAAGAGATGCTCATCTCGCCAGCCGTGAATGCAGCGGGAGGCATTACCCACCAGGTGATCGTCAAACGTAATATCACCGAAAAGAAACGAATGGAATCCATTGTCGAGGCCGCAAACCTCATGGACAATATCGGATTTATTTTTTCCAGCATTCGCCATGAACTGGGCAACCCAATTAATTCAATCAAGGTATCTCTCTCGGTTCTCGATTCCAACCTCGAACTCTACAATAAAAACGACATCAAACGTTTTATAAAGCGTGGTCTTTCAGATATTGGCCGTGTTGAATATCTGCTCAAAACACTCAAAAATTTCAGCACATTTGAGCGCCCGATCATCGAAAAAACGGACATGACGGCCCTGCTTAATAAATTCCTCACCCTGGTCGCCACAGATCTCACACAAAAAAACATCCAACTGACCACGAATATCCCCAAAGAACCACGTATCGGCATGATCGATCCCCGCGCTTTCCAACAAGTGCTGCTCAATCTGATCGCCAATGCGGCCGACTCCCTTGCTGAAACCGTACAAAAAAATATTTCACTTACCATGCTGCAGAAAGAAAATGGCCAGATCAATATCATTATTGGTGACAATGGCTGCGGCATCAAAGACCATGAGCAGGCCAACTTATTCAAACCTTTTTATACTACTAAACCGCAGGGAACCGGCTTAGGTCTGGTTATTGTCAAAAAAATGCTCTCCAAGATGGGCTGCTCCATTGATATCCGCAGCAAACACAACATGGGATCCAAGGTGCTTATTGTTATCCCCGGCCCTTGACAGCTTTTTCTGGACACAGGCCAACTACGCATGGTAAAAAGAAAGCATTCAGCTACGTTTATATATGGCATCAAATCACATCGCAGCAAATTAACCGCCAGAAAGGAAAAGCAAAATTTCTTTTCCTTTCCACTTGATGGACTGTCACACTTATCACCCGGCAGAAGCCGATATGGGAGTTGCTATGAATACCGTTCTTATTGTTGACGATGATGAAAGCTTTCTGCTCAGCCTGATTGATGGATTCAAGTCTTATGAAGATCAATTTGGTATTATTACCGCACATAATGGAGAAGAGGCTGTTACCATCCTGGATGAACAGGATATCCATCTGGTGCTCACAGACCTGAAAATGCCCAAGATGGACGGCTTTGCCCTGGTTGCCCACCTCAGCGCCCATCATCCCGAACTCCCGGTTATTGTGATGACCGCCTTCGGCACACCGGATATTGAAGAAAATCTAAAAGAAATCGGGGCATTTCAATACATAGAAAAGCCTATCGACTTCAACCTGCTGGTCACAAAGATCCTGAAGGGACTTGAGAGCCGCTCCAAAGGATTCATCACCGGAGTCTCTCTAAGTTCATTTCTCCAATTGCTGGAACTGGATAAAAAAACATGCACCGTCACGGTTCGTTCTGGTAAGCATCAGGGGAATATGTATTTTAGAAACGGTGACCTCCTCGACGCCGACACTGACGATCTCTCTGGGGAAGATGCCGCCTTTAAAATCATCAGCTGGCAAAATGTAGAGATTGTGCTGGACAACGCCTGCAAAATCACTGAACCAAACATCCATGACTCTCTTGGTTTTATTCTGCTGGAGGGAAGCAGAAGGCAAGACGAGCAGCATGCATCGCCCACCGGTTCCGCCCCCCAGACCTCCGCTTCCCGTACCTCTCTCGATTCCATAGACCTGGCGGGCATGGACCTCGGACTTGACGACTTTCTCCATGAGGATGAAGAAGCTACTTCTCCCTCTCCTTCATCACATGCAGCTGAGCCCCTGACGACACCCTCATTTCAAACAGCCAATCCAATCTTGCAGCAATTCATCAGTATGTTGAGCGCAATGCCTGAAATCAGCAACTCCATTCTCGTCTCAAAAGATGGGAATCTTGTATATGCTGCCAAGGCAGCTGATGACCAGATATCGAATTTCATAACCTATATTTCCGTTGTCAGTCAGCAGCTTCAGGAGACAATGGGAGCAGGGGGGCAACAATACACCATGCTCAGCTTAAGCAGTGGCCTCAACCTTCTTATTCTCAGCGGGAAAGAGGTTGTGGTTGGCTTGGAGCTCAGCAGCACTGTTCCTCCCGGTCCAGTTGCAGCCGGGTTACGACCCGTATTGAGCAGGATCAGTATGCAATAATAGAAAAAATCGATTTTATCATAAAGGGCAAGATCCTTTTATGATAACAGCCCGCAATCTCATGCATTAGCTTCTCCATCAAACGCTGGCCACTAACAAGCCAGCTGGAATACAGAAAATAAAAGGAAATGCACCATGGATTCACTCCTCAAAGAAATCAATATGCTTCCCGGAGTTTTTGGCTGTTTTGTTTACACGGGCAATCAAGAGCTGGCGGCCGCAAAACTGCCACCAATCTTCAAGGATAATACCATAAAGACCATGGGCAACCTTCTTACTCGTACCATCAAGATGGGGACCATGGCCAATCTGGACATGGCAAGCATTGAGTTCAAATTCGATGTATCACTGCTTATTGTCAAACCACTGGCAGAGGGAGCAATTCTGGTCATAGTCTGTGAACCTGCCGTCAACAAATCCCTTATCAACATGACCCTGTCAATGTTGATTCATGATATTCAAAGCGCTGTCAACAAAGGTCCAGCAGCTACAGTGCAATCCCCTGTCCAGCCCGTGAGCATGCAAAGCCAGACGGTAACGACATCTTCGGCAGAACCGGTACAAGAACGCAGGGAGGCCGAGATTGACGCCGCACTCGCACCAACTCTGGAAGCAATCAAAGACGCTTTAGCGTATGCCATTGGTCCAATTGCCGGACAGGTCATGAGAGACATCATTGAAACTTGGGCACAACAGGGACCAACGTCCAAGCAGCAACTGCCGGCTTTAGCCACCTTGCTCTGCGAGGAGATCAATGATAAAGAATTGGAAGCTGAATTTATGAGCCAGATTCGCCCCTTGTTCTGATCGAGAGATCACTCTCAATGGCTAAGCGGCGGGCTATTCTTCAACTGATAGCTGCTTGTGGAGTGTTGAATTTGTAACGACCAGTATTTTATTCAATCGATACAGACTTTCCTCACGTTCCGCTAGGAATATGACCACGGCCGGCTCTCCGTCCTGACTGATCCCAAGCTCCCTGAGACACTGCTCTGAGAAACGTAAGCAAAACCCTTTTTTCAAAAACTGACTCCAGCGCCGTTTATCAAAAACACCAACACGCTCACAGCCTGCCTGCTGATAGAGCTCATTCCTTACCGCCAACGGTTGTTCTTCTTCAAGCTCAACCTGCAGATAGGAAGGCAGGAATCGATGCCCGCAACGCAGCCAGTCATATCGCAGGATTTCCAGGAGCAAAGCGCTGTCTTCCCTCCTCCGGATCAAATGACAGAGCAATTGTCCCATAAATTCCTGGGTAGCCGCCAGAGCAAAGAAATTCTCCTCCTGACAGATCCGCAGCAGTTCCTGAAAAAAAATGGGCACATCCTCCCCTTTTCTCCGCAGATACTCCCAGAGTGAGGGGAAATAGCGGTTATTGACAAACTTCTCTACACACTCACAGAACCAGTAAAGTTCCCGCAATGCAACATGGTCCAGCCATTGATTGGCCAACACCCCATAAGGCGGCTGCTTACAACTCACATATGAGTAGCTAACCGCATCTCTACTGATTGGCGTACCGGGAAGCAGCTTCAATAACCCCATCTGTAAATAATGCGCGCCGGTGGCGAAAAGCTCGGCAAATGAGCGATAAAACCCCTCCTTGCTCTCATAGGGAAGACCAAGGATAAGATCCACATGAAGATGAATGGAGCCAAGGAACACAAGTCTTTTGATATTCCGTAAGGCAATTGCCAGATCGACCAGGCGACCAACCGCCTGCAGGGTGCGATGGTGAGTAGACTGAACCCCGATCTCAAACTGAAAACGCCCCACCGGTACACTGTAAAGAAAGGCGAACATTTCTTCAGTAAAGCGATCTGGAGTTATCTCAAAGTGAAACAAGGTCTCGCCTTCTATCCCTAGAAGGAACTTCCAGATGGCCAGTGCCCGTTCCGGCCTATCATTAAAGGTGCGATCGACAAAACGCAGCGTCGCCGGCCTGTGACGCAATATCTGAGCAAGCTCATCTTTGACCTGATCAAGCTCCTTGTGATATACTCCGCTTTCCGCCGAAGAAAGGCAGTAGCTACAGGAAAAAGGACACCCCCTGGAGCTCTCATAATAGATATTTCTATTTTTCAGGTGTGATATAAAGTCCGCTTCGCGATACGGCGACAAAAGAATGCGCTCCTGCATCTGGAGAAAGGATCCTCCATAAAGAGGCTTCAGGGTCCTTGCTTCCAGGTCCCGATAAAAGGCTTCACTCACAGCCTCAATATCTCCGCTTACCACGGTACATAATGCTGAAGAAAGATTACGCCCTATGACTGCGGCCTGGGGGCCTCCTACCACCACACCACTATCAGGAAGACACCCTTTCAGATCCTGAATTAACTGTTCCACCCGATCGGAGCTCCAGACAGCTACCGAAAAAAAGATATAATCCGGATGCCCTTGGCTTAGACGCAGCAGCGTTTCATAATAGGAGTCATTGATGGTCAACTGACACAACTCTGTCTCAACATCCGAACAGTTCTTCTCCAGTTCATTACGAACATGGAACAAGGCTAGACATGAATGGGTAAAACGGGCATTGAGCGCCACAATTTTGATCTGCATCAGACTCTTTCTTAATGGTTGATGGTTGTTTCTCTACTATGATAGTATGTATGCATAGTATCATTAATCATTTAAAATCGGAAAACAGTACCACAAGAATCACTCAGGAGGAAGCCTTGTCCTCGTCATTTTCCACTTCACCTACTTCTCTTTCTCTCTTTCTACTTAAGTCTCTATCACTTATTTCCCTGCTTCTGGCAGCTCCCGCCTCTGCCACCAGCCTCTCCTCGTACGAACTTGCCATTTCTTTTCAGCCTGCAAAACAGACAATGAGCGGCACCGCGCATATTTCGGTACCAGCCGGTCAGGAGCTTTCCCTGGCACTTGAGGGCATATCAGTTAGCGCTGTCATGTTCAATACGATACAGCAGGAGACTATACCTCTGCCCGTTCCGAACAAAGGCACTCTCCATTTTCCTGCCAGAGATGAAGCACTGGAAATTTTCATCTCTTACAGCAAAGATATTCCCGACAACGACCCCGACAACATGATCAGCAAACAGGGCATTACCCTCACCAACCAGTGGCATCCGATCCCTGACCAAAAGATGCTGTTCAGTCTCACGGCGGAGCTGCCCAAAGGATTCAAGGCAATAACAGAATCAGACACACTTGCTTATACGACATTGGGGGAAAAACATTCTTTCTCATTTTCACAACCGGTAACATCCATTCATTTTGCTGCTGGTCCCTACATCATAAAAACGCTCACGGTCCGGGAAAATCTCCAGGTCTCCACCTGGTTCTTCAAAGAAGAAGTCTCTTTAAGCCAAAGATATCTGCAAGCGGCGGCTAAATATATCAGACACTACGAACAGGAGATCGGCACATTTCCCTACCATCATTATGCCATTGTGGCCAACCGCCTGCCAAGTGGTCTCGGCCTGCCCACATTTACCCTCCTGGGCGAGCAAGTACTCCGCCTGCCCTTTATTAAGGACACTTCACTGGGCCACGAGATTCTTCATTCCTGGTTTGGCAACAGTATCGAGGTTCGTCCGGATTCAGGGAACTGGTGCGAGGGGTTGACCAGCTATCTTGCCGACTTCGCCTATGGCGAAGAGCAAGGACAAGGCCTTGCCCACCGCAAAGAAGCCATCATTAATTATCTGAGTTATGTCTCCCCACAAACAGCAATACCATTGGGCGATTTCAGATTAACAAGCCATAATCAGGGCATGGCTCCGACGATACGTGCCGTTGGCTACAACAGAGGGGCGCTGTTTTTTCACGAGTTGAAGAGGTTGCTGGGTCCGGAAGTCTTTGCAAAGGGCCTACGTCAATTCTACCAGAGCCACCGTGGCCAAGCCGTTTCGTGGGACGAGATCAGAGAAAGTTTTGAGCAGGTTGCACAACAGAATTTACATGATTTTTTTCAGGAGAGACTTGAATCTCCGGATATTCCCAATCTTGCCATTTCCCATATCCAGACAGACAACCGTAATCCTCAGACCGTACTCACTTTTACAGTGCAGCAACAGAGTAAAAAACCATTTACCCTGACCCTGCCCATACTGGTCAAGACTCCGGAGGGTGAACAACGGTTTTCACGGACTCTTTCACAGGTACAGACGACCATCGAACTGCCGATAGATGGGCCTCCTACAGATTTGATCATCGATCCTGATCACGATCTGCTGCGATCCTTAAGCCCGAAGGAGCTCCCCCCTGTCTGGTCCAGATTTCTCGGCGCCCCCGTAAAGACAGTCGTAGTTGAATCTGAGGCCGCTGCCAAAGTCTTTGCACCGTTGCTGCAAACCCTTGTTGAACCATCCTGGAAGATCATGAACGCAGACCGGGTACAGAACCAGGATCTGAGCAAAGGAACGTTTCTCTTCCTTGGCATCAACAGTTCTGCCAGTCGCTCACTCTTTGCCAGACCTGAACATCCACAACAAGGATTCACTGTGGATGTTCGCCCTAACCCCCTGGACCAGAGCCAGGTGGCGGTTCTCATGACCAGCAGCAGTGCTGCCGAGACATCAGCCGTTCTTCCCAAACTCTCCCACTACGGAAAATATTCCTGGCTCCATTTCCAGCAAGGAAGGATTCAAGAAAAAACTATCCGTGCAAGTGAATCCGGCATTCATTTCATTCTGGATCGCTTGCCATCTGGCGGCTCAGTGTCGGACTTGACCCCATTTAGCGCCATCATCGACCAATTGAACCAGTACCGAGTTATTTATGTGGGAGAAAAACATACCTCAATGGCCGACCACCTACTGCAGTTCAGAATCATCCAGGCCTTGCACCGGCAGAATCCAGACCTGGCCATTGGCATGGAGATGTTCCCAAAAAGCAGCCAATCTGCCCTTGATGCCTATATCCACAATGACACCATAAGTGAACAGGAGTTTCTCCGGGCCTCACGCTATTTCGAGGTATGGGGCTATGACTGGCGCTACTTCCGCGACATCATCAATTATGCCCGCAAATACAAGATTCCGGTTATTGGACTCAATTTGCAAAGAGAAATCGTCAGCACAATTTTCGAAGATGGCCATACGGATTCCCTGAACGCAGAACAAAAAAAGAGTTTACCCGAGAACCGCAACCTTGACCTCCCGGAATACACTGAACGACTTAGTGAAGTGCTTGGATTTCATGCCAGCAACCAGCAGGCCGGCAAAGGGATGCGGACAGGTTTTATCCAAGCCCAGGCCGTATGGGATGAGACCATGGCCGAGACAACAGCCAGATTCTTAACTGATCATCCCACCACCCGGATGGTGATCCTGGCAGGGACCCAGCACACCCGGAAAGATTCAGGCATTCCACCACGGGTAGCAAGCAGAATAAAGATCGGACAGGTGTCGGTAGTAAATCTCAGCGCCGACGAGTCAGGGGAAGACCTTCACCAGACCACGGACTTCTTCTTCCTGGCAGCCCCTGTGGACCTGGAACCAGTGGGAAAGATGGGGCTGATACTGACTGAGACGCAGGAAAGTGAAAAAGAAGGACTGAAGATCAATGATATCAGCCCGAGGGGCAAGGCCAGTCAAGCAGGAGTATTCAAAAATGACATCCTGATTGCCATCAACAACACCACTGTCAGCTCAATGGAGGATGTACGTATTCTTCTCATGGATAAACAGGCAGGAGAGCATGTCAAATTACGTATCCAGCGTAAAAATGACCGACACCAAACCGATGAGAAAGAGATCGACCTGGAACTTTCAAATCTGGAAATGCCTGAATCACACCCATGATTTTACCATAGCTGTCCTACTTCTGACAATCACCCCACCAGCAGCAGTGAGTCTGGGGACAGGCAGTAACTCCACTTTGGAAACAGGGTGTATTACCTTCTTTAAGCTGAATAGCCCGGATCAAATCCACCTTTAACATCTTAGCGCCATTAATCCCCATATCCTTTGCAATCTTTCTTATTTCTTTAACAACCATCCTGACACCCCGTCTCTGAAATGTTTTATTTTGGTCTTTTGCATAATTGCAAAAAAAAAACAAATTGTTTTTATTAAGTATTCAACAGACAATTACAAAAGTCAAACGACTAACCAAAAATAATTTATTCATGTTCGCATTCGTTGCTTTCATGAAATACCCTATTTCATTTCTTCCTGATAGCAGGGCACTCTATGACAAGCTGTTCTGTATGGGTTTTAAAATGATCCCAAAAGGGATACGATCGACATCCAGATGGTCGCACTGCATAAATGGAACATTTTTTCTCAGCCCCCTGAAAAAAAATACATTCCAACCCTTGTTCGGTAACACGTTCCTTACAGGAAAATCTGTTGCCGACACGATGAAGATAAGTATCCACAAGGTCAATGAAATGTATCTGCAGGAACAAACAGATATGATTGATTTCTTGTAAACTCACCCATACATTTCCAGATGCTCCGCAACAACAGTGGCCAGGACATACCTCACAGGCATCTGGGTCAAAATCAAAATCAAATCCATCCATCTGAATAACAGCCATTTAGCTCTTGCCTTTTCTTACATTATTCTCTTCCTGCCACCAAACCTTCAGCATGAAAAGCACATGCACAATTTACCATAGTAAGGTATATTTAAAAAATATTACAATATGCTTTGTGCATTCCCACTGCCATAGATTCCACTTGATTCCGCTTTATATTTCATATCCCCATAGTGAGGAGACAGCAGAACAATGTTTACCATTCCGAAAAACAGACCCTCAGTCACTCTCACAAAATTCTCTTCTTTCCTTCTTCTCGCTGTTGCTTTACTACTCTGTCTGGCGTATGCACCAACAGCGATAGCTGACACCTACACTGTCATCAACGATTCAGAAGTACCTGTCAGAAGTGGCCAGGGAATTGAGTACAAAATCATCTCCCTCCTGCAGAATGGAGATACTGTTGTTTCTCTTGAGGAAAACGGCTACTGGATCAAGATTCGTACCGCAACCGGCCGTGAAGGCTGGATGCTGAAACGATACCTGAGCAGCGCACCTGCAGTTGTTGATGATGCCTTTTCCTTACCAGCCAACAGTACTCCGTCAGACATGCAAACCGAAAAAAACAGCCCTCCAACCGAACAGCAGTTTTCCCCTCCCAAAGCTGAGACAAATGTCCTCCCCGAAGAAATCCCCTTACCCCAGGCTGATAATACTATCCTCCCGGAGGTCGAACAAAGCGGACAATTGCACAAAGACCAAGAAAATGAAATTAAGGAACTAAGAGACAAACTGGCAGAACTAACAATGGAAAACCAGGCACTGCGGGAAGATGAGCGGATTCATTGGTTCCTGGCAGGAGGCGGAGTACTCATTATCGGCTGGATAATCGGCCTCATCACTTGCAAGTCAGGGAGGCGCAAGCCATCACTGCTGTAAATCCGCGTGTGACATGATTGATAGGCTGCACGTTTTTCTTATGCCGCTCCAATGGCCTCAGCTATCTGAATTGCCTGCCAGCTGGAAAAAACATCATGAACCCGGACAATAGAAACCCCATTTACCACAGCCAAGGCTGAAACAACTGCGGTTGCAAGATCACGCTGCTCCACCGGTCTGTCAATTATCTCACCCAGAAATCTCTTACGAGAATGACCGAGCAGGAGGGGTTGTCCCAATGCGGAGAAGCTCGAAAGGTTTTTGAGTATGAGCAGGTTATGGTGAAGGGTCTTACCAAAGCCAATTCCGGGATCAATGATAATACGCCGGCGCTCAATCCCCTGATCTTGCAACCAGAGTAGCCGCTCCCTGAAAAAATCAAGTATTTCACCCACCACATCATGATATACAGGTTCTACCTGCATATCACCAGGCGTCCCCTGCATATGCATGATGACAACCGGAACATCGGTATTACAGAGTAGCTCTATCATGGCCGGATCAGAACGTAACGCCGAAATATCATTAATCATATCGGCCCCGGCCATAAGGGCCTGACGCGCCACCTCTGCTTTGCTCGTATCTATGGAGATGGGCAGGGAATATTTCCTACGAATAGCCTGAATGGCCGGAATGACTCGGCGAAGCTCTTCTTTTTCTGAAACGGGCCGGGAAAAAGGACGGGTGGACTCACCACCCACATCAAGGATATCAGCACCGGCCGCAATCAGGGCATCAGCCTGGGTCACAATACTTATCTCGTCTTGATAACAACCACCATCAGAAAATGAATCCGGGGTCACGTTGATGATCCCCATAATCCGTACTGCAGTCACCAGAGTTACACCTGGCCCGCATCCAGATCGGGTGTATCCCCGCTGGCTGATTTATCACCAGCGGACTCACTCCCAATCCTCTCTTCAGTGGTCGACTCTCTTGCTTCCTCTTTTTTTACCGGCTTGACAGGCTCCGCAACCACCGGCTCATATTGTCCGGGGCGCAGTTCAGCCAGAATCCGCTCGATATCATCGAGAACAATGGTTTCTTTCTCCAGCAACTCTTCTGCCATCCGCGTAAGGATATCACGATTCTCCGTGAGAAGCGAAAGCGTCTGGGTGGTAGCTGCATCAATAATATTCTTTACAGCCGCATCAATTTTACGGGCGGTATCTTCACTGAAATCACGATGCTGGGCAATCTCCCGGCCAAGGAATATCTGTTCTTCCTTCTTACCATAGGTCAGTGGTCCCAGGTCTTCACTCATGCCCCATTCACAGACCATCCTCCGAGCCATATCCGTAGCCCGTTGCAGATCGTTACCGGCACCGGTGGTGATCTCATTAAAGACAAGTTTTTCTGCAATCCGACCGCCAAAGAGAATGCAGAGGGTATGCTCAAGAAAACTCTTAGAATGGGTATATCTTTCCTCCGTAGGCAACTGCATGGTCAGGCCAAGGGCCCGACCCCGGGGAATAATCGTCACCTTATGAATCGGGTCGGTATCAGGGAGCAGTCTGGCAATCAGGGCATGACCTGCCTCATGGTAGGCAGTAACCTCTTTTTCCTTATCGGTAATGACCATAGAGCGACGTTCGGAGCCCATCATAATCTTATCCTTAGCACGATCGAGCATATCCTTATCGATTTTGGTGGCACCTTCCCGGGCCGCCATAAGGGCTGCTTCGTTGATAAGATTTTCCAGATCGGCACCGGAAAAGCCAGGGGTTCCCCTGGCAATAACAGCCATATCGACATTTTCATCCATGCTCTTCGTCTTCTTGCCGTAGATCTCCAGGATTTTCTGCCTGCCCTTTACATCCGGCAGAGGCACCACTACCTGGCGGTCAAAGCGGCCGGGACGCAGCAGGGCCGGATCAAGGACATCAGGTCTGTTCGTTGCGGCAACGATAATCACGCCCTCATTCTTATCAAAACCGTCCATCTCTACCAGCAACTGATTCAAAGTCTGTTCACGTTCATCATGGCCTCCACCGAGACCGGCGCCACGATGCCTGCCCACAGCATCAATCTCATCGATAAAGATGATACAGGGGGCATTCTTCTTCCCCTGCTCAAAGAGATCCCGCACCCGTGAGGCACCAACTCCCACAAACATCTCCACAAAATCTGAACCGGAGATAGTGAAAAAAGGCACGTCAGCCTCACCGGCAATAGCCTTGGCCAGTAAGGTTTTTCCGGTACCTGGTGCTCCAGCGAGCAATACCCCTTTCGGGATACGACCACCAAGCTTGGTAAATTTCTGTGGATCACGCAAAAAATCTATGATCTCTTCCAACTCCTCTTTGGCCTCATCAATACCGGCAACATCGGCAAAAGTAACCTTATTATCTCCTTTCTCCTTGAGCTTGGCCTTGTGCTTACCAAAAGACATGGCTCCCCCTTTACCCCCCATCTGCATCTGTCGCATGAAGAACACCCAGACCCCAATGAGAAGAAGCATGGGAAACCAGGAGACAAAGATGGTCATAAACCAGGAATCTTTCTGCACTTCCTTAACTGTTATATCCACTCCATTTTTTCGCAGAATGGAGATCAGCTCATTATCGTTGGCCGGATAAATGGCCTTAAAGGGCTTTCCATCCTGAAGGGCACCTGTCATGGTATCACCATCAATGGAGACCCGGGTTATGGCCTTATTCTCCACCTGAGACATGAACTCACTGTAGGTCAGTGTATTCAGGCCGGTTTGAGGTTTGTTGAAAAGATTAAAGAGCAGGATCATGGTCAAACCAATCACCAGCCACATGGATAAATTTTTATAAAATGTATTCAACGAAACCTCCGGTGGCTTCTGATATTTTTCTCATTAACATCTCTATCGTAGCTACGATAACAAAAACTCATTCCTGTTTTTTTTGTTATGCCTTATCACAGTAAGGCATAACGGGATATTGTCGAGCAATGATTGTTCTTTTTCGACAGACAGACCTTGTTCACCTTTTTCTCATATAAAATATTGAATGGGCTGAACCCCAAGGGAACTTTTACGTAAAGCCTGCATCGCCAGAACCACAGACACAGCACCGCTGCTCGTTGTCGTGTACGGGATACGGAGCTCGAGCGCTGCCCGACGAATCAGATAGGAATCCTCGGTAGTCCGTCTCCCTAAAGAGGTGTTGACCACCCAGGCCACTTGGTTATCCTGTAATTTGTCGAGGATATGGGGTCGTCCTTCAGAAATTTTATTCACCTGATCGCAGGGAACACCATGCTGCGCAAGATAGCTTGCGGTTCCCTTAGTAGCAAGAAGTGTAAATTCCATCTCCACCAATTGTCTGGCCGCTTCAAGAATTCCTTTCTTGTCTCCATCACGTACACTGAGAAATACCGTACCCGAAGCAGGCAGAGTTACTCCGGCAGCAAGCTGCGCCTTGGCAAGAGCCAGCCCTAGATTATCATCTATCCCCATCACCTCTCCGGTGGATTTCATCTCAGGGCCAAGCAGGGTATCGACGTTTTTAAACCGGTCAAAAGGAAAGACCGCCTCCTTGACCGCCCAATGTTTAATCGTCACCTCGGTGCTCAATCCCAACTGTTTAAGGGTCATCCCCATCATCACCTTGGTGGCCATTTTAGCCAGAGGCACTCCGGTGGCCTTACTGACAAAAGGAACCGTTCGGGAGGCTCGGGGGTTAACCTCAAGGATATAGAGGTCCTCATCTTTAACCGCATACTGGACATTCATCAGACCGATCACACCAAGCTCTTCGGCCATAGCCCGGGTAGCCTGTTTGATCTCTTCAATAAGCTGCGGAGACAGGGTATGCGGTGGCAGGACACAGGAAGAATCGCCGGAATGAATGCCGGCCTCTTCAATATGCTCCATAATCCCGCCGATAATGGTTTTTTCCCCATCGCAGATGGCATCAACATCTACCTCGATGGCATCCTCCAGAAATTTATCAATCAAGACAGGATGCCTATTATCTACCATGCCCGGCTTGGCCATAAATTCACGAATGCCCTGTTCACTGTAGACGATCCGCATGTCCCGACCACCCAGGACATAGGAAGGCCGGACCACCACAGGATAACCAATCTGCACGGCGACATTGAGGGCCTCTTCCAAAGTATAGACTGTGTCATTATTGGGCTGACGCAGATGCAGTTTTTGCAGAAACTGCTGAAAACGTTTACGATCTTCCGCCCGATCAATGGAGTCGGGTGGAGTCCCAATAATGGGCACACCTGCCTCTTCCAGGGCCACGGCCAGATTCAGCGGGGTCTGTCCGCCGAACTGGACAATAACTCCGTCCGGTTGCTCCAGATCAATGATGTTCATCACATCTTCCAGCGTCAACGGCTCGAAATAAAGCTTGTCCGAGGTGTCATAGTCAGTGGAGACGGTCTCGGGATTTGAATTGACCATGATCGACTCAACACCAATCTCAGCCAGGGCAAAGGCTGCATGGACACAACAATAATCAAACTCTATCCCCTGACCGATCCTGTTAGGTCCGCCGCCGAGGATCATGACCTTTTTCCGGTCCGACCTGCCGGCCTCGTTTTCCTGCTCGTAGGTGGAATAATAATAGGGCGTATACGATTCAAACTCAGCGGCACAGGTATCAACCAGTTTATAGACCGGAACGATCCCCAGTTGCTTCCGCAACATGCGAACGTCATTGACGGAGGTACCGGTGAGAAAGGCAAGCTGAGTATCCGAAAATCCGTATTGTTTACATTTTTTCAGGAAATCACGTCCCATTCCCGGCAGATCCTGCTGCCGGATCTCCTGCTCCAAGGCCACGATCTGCTCAAGGTTGCGGAGGAACCAGGGGTCAATCTGAGTCAGATGATGGATATGTTCGACAGTCATGCCCCGCCTGAGCGCCTCATGAAGATAGGAAACCCGTTTGGAGCTTGGAACCCTCAGGCCCGTCTCCAGCTCAAAGAGTTCGAGATGATCAAGACTCTCCTTGCCGTCAGCCCCAAAACCGGCCCGGCCGGTCTCCAGCGAACGCATCGCCTTCTGAAAGGCCTCCTTGAAGGTCCGGCCAATGGCCATGGTTTCCCCCACCGATTTCATGGCCGTGGTCAATACATCCTCGGCCTCTGGGAATTTTTCAAAGGTAAAACGGGGAATCTTAACCACACAATAATCTATGGTCGGCTCAAAAGAGGCATAGGTTTCCCGTGTAATATCGTTTTTGATCTCATCAAGGGTAAAACCGACAGCCAGTTTGGCGGCAATCTTAGCAATGGGAAAACCTGTGGCCTTGGAGGCCAGGGCCGAACTCCTGGAAACTCTGGGATTCATCTCAATGATCATCAACTCGCCGTCTTGCGGATTAACGGCAAACTGCACATTGGAGCCACCGGTCTCTACCCCGATCTCTCTGATAATGGCAATGGCCGCATCCCGCATTGCCTGATACTCACGATCAGTCAGGGTCTGGGCTGGGGCCACAGTAATAGAATCACCGGTATGAACTCCCATGGCGTCCATATTTTCAATAGAGCAGATGATAACCACATTGTCCTTGCAGTCGCGCATCACCTCAAGTTCAAACTCTTTCCAGCCAAGAAGACTGCGTTCGACCATGATTTCGGTAGTCATCGACAGATCCAGACCACATGAAGACATGGTCTCCAATTCCTGACGATTATAAGCCACACCACCACCGGTTCCACCCAGCGTAAAACTGGGGCGAACAATAACCGGGAAGCCAATGGCATCACCGGCAGCCATGGCATCTTCCAGAGTATGAACAATGGCTGATTCAGGCACCTTGAGCCCAATGGCCTGCATAGCCGCCCGGAACTCTTCACGCCCCTCCGCCTTTCTGATAACATCAACCTTTGCAGCCAGCATTTCCACATTGTACTTGTCAAGAACACCAGACTCAGCAAGCTTGATGGCAGTATTCAGTGCAGTCTGCCCGCCAAGGGTGGGCAGAAGAGCGTCCGGCCGTTCCTTTTCAATAACTTTAGTCACCATCTCCGGGGTAATGGGCTCAATATAGGTACGATCGGCAAGCTCCGGATCGGTCATGATGGTGGCAGGATTAGAGTTTATAAGAACAACCTCGTACCCCTCTTCCTTCAGCGCCTTGACCGCCTGGGCACCTGAATAATCAAATTCACAGGCTTGACTGATAATAATGGGACCAGAGCCAATGATGAGGATCTTGTGAATATCGGTTCGTTTTGGCATGGGAGCATCAAGAAATTATTAGATTTTATGGATTGAGGCCTTAAAATATCAGAGGAAAAAAATGTTCTGCTGGAAATTACTACGGATTAAACTTTTTCACTCCGCATCATCGTGATAAAGCGGTCAAAAAGATACAACGAATCATGAGGACCCGGGGCATGTTCGGGATGATACTGAACGGAAAATGCAGGATAAAGCCGATGACGCATCCCTTCGAGACTGCCGTCATTCAAATTAATATGGGTCACCTCAACGACCTCTTGGTCCAGACTGTCAGGATCAACTGCAAAGCCATGATTCTGCGAGGTGATCTCCACGTGTCCTGTAGCCAGATCTTTAACCGGCTGATTTCCACCACGATGGCCGAATTTCACCTTGTAAGTCGAACCGCCGTAAGCAAGTCCAAGAATTTGATGTCCAAGACATATTCCGAAAATAGGCGTTTTCCCCAGAAGGGCTTGCACCGTCTCCACAACCCCCTCAATACCGTCAGGATCTCCCGGCCCGTTTGACAGAAAAACACCATCCGGCTCCATGGCCAGAATGGTCTGAGCATCGGTTGCGGCCGGTACCACCTGGACCTGGCACCCCTTCTCGGTCATGATTCGGAGCTGATTATATTTAATACCGCAATCCAGGGCAACAACCTTCAAAGGATTATGCATTCCCTCCTGAACAGTAGAAAAATTGGTGCCGGGAACTACCTTGTTATCCGCCCAACCATAGGGCTGATCACAGGTCACATTCCGGACCATATCCTGACCAACCAGACCAACCCAGCCTTTAGCCCGTGCAACCAGAGACTCCTTGTCCAGATCCTCAGTGGAGACAATAGCCTTCAAGGCTCCTACTGTACGGATATGCCGCACCAGCGCCCGGGTGTCAAATCCCTCTACCCCGAGAACACCATATCGTTCAAGAAACTGGGCAAGTGTCTGTTCGGAACGAAAATTGGACGGTACGGCATTATGCTCCTTCACCAGGAAGGCCTTGGGATGTACAGCAGCCGACTCCATATCCTCGCTGTTCACTCCATAATTTCCAATGAGAGGATACGTCATGGTCACAATCTGACCAGTATAGGAAGGATCCGTCAGGATCTCCTGATATCCGCTCATGGAGGTGTTAAAAACCATCTCGCCGATGACCTCGCCTCTTCCGGTAAAGGACTCACCTTCAAAAATGGTCCCATCTTCCAGGGCTATCATTGATTTCATATCGTTTCCTATCCTTCTCCCTCGTGAAGAGGGGAGAGAATTATATTATCTTTGGAGGCTCACGATGCTACAAGAACTTGCAGGACCGCATTTTTTCCAAAAAAACGCAAGTCAAAAAGACAAAACCAGAACATTTAACCCGGAATACCACCTCAAGTCAATCAGAATCGGGACGAAAAACCGGGAAACGATTCCTGCGCAGCCACACGCATCCTGATTTATGATTGACAAGTCAATCCCTCCTGATTATTTATCTTTAATCCCTGCACTTAGCGATTATTGAATGATGAATAGCGGATTGTCAGCCACCTATCAGGGCCTCTTCCTGCGATCACAGTCAGTCAAAGCTGCAGGTATTTATGAACATTGAATTACCCCTTCAAGCAGGAGAAACCATGCGCAAGACTATCCTCTTATGGCTCTATACTTTTACTCTTTTATTCATTCTATCTGGAGAAACACTCATGGCAGAGACACAACTGAAAGATGGCCTGTACGCCAAATTTATCACCGCGAAAGGTGATATCATCTGTAGACTGGAATTTGAAAAAACCCCCCTTACTGTTGCCAACTTTGTGGGCTTAGCCGAGGGGACCAAAAACTTAGGAGGTGGCGCCGCGAAAGGTGGCGCCAGATTTTATGATGATCTGACCTTCCATCGGGTCATCCCAGACTTCATGATTCAAGGCGGCTGCCCTCTAGGTACCGGTACCGGTGGCCCCGGATACACCTTCCCCGACGAGTTTGACCCCACCCTGAAACACAGCGGCCCGGGCATCCTTTCCATGGCCAATGCCGGACCCGGAACCAATGGCAGCCAGTTCTTCATCACCCATGTGGCCACTCCATGGCTGGACGGCAAACATACGGTTTTCGGCCATGTGATTGAGGGTCAGGACATTGTCAATAAAATCGAGGGCAATGACAAACTGAAATCAGTGGAGATTATTCGAGTAGGTGCGAAAGCTCAGGACTTCAAAAGTGACCAGACAGCGTTTGACGTCCTGCTTGACAGCATGGATAAACGAGCTAGAGAAAAAGAGCTGACAGCCATGGAAGCCAGTGTCAAACAGATCAAGCAACAGTGGCCCGATGCCATCACCACTCCCTCCGGGCTCCAATATGTAGTCACCCAGAAAGGTGCTGGTACCGACACTCCATCTTCCGGCACCCTGGTCAAGGCCCATTATACCGGCAAGCTTCTGGACGGCACTAAATTTGACAGCTCCCTCGACCGCGGTGAACCAATCAGCTTTCCCGTTGGCCAGGGCCGTGTGATCAAAGGTTGGGACGAGGCTTTCCTGGCCATGACCAAAGGTGAGAAACGGGTACTCATCATCCCTGCAGATCTTGGCTATGGCCCCTCAGGACGTGGTCCGATTCCTCCCAACGCCACCATGATCTTTGAAGTAGAGCTGGTTGATTTTTAGGTGTCGTTGCTCCAGCGAGCAAGGTTTTTTTCTTGCTCGCTGGAGCTTACGACACCTTATGCCGCCTCCAAGAATCAGCAATCTTTTCGTCTGGTTCTTGGGGTGGCGTCTTGCAGATAATGCATAAAACAACATACGAAGAAGAGCCGTTTCTGGCAATTAAATGACCAAAGGCCCTATCTGAAAACAGATAGGGCCTTTGGTCATTTAGCTCTATCAAGCTCCACCGAACCTTTCAGTATTTCAATCCAACCCGGTCCCGCACCAAATCAAGTGTCACGATAGCTTTGGCACGCGCCTTTTCAGCACCTTTCTTCAAGATCTCCCGTAACATAGCAGGATCGGCAAGATATTCCGCTTTTTTCCTTCTGGCTGTTGCAAAATGATCACTGATCAGATCAAGTAGCTCCAGTTTTATATAGCCATAGGCCGCACCTCCCCCCATGTAGAGATCACGCACCTCCTGCAGACGTTCCGGCGCGGCAAAGAGCTTCAACATGGCAAAAAGGTTACACTTATCGGGATCCTTCGGATCTTCCACCGGTCTGGCATCGGTCTCAATGGCCATAATCTTTTTTTTCAGCGCCTTTCCCTCCAGGAAAATCGGAATGGTATTGCCATAGGATTTAGACATCTTGCGGCCATCGAGACCTGGGACAATGGCCGTTTCCTTACTGATGGCCGGTTCAGGCACGACAAAGGTTTGACCAAAAATCTTGTTAAACTTCTGAGCAAGATCACGAGCCACCTCCAGGTGCTGCTTCTGATCCTGCCCAACAGGAACCTGATCCGCCTGATAAAGCAAGATATCAGCGGCCATGAGCACGGGATATGAAAAAAGCCCATGACTGGCCTCAATACCATTGGCAACCTTATCCTTATAGGAATGACAGCGTTCAATAAGACCCATAGGAGCAATGGTGGAGAGCACCCAAGTCAGTTCACACACCTCCGGCACATCTGACTGCACCCAGAAAATACATTTTTCGGGATCAAGCCCCAGTGCCAGAAAATCGGCAGCGGCTTCCAAGGTGCCCCTGGCAAGACGGTCACGATCATGGACAGAAGTCATGGCATGCAGGTCAACGATGAAGACATAGAGCTCAGAACTCTCCATCTGAGCAATCATGGACTTCATCATACCAAAGTAATTTCCGATATGGAGCTGACCGGAGGGCTGGATTCCAGATAAAATTTTCATAACAAGAATGAGGAGAAAAAAGGATTAATTCAATAACTACAGCGACATTGAAACAATGTACAATACAGTAAAAATAAAAAAAAGGGGAGTGAGAAAATATTCTTTCCTCACTCCCCTTCGTTTTTCAGACTTCGTCACGAAGTCTATCCGGCTAGAAATCAGCCCTGTTACTTCTTATCGTCTTTGACCTCTTCAAAATCGGCATCAACCACATCGTCATCCTTGGGAGCAGAACCAGCGGCACCGCCCTCTGCATGACCAGCATCGGCCCCATGCTGGGAAGCCTGGGCATACATAAGCTCAGCCAACTTATGCGAGGCCGTGGTCAGCGCCTCAACTGCACTCTTCAATGCCTCGATATCATCACCAGCTACGGCAGCCTTTACCTTCTCGATCTCTTTTTCCACATTGGCCTTGGTGTCAGCATCCACCTTATCACCAAGATCCTTGAGACTCTTCTGGGTCGCGTGAATCATGGCATCGGCATTATTGCGGGTATCGACCAGCTCCCGCCGCTTATGATCTTCCTCGGCATGCATCTCGGCATCACGGGTCATCTTCTCAATATCTTCTTTGGAAAGACCAGAAGAGGCGGTAATACGGATGGACTGCTCCCTGCCGGTGCCCAGGTCTTTGGCCGAGACATGGAGGATGCCGTTGGCATCAAGATCGAAAGAAACCTCGATCTGGGGAACACCTCGCGGGGCCATGGGGATATCTGACAGCTCAAAACGACCGATGGTCTTGTTATCCTGAGCCATCTCCCGTTCACCCTGCAGGACATGGATGGATACGGCCGGCTGATTATCAGCCGCAGTCGAAAAGACCTGACTCTTCTTGGTAGGAATGGTGGTATTTTTCTCGATCAGTTTCGTGGTGACCCCACCAAGGGTCTCAATACCAAGGGAGAGAGGGGTCACATCAAGCAGCAGCACATCCTTGACATCACCGCCCAGAACACCGCCCTGAATAGCGGCCCCGATGGCAACAACCTCATCAGGATTGACGCCCTTATGTGGCTCCTTGCCAAAGATTTCCTTGACCTTGGCCTGAACCTTAGGCATGCGGGTCATACCACCGACCAGAATAATCTCGTCAATATCCTTAGCAGTCAGCCCGGCATCCTTCAAGGCGGTGCGGCAGGGAGCCACGGTACGCTCAATCAGATCATCAACAAGGCTCTCAAGTTTGGCACGACTGAGCTTGATATTCAAATGCTTAGGACCTGATGCATCGGCGGTAATAAAGGGAAGATTGATATCGGTCTCCATGGTGGTGGAGAGTTCCATCTTGGCCTTTTCAGCCTCTTCCTTCAGACGCTGGAGGGCCATTTTATCGTTGCGCAGATCAATCCCCTGACTCCGGTTAAATTCATCGGCCAACCAGTTGACAATCCGCATATCAAAGTCTTCACCGCCGAGGAAGGTATCTCCGTTCGTGGATTTTACCTCGAAAACACCATCACCAATCTCAAGGACAGAAACGTCAAAGGTACCACCACCAAGATCAAATACTGCAATTTTCTCCTCGCCTTTCTTATCGAGGCCATAGGCCAGAGAAGCGGCTGTCGGCTCGTTTATGATCCGAAGCACGTTAAGACCTGCGATTTTGCCTGCATCTTTAGTTGCCTGACGCTGGGCATCGTTGAAATAGGCGGGAACGGTAACCACGGCATCAGTCACTTCTTCTCCCAAATATTCTTCAGCGGTCTTTTTCATTTTACCGAGGATCATGGCTGAAACCTCGGCAGGAGTATAGTTTTTGCCATCCACTTCAATACTTGCCGCCCCGCCTTTGCCTGATACAATCTTGAAGGGACTGATCTCAACAGACTTTTTCACCTCGGCATCAGTAAAATTGCGCCCGATCAGACGTTTGATCGCATAGAGGGTACGCTCGGGATTAGTGACGGCCTGACGCTTGGCAACCTGTCCGACAATACGTTCATTATTATCACTAAAGGCCACAATCGAAGGGGTTGTCCGATTTCCCTCGACATTGGCAATTACCTTGGGATCGCCCCCTTCCATAATTGCCACGCATGAGTTGGTTGTTCCCAGATCTATTCCAATTATCTTTCCCATGACAGTATCTCTCCTCGTCTCAAAATATAATAGATGTCACTTTGCACAAATGACCCTTGTTGTTGTTAATTTCAATTTTCTCTTAACAGTATAAGAGCTCCCCGCAAAAAACTCTCACTTATAAAACAGGTTGAAAAAATGTGCATCATCCAGCATTTGTCAAGAGAAGAGCTCATTCTTTCCCGGTTTATAACAGAACTCAGGACGCTGCCTTACCCGATGAGACAATAACCTTAGCGACACGCAATAAACGATCTTTATAATAATAGCCTTTTTCAAACTCCCCCGACACATGACTGGCGGGAACCACATCACTGGGCTCCATGACCAGAGCCTCCTGGATATTGGGATCAAAGGGCAGGCCAACACTCTCAATAGCTTTCACCTCAAACTTCTCCAATACCGCCAGCAGGCTTTTCAGGGTAAGCTGCACCCCTTCCAGCAAGGCCGTGAGCTTCGTCTCGGCTTCACTCCCGGGCACCGCGCCCTGGGTAAGGGCTCGTTCCAGATTATCAACAACGGGCAAGATTTCGCGCAGGATATGTTCGCCACCATACTTCATGGCTGCTTTGCGATCCCGCTCCATCCGCTTTTTATAATTATCAAATTCAGCAGCGGCACGCAGCATCTTATCCTGGTATCCAGCTATTTCTTCCTGGGCTGCAACCAGCTTTTCTTCTACAGACTTCTCTGCATCCTGTGTGCTGATTTCTTCAACAACAGCCTCTTCCATCTCTTCCAGAACCACTTCTTTCTCTTGCTCTTTCGCCACCTGCCCCTCCACTTTCAGAACATTACAAATGTACACCCCTAACAATCACGCCTATCTATTCAATTTTTCATGAGTGCTTGCTTTTTTGGCTTACAATATGAGCGAACAATAAGTAGCCCGTCTTCATTGTCAAGACAGGAAAAAGTTGTTCATATTCCGAGTCCTTTCATACTCATAAAAAAAAAAAAACAATTCATCTGCCGCCGATATCGGCATTACCTACTTGAAGATACCCCCCTGTGTTAGAAAAGATGTCGCCTCTATTTTTATTAATTTGTGTGTTAATATAGGGGCAAGGAGAAACATCGATTATGGCCATAAAATATTCTAAAGAATTTAAAGACAGCATTATCGCCAAGCTTCTTCCGCCATCCAATACAAGTGTCCT
>JBDRQE010000070.1:0-65771 GCA_043826415.1 Pseudomonadota bacterium
ACGGGAACTTAAAAGAGCTTAAACACACTCCGGCAAGATTGAAGAGAGTCAACACAAGCAAAAGGTAGCAAAAAAATCAGCTGACACGAGCTGCTGGATAACTATAAATCCGGTTCCGTCAGCTACTTTTCAACACCTTTAATAAGAAAAGGAGTTTCAGGCAGACGCCTGAAACTCCTTTTTAATGGGTGGGGTGAATGATGGGACTTGAACCCACGACCTCCTGGGCCACAACCAGGTGCTGCCACCAACTGAGCTACATCCACCACGTAATGATTTCTTAATTATTAAGTGGCCTTTTATACTCGCTGGCTATGGTTTTAGCAAGAGTAAAATGTACATCTGAATACAGTAATCCCTTTCAAAATGAGCTTGGCAAACGGTTCCTTGACGTCAATAATGGAAATCAATATACTAAAATAAAGTGCACATATCCCAATCTCTTCCTCAATTAAGACAGTTGATAAAATGCTGATGGGCGATACTACCTCTCACAAGGGCCAGATAGGGTTTACTGAAACCTCGAGCGGTGTGATGATCAGCAGCAGTGGTGACTGGGTAATTGACGGGCTGGGTGATGTCGACAGGAGGCTGCAACATTTTGCCGGCAAGGTCAGCAAAATCTCTGTTCAGTGGGATGTCTCAGCGGTGAGACGTGTTGACTCAGCTGGGATGATGCTCTTTATCAGGTTTTGTGACCTGTTCCAAAGCAATGGTTGTACCCTTGAGATTATTGGTGCCAGTACCGACTATGACACAATGTATGGGCTGCTGAGGCAATATGCTCCGGTTTCTTCTGTTGCCGGCCCACCATTTTCTTCCCGTCTGCTGAGAATACTTCATGAGCTGGGGAAAAGCACGGTATCATCTTTTAGGGATATGATGGCCTTCCTCTCGTTTTTAGGTGAAAATTTCATTATCTTTCTGTTGGCTTTGCGCCATCCCCTGTCCATTCGTTATGGTGCGATTGTCAAAAATATCGAAGAGGCAGGTGTCCGCGCTATGCCTATTGTCGCTCTGACCAGTTTTTTGATCGGGGTGGTAATCGCCTATCAGGGCGCGGTGCAGTTGGAGAAATTCGGCGCTCATATCTTCATTGTCGATATGATCAGCATCTCGGTAACGCGGGAACTTGCCCCCCTGATTACCGCCATTGTCGTGGCTGGCCGCACCGGTTCTTCCTATACCGCTCAGATTGGAGTGATGAAGATAACAGAGGAAATCGATGCCATGCGGACCATGGGGTTTGAGCCCCTGCATTTTCTGGTACAGCCACGGATCATGGCCCTGATGCTGGTCATGCCGCTGATGATTTTTTTTGCCGACATGGTGGGGATTCTTGCCGGGATGTTTATTTCCAACATCCACCTGCACCTTTCCTATGGCGAGTTTCTCCGCCGACTGCAGGTAGCACTTGACGTCAAGCATGTGTGGATCGGTCTTTTCAAGGGGCCATTTTTCGCCTTTTTGATCGCGACGGTTTCATGTTTTCGTGGCTTTCAGGTGTCGAAAAGTACTGAGAGTATCGGACGGTATACAACGATCAGTGTGGTCAATGCCATCTTTCTGGTGATTGCCTGTGATGCTCTTTTTTCAGTCCTTTTTACGGAGCTGGGCATTTGAGTGTCCCTGTAATCACCGTTGCCAATGTGGTGACCAGGTTTGGCCGGAACCTGATTCATGATGGCATAAGTCTGACCGTGCGGCAGGCTGAGATTTATGGACTGCTTGGCGGCAGCGGGTCAGGAAAATCTACTCTGATGAAGGAGATGGTGATGCTGTTATCTCCGCAGGAGGGAATAATCACGGTTCTCGGGCACGACTTGTCAACAGTCAGTCGCTCTGATGCCTCCTGGCTCCGGCGACAATGGGGTGTGCTTTTTCAGGGAGGGGCTCTGTATTCCTCACTTACCGTTGCCGAAAATATTGGCATAGCTCTCAAGGAATATTCCGATCTTTCCGTGTCCCTGATCCAGGAAATAGTGCGTATGAAGATTAATATGGTTGGTCTTCCTGAGCATGCGGCAGAGCTCTATCCTGCCGAATTGAGCGGCGGCATGATCAAGCGGGCATCGCTGGCCAGGGCCCTGGCCATGGACCCGAAACTGCTCTTTCTTGATGAACCTACTTCAGGTCTTGATCCTGTTGGCGCTGAGGCCTTTGACCATCTTATTCTTAAATTACGTGATCTCCTTGGCCTGACTGTAATTATGGTGACCCATGATCTTGATTCCATCTGGACTGTTGTTGATCGTTTTGCAGTTCTGGGTGATAAAAAAGTGATCGCTGAAGGCACCCTTGCCGAAGTCCGAAGTGATCCACATCCTATTGTCAGAGCTTTCTTTGGCGGTGCACGAGGAATGATACGGAGCCGGGATGGAAAGTAGAATCAACTATACTATTGTTGGCTTCTTTGTGGTCCTGTTGTTGGCCGGGCTGATCATTTTTGTCTATTGGCTGGGGAAATATGGATACAAACAGGAACACGACTATTATTACGTCTATATGGTGGAGTCGGTCTCCGGGTTAAGCTCTGAAGCTTCGGTTAAATATCGGGGTGTGGATGTCGGGATTGTTGAGAAAATGGGTTTGAATCCAAAAAATTCTGAAGAGGTTGAGCTTCTGTTAAAGCTCAGGCATGGAACCCAGATCAAGGTGGATACCAGGGCCACGCTCAAATCATTTGGTATGACCGGACTGGCGTTTGTAGAACTGACCGGAGGGCGCAAAGATGCCCCTCTGCTCAAAAGAGAGGGAGGAATTCCTGTTATTCCCGCAGCCCCTTCAACTTATGCTCGACTCGATGAGTCCCTGACTCTTCTTACAGAAAAATTGGATCGGGCACTGGATAAGATAGATCGGTTGCTCAGTGAGCAGAACTTGCAGAATATTGCCGGGTTCCTTGCTGAGATGAGGACTCTTCCTCAAGAAGTCAGGGGGCAATTACAGGGGATTCAGCATCTTGTTGATAGCAGTGTCGTCATGGAGGAAGGAATTAGCCAGGCCTTTGTCAAGGTTGAGTCCGCCGCATTGGGGGTTGAGAAGATGGCCGGAAGTTTGGGGCATGATTATGCGGATCCTGATCAAAATCTGATCAATCTGGTTCGTCAGAATCTTGAGTCCTTCCAGCAACTGCTGTATGAACTCGATATCCTGGTTAGAGACATGCAAAGAACAACCAGGGCAATAGAGACCAGTCCTGGCGACCTGCTCTTTAAACGTTCCCGGTTGCAGCCTGGACCGGGGGAGGAGGGCTATGATGATAAATAAATGGAGACAAACTCTGGTCCTTGCCATCCTGGTCACGCTTACATTATCTACATGTACTTTTCAGAACCTTCCTCCCGTAGTGGTTTATGCTGTTGATCCTGGCTGGAGCCGAGATGCTCCGATCCAGGCAGCAAAAAAAAGTTCTGTCATTATCCAGATTGCTCCAGTCCGGGGTGGGGATGCCTTTAACAGCACCGATATTCTTTATACGGATCAACAGCTGCGTCAGCATAGTTATGCATACAGCCGCTGGAGAGACGCGCCGGTCAGATCAATGCAGGCTGTGCTTGAAGTGACCTTGGAGAAAAGCGGCCTTTTCAGGACGGTACTTCCGCCGACATCGGTGTCCCGGGCTGATTTACTACTTGAGAGCACCATCTTTGAATTCGGGCATTTTTTCGCCGAGGATGGTTCTTCGAAAGGGGTGGTCAGAATGCGTTTCCATCTTGTCGATAATGTGAGCAGGAAGGTTGTGGCCGGTAAAGAGCTGGTTGCCATGATGGAGGTTGTCACGTCAGATGCCGGCGGTGCAGCTGCGGCAATTAACAAGGCAGCGCTGGGTGTTTCCGGCGATCTTGTTGTCTGGTTGGGGGAGGCTGTGAAGTAAATGTTACTTCTTACTTTCTTCTACGGTGGCTGCTTCCGTAAAAGTTGACATATATTGACGCCTTGCCAGTTCCCGCATGTTTTTTGCCTTGTCCGACTCATCCATGATTTCCCGGCCAACGATTTCTTCCAGGATATCTTCCATGGAGATGATCCCGGTCATGGCCCCGTATTCATCCACGACCACGAAAAGATGCTGGTGTCTTTCATAAAAATCGATGAGTACTCGATTTAAAGGGGCTGTTTCTGCCACGAAATGGACCGGATTCATGAGCTGAGAGAGGGGCAGGGTGTTTTTCTGTTCAGCTGCGGCAAGTAAGATGTCCTTACGCATGACAATCCCGATAACATCATTGGGATTGTCATGGTAGAGTGGAATTCTGCTGTGACGGCTGAACATGCTTTCAAATTGTATGGCGTCTGCAACGGTCAGATCCTGATTGAGGGAGAAGGTGACCGTGCGCGGGGTCATGACCTGACGGACAATCTTGTTGCCGAGTTCCAGGATATTATTGATGACTCGTTCCTGGTCCGCTTCGATTTCGCCGGACTTCAATGACATGGAAGCGATCGTTCGTAATTCTTCAGCGGAGATATGTCCTTGGCTCTTATTCTGGGGGATAAGACGGGTGATCATCTGACAGAGCCAGATGATGGGCTTGAACAGGAACACCATCCAGTAGAGTGGTCCGGCAATCAGAGGGGCAAGTTTCACCGCGTAGGTAACCCCGATTGTTTTGGGAATAATTTCAGAAAAGATCAGGATCGACATGGTAAAAAAAGCTGAGAAAAGGATCAGATTTTTTTCGCCAAAGACCGCAGCAGCAGAAGCTCCGGCGACAGTGGCCCCAACTGTATTGGCAATGGTGTTCATGGTAAGGATGGCAGTGATAGGCTTGTTGATGTCGGCTCGCAGGGATGTAAGCAGAGATCCGGATCTGTGCCCTGTCTTTTTGAGCATCTCAACCTGGCTGGTAGAGATTGAGTAAAGAATTGCTTCAAAAAGTGAACAGCAGAAGGATATGATAAGGGCCAACGTGATTGCGGTAATAAGGGTCGATAACACAACTATACTCCTGAAAAAGATTAGGATCCGTAATGGAGTAAATAAAGATTTTTCTGTCGTTCATTCCTTTTATGGATACTTATGACGTTGTTGCGTAGGACTTGTGACGAAATAACCGTTAAAAATGGCTTGGACCATCCTCTTGCAAAATGGTTTTTTCACCCCAACTCTGCCTTGCGCTCAAGATTTTAACATTGGAATATTAACCATTGGTCTGCGGTAAAATTTTTCACCTGCCTTGATTGTGAACAAAAGTCCTCATTTTGCAACAGGCCCTTATTATAACACAATTCTTATTCAGATTACTGTAATTCTTTCACGACATGATGTTGATACCTTTGCAGGACAGCATCGCTTTGTGCCAAAAAAAATCTGTCTTATTTTATGCACTGGAGCTGGTGAGAGCAAAAGCCATCATCATTGTTGAGACATTCAATCCAGGAGCAGTGGTGGCAGTCGATGCTATCGACACTTTCTATGCTGAAGATGGGAATAAGACATTACAGGGTGCCATGAAAAAAACACGAATATGGGAGGGGCAGATGGCCTCGGAAGACAAGATTCGAGTGACAGTGCTGCGGCTCAAAGAATCGACAGCGATATCAATGCTGCGTCTGGTACTGAATACAAAACAGGTCCCTGGCTATAACAGTCTGGATACAATAGGGCTGCTTTACTGATTTTTTTGAAGGTATCCCCCCGCGGCCTTACAGGAGGTGGTTTAATCTTTCTTGCCTGGTACATGAAATAAAGAAGTGAAATGTTCATAGGAATCGAATAATCAGAGTATCTGGCTCAAGAATACATTTTTATCTTGAGACAGTTGTTAAAGGTCAAGCAGTTGTTAGGCTCGGGCGCAAATTTAAAAGAGAACTAAGGAAAGAGGGTTGGGAATGGAGTCGACGAAACTGATTGTAACTGAGAAAAAACCTGAACAGTTCGGTGGTGACTTGTTGGTTTATTATATAGAGCTGTCTAAAAAAGGTGGTTTTAAGTGTGAAAATACCATAGTGCAGAGCTGGTTGGAGCAGAGTGGGACATTGGGAGAATTCGGCGCTAAGCCCGGTGAGTGTTTGCTGTTTTATCCTCAGGCAGATAAGAAAAATAGTATTTTTTCTGCCAAACGTCTGCTGGTAGTGGGGTTGGGAAAGGTTGAGGAGAAAGAAACCCAGGATGAGCTGCGAGAAAGATGCCGGTTGAGTGGCGGAATCATAGCCCAGCAGGCAGCCAGGGTAAAAGCAAAGAAAATCATGATCTGTCTGCCTGAGCTTATGGATTTACCGCCAAAAGAGGTGGCCGAATGCATAAGTGAAGGGGTGTTGCTTGGTGATTATCATTTTTTGAAATACAAGACGAGTGACCCTGAAGGAGAGTCGTTTACAGGGATTGCGGAGATTCGTCTCTGTGTTCAGTCCAGTACGGATGCCCTGCAAAAAGGGATGCGTGCAGGACAGATTGCGGCTCTGGCAGCCCGGGAGGCCAGAGATATGGCCAATGAACCCGGTAACAGTTGGACCCCTTCTCATTTTGCGGCTCATGGTCGTATGCTTGCCAAAAAATATTCAATGAAGTGTACGGTGCTCGACAAGGATGACATGAAGCGTCTGGGAATGGGTGGCCTCATGGCGGTAAATCAAGGCTCAGCTGAACCACCCAAGATGGTTATCCTGGAATATCGGCCGATTCATAAATCACAGACCGTGCTGCTTGTGGGTAAAGGGCTTACCTTTGATTCGGGCGGGGTCAGCCTCAAACCCGCAGCCGGCATGGAGGATATGAAATATGATATGTGCGGCGGGGCTGCGGTCATGGCCCTGATGCAGGCAGTGGGAGAAGAACGGCCTGATCTGGGAGTGATAGCCATCGTACCGTCGACGGATAATATGGCTGGAGGGGGGGCCCTGAAACCGGGTGACATTATCACTCATTATAATGGGTTGACCTCAGAAATTGTTAATACTGATGCTGAGGGACGGCTGATCCTGGCTGATGCCCTGGCTTATGGCCTGGAGAAATTCAAACCTGATTGCGTGATTGATCTTGCCACCTTGACCGGAGCAGCGATTGTTGGTCTTGGGCATCATTATACTGCACTGCTTGGTACCAATGATGAGTTGATTGCTCGTTTGCTGGCCGCTGGTGATCGTAGTGGTGAACCTTTGTGGCGACTGCCCCTTGGGAAGGAGTATACAAAACAGATTAAATCTCTGGTGGCTGATATGAAAAACACCGGGGGAAAATCAGCAGGGACCATTACCGCGGCAGCCTATCTGGAGAAATTTATTGGTGATACTCCCTGGGCTCATCTGGATATTGCCGGCACTGCCTGGGAATTTACGGAAAAATCATATGTTCCTAAAGGGCCGTCAGGTATTGGTGTCAGAACCCTTCTGGAACTGGTAAGAAGATGGAAGAAATTTGAAGCGTCAATCAAGTAAAACAACTTACCAGATACTATTACTCATCACATACCAATTATTACATCAATTCAATCAGGAGGAAAGATGAAGCGACCAGTGGGAATAACCGTCCATCGGAAAATTATGGACAGTCAATATATGCACCGTGAGGCAACAGGTGATTTGTCAGGTCTGCTGACAGAACTGATTGTGGCAGCCAAAATCATCTCTGCCGAGGTCAATATGGCCGGGCTTGCCGATGTTATAGGGGTTTCAGGTAAGACCAATATCCAGGGAGAAGAGGTGCAGAAGCTGGATGAGTTTGCCAATAATACCATTAAGCGGAGAATGGCCAGAAGCGGTTATATCTGTGTCATGGCATCGGAAGAAGATGATGAAATTATTCCTGTCCAGGAGGGATGTGAGGGGAAATATACCCTGGCCTTTGATCCTCTCGACGGCTCGTCCAATATCGATGTCAATGTCAGCATCGGCACCATTTTCTCCATCCATCGCCGCCAGAGTCAGGGAGGGCAGGGAACCTTGCAGGATATCCTCCAGCCTGGAAGCACTTTGATTGCCGCGGGATATATTATCTATGGTTCATCCACCATGATCGTCTATTCTACCGGGGACGGGGTTCATGGTTTTACCCTGGACCCGAGTGTCGGGGAATTTTTTCTTTCTCATGAGAATATCCGCATCCCCGAAAAGAGTAAATATTACTCTATCAATGAGGGGAATTATCATTACTGGGCCCCTGAGATGCGCGACTATGTTCACTATCTGAAAGAAATTGATGCGAGTTCCGGACGTCCTTACAGCTCGCGTTATATTGGCACATTGGTTGCCGATTTTCACCGCAACCTGATTATCGGTGGTATTTTTCTCTATCCACGTGATTGCCGTAATCCGGACAAACCCAAGGGAAAACTGCGCCTGCTCTATGAAGCTTCACCTCTGGCCTTTCTCGTGGAACACGCTGGTGGCCGTGCCATTACCGATGAGGGGCAGAGGATCATGGATATCCAGCCTCAGGATCTCCATGAACGCGTTTCCCTGATTATAGGGAGCAAAAGGGAAGTGGATGAGGTGGAGAGGTTTCTGGCCCTGAAATAAAGGCTTGCGTATGGCAGAAATAGAAAACTGCATAAGGGAATGGAGCTGCTTGCAGGGAACGTGCAGGCAGCTCCAGGTGTTTTTCTATTCCTGATTCTTTTTCTTGCGTGAGATCAGTGAGCTGGGCAAGCCGCTGAAGCCACTGATGAGAGAGACCAGTACGGATGCCAGATAGGGAATGGAAAGGATGCATAGAACCATGACCCAAACCATAATGTCCGAGCTGCCAGTTCCTTGTTTCACAGTGACCTCATATGCTGAAAGCCACAGTGCCAGCATGATCAGTCCTTCTTCACGAGCGGAGAGCAGGGCACGACGCAGGGCGTGGGCCTGTTCCATCTTCGGGGTTCTGAAAAAGGGTTTGCTTTTGGTGAAGATCCCCTGCAGAATGGCTATGGAGATAGTGTGAGATAGTGAGAGACCGGCCAGGGCTGAAGCAGCAGTCTCGGTGATGGAAGCCCCGACCCTGGTTCTGTATAAATAGATCATCTTTGCCATCTTAAAAGAAAATAGCATCAACGGCATGGAAGAGAGGATCACCATTGGTGGATCAATCTTGAGTGGAGCATATATCATGGCAATTGACCAGCCAATGGCGGCCAGGGTGAACAACAGGTTCAGACTGTCGGCTATCCAGGGAAGCCAGCCGGCAATGAAGTGGTAACGTTGACCGGCGGTGAGTTTCGTCTTGCCGCTGCCAAAGAAAAGGATACCGAAGTGGTGCCGCATGACCTGTACAGCTCCGTAAGCCCAACGAAATCTCTGTTTTTTGAAGTCAATAAAGGTGTCCGGCATTACTCCCTGACCGTAACTTTTGGCGATATAAGTAGCCTCATAGCCCTTTTCAAAGATCTTTAAACCCAGCTCGGCGTCTTCAGTAATACACCATTCAGACCAACCACCAACTTCTTTGAGTGCTGATTTCCGGACCATGGTCATGGTACCGTGCTGAATAATCGCATTTCGTTCATTCCGAGTCTGCATCCCGATATAGAAGAATCCCTGATACTCGGCGTAGCACATGGCCTTGAAGAGGTTCTCCTTGTCATCACGATAATCCTGGGGTGCCTGGACAATGGCCACTTCCGGTCGTGAAAACTGGGGAGTCAGGTCGCGCAGCCAGAGCGGGGATACCTGATAGTCACTGTCAATGGCGGCGATTACCACTGCCTCCGGAGCGGTCTGGGTCAGGGCGAAATTAAGGGCGCCGGCCTTGAATCCCGGCAGGGGATCCCGGTGAAAAAAACGGAACCGGGGGCCAAGGGTGGCGCAATGGGCCTCAACAGGTTGCCAGATAGCGGGATCCTTGGTGTTGTTGTCAATGACAATGACCTCAAAATGTGGATAATCAAGGGCCGCCAGGGCCTTGATGGTCTCGATCATCATCTCAGGCGGTTCATTGTAGGCCGGGACATGCACCGAGACAAAGGGTAGTTCTTCATCGGCCATGTTGATGGGGGTAAATGGGCGTCGCCATTTTTTTACCCAGATGGCTTCGGCCCATTCATGGGCCTCGGTCAAGAGAACCAGGGCGACGCCAATGATCCCGATGATCATGAGAATGCCGACAATAATGGCCGATGTCGTCAGGTATTGGTGATAATAGGTGTAAATAATCCATACTGCGGCGGAGGCGGCAAAAAAAGCAATGATGGCCAGAAAGCTGCGTCCTCGATTCAGCAGACTCTTGCTGTCAATGAGCAGCATGGCGAAGGTGAGGATGCCGATAGCAATTGAGATCCCTGCCAGAAGGCGCCATTCGGGAATTTCGACAATGGGGGCAGTAAAGGCAAATTTGGGTTGGCGGGAAGCATCATAAACCCCCCAGTAGGCTCCAACAGCACCTTCACTTATTCTCTTCCACGGCTGGTCAAAGGCCTCCATGATATAGTAGACGTAATTTTTTTGTTCAGCCTGCAGAAGGAAACGGCGCAGGAAGGTTGCCTGGTTGGCAGGTGATGCAACTGCTGCTTTATAGGTCCGGGCATTACTGGGCCAGCCAACCTCGCCAATAATAACCTCTTTGTCAGGAAATTTACTCTTTAGTTTGTTCATCGTGACGACCACATGGTCAACGGCCTGGTCCAATTCAACCCCATCCCAGTAGGGAAGAATATGGACAGCTACATAGTCACAATGATCGGCCAGTTCCGGATGGGCCAGCCACACATCCCAGGTTTCGGCTGTACTCACTGGAACCGTCACGGCAGCCCGTACCTGATCTAGATATTTCCCAAGTTGCTCGACTTTCAGCTCACCGCGAAGAATTGACTCGTTGCCGACTATAACCCGCACCACGTTACGATAGTTTTCCCGGGTCGTTTTGATAAGCTTGGTAATCTCAAGATCATTGGCCTTGGGGTCTGCATTCAACCAGGCGCCGAGGGTGACATTCAAGTTGTATTTCTGGGCCAGCGCCGGGATCTGGACCATATTACCCTCAAGCATATAGGTGCGTACCGCATGGGTGGTGTTGGCCAGCAAAGCCAGATCCTGGTCAATTTCTTCAGCGGTCGGTAGGATATGTTTGATGGGATTATGTTTGTCCCGCATGGGCGAAAATGAAAATCCCTGGATCTGGGTCGGCCATGGCGGCGCCTGTTCCGGACGGTTGAGAATTGCCCAGAACAGAATCGAGATCATGGTGATGGCGATAGCAATGAGAAAATTCGCTCTGGTCATGTCAGCTTGATGGTCTGTAGATGTTTAGGTGTCGTTACGAAATAACATGGCCATTTATATCGATTTCCTTACGGCACTTTGTGCCGTAAGGGTGGAGCAATATTTACAGTTACTTTCTGATAAGGGCTTTGAGCAGGGGTGAATTGGTGTCCTGTTAAGAGATTTGATGGTCTCGTAAAAACTCAATAAAGCCAGTCATCTCGAGTGACAGCGAGAAATCATATTCCTCAACCTGTAGATACTCTTAAGATTTCTCCCGATGGTCGAAATGACACTCTGGCAATCTCGACTTTTTACGAGACCATCAGATTTAACAGCTATCGATTCTCCTGTTGAAGAAATATTTAGGAGCCGTTACGGCCATAACATGGCCATTTATATCTATTTCGTTATGGCTCCTTATGCCGCTCCGGGCGTTAAAATGGCCATGTTATTTTTTTACAGCGGCTTAGAACTTTTTATCGGCATAGGCCAGCCAGCCACCAGCTGCGACAAGATCCCGGTCAAAAGGATTCAACTGAAAAGAGCAGGTAAGGGGAGCCTGGGCGGGATCGTTTGAGCTGGCGGTCATCTCTGTTTTGTCCAGGTCAACCTGGATGGTGAGTTCACCCTGCATCTTGAAGAGAGTCTCGATATTGGCTGCCGGCAGTTCAATGGCAAGGATACCGCAGTTGAACATGTTTTGTCTGAAGATCCGGGCAAAGCTTTCAGCGATGACGATATTGATATCGTTTACTTCAAAGGCCCAGACTGCATGCTCCCTTGATGATCCACAACCAAAATTAGCTCGGCTGATTACCACCTTTGCCTGTTGCATGGCAGGAGAGTGGATGTCAAAAGGCCGGCCATCCAGCAGCAGATCCTCCAGAAGATGGGGCTGCAAAGCGGTTTTGGTGATTTCAGTGAGATACTTGGCCGGGATTATTTCATCGGTATTGATATCGCTTCTGTCCAGCAATATGGCCGGACCGCCAAATGTTTTCATGGGAATTCCTCTGGTAACAAATTAAAATTATTTATGAACCTTAGCTAAGAAATTTTCTGGGATCAGTGATCGTTCCGGTGACGGCAGCAGCAGCTGCGGAGTAGGGGCTCATGAGGTGAACCATGCCGCCTTTGCCCATACGGCCATTGAAATTGCGGTTAGTGGTTGAGGCGCAGACCTCTCCTGCGGCCAGAACGCCTGAGCTCATACCCAGGCAGGCTCCACAGGTCGGATTAAGGACACAGAAACCGGCATCCATGAAGATCTTGATGATCCCTTCTTCAAGAGCCTGGGAGTAGATGGCTGGCGTGGCGGGAGTGACAACCCCTCGCACACCCTTTGCCAGTGTTCTCCCACCCAGAATTTCGGCGGCATCTCTGAGATCCTCTATACGGCCATTAGTACACGAACCAATGTAGATCTGATCAACTGGTGTGCCTTCCATTTCATTGATATCTTTGACCTGATCCGGTTTAAAATTAAAGGTAACCTGGGGCACAAGGGTGGAGACATCAATTGCAAGGGTCTCCACATATTCGGCATCCGGATCGGAATGCCATTTACTGAAATCCTGAACTGCCGCCTCAATGGATGAATATTCATCCTTGATGAAAGGCCAGAGATATTCGGCAGTTACCCGGTCCGGCAGGCAGAGACCACTGGTGGCTCCGGCCTCAACGGCCATGTTGCACAGGGTCATGCGGGCAGCCATGGTCATGGAATCAACCACCGGGCCAACAAATTCAATGACCCGGTCGGTGGCCCCGTTCACCGTGAGTTTTTTGATCACGGCCAGGATCACATCTTTGGCTGTAACTCCGGATGTAAGCTTTCCGGTAAGAGTAATGCGCATGGTCTCCGGGGCCCGGAAAGAGCAGACGCCTTTTAATATTCCGACTTCCAGGTCTGTGGTGCCGACACCGGCGGCAAAAGCACCAAAAGCACCATGCGTACAGGTATGTGAATCGCCCATGATAACCGTGTAGCCGGGACGGATAAAACCTTTTTCCGGAAAAAGGGCATGGCAGACGCCGTTGGCGCCGACATCAAAGAAATCCTTGATCTGGTGCCGTTTGGCCCAGTCGCGCATGATCTTACCCTGAGTGGCGGTTTTGGAGTCTTTGGCCGGGGTCACATGATCAATCACCGCCTTGATCTTTGAGGGATCAAAGACCCGGTCCATTCCTTTTTCAACCAGGTCCATAATGGCGATGGGGGTGGTGATCTCGTGGCACATGACCACGTCAATATTCAGGATCATATTTCCCGGAGTGGGCGTATCACGTAGATGTGCGTCAAATATTTTGCTGGCTATGGTTTTTCCCATCAGTATGCTCCAGATTGGCAACGATATGTATCAATTTTATAAACAACTTCACATCGAATAGAGTGAAGACCTAAGAATGGCTGACATATTAGTCGAAAAAGGGTACTATTGCCATAGCATACTTAATACTCTTTCAGCCGTCAACTTTCAGGGCTCAGCTGGAATCATTAACCACTAAAGGATTGTTCTCTTATGTCCCGTGCTCTCAGTTCTTTTTTTGTGGGGTTGTTCATCTGTTGCCTTACGTCACCCTTGCTTGCCGCCCATGGAATTTCCATTGACGGGAAGTTGAGATATCCGTCTGGATTTCAGCAATTTGACTATGTTTCGACCCAAGCGGTAAAAGGTGGTCAGCTCGTTCTTCACGACCTGGGCAGTTTTGATAAGATGAATCCCTTTACTCTGAAAGGCACGCCTCCTATGGGGCTGGACAGCTTTGTCTTTGAGCCGCTGGCCGTTTCCAGTCTTGATGAACCCTTTGCCGAATATGGTCTTATTGCCAGGGATATTGAGGTGGCAAAAGATAAACTATCGGTGGTTTTTACCTTGAACGAAGCTGCGCGTTTTTCCGATAATAGTCCCATTACCCCCGAGGATGTGAAATATTCTCTGGAGATCTTGAAAAGCGATAAGGCCCATCCCTCATATTCCTATTATTATCAGGATATTGTGAAGGCTGAAATCCTGGATCCGCACCGTATTCGTTTTGTTTTTGCCAAACCCAACCGGGAGTTGCATATGATCGCAGCCCAGATTCCGATCATGTCGGCAAAATTTTACCAAAAGCATGGCTTTGAACCAAAAGATGAAGACACAATGCTTCTGCCTCCTGTTGGCTCTGGCCCGTATGTGGTGACTTCTGTTAAACAGGGGAAGTCCATTACCTATAAAAGAAATCTGAAGTACTGGGCCACAGACCATCCTGTCAGAAAAGGGCTCTTTAATTTTGATACCATCACTATTAATTATTATAAGGATCAGATTGTCGCGGTTGAAGCCTTCAAGGCAGGTGAATTTGATTTCATGCCGGTGAATATTGCCAAACAATGGGCGCGGGATATGGAGGGTGGTCGTTTTGCTGATGGAACGCTGCTGAAAAAGGTATTTCCCCATAAAAACAATGCCGGCATACAGGGCTTTCTGATGAATACCCGGAGAGCTGTTTTTAAAGACGCAAAAGTCAGAGAGGCAATGGGGCTGGCACTGGACTTTGAATGGACCAATAAATCACTTTTCTTCAATCAATACACCAGGGCTAATTCTTTTTTCAGCAATTCACCTCTGGCTGCAACGGGCTTGCCGGTCGGTCGAGAGTTGGAATATCTGGAACCGTTTCGCAAAACACTGCCCGTGGATGTCTTTCAGCAACCTTTGACTCCGCCTGTGGTGACGGGAAAGAATGGGCTGCGAACAAATCTGCGCAAGGCCTCAGGGTTGCTGCGTGAGGCAGGTTGGACGATTCAGGATGGTGTGTTAAAAGATATAGCAGGTATCCCCTTTACCTTTGAGATCCTTTTGGTCTCGCCCTCGTTTGAACGTGTGATGGCCCCGTATGTCAACAATCTGAAAAAGCTGGGGATTCATGCTGAATATCGTACCATTGATCCGGCCCTCTATATTGAGAGGGAACAGAAATTTGATTTTGACATGATTGTCCATGTCTATGGTGAGTCAATGTCGCCTGGCAATGAGCAGCGTACTTACTGGCATTCAGTATCTGCAGATATCCCGGGATCAAAAAATCTGGCAGGGGTGAAAGATCAGGCGGTTGATGCCATGGTTGACAAAATTATCTATGCTCAGACCCAGGAGGAATTGACTGCCGCCTGCAAGGCTCTGGACCGCATCCTCTGGTATGGTTATTATCTGGTGCCAAACTGGTTTATGGATGGACACCGCTTGGCCTATCGCAATATTTTCGAGCAGCCGGAGACACTGCCCTTGTATTATGATTATATGCAGTTGTTGATGAGCTGGTGGATGAAAGATACCACCTCCATTCACTGATTCAGGCCCAGATGAAGACAATTCTGTTAAAAACGCTTGCTGATACATTGGCTTTTGGTCGTCTCCTTGGCCAGGTTGCCCAGCCTGGTGATGTGATCTGTCTTGACGGTGATCTGGGCGCTGGCAAGACCACCTTGACCCAAGCCATTGCTCAAGGGCTGGAAGTCCCTGAAAATGAGTATGTAACCAGCCCCAGCTTTGCCATTTTTCATGAGTATCAGGGCCGTTTGCCATTGTATCATATGGATTTTTATCGGTTAGCCGATGCAGCTGATGTACAGGACCTGGGCCTGGATGAATATTTTTCTCTTGCTGGCCTTACTGTCTTAGAATGGTGTGAGCGGGCAGAAGATCTGGTACCTGCAACTCGTCTCAAGATAATCATGAGTATGGAACTTGATGAAGCCAGGTTGTTGATCTGTGATCCTGGCGTTGGTGCTTGGCAGGAACGATTGGAAATCTTGACCCTGAAAACTCAGGAATATTAGTAGAATCAATTACTAGCGGTGTAGCATATGGATGTGTTTGTAGCTCGTCAGCCGATTTTCAATAAACACAGGAAAATTTTTGCCTATGAACTTCTGTTCAGGACCGGGATGTCTAATGCCTTTCCCGGTGTTGATGGGGATGAGGCAACATCCAGTCTGCTCTCTTCTTCGTTCTTTACGGTTGGTATTGAGCAGATAACAAGCGGGCATAAAGCTTTTGTCAATTTCACCGAAGATATGCTGACGAGCGGTGTTCCCTCCATGTTTCCCAAAGATTCTGTCGTGGTGGAGATCCTGGAAGATGTGGTGCCAACCGAAGAGGTTGTCAGTGCCTGTCGCGAACTGGTGGCTAAAGGGTACACCCTGGCCCTTGATGACTTCGTTTATGCGGAAAATCTCATACCTCTTATAGAAATTGCCAGGATCATCAAGGTGGATTTCCGTCTCACCCCCATTGAGCAGATCAAAGAGATGGTGGAGACTCTTAAAAAGTATTCCTGTAAATTGCTGGCCGAAAAAATTGAGACCTATGAAGAGTTTGCCTTGGCCAGCAGTATGGGCTTTGTCTATTTTCAAGGCTACTTTTTTTCCAAACCGGAAGTCTTGAAGAATAAGGACATCCCTTCATCTCAGTTATCCCTGATGCAGTTGATTGTTGAGGTGAACAGGGCGGAATTTGAGGTGGAGGATATTGAAAAACTGGTGAATCAGGATATATCCATCTCATTTAAATTGCTTAAGTACCTGAACTCGGCTTATTATTCACGACTGCAGCCGATTTCCTCCATCCGTCAGGCTATTGCCTATCTGGGAGAAAGAGGCACCCGGCTTTTTGTGTCATTGATTGCCACCAGTAAACTTTCGGAACACAAACCGGATGAATTAATTCGCACGTCCTGTATTCGAGCCCGTTTTCTTGAGCGTGTCGGGCAGGATTGCAGGCAGAATCAAGGCGATTTTTTTATGTTAGGTCTTTTTTCTCTCCTTGACGCTATGCTCGATGCCTCTATGGAGGTCCTGATGGCACAGCTCCCTATCTCTGAAGAAATCACCCAGACACTGGTCCATAAAACCGGCAGTCTTTTCCCGTATCTTCAGTTGATCCAGTTATATGAGGCTGGAGAGTGGGGTGAATTGGAGAGGCTGTTGGGGACGTTGCATCTTGACGAACATAAAATAATGGACTTTTATCTTGATGCGGTGCATTGGGCGGATAATTTTGTCTGAGTCTATTATGGTTAAATAAAGAATGGACGTTTTTGTGGCGAGACAGCCAATCTTTAATCGCCATAGGCGTATTTTTGCCTACGAACTTTTGTTCAGGGATGGGGATTCTAAAGCCTTTCCTGGAGTTGACGGGGATGAGGCTACCTCAAGTCTGCTTTCGTCTTCTTTTTTTACGGTTGGAATCAAGCAGATAGCAAGCGGTCACAGGGCCTTTATTAATTTTACGGAAGAGATGTTGCTCCGTGGAGTTCCCACGATGTTTCCTGCCCGCTCTATTGTGGTGGAGATCCTTGAAAATGTGGAGCCAACCGAAGAGGTGATTGCCGCGTGCAGTACCTTGGTGAGCAAGGGGTACATGTTGGCTCTGGATGATTTCGTTTATAGCAGAGATTATATTCCGTTACTTGAACTTGCTAAAATCATTAAAATTGATTTTATGCAAAGCTCTGATGAGCAGATTCTTAAGCTGCTTGCAATTTCCCAAAAATACCATTGTAAATTGCTGGCTGAAAAAATAGAGACTTATGAAGAATATGACCGGGCCAATGAAATGGGCTTTGTTTATTTTCAGGGCTATTTTTTTGCTAAACCAGAAGTGTTGAAGAATAGAGAGATCTCTTCTTCGCAACTGATTTATATGCAGTTGATTATGGAGGTAAACCGGGCTGAATTTGAGATAAAGAAACTGGAATCCCTCATTAAACAGGATGTTGCCATCTCGTATAAGTTGATCAAGTATCTTAACTCTGCTTATTATTCACGGCTGCAACCGATTTCCTCCATCCGTCAGGCCATCGCCTTTCTGGGAGAGCAGGGAATAAAAATGTTTGTTTCTCTGATCGCTACCAGTAAGTTGTCAGAGAACAAACCGGATGAACTCATTCGTACTTCTTGTATCCGGGCTCGTTTTTTAGAGCTTCTTGGTAAAGAGCTGCATCAAGATCAGGGTATTTTCTTCATGCTCGGGCTTTTTTCTCTGCTTGATGCTATCCTTGATACCCCCATGGAATCTTTGATGAAACAGCTCCCTGTGTCGGAGGATATTATAGAGGCACTAGCGTATAAGGCAGGTCCTCTTTTTCCTTATTTGCAGCTTATTCAGCTGTATGAGTCGGGTCAATGGAGTGAGTTGGATCTAATTATGACACATTTGGATCTGGAGAACACAAATATAATGGATTTTTATCTGGATGCAGTTTGTTGGTCTGGATATCTTCTTTAGGGGCCGTTAACACTAGGATAGTATGTGCTATTTTTGAACGACGGCTTAATTGGTAAACACTGAGGAACGTTTTTTGTACGTACCTAAATAATTGTGAAAGTTGCAAGGAATCATGCAGAAAAAATCTATTCGGCTTCAGGATTGTCTGAAGACCTATACCACTGATCAGGACAAGGCTATCCGGCCTGAAGATACCGTTGCCCGTTTTAAGGAAAGGTTGGAGCATCTTGATATCCAGATTCTGAAGGAAGTGAAACGCATCGATAATGGCAGATTGGATATCCCTGTTTTTTTCAGTGTCTGTGGAGAAGATGCCCAGGCCCTGACCGGCACAAAAAAACAGATGGGTAAAGGTTCATCACCCATACAGGCCGAGGCCTCGGCCTGTATGGAGCTTGCTGAGAGATTTTCCTTTTTTGCCTTCAAAAATAATGAAAACAATTTCATAACTGGTGATTATCAGCAGATGCGGGATGCCGGATATCCGGTGCTTGATCCATCCCGTCTGCTCCAATCGGTGCATGATAGCCACCATGATGTGGATTTCCTCGAGGAGCTGCTCAAGGATATCCCTATGCAGTGGACATGGGCGACCAGCCTGACTTCCGGCATTGACACCCTGATCCCTTTTTCCTGGTTTTTTGCCATCAACGAGTTTAATGGTCCCTCAGCCGGAAACACCTATGAGGAGGCGGCTTTGCAGGGCATTTCCGAGGTGGTGGAACGTCATGTCTGCGCCCTGATCAACCATGAAAAGATACAAACACCTGTCATAGATCCTGCCTCGGTTCAAGATCCTGTGGCCATGGATCTGCTGGAAAAATTCGCCGAAAACAACATAGAACTTTATCTCAATGACTTTAGTCTTGACACCGGTATCAGCACAGTAGCGGCACTGGCGATTGACAGGACTTCTTTTCCTGAAAGAAGTGAGATCGTCTTTACCGCCGGCACCACTCCCGATCCTGAAAAGGCTCTGATCCGGGCAGTGACAGAGGTGGCGCAACTTGCGGGAGACTTCAACAGTGGCTCCAATTATGTGGCCTCCGGTCTACCCAAGCCCCTGTCCATGGAGGATGTTCGTTATGTGACTGATTCAGGACTCCGAACTACCATTCAGCAGATGCACTCCTTGGCTGACCATAATATTAAAACAGAGGTAGAAAACTGTGTTGCCGCTCTGGCCAAGCGTGATATGGAGGTCTTCATGCTGGATGCCACGCATCCGCAATTGAAGATTCCTGCAATTTATACCATTATTCCCGGTGCCCATTTCCGTGAACGCTCCATGATCCATGATGTGGGGCTCTTTGCCGCCAAACTGCTGGTTGATCTGGTTGATGATAGCAAGCACCTTGAACAGAAGCTGGCACGCATGGAGGAGTTGATCCCGAATGCCTATTACCTGGCCTTTTATCGAGGACGTAATCTCTATAATAATGGTCTGCCGGAATCTGCCCTTGATGCCTTTGATCGGGCCCTGGCCTTAATCCCTGAGCAGGAGGATCTTCCCTATATCTATTCCTACAAGGGGCATTGTCTGAAAGAGCTTGGCCGCTATGATGAGGCCATAAAAACTCTGGATCTGGGGAGGGTGGAAGATGATGAACGGCCGGATCTGCATAATATGCTCGGTGTCTGTTACTATAAGATAGACGATTTCAACCAGGCCATTGTTCATTTTCATCGGGCCGTTGAGCTGAATCCTGCCTCGTCCATGGATTACGCAAACCTAGGTGTAAATTATCGTAAAATAGGCAAGCGGGATGAGGCGATACATTTCTTCAATCTCGCCCTGTCCCTTGATCCGTCAATAGATTTTGCTAAAGCGCAACTTGCTGAGTTGATTGTTCAAGGATAAGGCAGATTGATGTTAAGCCGCTGTAAAAAAATAACATGGCCATTGCAGTAACCGAAGCGGCATAAGGAGCCGTAACGAAATTGATATAAATGGCCATGTTATTTCGTAACGGCTCCTAAAAGTTTTTTTGTGAGGTTTTTTTGGCAGCACCAGCGACATTTAAACAGATGAATCCGGCAAAAATCTTGATCCGATCTACTAACTGGATTGGGGACGCGGTCATGACTACGCCGGCCGTTCATACCATCAGGGAAAATTTCCCCAATGCTGAAATCACTATGCTGGCTATGCCCTGGGTGGCGGACATCTTTCGACTCAGTCCGGATGTGGATAACGTTCTGGTCTACGATAAAAAGGATCTCTATCCAGGACGCATAAAAGGGGTGCTGAAATTGGCCGGTCATTTGCAGCAGTATCGTTTTGATGCCGCAATCCTGCTGCAGAATGCCTTTGAGGCCGCCTTTCTTGTATGGATGGCTGGTATCCCTGTGCGAGCGGGTTACAAACGTGATGGCCGAGGCTTGCTGTTGACGCATGGGGTGGAGTTGACCCCGGATATTCGAGCCAGGCATCAGGTTCATTATTACCAGATGATCTTAGCGGGATTAGGACTTGACCTCGGGCCGGACAAATTGCGTCTTTCCCTGTCGGCTGAATTGACCGGTTGGGCCAAGGGGTATATCGAATGTCTGAAGGGCCAGGCTCCCTTTTCCACTCAAGACGGCAAGATTCACACTGAGGGGATATCCTCTGCTGAAAACAGGGACACGGGCAAGACAGCTATCCCGGTGATTGGTTTTAATCCAGGGGCAGCCTATGGCCCGGCCAAACGCTGGCCGGCTGAGAAGTTTGGCCAATTGGCCGCACTCATTGCCCATCATCATGGGGAGAGTGGTTGTCTTATCCTCGTCTTTGGCACCAAGGATGATACCGATGCTGCCCGGGCCATAAAAGAGTTTTCGCTACGAACTCCTTTTCATGTCATAGACATGACCGCCAAGACCACCCTCCAGCAAGTCATGGCCTTGATCCAATGCTGCAACGCCTTTGTTACTAATGATTCAGGGCTGATGCATGTGGCAGCCGGCCTTGAAACCCCTACCATTGCCATTTTCGGTTCAACGGATCATATCGCAACCGGCCCCTTTTCTGAGCATGCTGTGGTGATTCGTAAAGAGATGGAGTGCAGTCCCTGTCTGCAGTCGGAGTGTCCCGGAAAACACCTGAATTGTCTTGAGGAGATCAGCAGTCAGGAGGTTTATAGGGAAGTTGCCAAGGCGTTGGCTGTATGTTCAGAAAATTATCTGCCACAAGGGAAGGCGCTTTGATGGCCGAGCTTGTATCTTTGTCCAGCGCATCTCTCCGGCCGGCCGTGTTTATTGATCGTGACGGTACCATCAATGAACAGATGGGCTATATCAATCATATCAGCCGCTTTCAGCTGCTGCCAGGTGTTGCTGAGGCCATCAGAAAACTCAATGAAGCCAGGATCCCGGTGGTGGTGGTGACCAATCAGTCGGGGCTGGCCCGTGGTTATTTTCCTGCGGAATTACTGGTGACGGTCCATGATAAAATGGTGTCACTGTTGGCGGAACACGGAGCGCATGTGGATGGAATCTACATCTGCCCTCATCATCCCGAGGCCAAGAAGGAGGAGTATCGCTTGGCCTGCAATTGTCGCAAACCCAAACCCGGTCTTGTTTTGCAGGCGGCAAAAGAGTTGGGCCTTGACCTTGCACAGTCTTTTGTCGTTGGAGATCGCTGGTCGGATCTGAAGACAGCTGTGAACTGTGGTGCAACGCCGGTGCTTGTACTTACCGGCTATGGCCGTGGAGACGCTCAATATATCGGTCCGACCCAGGAGGTTCAGCCTGCATTTGTCGGGGATAATCTGGCTGCTGTGGTAGAATGGATTTTGAATACAATGAAGGCTCGTTAAGCCTTGAAGGGAAGGAGATATAAATGAAGAAGATTGGTTTAATCCTTGGGGCAGTTTGCATTCTGGTAGCTGTTTACTTTGGGGTTGTAACAAAGATGGGTAAGGGGACGTCCGCTGATTTCTTGCCGGCCGAGGTTCTGGTTTCTGTTGAACAGAGGGATCTCGAACCGTTGCTTGCCGACTTTAAGGTGTCACGTCTTGGTCGCGCAGTGACAGGTATTGATTATGTGAAGATTGCCGAAGGTCTTGGTCTGCTCCCTGAGGAGATCGACAGAATCAGGAATATGACAAAGCAGCTGGATGATTTCTTGAACAGTTCGGTCTTTAAAGAATTTTTTGGCCAGGAGTTTACCTTCGGCCTTCTGCCGGTTCCTGATGACTCTCTGGATCTCCCTGAAAAAATTATAAAATCCAGTCTTCTTTTGATCGTAAAACCGAGACATAATACTGATCTCATAGAATTGTTAACTTCTCTGTTTGCCGGCAAGTTGGAGCAGACAAGTAACCAGCATGGAAAATACGGCCTCAAGCAGTATCTCATTGACGAGCGTAATACCTTGACTACGGCCATCGTTGATGGCTATGTCATTGCCGCTTTTGATGATCGACTTGTCAAGGAGAGCTTGGACCGGTATGACAGCAAACAGGGGAGCCTGGCGCAGAAGAAGGAATACATCCGGCTGCGTCATGATTTTATTAAGTCCAAACTCTTTACCTATGTCTCGATGCCGGGGCTCCATGCTCAGCTCAGCAAATTCACTGAAATGCTTGATCCTTTGGAGAAGGAAGGCCTGCAGCAGGTTATCGCCCAGTGGAAAGGTTGGGAAGGGCTTGCCTTTGGCGTCTGGCAAGAAAAGGACATGCTGCGGGACAAGGCTGTTATTTTGTATAAAAAAGACCTGCTGGATCCCCTTGTGGGGAAGATGTTTGCTGCTCAGCCGGTAGCCAATAAAACATTGGCCATGGTGCCTGCCGGCGTCCTTGGCTATTACTGGACTAATACCTTGAATATGAACACCTTCTGGGAGATGTTCACCCAGGAGATGAAAGAGAGCGAAGAGCAGCTCAAGGCCATGGAGCAGGAAGTAAAGTCAGTCACTGGTGTTGAATTGCAGCAGATTCTCTCTATGTTTGGCTCTGAGGCCGTTGTCCTGCTGAAGAAAATTGCCACTAATGGCTTTATCCCTTTGCCTGATGGGGCCATCTTTCTGAAGATTGAAAAGGAAGAAGATTTTATTAAGATGCTGAAGTCACTGCTTGCCAAGAATAATATTCCCACCAGGAGTGAGGAATATAAAGGGGTCACTCTCTCTACCTTGGAGGTTTCATTCCATCCTAGCCTGCAACCAGTATACGCCCTGCATCAAGGGTATCTGGTCCTGGCAAGTAGTGTGGATCTGGTGAAAAATATTGTTGACACTGCGGCGGGTGACGCCAAGGGGCAGGTGGATGGTGCAGGAGCGAAAGAAGGTGGGAGTGGCGCACTGATCAGTGAAGATAGTTTTAAGCGGATTAATCAAAATTTGGAAGAGGGGCTGACCAAGGGAAATAACTCTGTGAGCTATGTCCGGTTTTCATCTCTGTTGCATGCGGTAAAGGAACTTGCAAGTTGGGGTGGAACCATGCTTTCCCTGCAGGATCCTGATGCGGCGCAGAAATCTAAGGTCATGATTGAACAACTGATCTTGCCTTTACTCGATGGATTGGCCATGTTTGAGGTGATTGGTTCGCGCAGCTACATCCAGGATGATGCGATTATCCTGGAATCGACTACAATACTTGTGCCGTAGTCCAGCCCTAACGAAATAGAGATAAAAAATAGACATGTTATTTCGTAACGGTCTCTAAATTAATGAGCATGACGATATGGAAAAATTAATTGCAGAATTAAAACAGATGGTCCGGTTCAAGGACAGCACCGATATCGGAGATCTGGTCCTGATAGTTGCGAAAGAACCACAGATATCAGCTTTATATGCCTTGGTTACAGATATCGAGCGGGACAGCAGCCGCAAGAATGAATGGTGGCATGTCAGTTTGACCCTCTTGTCTATTCCTCCGCAAGAGACAATCTGGACCCTGCGTACGCCTCAGTTGACGGGTATGGAGGTCTTCACCATGGGTGGGGAGGAACGTTTTGTCAAGGCCGTTGAGTTCAGCAGGCTTCCTCTGCAGCCGGTAACTATGGACGTCCTGGATCAGAGGACAACGCAGGATGAACCTGGTCCAGGACCCAAGGAAGAGAAAAAAGGCCCTTTTCTTAAAAGGGTAAAATAATGGCCGTATTGTCCGAGCGGGCGTTGATTCGTTTGATCAGAGAACAAAGTGCTGTTTCGGCCCCAGACCTGATTCAGGGGATTGGCGACGATTGTGCGGTTTTTGGATCGCCTGAGGCGGGGCAGTGGCTGATAACAACGGATACTCTGGTTGATCATGTCCATTTTGACCGGCACTGGCACCCCGCTGAGTTGCTTGGACGTAAGAGCATTGCGGTAAACCTTAGTGACATCGCGGCCATGGGCGGACGTCCCCGTTTTGTCCTGCTTTCTCTCTGCCTGCCTTCCTCTCTTGCCTCTGATTGGCTGCAATCCTGGTTGTCCGGCGTTTCTGCTATCCTCGCTGAATATGGATGTGTCTTGATTGGCGGTGATACGGTGAGCGGCCGGGAACTGGTGATTTCTGTCACGGTGATTGGCGAGGCTGTTTGCAATCATATCCTCTATCGCACCGGGGCTCGGCCCGGAGATATCGTCTATGTGAGTGGACCGCTTGGTTCTGCCGCCGCCGGATTGGCTTTGTTTCAGAGAGCAAAAAAAGAAGGGATTTCCTTGGGGCGATGGCCCCAGTGGCAGGCCCTGCTGGATGCTCACTTGAATCCGACACCGCAGCTTGAATTGGGACGGCAGCTCGGACTTAGTGGCTGCGTGACCTCCACGCAGGATATCTCAGATGGTCTGGCCACAGATCTGGCTCATATCTGCCACGAAAGTGGAACCGGCAGCATTCTCTATGAGGACAGACTGCCATGTTTACCATCCCTTGACAGTGCAGCCATTTTTTTGGCCCAGGAGAAGCTTGACCTGATGCTCAAAGGAGGAGAAGACTATCAGTTGCTCTTTACAGTGCCCCCCGACAAGGAAAAAGAGTTGAAGGGGCTGTTATTGAGTACCCCTCAACAACAGATTTATCCAGTTGGAACCATTGTCGAAGGTCAAGGTGTTTTCCTGGAGAAAATCGATGGAACCCGCAGTGACATCACTTTTCAGGGGTATGAGCATTAATCAAGAAAATCAGCTTTGATGGCCTCGTAAAAAGTACAACTTGCCATAATGTCATTTCGACCAGCGGGAGAAATCTTCATAATATCCATTGGTTGAGGAATAAGATTTCTCGCTGTCACTCGAAATGACAGACTTTTTTGAGTTTTTACAAGAAAATCAGCTTTAAGCTAAGGGCTTTTTTTCCTTGCGCTTCTTATTCAGAGATCAACGGTAAGCCGCTGTAAAAAAATAACATGGCCATTGAAGTAACCGGAGCGGCATAAGGGGCCGTAACGAAATTGATATAAATGGCCATGTTATTTCGTAACGGCCCCTAAGTGGATCAGGTCAAGGCTGATGGATTCTCTCCTGGTCTCAAACTGTCGGTAAGCGATACCGGCATGATCAAGCATCATTTTTGAGGCTCGTACCGTATCGGTATCCTTATATTTGTCTGACATGTAGATAATCTCCTTGATGCCTGCCTGGATAATCACCTTGGTGCATTCGTTACAGGGAAAGAGTCCCACATAGATGCGGCAATTATTGAGGTTGTAGGTGATGGAGTTGAGTACGGCGTTTACCTCCGCGTGACATACATAAGGATACTTGGTATCAAGAAATGCCCCCTCCCGCGCCCAGGGGAGTTCATCATCTGAGCATCCCCAGGGAAAGCCATTATATCCCACCCCCACAATCTTGTTCTGTTCATTGGCCACACAGGCCCCTACCTGGGTGTTCGGATCTTTACTGCGTTGTGCCGAGAGGAGGGCGACTGCCATGAAGTACTCATCCCAGGTAAGATAGTCACTCCGCTTTTGCTCTTTCTTCTCCATAAAATATTCTTCCACTGTTACAGGTTTGGCATCCATTGTTTGATTGTTTTCTGTAAGCTGCCGTCAACCTTGCTCTGCTGGATAAAATGATTGGCCTGCTGCCTCAGTTTTTCATCATCTTTTCGTATCTCCCAGCCTAGATATTCTTCCGTCACCAGGGTAAGGATCGGGCTAAGTCCGGCAGATTTGTCGAGGGCGGCATAATAACAGATTGTTGGTGCATCATGGAGAAAAAGATCTATTCTTTTACGCTTCAAGGCCTGAATCGCCGTTTCAACAGTTTTGAACCGCATGATCCTCACGCCCTGAATAGTTCTGGTGAGAAAGAGATCGCCTCCACTTCCTTCGATGACTCCAAGGGTAAAACCTGAATCTTCCAAACTGTAGATCCCGTTGGAAAAAAGGGCCATGTCTCGGCTTCTGACCATGAGGATCTGTCCGGCCCGCAGGTATGGATCACTGAAAGATATTTTTTTATCTTCTGCTTTGTTGATTTTAAGGCCGGACATAATAATATCAATATGTCCCTTGAGCAGGGCTTCTTTGGCTTTTTCCCGTGGTACTTTGATAAACTTTACCGTCCTGCCGGAAAATACTCCTAACTGCTGGGCAAGATCTGCTTCGAGTCCCAGAACTTTTTTATCTTTTTGATACATAAAAGGGGGGACGTCCCGGGAGACTCCAATACGCAAGAGATCCGGAGCAGCAGCTATCTCCGGATCTGCCAGAGGTTCTGCCGGGACTGGTTTGGGTGGAACGGCTACAGTCTTGATGGTCGTTTTCTGGTGGCGGGACATTTTTTTAGTGGGCAAGACATATTCAGGCATGTCCGGCGCGCAGGCGCTGAGGCTGAAGAAAAAGATCAAGGTCAGCGCGGTCAGTAAGGGGTGAATGATATCGTGGCGCATACGTGTGTAGATGAAAAAGATGATTGTAAAATGCCTGAGACGAGTTTCCTGCAGGCCTGACATTGCCTGAAAACGTTCCTGCTTATTTTGCTGCTTTTCGTCTTCGGCGCCAGGATGAAGCCCCGGTGATCTTGTCAATAAACCCTTTGATGGCTTGAAAATAGAGCTTCCCTGCCACCGCTGTTATAGAGTTATGATCTGCTCCGGGGACAACCTGGAATTCTTTGCTCTTGGCCCCGCAAAATGCTTGCAGTTTTTCCGCTTCAACCGCAGGGATCAGTTCATCTCTTGCTCCATGGAGGATAAACGTTGGTTTCGTGACTTGCGCAATCTTGGCACTGTTGTTAAAGCACTCTTCTTCTACAATATTTAAATCGTTAAGATCTATTCCCAGTGACTGCAACAGGGGGAGGGTGTCGGCAAAGCCGCTTTCAATAATCAAGCCTTTAATATCATCTGAAAATTTTTCAGCAAGATCTATGGCACAGGCGGATCCCAGAGAGCGGCCCATGAGAAAGAGGGGGCCGGTGTATCCATTTTCGCTCAACCACTTTCGGCATTCCTGCAGCAGAATTTCTCCATCACTGAACATGGTCGTGACGCATGGCTGACCACTGCTCCAGCCATAACCGCGATAATCTGTCACCAGCAGATTGATGCCGACCTCATTGTATTGTGGGCCTATGGTGTCATGATCGCTTACAGTCTCGCCATTTCCGTGAAAATAGAGAATAGAGGGGGCATTGCAATCAGTGAGATAGAAGCGGCAACCGATAGACACCCCCTGTTCCATTTCAATATTGATATCTTTGGCCCCGGGCGGCAAAGGGCTCACAGCCTCTGCTTGAGGATAAAAGATATGCTTGAGGATCTCTGGAGAATCTAATTTTGAATATGACATGGGCTAAACCTGTATTGTATTAAAATATGATGGTCTCGTAAAAAGTACAAATTGCCATAATGTCATTTCGACCAGCGGGAGAAATCTTAATAGTATCATTTTGTTGAGGAGTAAGATTTCTCGCTGTCACTCGAAATGACAGACTTTTTTGAGTTTTTACGAGATTGTCAAATATGAACAATTTCGCGCAGAAGCGAAATGAATTATTCACTCTTTTTTGTATGTAACTGGATCTTTTTCTTGAGCATTAATTCCTGGGCAACCTGAGTCGCCGTTTCTTCTATAGATCTGCCATCAGACATGATAAACGGAATCTTATATTTCAGAAAGATCTGATGTGCCTGACTGATCTCGTTGACGCAGGTGGCAAGTTTTGCGTATGAACTGTCTTTGTATCGTTTTTCCCTGATATGATGCAAAATCTCCGGGGTGGTAGAGAGACCGATGACCCGTTTTTTGTTCCTGATGATATCTGCAGGAAGACGATAAACGTTTAAGTCGTCGCAGACCAAGGGGTAATTGGCGGCTTTGATCCCCATCTGGGTGGCCAGATAGACCGAAACCGGGGTCTTTCCCGAACGGGAGACCCCGAGCAGGATGACCTCTGCCTCATCGTAATCATTGGTCGAAGTGCCATCGTCATGGGAAATGCAGTATTGGATGGCGGAAACCCGTTTGGCCATGGTGGTGTCATCGAGATGCCTTGAAAATCCGGATTCGCGCAGAGGTCTGGCCTCCAGCAGTTCTTCCAGGCGGGAGAGATAGGTGTCGCAGATATTAAAAAACTCAATCTCGGGGGCATCCATGATCTCGATCAGCCTTGGGTTCATGATGGTGGAGAACACCAGGGGGTGGCGGCCTGACGATTGTTTGAGGATGTGCTCACGAGCAGCCCATGCCTCTTGTTCCGTACGGATGAAAGGGATCTTTTCCTCATTGAAACTGATCTCCGGGAACTGACAGAGCAGGGCCTTGCCGAGATCCTCAGCCAGGATACCGGTGCTGCCGGAGAGAAAATAGACATCTTTAGATTTCCACATGGTGTTTTCCTGGTGCTCACAGGTTTGAGATTTAAGAACCGTTACGAAATAACATGGCCATTTATATCTATTTCGTTACGGCTCCTTATGCCGCTCAGGGCTCTGAGAAGGCCATGTTATTGTTTTACAGCGGCTAAGACAATGCTGGATCCTTTATTATCCGGCATTGTTGGAAATATCAGTGAAAGTGCGCCAGCAGTTGCGTCCGGCCCCTTTAGCCAGATACATGGCGCGATCGGCATTCTTCAGCAGGGTAGTGACATCGGTCGCGTCCTGCGGACAGAAGGTCACCCCGATACTGGCAGAAACAGAGACTGTTTCCGCCAGTAGGGAGAAAGGTTCGTTCAAGGCGGCAAGGATTTTGCCGGCCACCTTGCCGAGACCTTTTTCCGGATTGATATTGGAGAGCAGGAGGACAAATTCATCGCCGCCGAAACGGGATACAGTATCCGTGTCGCGTACGCATTCCTGAATGCGGCGCCCCGCCTCGATCAGAAGCAGGTCTCCATAATCATGGCCCAGGGTGTCGTTGACCTCCTTGAAGTGATCGAGATCAAGAAAGATCAGGGCGAAGATGGAACTCTCTCTGATGGCGTGGGGAATGGCATTCTTGAGACGATCGAGAAACAGGCGGCGATTGGGCAGATCGGTCAGGGCGTCAAAATTGGCCTGTCGCCAGATGATTTCCTCCGACTGTTTTTTGAAGGTGATATCATCTTTAATAGCCATATAGTGGGTAATGGTACCATTCTGGTCGAAAATAGGAGAGATAATCGCATGCTCAATAAACTCTTCTCCATTCTTTTTTTGGTTACAGAACTCACCTTCCCATACCTTGCCGGAGGTGATGGTCTGCCAGAGTTGGGTATAAAGTTCGGGCGGGTTTTTATCACTCTTGAGGATGCGCGGATTTTGTCCCTGAGCCTCTTCCAGGGTGTAGCCGGTGAGCTTGGTAAATGCCGGGTTGACGAATTCGATCTTGCCGTCGATATCGGTAATGACAATGGTGATCGGGCTTTGTTCTATCGCTACCGAAAGCTTGCGAATACTCTCTTCATTCCTTTTCCTGGCCGTAATATCCCGGCCGATGATCACCAGCGCCTTGTGTCGCCCATCGGTATGAAAAAGAGGGACTTTGGTCATTTCAAAAATACTGTTTTCGTGCTCGGACAGGGGGATAGTTTCCTCTGTTGTCAGGATGCCGCCATGTTCCCATGCCTTTTCATCCGTCAGCTCACAGGCCAGAAAGGCATCATGATACAAGGGGGTGTAGGTGGCCAGTTCCGAGTCTTTTTTTCCCTGATAGTCAACCCCGTGCAGATGGAACAGGGTAAGAGCAGCATCGTTGGCCAGCAGCCAGCGGCCCAGATCATCTTTGAAGCAGATGATATCGGGCGAGGCATTAAGCAGGGTGCGTTGCAGTTCCTCATTGCTACGGAGCGTGGCCTGACTTTCTTGCATCCTGCTCAGCATCTGGTTGAATATGGTGGCCAGAAGGGTTACTTCCGGGCCTCCTTTTCCTTTGAAGGGCGTGCCATCGGCCCCGCTGTCCCGCATATGGGTGATGAAGCGGGACAGCGGGGCCATAAAACGAAACAGAGCCCACCAGCTGCAGAGAAGCACGCCGGCTCCGCAAATGACGATGGTCAGGATGATCAGCCGCTGGGAGGCGTAAAAAGGCTTCATCACCTCCTGCATGGGGAGGTTGGCGGCCAGGATCCAGGGCGCCGCCTGCAGATGCTGGAATGAGGCCACGAGATGCAGCCCCCGGGAGTTGATTGTCTCTCCGCTGCCCTCAAAACCCTGCAGGGCCAGATCAAAGAGTCGATTGGCCCCCAGGGGAACATCTTGCTGCATCATGCGACTGCTATCATGGTGAATAAGAATGGTCCTGTTTCGAGAATAGACATAAAAGTATCCATTGTCACCCACCGTGCGTCTGGCGATATTGCCCAGCACGTTATCTCCATTGAGGGTAAGCCCACCACATAAATAGCCTGAAACTTTGCCGTGAGCGTCATGAATCGGGGCCGTAAATGCGATGATGGGCCGCTTGCCGGGTTTGACGGAGAGAAAAGGTTCGGAGATAACGGGACGGGCAGTTTTTAGCGCCTGTTGAAAGAATGGGTATGATGAGTAATCCTGATCCTCTCTTCCCTTGGCAAGAAGGGGCATCTCAGCCAGGAGTTTTCCTTCAGCAGAGAGGAGCATCAGGCCATCGTCAAAGAGTGAGAGGATGCCGGTTCGATTGGCAAGAAATTCCTGGGCGGAAGAGGATGTTAGCGGTGTGTCCGTCGGTACGATATCGGCTACCACTGATATCGCTTTCAGTTTGCCTGCCAGATCGTCATCAATATATGTGGCAAAGGCCTGTACTGTCGAAAAAAGTTGGTTTCCGAAAGTGGTGAGATGTTTATTTTTGAGAAAAGTGGCCGCCCCTATTATAATGATAAGAATGCTGGTGATGATTCCAATGGATATGACCATGCCGATTTTGGCAGTGATGGTCCATTTTTTTAAGAATTTACTGTTAAACATAGCTGTATAAAATGTGGTAAGAAATTGTTGGCAAGCAGCTTGTTTACTTGCCCCATTTCTTACGGGAAGGTGCAATGAGTGTTGTCTTTTTGAAAGACAGGGCTGGATAACCGAGAATCTCCTCTGTTTTATCAGAAAACTCATGACACGGTCTGATGGTGAGATCTTTGAGAATCTCAACGTCTACCTCTCCTCGACCTGGAAATCGGAGGGTAAGCAACAGGGGACAGGTGCCATGGAACTGGTAGCAGATCTTTTTCAGTGCCTCGAGACGATGCCGGTTGATGACTGCGGCCTTCAGCTCCATTTTAATGGATTCGGTATATTTTTCCCGGGCCTCGGGAAGAAGGTCAATAGACTCGGCGATGATTTTGGCACCTCGCTCATCTTTCTGCACTGTCCCCTGGATAATCACGGCTTCAGTTGAGGATAGCAGGTTGTGGGTGCGGGAATAGGTCTCCGGGAAAACCACCACCTCCACTGAATCCAGGACATCTTCGAGAGTGATAAAAGCCATGGAATCGCCTTTTTTGCTTTTATGCAATTTGCAGGTACGAATGAGGCCACCAATACGGACAGGTTGATCATCACCCCAGTCTGCCAGTTTGCCGATATCGGTATCCACAACAGTCCTGATTTCATGAATCGCATCATCGAGAGGGTGGCCGGTGATGTAAAAACCGACAGTCTCTTTTTCAAAGGCCAGTCTTTCGAGTTCACTCCATTCTGGAATGTCAGGAAGAGGAATAGTAATGATCTCTTTTTGAGTGGTACCGGGTGTCAGATCAAAAAGAGACATCTGGCCGCTCTGGCGATCTCGCTGTGCCGCCTTGGCCTGCTCCATTGCCTGGGGGAGAATGGCGTATAGCTGAGAACGTTTACATCCCAGTGAATCAAAAGAGCCCGCCTTGATCAGGCTTTCAATAACCCTGGAATTGACCCGCCTGGAATCGATCCGGTTACAGAAATCTTCCAGGGATGTGTATTCTCCACCATCAGCTCTTTCCTGAATAATTGACTCCAGAGCGGCCCCGCCAACATTTTTGACTGCAGCCAGACCAAAGCGGATGCGATCATCAGTAACATTGAAGTCATAGAGTGATTCATTTATATCGGGTGGCAGCACCTCAATCTTATGTTCCCGGCACTCGTTGATATAAAGGACAATTTTGTCGGTATTGTTCATGTCGCAGGAAAGAAGGGCGGCCATGAACTGGGCGGGGTGATGGGCCTTGAGATAGGCGGTCTGATAACAGATCAGAGCGTAGGCGGCGGAATGTGACTTGTTGAAGCCGTAGCCGGCAAATTTAGCCATCAGGTCAAAGACGTACTCGGCCTTGTCTGCCGGGATGTTATTTTTCACCGCCCCGGCCATGAACTTGACTTTCTCCTTGTCCATGACCTCGGCAATTTTTTTACCCATGGCCCGGCGCAGGTTGTCGGCATCCCCTAAAGAGTAACTGGCCAGGATATTGGAGATCTGCATGACCTGTTCCTGATAGACGATGACTCCGTACGTTTCTTCCAGGACCGATTTGAGTTGAGGCAGGGGGTAATTGGCAGTAGCTCGACCGTGCTTGGTCTCCACAAAATCATCCACCATCCCTGAATCCAAGGGGCCTGGACGATAGAGGGCAACGAGGGCAATCAGGTCACTGAACTGTTCGGGGGCCATTTTGACCAGTAGCTCCCGCATGCCGGAACTTTCCAGCTGAAAGACCCCCAGGGCATCTCCTTTACAGAGCAGATCATAGGTCTTGATGTCATCCATGGGGATGGCGTCGATGTCAAGATCCGTGCCGATATCCGCCTTGATATGTTTGAGCGCCTTGTCAATAACGGTCAGGGTCTTGAGCCCGAGAAAGTCAAACTTGATCAGTCCGGTCATCTCGGTATGCTTCATGTCATACTGGGTCAGGGTCTCACCCTCTTTTCCCTTACAGGTGGGGAGAAACTCCACCATGGGCTGGGGAGAGACCACAACACCTGCCGCGTGAGTTGAGGTGTGGCGGGCAAGTCCCTCAAGTGACTGGGCTACACGCAGCAGTTCGGCTATCTTCGGGTCCCTGTTGGCGGCATCCTGCAGGCGGGGTTCTTCCGCAAAGGCCTTCTTGATCGTCATCTTCAACTGTTCAGGGACAAGTTTGGCGATTTTATCCACTTCGCCAAAGGGGATGTCCATGGCCCGGCCCACGTCGCGGATTACCCCCCGAGCCTTCATGGTGCCGTAGGTCAGGATCTGGGCTACATGATCGGCACCGCCATACTTGTTCTGTACGTATTTTATCACCTCTCCACGTCGTTCCTGACAGAAATCCACGTCAAAGTCGGGCATTCCTTTGCGCTCGATATTCAAAAAGCGCTCAAAGAGCAGGCCGTAAGGGATGGGGTCAATATTGGTGATGCGCATACAGTAGGCTGCAAGGCTGCCGGCTCCTGATCCACGGCCAGGTCCCACCGGAATACCCTGATCTTTGGCCCAGTTGATGAAATCAGCAACGATGAGAAAATAACCGGGAAAGCCCATGGTGTTGATGACATTAATTTCAGTGGTCAACCGTTCTTTATACTGTTTTTCCACGCCAGGATTAAATGCCCCGATCTTGCGCATGGCAGCAAAACGTTCTTTTAATCCATTCCAGCAGGCCGTGGCGAACATGGACTCAAGGGTTTCACCCTCTACTACAGGAAAAATAGGGAAGTAGTAGTCACCGAAACCGATTTCCAGATTACAGCGTTCGGCAATTTCGACGGTTGTGGCAATGGCCTCCGGAGTATGCTTGAAATTTTTTTTCATCTCCTCTGGAGATTTGAAATAAAATTCGTCAGTGGAGAATTTGAAACGTTTGGAATTGGTTGTGATGTTGTTGGTCTGGATGCAGAGAAGCACATCGTGGGCATGGGCCTCATCTTTGTTCAGATAGTGGCAATCATTGGTGGCCACTGTCTTGATCTGAAGTTCTGCCGCCAGTTTTTTCATCCCGTTATTGACCGGGGTCTGCTCAGGGATACCGTTCTCCTGAAGTTCAAAGTAGAGACGGTCGCCAAAGATATTCTGGAATTCTTTGGCTTTTTCCCGGGCCCCGTCCATATCGTTCTGGCCAATAAGCCAGGGGATCTGACCATGGAGACAGGCTGTGAGTGCTATAAGGCCTTCGTTGTGGTCCGTCAGGGTTTCCATGTCGATGCGAGGTTTGTAATAAAACCCCTCAAACTGGGCAATGGCTGCCAGTTTCATCAGGTTCTTGTAGCCGGTGCCATCCATGGCCAGAAGCACGATATGAAAATGCCCCTTTTCCTGATCTGTCCGGTTGCCGGGGGCCATATAGAATTCGCAGCCGATGATTGGCTTTATCCCTGCTTTTTTGGCCTTGACGTAGAATTCGAGTGCCCCGTACATGGCGCCGTGATCAGTGATGGCCACGCTGTCCATCCCATACTCCCTGCACTTGTCCAGCAGGTCAGGAATACGGATGGCTCCATCCAGCAGGCTGTACTGGGTATGGACGTGGAGATGAACAAATCCGGCGCTCATTCTTATTTCAGCCCCTTCACACCCTCAAGATGGGCATTGTTCAAGATCATGTTATCGGTTTTAGCGCCTGAGAGATCAGCCTTGATCAGGTTGGCTCCGCTGAGATCGGCATCAGTAAGATCGGCTCCTTTCAGATTGGCGCCAGGCAGGTTGGAATTTAACAAAGTGGCTCCTTTCAGGTTGGCGTCTTCAAGATTGGCGCGGCGTAAATTGGCGCGACTCAGGTCGGCCCCTTGGAGATCGGCCCCTTTAAGATTAGCACCCACAAGGTCTGCCTGACGCAGATCGCTTTTCCCCAGATTGCATCCCGGACAGTTCTTGGCCATGGATTTTACGGTGTGCTCCACTTCTTCATCGGAGGCGACTGGCATTACTTCCTTATTTTGCACAGGAGAAGCCGATAGTGCTGAATTTTGTGGTGATACTGTATCCTGTCCAGCGGCTAACGATTCCCGGAGATAGGTGGCTGATTTTGCCGGCTCAGCACTCTGCTGGGGAAGGGGAGTTGCTGTTGCATGAGGGGCCGTGGAAGACGTTTGACCTGTGGAGAGAGAGTCGCGGAGATAAACGTCTTTCTTGGGTGATTTTGGCGCTTTGTAGAGATGCGAAGAGTCTCCGGTGAAAGATCTGGCAGTAAAGGCGATGGCACCGTTGTTTTGAAAAAGGGCATAGTTATTTGTTCCGCTATCAGGATACACGCTATAGCACCTCAGCTCGCCGTAATACCAGACCTTGAATTTGAGACAAAGCTGATTTTCACCGTTGATGTCCCACTCTCCGGTATCGTAATCATCTCCCGTTATGGTGTCGGCACGGCCGAAGACCGAACCGTTGGGTTGAAAATACATGTTGGAAGAAAAGCTGGGGGTCTCCGTATGTAAGGTATTGCCGGAAACCAGAGTAAATATCTGTTGTGCTGTGAGCGGGGTGAAGCCTTTGGCAGCCATCTGATTTTGGGTAACTGGAGCACAACCTGCAAGCAAGAGTGTGCAGAGAAGCATGGATGGGAAAAGTCGTGAAAACACAGCGAACCTCCTTGTGTGACAACATGTTGAAATGAAGACGAAATATCAATAGGTTAACCAATATACCATAAAGGAAATTGCTTTGCACTTTATAAACAGAAAGTACACAGTTTTGAACTGTGGAATGGCGAAAAATGTACTTGCGCAGGATTCAATGGCCAGCTCCGATAGCGGCACTTAGAAGTAAACGTAATATTTTGAGAAATTGATTCTTGGAGGATTTTCTACGAGATCATCAAGGTGAGGTAGCCGGCAAATTCAAAACAACTTTCCCTCTCTGCTGTGTGAGACGATAAGCTGTCGAAACATCTCGACAATACCACGTGAAAGCAGGGTGATGGAGTGGGCATTGATATTCTGCGCGGCTGAACGGTCGACCAGGATGTTCAACTCTGAGGGAAAGCCTTCTTCAGCTTGCCAGTAATTAATCAGAAAAGGAAGCTTGGGCAGGGGGAAAATCAGCAGGGACTGATCTGCACCGCCGGTTGCGGTCATAGTTTGGGCGCCAAAAAGAAAAAACATCTCAAAAACCAGTTCACTATGGGTGTCTGTCAGTTGTCGTAGTGCATCTTCGCAGCGATGCGTGAAATATTGGCTCCATTCTGCGGCACCGGGAAGTTCGCCAAAGGAGACCCAATTGTCTTTCGGTTCTACGCCCTGACATTCCAGAACGTAGTGCAGTATCGGTACATAGAGCCAGTGATTGACGTGACAGCTGGAGGTCATTTCCCCCCTGGGGCTGATGAAAAAGTTTCTTCCCAGGCAGTTGATGGCCAGGTTTCCGTCTGTTAACTGGGCGCCAATGCGTGGGGCCACGAGGTTAAAGTCAAGATGGCGCACTGCCTGTTGCAGTTTGCTGATTACTTCTTCGTGTTCATCGTCCATGGAGCGTCGTTTGACAATCCGGGAGCTAATTTGTTCGACAATATTCTTTTCAAGATAGGGGCACCCCGTCAGGGCTTTCATACCCTGAATTACCGATGCGGCAAAGGCCATGCATGAAGGGACGCCACAGTGACCGCAGTTGCTTTTGGGGAGGAGCTTGTAGATTTCCAGGGGATTTTTTATCTCAGTCATGGACACGTGGACCTTCTTCCGGCTCTTCCCGAATATTGAAGCGTTCTTTTATCTTGCGATATGATACCAGTGTTTCGATTCTTTCAGAGGGGGTGAGAAAGGACTCAAGTTTGGTCTTGAGGATGACTGAGTTCATCTCGGAATCAATGGCGATAACGCCCTCCATGATGATTTTCTGCAGAAGCAGTTCATGGTTGGTTCTCTCCCGCAGATTTGCAGCAAAGGGAAGAAAGAAATAATTGGAAAAAAGGATACCGTAGAGGGTGGAGGTCAGGGCTACCGGGATGGCCTTCAGGATAATGGAGGTGTCGCCAATGCCGCCGAGCATGGAGACAAGGCCGATTACTGAACCGATGATGCCAAAGGCCGGAAAGAAATCGGCAATGGTGCGCAGGATACGTTCTGAATCCTCACGTCGCAGTTTAAAAAAATACATCTCAGTACTTAGAATGTCACGGATTTGGCTGCTGTGAAAGCCATCTACCAGACAGCCAAGGGCGCGGCGGAGAAAGAGAATGGATGTCTCATTCTCTTTCTCCTGCAGAGACAGAATACCTTCAATCCTCGACTTGATGGAAAGATCGATGAGAATTTCAATGATTTCAGTCTCTTTCTTTGTCTCGGCAGTGTAAGCGGAGCGCATCACCCTGGCCACAATTTTCAGTTGCTCCATTCGAAAACTGATCAGGGTTGCGGCGAAGGTCCCGCCAAAGACGATCAGCAATCCTGAAATATTAAAGTAGAGGCTTATATTGCCATTGATGGAGAAACCGAGGATAAAAAGGGCACTGCAGAGGAACAGCCCGATAATATTTTTATTTTTCATTGAAGAGACTCATAATGTAAAAGATATGTGCAGCTGAACGCTGAGTTATGGTTCGACAGGCTCATGAAGCTGTGGCGAAAAAATAACAAAACCGATTGATTACTCTGGACAGCATAAGCTGCCGTAAAAAAATGTGTGTAAAAGATCAGGTTATTTCTTGACGGCCTCTAAGTTTTCAGAGCTGGCTTGTGCTGCCGGCGGTAGTTTTTTTGAAATAATAATTTCAACCCGACGATTGATCGCCCTATTTTCGGCATTGGTATTTGGTTTCACCGGACGAAACGAAGAATAGCCACTGATCACAAATTGATTGGGATTCATATTTGTTTCTTCAATGAGAAAGCGGGCCACTCTACTGGCTCTGGCTACTGAGAGCTCCCAATTGGTGTCAAAACGTTCTGAATGCATGGGAAGATTGTCGGTGTGGCCAATAACATTAATCATGTAAGGGGTCTGTTTAATTGCGGTTGCGACTTTCTGTAGAGATTGTTGCGCTGCCTGTGAAAGCTCAGCCTTACCGGTGTTAAAAAGGAGATCGCCGGTCAGGATAATGCGCATGGTGTTGTCGGGAATAAGATCAATAGAGGCAAATTTTTTGAGATTGTATTCAGTCAGTGTCTGTTGGCTGAGGTCGTAGATGGCGTCAAGGGGGGCAGCAGGTGCCTGCATCCTTGGCATGTCAGGGGCCGGGAGAGCATCTTTGTCCGGTGGTATAACAGCTGTCGCTTCCGATGTTGAGGCTTGGCTGTCCTGAGTGTCGTTCTCGGTATGAGTCTCTGTCTTTACAGTGTGATCCATTTTTTCAGATCTGGAAATTCGCTTTTCTTCTTCCGGGGTCATGGCGTCCCCGGTCACTGCTTCTACTTTTTTTATAGTTCCGGCAGTAATAAAAGGAATCCCTTGATTGATGGGTGGAAACGGCAGAGATGCATTATTGCCGGGGGCGTTGATATCCATGGCGTCGGTGGTTGAACCTCCAACAATCTCAGGTTTTTTATTTACCAGAAAATCTTCATGGGCTGATTGATAGACAAACATGGTGAGAAAAAGGATGAACATGGTCATCATCAGATCTGACCAGGCAATGGACCAGTGAACTGCCTTAGGGCTCCTTGAGCGATAAAAGGTGTCGTCAAGCAGAAGATCTATCTCTCTAAACCTGTTGTCGAGAGGAGGGGTGGGCGAGGAGTTGCCCGTGGTAGCTTTGTCCACAGGATTTAAGGGCGAGAACTTCTCCTGTTGTGGAACGCGTGTGTGGCCAGACCATTCAGGGGCATTGTTTTCAGTCATGTTAATTTTTCATGCAGCAGCTTAATGATCAATCCAATTTATATTTCAGCAAAGAGTTCAGTCTCTTCCAGATAGGCAAATGCCTGCCATAAATCTTCTCGGCTATGGGGTTCCAAGGTAATGAGTGGATGAAGGTCATGGTGACGCAGGAACTGGAAAAGACCGACGAAGTCAAACTTGCCCCGTCCTGGCGCCAGATGCTGGTCTCGCTCGCCGTGATTGTCGTGCAGGTGTAATTGACCCAGCCAGGGCGAGAGAGTTGGCAGCCAGTCCTGCCAAACAGAGTGGGAAAAACATAAGAGGTGCCCAGCATCAAGGCAGAATCCGGCATAGGGTGAATTGAGCTCTGTCAGGATAGCCTTGTGGGTAGCGGGCGATTGCTCATAGGTGTTTTCAAGCATGATCGGCACGTTATGCCTGGTGGCAGTTTGTAAAAGTTCTTGCCAGGTGGCAAGTGCTGCAGTGGTCCACTCCTCCTGTTTGTATCCCTGTTTGTTTTCCTCAAACTGAAGGTGGCAGACTATGGAGCGTGGTTGAAAGACTGCAAGAAGATCAAAGGCGCGTCGTAATTTCTCGCGACTGGCTGCCAGAATATAAGGGTCCAAGGCGCCGGGGGCCAGATCAAAAAACGGGGCGTGGAGGGTACATGCAAGTTTGTGTTGTTGGAGAATTTCGGAGATACGCTTGAACTCGTTAGGGTCTTCATCGTAAAGACATGTGCCTTCCAGCCCGATTTCAGGTTGGATGCCGTGTTCAATAAAAAAGTCCAGGTATTCTGTTTTCAGTCGCTGCCAGGGGGCGTTGACAAAACATCTTTGAGTGATTTTGTTGTCTAACGGCTTCATTCTTTTGTCCGGTGGCCCTTTGTCTGGTTTGTTATTGTTGAGGAAATAACGGATTCTGCAATTTCCCGGCTAAGGAGTCTGAGGCCATGACTCAAGGCTGTTGCCAGAGACTCGTAGCTGTCATCGGCAAGTGGTATATGGAACAGGGAAGATTGCCCATTTATAACGGATTTGTCCTGAAGGTCAAAGAGGAGCCAACGAGCTTCAATGGTGGCGTTCTTATCCTCTGAGCCCTCAAATCTCAGAATATCAACAGCGGCCCTTTTACCCTTGATGCCGGCCGTTGTGATTGGGTAGGGGTAGACCGCAGAGGGCTTGAGCAGACTTCCCACGTCGGCCACCAGTTGATTGCTGATCATCTCAGCCAGATCCCCGGCCCATTCACGGCCGGCAATGGTTTCAATTCGGCTTGCCCCATACCGCTTGACCATTTTTGGTTGGTCCAGATAGCTGGCCACCTTCACTGGTCCTATCAAGATGGTCATGGGGCTGTCCTGTTGAGGCAGGGTCTGGATGGCTGGCGCTGAATTCAGGGTGTACTGGTGCACGGGTTTTGCCTGAAAGCATCCGCTCAAGGTTACAAGGAGGTAGCAGGTCAGGAAGATGGATAAAAAAGGATTTGTTTTCATTTGGAAGGTTCATCCCCTTGTTCTGTCCCAAAGAGGAGTCTTTGGGGGTTACGATTGAGAGATTCTGTAAAGAGTCGAATGGATTTTGCAGCTTTGCCCAGTTCAATGATGTTCTCAGTCAGTTGATAATAGAGTGGAGAATCAATCCCGGTGGATTGTTCCATATTCGTCATGAGTGTCTCGACAGCCTGCATGGCTAAGCCTACATCTCCAGTAGTGGAGCTTATCGCAGTGAACAATGGTTCAACTTGACCGTCAATATGTCCAATCATCTGGTTGGCATTGTCTGAGAGCTTGCTGGCGTTGTCAAGACTGGTGTCGAGTTTGCTTATCATTGGTAACAGATTCTCGTCAACTTTGGCGAGAATGGAATGAAAATGATCCAGGCTGGTAAATAAGATGGCAAGCTTTTTTTCCGACGTCTCCGAGTGCAAGGCCTGCTCCAGGCTGGTACTCATTTTTTCCAGGGCATCCATAGTATTTGAGAATTTAACTGCCAGTTCCTGAAAATTAAGGGATTGCATTGCCTGGGTCATCTGCTGCATCTCTGAAGGGACTGTTGGGATCTCCAGGTATTTCCCATCCTTGTCATGGTATTTCGCCTTGCTGTCTTCATGAATAGATAAATCTATATACAGCTTGCCGGTGAGGAGGCTTTGTGTTTTCAGAGAAGCTCTCAGGCCACGGTCACACATTGTTTTCAGAAAGGTGTTAATGTCATGGTTTGTTTCTTGGTTGTTTCTTCCTGCGACCTTGATAATTTTGGTGGGATTGAGGCTGATCAGTACCGGTACTATGATCTGGAAAGTGTCAGCGTTGATGTCGATTTGGATTTTCTTTACTTCACCAATAGTGATCCCCCGATAAGCGACAGGGGCGCCGACGTTCAGCCCCTGCAGAGAACCCTCGAAATAGACAATGGCGGTATTTTTGTTGCTGAAAAAATTACCACCGCCAAAAATGACGATTCCAGTTATTAGAAGCAGAAACGAGAGGACGACAAAAGCACCAATGCGGGTGGAATTTGCTTTTTTACTCATGAAATATGTATATCCTTATCACGTTTTTTTGCGCCGGAAGCAGAGGTGACGGTTGACAGCTGTTCACTGGCACCTCTGGTCAGGAATTGTTTAACTTTTCGGTTCGTTGTTGATTCAATCAGGGTGTGCGGATTCCCTTGGGCAATCATGGTGCGTGATTCAGCATCGAGGAAGACTGAATCATTAGCGATGGCAAAAATAGAGGCGAGTTCATGAGTGACAATCACAACTGTGGCTCCCAGGCTGTCACGAATCTCCAGGATTAGATCATCCAATAATCTGGCGCTGATAGGGTCAAGACCTGCAGAGGGCTCGTCAAAAAAAAGGATTTCCGGGTCGAGAGCGATGGCTCTTGCCAGGCCAGCTCTTTTTTTCATACCGCCGCTGATCTCTGAAGGGTAGAAATGATCAAATCCAGCCAGGCCAACCAGGCGCAGCTTCAACGAAACAAGATCAGCAATCTCATCCCGGGTCAAGGTTGTATGCTGGCGCAGAGGAAGGGAGACATTTTCGGCCAGTGTCATTGAACTGAGCAGGGCACTGCTTTGATACAAAATGCCGCATTTTCGCATGAGCTGATTGCGATGCTTTTCCGAGACTTCCCAGAAGTTGGTATCACCAAAATAGATTGTCCCGACGGCTGGTTCTTTCAGGCCGATCATATGTCTGAGCAGGGTGGACTTCCCACATCCGGAATCTCCCATGATCACAAAGATATCACCTTGCTGGATGGTGAAGGTCAGATCCCGTTGCAGGACAAATGAGCCGTAAGCCATGGTTAAATCTGTAACAGTGATTAAAGGTTGCGGCTGCATATTTTCAAGACAATGATACTGTTATTGTACTGTAATGGTTTATATGCCGAGAATATTAAAAATAATCGTCAAAACCGTATCTGATACCACGATTAAGACAATGGCCGTGACCACAGCTGATGTGGTCGCAGCCCCTACGGATGATGCGCTGCGTCCGCACTGAATTCCTCTGAGGCAGCCGGAGAAGGCGACAAGATAACCGAAAATAATTGCCTTGAAGAGACCGACACCATAGTGACGGAGGGTGACGGCTCCGATAGTCTGGTTAAAGTATTCAGTCATGCTGATATCGAGAGTAAGCCATGCAATCAGAAATCCACCACCAATGCCGAGGAGATCTGCCCAGAGAGCCAGTAAGGGCATCATCAGCAACAGGGCTGACATGCGGGGCAGGACCAGAAAATCTACGGGGTCAATCCCCATGGTCTGAAAAGCATCAATCTCTTCATTCACCTGCATGGTGCCAAGTTGAGCGGCAAAGGCGGCACCGGTCCTGCCGGCCATAATAATAGCGGCCATCATCGCTCCCATTTCTCTGGTCATGCCAAGGCCAACCAGATTGGCAATATAGATCTCTGCCCCAAATAACTGTAACTGCACTGCACCCACAAAAGCAAGGATGACGCCCACCAGCACAGAGATAAGTGACACTATAGGCAGCGCGGCCGGCCCGCATTCCTCCAGAAAAACAAGGAAGTCAGATTTGAGAAACTGGGCCTTGCCTGAAAAGAGCCGGAGGTAGCTCAGGGTGATTGTGCCGGTAAAGAAGAGGATTTCACTGCAGTCCTGAATCAGATGGGCTGTCTTGTCGCCAACGGTTTCAAGGAAAGATTGCTCTCTTTCTTCTGATTTGAACGGAACCTTTTCTGGAGATGCAGAGGCCAGGGCCAGGAGTCGTTGCACTCCGGACGGCAGGTTCCCGGCAATAAAGATGATATTATTCAGGCTTGCATACTCTTTGATATCATTTAAAATGATAAGAAAGCGACTGTCCCAGGCTTGCAGCTTATCAGTATTAAAAGAGATTGAGTTTATTTTTTTGGTAAAAAAAGACTTGATTTCAATAAAGGAAGGAAAAGTGCTGTGGATTGTCCATTGACCTTTGAAAGAAAGCTGAAGGTCTGTTCCTTTCGTCTCGGCCTCGACAGCGCCTTCTGTTTTCATATTATCAGCTCTGGCCTGTGATTTATCTGATTCCATGCAAACCTGATTTTTAGGAGCCGTTACGAAATAACATGGCCATTTATATCTATTTCGTTACGGCTCCTTATGCCGCTCCGGACGTTAAAATGGCCATGTTATTTTTTTGCAGCGGCTTAGTATTCTTCATGAAAAATGATAAGTTGTATACTATAAATGTTTTTCTGGAAAGTGCCCTTTATTTAATCTTCTGTCCTATAAGCATATTGAACTAATAGGGAAAAAAAGATTGACATCTGCTGAAAAAAAGAGTCTTTTGTATCGCTTCTCGTAGTTGTGAAAGGTGGTATATCCAGGTTTTTTCCAAAGAGGGATCTATAATGTATGCAATAGTACGTACCGGTGGAAAGCAGTATCAGGTAGCTTGTGGAGATCAGCTGCGGGTAGAAAAAATAAATGGGAATGTCGGGGATGTCATTGAATTAAGTGATGTCTTGATGGTGGTTGATGGAGAGAGTGCTCAGATTGGCCGTCCGGTTCTGGAGAATGCCAAGGTTGTGGCCCGGATCGCCGAGCAGGGAAAGGCCAAAAAGATTCTTGTCTTCAAGAAAAAGAAACGTCAGGGCTATAAAGTAAAAAATGGCCATCGTCAGCTTTATACCGCACTGCAGATTCAGGAAATCAACGCATAAGAATTTTACACCATCTTATATAAAAAACATACAAATCGAAAGCATAAACCCGGTTAAGTACCTTACCTGGTAAAAAGGAGTAGATCATGGCACATAAAAAGGCGGGCGGCAGTTCCAGGAACGGTCGCGATAGTGCAGGGCAGAGACGGGGAGTCAAAAGATTCGGTGGGCAGAATGTCACGGCCGGGAGCATTCTGGTTCGACAGGTTGGTACCAAGATCCATCCTGGTACCAATGTAGGCTGTGGTCGAGATTATACCCTGTTTGCCAAAATTGATGGCGTTGTGACATTTGAAGATTTTGGTCGCAACAAAAAGCGGGTCAGTATCTATCCCGCAGTTTGATTATTGCTCTAGTTCCCTTCTTGGAGCCATCTCAAGTAGAGCATGGCTTCAAAACAGGTTTAGGCTCGACTTCAATGATCCTTATTGATTGTCGAGCTTTTTTTTTAATCTTCTTTCAGAAGGGGTTTGCATAAAAATGGCCTTTGTTGATGAAGCAAAATTTTTCGTAAAGGCTGGTGATGGCGGTAATGGCTGTGTCAGTTTTCGTCGTGAGAAGTATGTTCCTAAGGGCGGTCCAAGTGGTGGTGATGGCGGCAAGGGTGGCAGTGTTATTCTTGAGGCCTCAAATAGGCTGCAATCCCTGATTGATTTTCGTTATCGTTCTCATTTTAAGGCGGAAAGGGGTGGTAACGGCCAAAGTAAAGACATGCATGGTCGTAATGGCAATGACTGTCACATGCTGGTACCTGTCGGCTCCGTGATCAAAGATAGTGAGACGAGAGAGGTCCTGGCCGAGTTGTTGGCCGATGGTGAGACCTTTCTTGGGGCCAGAGGTGGCGACGGAGGTCTTGGCAATGCTCATTTTTCAAGCGGTTCTAACCGTACCCCCCGTTTTGCCTCAAAAGGAAAAGAGGGGGAAGAACACTGGTTGCGAATCGAATTGAAGCTTATTGCTGATGTCGGTCTTGTGGGCCTGCCTAATGCCGGTAAATCAACTCTCCTCTCCAGGCTCTCTGCGGCTAATCCTAAGGTGGCCAGTTATCCTTTTACAACCCTTGAACCTCAGCTTGGCGTCCTCCAGTTTAAGTATGAAGAGCCATGTATTATCGCTGATATCCCTGGACTTGTTGAGGGAGCGCATGACGGTGCCGGCTTGGGCCACACCTTTCTGCGGCACATCGAACGAACCCGTATCCTGCTGCATGTTATTGATGTCTCTTCTGATGATGTGCAGAAAGATTTTCAGATTATTGAAAATGAACTGCGATCTTATCGGGAAGATCTTCTTGACAGAACTCAGATTCTTGTCTTGAATAAAATTGACATTGCCGATCCTGAAAAATTAACTGCTGCAGTCGCGTCTTTTACTGATCTTGGTTTCCAGACAGTCCCCATCTCCGGTCTTACCGGGGATGGAATTCAACAGGTAAAAGATCTCATAGAAGAAAAACTTGAAGGTTTAAGGGAGCTTGATCGTCAAGAACAAGAACTTGACAATCAGGAAGATGCGGCATCTGGAGAAGATAGAGAATAACTTTTTCAACATGTACCCTCTGTAATATGATGGGTACTCTATGACAGATTGGGTTTTATTTGATCATGACCACTCAGATCAGCAGAGAGGATGGCCTTTATTATCGTCAGACCCTCTTTGACAAGGCTAAACGTATTGTCGTTAAGGTCGGCAGTGCCGTCCTTACTAACGAGTCCGGCATCAATCAAAATGTTGTAGAAAACATTGCCCGTGACTTGTCCTTTCTCAAGGACAGTGGACGAGAGGTTATACTTGTTACCTCCGGAGCCGTTGCTGCGGGCCGGAAAAAAATTGTCCTCAGTGATACCCTTAAAGTTGGTCTCAAGGAAAAACAGGCCTTGGCTGCCATCGGTCAGTCCTGTCTGATGCAGACTTATGATGAGGCCTTTCAGCGACACGGCAAGATCATCAGTCAGCTCCTGTTGACTCACGCTGATCTCGCAAGTCGTGACAGATATCTCAACGTCCGCAATACCATCCTCACTCTGTTTCGTTTCGGTGCTCTTCCCATCATCAATGAAAACGATCCTGTCTCAGGCGAAGAGCTGCGCTTTGGGGATAATGATACCTTAGGGGCCCTGATCACCAATCTCATTGAGGCCGATATGTTTATCTGTCTCACCGATGTTGATTGTCTATACACCGGGAACCCGCTCTCTGATCCTTCAGCCCTTCCAGTGTATACCGTTGCCCGGGTCACTCCGGAAATTGAGGCCATGGCCTGTAATTCAAAAAGCGCCCTTGGTACCGGAGGCATGCAGTCCAAAATTCGTGCAGCCAAGATGGTGGCAGCAGGTGGCGGCAGTTCTTTTATCGGGCCTGGCCGCCAGGGTGCAATCCTGCAGAAATTATTCAGCGGTGAAATGATCGGCACTTTTTTTCTCCCGGCCGAGGAAAAAATTCATCGCCGTAAGCACTGGATTGCCTATGTGTTAAGGCCTAAAGGTTACCTGATCCTCGACGATGGGGCCTGTGCAGCCCTCCGTCGTCATGGCAAAAGTCTTCTTTCTTCTGGGATTATTGAGGTGCGAGGTGAGTTCGGCGTAGGGGATGCCGTTCATTGTCTTGATATCAACAAGAACCTCCTGGCTGCTGGACTGGTTAATTACAGTTCGCATAACCTTGATGTCATCAAGAGGCATCATTCTGATGAGATAGAGTCCTTGCTTGGCTTTAAGGACTGTGATGAGGTTGTCCATCGAGATAACTTGGTTCTTTTATAGGAGTAGCGATAAAAATGTCACAACATAAAGAAATTGATATGAGCATTAAGTTGATGGCTCAGAACGCTAAAAAGGCGGCCAGAACCCTGATTTCTTTATCTACTGAAATCAAAAATAATCTTCTCCGGCAGATGGCTGAGGCTCTTGAGGAACAAAGGTCGTTTATTCAGCAGCAAAACCAGAAAGACCTGATGGCAGGACAAAAAAAAGGATTATCTGCGGCCATGCTGGATCGACTGGAACTCTCGGATAAGGTCATGGCTTCCATGATCGGCGGCCTGTTGGAGGTTGTCGCCTTACCGGATCCAGTCGGTGAGATTCTGAATCTGAGCAAAAGACCCAATGGCTTGATGGTGGGGAGAATGCGAATTCCCCTGGGGGTAATCGGGATGATTTACGAGTCCCGTCCCAATGTAACCGTGGATGCTGCAGCTCTTTGCCTGAAGGCAGGCAACGCCATTATTCTCAGGGGGGGATCAGAGGCTATCCATTCCAATCTTGCTCTGGCAGAGGTCCTGCAGGGAGTCCTTGCCGCCGGTAATATTGATCCTGCGGCCATCCAGGTCGTTCCGGTAACTGACCGTGCGGCTGTGACAACGCTTCTTGCTCAGGAAAAGTTCATTGATCTGATCATTCCGCGTGGAGGTGAAGGCCTGATCCGCTTTGTGTCCGAGACGTCACGGATTCCGGTTTTAAAACACTACAAAGGGGTGTGTCATATCTTTGTTGACAATAGTGCTGACCTGTTAAAGGCTACCCCGGTTATCATGAACTCCAAGACCCAGCGTCCTGGAGTCTGTAATGCCCTCGAAGGACTGCTTATTCATCGTGATATCGCTGCCACTTATCTTCCTGTCATTGCCGAAGAACTCCGAATGGCCGGCGTGGAGCTTCGTGGCTGTGCTGAAAGCGTTACCCTGGCTTCCATGATCAAACCTGCTTTGCCGACTGACTGGGGCACTGAATTTCTTGACTTGACTCTCTGTGTAAAAATTGTCGGCTCACTAGATGAAGCCATGTCTTATATGGCTGAATATGGATCTCAGCACACTGAAGTGATCATTACTGAGGATTACAGTAATGCCCAGCGTTTTCTGGCTGAAGTTGATGCCTCGGCAGTCATGGTCAACGCCTCAACCAGATTTAACGATGGCGGACAACTTGGCCTGGGAGCGGAAATCGGCATCAGTACCACAAAATTACATGCCTACGGTCCTATGGGGCTCGAAGAGCTTACCACCAAGAAATTCATCATCTATGGTGGCGGGCAGGTAAGGAGTTGAATCTCCGCGTAGGGCTCCTTGGAGGCACCTTTGATCCTGTACATAATGGCCATCTGCAGATTGCCGAGATTGCAATGAGTTTTTGTGATCTGCAGGAAGTTATGTTTATTCCAGCAGCTGTACCCCCTCATAAGAATGGTAAAGCGGTTGCCAGTTTTAACCATCGAGCCAAAATGATTCAACTGGCCTTGGATGCCAGGCCAGAATTTAAGCTTTCCACCATAGAAGCGAGCCTGCCTGAGCCATCATATACTATTGATACCTTACGCTATCTTGCCAGTCATACAACTGTTCCCACCGATTTTTTTTTCATTATCGGCGCAGATGCATTTCTTGAGATCATTACCTGGAAGTTATACAAACAGGTTCTTGAATCTACCCATTTTGTGGTACTTGCCAGGACAGGGAGCGCCTCCTGTAAAGTGAAAGATCTTATAAAAACACTTGGCTATAAACCGGATGCGTCTTTGCAGATCTGGTTTCATCCTTTGTCGCAGAAAAAAATTTTTTCACCTCTTGTTCCTTCAACTCCGTTTTCCGATCTTTCTTCCTCGCAAGTCCGTCAGAATATCAAAGATAATAAGCCAGTGGGAGGAATTGTGCCTGCCATTGTCCTGAAGTATATATTGGCGCAAGGTCTTTACGTCTGACATCATATGGGTGAACCGTGTCAGGCTTTCGTTATATTTTTGTTGATCATGACTGTCGACTCCTTGACAGTCCCCCTTTCTTTCATGTTATAATAAATAACTTTTATACGAGACAATGATGAGCTCGATTTAAGTGCAGTATTTTTTTGATTATTCCATTGATGTCAAATCCAGTTTTGTTACAGATTCTCTATCAATGAAAAAAATTTACAAGGGACGAGATTCTTGACAAAGAAACCTACCCAAACAGTTGCGGCATCTTTTCCTATAAAAGTTCTTATTGCTGATGATTCCTGGGTCTTCCGCAAAATATTGCGGGATATATTTAAAAGGATGCAGCATATTCAGGTATTAGATGATGCCGCAAACGGTATAGAAGCCCTTGAGCAGATTATCAAGTTTCGCCCTGATGTTCTGATCCTTGATATGGAAATGCCAATCATGGATGGGCTGACAACCTTGCAGCATCTGATGATTCATACTCCGACTCCGACCATTATTTTTTCCAGTTTGAGCCAGGATGGTACCGCCAGATCATTTGACGCGCTCAAGTATGGTGCTGTTGATTTTGTGGCCAAGTCTTCTTTTTTCAAGGGAAGTGATATGGCCGCCGACAATGAACTGATAATAAAGAAAGTTATTCAGGCAGCAACGATTACAGTAAAATCTATTGATCCAATGCAGTCCGTATTTGGCAAAGGTGACATCGGTGATGCTCAGCATCTTGTTTTTTGTGAAGACTGCGGAGCCAGGAATGTGGTTGATACCAAGGCACTGTCAATGGGTGATAGTACGCACTGCAGCCATTGTGGTGATGAGATTAAATTAAGTACTGATGACAAATGCCGCCGCCTTTCCTCTGCCGTGGTAATGGGTGCGGGTGCGGGTGGGTATGTAAATCTGCTGCAGATCATTCCGTCTCTTTCTCCCTGTATGGGTGGGGCGGTGCTTGTAGTTATTCATGATGAATCGGAAAAGGTTTCTTCCTTTGTCGAATACCTTGGTTCAGTCAGTGGCATAAAAGTGGTGCGCGGTCAGGATGGCTTAACCATGGAGGGTGGATCCTGTTATATCTTCTCCGGCACGGAGCGAGTGACATTTTCACCTTATAGCGGTCATTATGTTCTTCGGGTGACGAATGATCCAAGTTTTGTACAACAAGGAGCGATTAATACGACGATGATGTCACTGGCGCCACTCTTAAAGGAACGGGTGGTGGGAATAGTGCTTTCCGGGTCTGAAAATGATGGCGTAAAAGGGATGGATACAATTCGAAAACATAACGGTATAGTTATTAGTTTGGATCTCTCTCGATGTCTTTGTAAGGATATGAGTGAAAAAATTATCCGTAAATTCCCGGAAACATTGATTGCCGATGAACAGGGAATTGTTGAGTTGATTGCCAAACTGGATCGCCAAAACCGGCAGCAGGTTGCAATGGCATAGTAGGTTTTTGTTGTCCCGCATCCAACACTCTTGACAGCAAAATCGATATTTTTTTTACCGATAGGATATTCTATGGAAAATGAGCATTTTTGTGAACGGAGAAAACACCCTCGAATTCCACTTGATCTGGCAGTAGATGTGAATTTGATCCCATCAGATAATGCACAATCTGTTGGAGATAGTATACGCTGCAAGTGTCGGGATATTAGTGGCGGCGGGATTTCCTTTTATTCAATGGACCCTTATTCTCTGCATTCTGTATTGAGGCTTGATATAGCCATTGATGAACTCAATATTAAAGTTATGGGGAAGGTATTGTGGGTTAAAAAATTTCACACAGCACCTTTTTGTTTAACTGGAGTTCAATTTTTAAATATCTATGAACAGGATTTTAAGGAACTTTGCTCTTATATTGACGCAAAATGCTTGTAAAATTGAATTCTGAAGAATTTGTTTGACTTGCTGATATCCAGATTCTGAAGTGATCGATAGTTTTTGAGATAACGATGCGTTTTATTGCTGATCTTCATGTCCATTCACGCTATTCCCGGGCGACCAGCAAAAGTTCTCAAATTCGTTCTCTGGCAGCTTGGTCTCAAGTTAAAGGGGTTCATCTCCTTGGAACAGGGGATTTCACCCATCCCTTGTGGTTCAGTGAACTGCAAGAGATACTTGAGCCAGCTGAACCTGGTTTCTTTCAGCTGAAAGGATCATGTATTCCTGATTTTTCATTCCCCTTTACTTTTACACCCTCACCAGAGTCACATCCTGCTCGATTTGTCCTCAGCGCTGAGATCAGTTGTATCTATCAACGTCATGGCAAGGTAAGGAAGGTGCATAATCTGATCTATGTTCCCGACTTTTCCTCGGCAGAACGTATTAATAAGACTCTGGCCACCTTTGGTAATCTGGCAGCGGATGGCAGACCAATTCTTGGACTTGATTCACGGGATCTTCTGGCAATAGTTCTGGACAAGGCTCCTGGAGGTTTTCTTGTCCCTGCCCACATTTGGACTCCCTGGTTTTCCATGTTTGGTTCAAAGTCAGGATTTGACTCCGTTGAAGAATGTTTCGGCGACCTTACTTCCTATGTCTTTTCTCTGGAAACAGGGCTTTCTTCTGATCCGGCAATGAATCGGCTTGTTTCAGCTCTTGATCAATACACCCTTATTTCGAACTCTGATTGCCACTCGCCAGGGAAATTATGCCGTGAAGCCACTGTCTTTGATACTGCTTTTGACTTTTTTGCTATGAAGAGCGCTTTGCAGGTTCCATGTGATGCAAGCGGCCATCGCCATCTGGCAGCGACGATTGAATTTTTTCCGGAAGAGGGGAAGTATTATTATGACGGACATCGTCATTGTGGTTTCAGTTGTGATCCATATCAAAGCCGCGAGTTGCACGGACTCTGTCCGGTTTGCGGTAAACCCATGACCATAGGTGTACTTTCCAGAGTTCTTGATCTTGCTGACAGGCAGTCTCCGCTGTTTCCCACTGGAGCTCCTGATGTTTACAGTCTAATACCGCTTCAAGAGATTCTTGCTGAACTTCTTGGAGTCGGGTCTGGGACTAAAACGGTTATGGCGAGGTATCTGCAACTCATTCAACAATTTGGTTCCGAGTTGACAATCCTGACCGAAACCCCGGTTGCCGCGTTATTTTCCACCGAGGTACCCTTGCTGGCTGAGGCTGTCAGTCGGGTCAGACAGAATCAAGTCCAACGGAAGGCAGGTTTTGATGGTGAATTTGGCACAATTAAAGTTTATAAAGAGAATAAGGGGAAGTTGAAGGGTAGAAAGCGAGAAAGGCACTCATCGTAGAGAATGCTTTCAGCCAGATTTTCAGGTACATATTTTGATATTTCTATTATAGAGAGGAAGGCATTATGCATTTGTTTGAGACTGAAGAGGGTGATAAATGGGTTTGTATTAGTTGCGGCCAGGAACAGGCAGACTTGATTGAGGAGAAAAAATGGGAGTTTATTTTTGATAAAGATGATCCCGTGTTGCGTTGCAGTATCTGTGGCCAGGGAGATTATGAGATAGAAGATTAAGTATATATATAAATCCCCCGTCTTTCTGGATAAAAATAGAGAAGGACGGGGGATTTTTTTAATTGAATTTTGATCCTGCCACTGGGCCATCAATGGTGACCGCAATCCAGTGCGGATCCCACCATTCGACAGGATTGACAAAAATGCCGTTAATCAGCATCGAAAAGTGCAGGTGGTCTCCTCCCGCCATACCTGTGGTTCCGGTCAGTCCAAGGACAGTATTCTGATCCACTTGGCTGTCTATGGTGACATTGATCTGACTGAGATGGGAATAGAGGCTGAAAATTCCCTGGCCATGATCAAGTATCACCATCTCACCATAAATTCCGTTATAACCTGTAAAGACAACCTTGCCCGCCTCAGCTGCTCTGACATCAGCTCTTTGCGTTGAGGCGATATCAACGCCAAGATGAGTCTGTTCATCAATGGGCTGTCCGTTATAAAAATAGGTACGATGGTCGGCAAAAGCGGCACGTGGACTGCCGGGCATGCGCTGAAAAGTTTTCTTCCAGAATCGTTCAGGGCTTGATTTTTGACAAAGATCATGGATTTTTTTATTATTTATATCCCGAAGATCCCGGTTGGTGTAGAGATATTTTTCTGTCATGTCCCCCTTCATCTCCGGGTAATGCTCTTCAAATTCAGGGATTTTTGTAGAAAGAAAGCCATCGCTGATGTTAATGTCATCATGTTTCTGGTTTGCTTTTTTATAAGTGCTGGGAAAGCCTATAGCGGCCGTATTCCCTGCGAGGTCTTCAGCCGTTATCTTGGGATCAACAATGGCCGCAGCATCGTGGGGTAGCGCTATATAAGCTATATATGTGCGCTCTCGTCCATCATTGAGCGGAAATCCAGGATGGAAATTGCCGTTGATTTGAACTCCATGCTGCAGGGCGTCCTCCGTTGTCTGGTAAATAACAATACCCGCGCCTCCCTGTTTCAAATAGCGGGTGGCATGGAGGAGATTAATCTTTGGCGCCTTGGTATCAATGGTGATATTTTTGGCAATACGTGCCAGATTTCCCTGAAATAATCCCCATAATGAATAATCACGCACTTCAAGAATGATTTCTGCGGGGCCATCTTTCAGCCCAAGTGTTTTGATGTCAATGAGTTGCTTTTCTTTGATCTCTGCCGGACCAACTTCTCCCAGATATCCCTGGCGGGGATAGTCGGTATGTAAGACTTCTTTTTTCTGAACTCCCTGGATGATGGTCATATTGATACTGCGAATGCCGCTTTTCGTATCTGCTATGGTCAGATCCAGAGAGGTGTTTGCCCCAATAAAATCAGGAATTTCATCCATGGTAATGACTGGTGTTTCTCTCTCAAAGAGAGTCAGTGAGCCCAACACTACAGCTGCCAGGAACGCCACAATGAGTAGAAGAAGAAATGGTTGCAGCAGGTTTCTTTTGTTGCCTTGTTTTTTAAACCGTTGTTCTGCCATGAGGCTTTGAGCTCCTTTGTTCGCCTTGGTTGATCTTGTTTAATGTATTGTTGCAGGAAAAGTCATGTCCTTCCGCAGTTGTCCACAATTAATCCTATTCTTAAAATAATGTGACCGGTATAAGTAACTGTCATAAAATAGTCAGCAAGGTAATGACTATTTTACGAGACTATCAATTCTGCCAAGAGATTTCATATTTTTCAATATGCAAATTATTATCAGGGACGATGGCCAATCGTTTTCTGGTATTGCGCTCCAATCCCAGGGTGACATGTTCTTCCTCTTTCAACAGCATGTCGGCAATTCGAGGATGGACTTTGAGGGTGAGCGTGTTTCCCTTATGCCTCAAGGCATCTCTGGAAATCTTCCGGAAGATTTCATAGCAGATTGTCCGGCGGGATTTTAGGTTGCCTTCACCGGCACAATAATGACACGGCTCGCACAGGAGTTGCTTTAAATTTTCGCAACTGCGTTTTCGTGTCATTTGGACCAGGCCGAATTCTGTAAGTTTGAGGATGTTTATCCTGCTCTTATCTTTCTTAACGGCTTCCTTGAATGAAGTGAATAGTTCTTCGCGGTGCAGTTCATCATCCATGTCAATAAAATCAATAATGATAATCCCGCCGATATTGCGTAGTCGCAGTTGGTAAGCGATTTCTTTGACCGCCTCCATATTCGTCTTGAATATGGTCTCTCCAAGGTCATTTTTACCCACAAAACGCCCGGTATTGACATCAATAACCGTGAGGGCTTCAGTCGTTTCGATAATAATGTAACCTCCCGAGCGGAGCCAAACCTTCTTCTCGATGACCCGGCTGATCTCTATCTCGATACCATGTGCCTCAAAAAGTGGCGCTGCCTCCTTATAAAAAACAATCCGATGCTGCAGGTCGGGGGCAAAAATTTTAATAAAACTCAACAGCTTTTCATAGGTGTCTTTGTCGTCCACCACCAGAGTGTTCACTTCAGCGGTAAAGAGGTCACGTACAGAGCGAAAGGTGATGTCAAGGTCTTCATAGACCAGGGAAGGGGCGGAAGAACTTGAATTAATATCTTGAACCTCATCCCATAAGTGCAGCAGAAACTCCATATCTGCCTCCAGCTCTTCCATGTCAGCATATTCGGCAACGGTACGGACAATAAAGCCGGTGCCGGCAGGACGAAGCCTTTCAATACGTTCGCGCAAGGTTTGACGCAGTGTTTCGTCTTCAATTTTCCTGGAGATACCAATGTGATCAGTGAGAGGCATGAAAACAAGATTGCGGCAAGGCAGTGTGATGTGGCAGGTGAGACGGGCCCCTTTGGTACCAATGGGATCCTTGCCAACCTGGACGGTGATGTCCTGTCCTTCACGTAACAGATCCTCTATATTCATCCCGGAAATACGGCGAATTTCGTTGTCGGAGGTGGAGGATGTAAAATTGAATTTACCGCATGGCTGTTGATCCTGGCCAAGGAGTCTCTGTTCAAGTTCAGTCATGGAGATATAGACATCATCCACATACAGGAATCCTGTTCTGTCCAGGCCGATGTCAACGAATGCCGCCTGCATTCCGGGCAATACCCTTACCACTCGACCTTTGTAGATATTACCGACCAGTCCTTTTTCAGAGGGCCGTTGGATATGTAGTTCAACAAGATGATTGTTTTCGACAAGAGCGATTCGTGTTTCGTAACTTGTTGCGTTTATAAGTATTTCAGTGCTCATGATAAAGGGACAGGAAAAAGATTAAAGGCAAGAATCCAACCTCCTGGAATGTGAGAGAAGTTGCTAAATTTTTAATTATACAGTATTTCAGATGAAAAAAGCCACTTCCTTTTATGTTGTCCTCAGCTTCACTTCTCCTTTGTTGAACGGCTATGTATTGAAATGACAGCAATTTCTGTTATTATTCCAACCTATAATAGAGAAGCATTTTTAGGACGGGCGATACGTTCTGTACTGCGACAAACACTCGCCTGTTCTGAAATTCTGGTGATAGATGACGGCTCCACAGACCAGACGGTCGCACTTGTTTCCTCATTACGTGAACACAGCGTCATCCCCATTCATTTTTTTTATCAGGAGAACATGGGGCCAGCTGCTGCCAGGAATCTTGGTATTGGTCATGCTCAATCTGAACTGGTCGCTTTTCTTGATTCTGACGACCATTGGCGGAAAGATAAATTAGCCCGGCAATATAGGGCCATGGAGGAAAATCCAGGCTATCTGATTTCTTACACCAGGGAACAATGGCTGCGAAAAGGCGTGCATCTGAATCAGAAAAAAAAGAATCAACCGCGTCATGGTGATATCTTCGATCACTGCCTGCAACTTTGTACTGTGGGGATGTCGACAGTCATGGTAAGAAAAGAGTTGTTTACGACCATAGGCCTTTTTTCGCCCATACTTCCCTGTTGCGAAGACTACGACTTCTGGTTACGTACTAGCTGCAAATATCCTTTTCTTCTGGTTGATAAGCCACTTACTGTTAAAGAAGGAGGGAGGGAAGATCAGGTTTCTTATCAATACCGTGTAGGCATGGATAAATTACGTATTCATGCCATCATGCGTCTTCTGGAGAGTGCAGGCCTGAGCCGAAAACAGCATGATCTCGCCCTTCAGGAATTGCAGCAGAAATGTCTGGTCTATGGTCGTGGCTGTATCAAGCATGGTAAGGATCAGGAAGGGGCAGAGTATTTGAATATATACAAGAAATATCAAGCACTCCGTTCGAGATTTTTTTTGGATTATGAAATGGAATGAGGAGGCCGGTCCTTGTCTGGTCGGAATGCGAATGTCACAGATACAATCCTGGGCCGATCCATCGCTCTTTGTTAAGCAGATTCATGTAGAAGAATCCTGTCTGGATCTTCCCTATACCCGAGAAATTCTTGCCCGGAGCAAACTGCCCTATACCATTATTCCAGATTATCAGGATCTGGAGGCAGTTCCGGGAGACTATCCCGAGAATCTTAGTGTCGGGAAACAGCATCTGTTACTGTGCCGCAACAGGGGGCTTTTTTTTAAACCCTGTCCCGCCACCCGTGAGTATCGCTGCTGTGAATATCAGGTCTTGAATATTGGGATGAACTGTCCTATGGACTGTGTTTACTGTATTCTGCAGGCCTATCTGAACAAGCCATGGCTCACTTTTTTTGTTAATGTTGATGACCTGATAGGTGAGATGAACACGGCCTTTGCGGCGGAACCGGATCGATTTTTTCGAATTGGTACCGGAGAATTTACCGATTCCCTGGCCCTGGACAGATTTACCAATCTCAGCAGGACACTGGTGCGCTTCATGGCTGGCCGGCAACAGGCGGTACTGGAGCTTAAAACCAAAAGCGCCGTTATTCATAACCTGGAAGGTCTTGATCATCAGGGACGCACAGTTGTTGCCTGGTCTCTGAACAGCACCCCCATCATGGTCAGGGAAGAGATCCGGACAGCTACCCTTGAGCAGAGACTTGCTGCCGCCCGGCAGTGCGCTCAATGGGGATACAAGCTGGCCTTTCATTTTGACCCCATTATTGAACATCCCGGATGGCAGCAAGGGTATGCGGAGACCATTACCCGTCTCTTTGATACAGTGCCGGTTGAAAACATCGCCTGGATTTCCATGGGGGCGTTGCGCTACCTGCCGGCTCTCAAGAAAATAGGGACTGGGCGTTTTCCCCAGTCGCGAATCTATTACCAGGAATTCATCGAAGGACTGGATGGTAAGAGCCGTTATTTTCGTCCCCATCGGGTGAAATTGTATCAGTACATTTATAATCTCTTGCAAAAAAAAGTTCATCCGAAGACCTGCATTTATTTTTGTATGGAAAGTGATGAGATCTGGCAGGAGGTAATGGGGTATACTCCGGAAGAAAGAGGAGGGATTCCTCAGATGCTGGATCAGACAGTGCGGGGATGATCCCCGTTGTGAAATCAGGGGTGTTGATTTTCTTCTGGAAGAATGCACTTGCTCTATGGTAAGAAGAATGCTGACTCAGCTGCCATTCAGAAATAGCTGTAACATTTACAAGATAGTAATCGGTATACAGGGACCAGAACGAACGCGTCAGGATTAGAATGATTGTTTCGTGATGGACTTTAAAATCAGACAGAGGATTAATGAAGCATTATGGATGCTTTCTGTCTTTTATGATACATCAATGAATTACCCATGGTGCAGGAGAAATTATGCTGAACAAAGTTATGCTTATTGGTCATCTTGGGAAAGATCCTGAGATTCGTTATACTCAGAGTGGAACAGGCGTTGCCACTTTTAATGTCGCCACCACTGAACGTTGGAAAGATAAGGATGGTCAGATGCAGGAAACAACCGAGTGGCATCGTGTTGTTGTATGGCGGAAATTGGCTGAGATCTGCGGTCAATATCTTCATAAAGGTTCAAAAGTCTATATTGAAGGCAAGCTCCAGACCAGAAAGTGGCAGGATCAAAACGGCAATGATAAATATACTACTGAAATTGTAGCAAATGAAATGAAGATGCTTGATTCAAAAGGCTCGGCGGATGGTGGATATAGCGGTGGAAGCAGCGCGGGCGGCGGATCGCAGGAATCATTTTATTCTGAACCTCCTGCCGGCATGATGGGTGGAGGAGGTAGGGATGATGTCCCTTTTTGAGTGTTATGAAATAAAATAAGGTGTAGGAAGGAGAAGCGGAATCATTCAGGATTCCGCTTTTTTTTATTGAACGTTTTTTGTCATTGCTGTTGGTAGGCTTGACTGATAAACAATGCATTCCTATTATTTGACTCATTGAACATTCAAGTACATATCTTTTTATCACAACACACTTCGCTTATCATAAATCAATAATGGAATATTACGAAACATTAGGCATACCCAAAAGCGCCTCTCCTGCTGAGATCAAAAAAGCATATCGTCAATTGGCCCTGAAATATCATCCAGACAAGAACCAGGGGGATAAAACAGCCGAGGCAAAGTTTAAAGAGATTAATGAAGCCTATGCGGTACTGTCGGATGCGGAAAAGAAAAAACAATACGACACATTTGGCTCTTCCACTTTTCATCAACGCTATTCGCAGGAAGACATCTTCCGTAACTTTGATTTGAATGATATTCTCCGTCAATTTGGCGCCGGCGGCGGCTCCACGACCTTTCGCAGCAATATGGGTGGAGGGGCCCAGTCCTTTCAATCATTCTTTGGGCAGGGTGGCGGGAGTAGAATGGGCGGTGGTTGTGGGGGAGGTGGCTGCCAGCAGCCGGCCAAAGGTCAGGACCTGACCTATCAATTGTCAGTAACCTTGGATGAAGTCATGCATGGGGCTGAAAAGAATATCAGCTTACGCACTAATGGTGCATCCCGGAACGTCACGGTCAAGATTCCTAAGGGGATTGAGGCAGGAAAAAAATTGCGTTTGAAAGGGAAGGGCGCCGCATCTCCGCAGGGTGGCCCCCCGGGTGACCTTTATCTCAAAGTAGAGGTGAGCAAGCATGATCGTTTTGAAAGAGATGGGGATGATCTAATTTGCGAAAAGTGGATCTCTTTCAGCGATGCCTGCCTAGGGACAAAGGTGGCAATCGAGACTCTGGAGGGAAAGAAATTTATGGTCAATGTCCCTTCCGGCATCCAGCCGGATGCCAGATTGCGGATCAAAGGTCACGGCTTGCCCAGCGGCCCGCTTGGGAGTCGTGGAGATATCTATGTTAAACTTGGTGTGCAGGTTCCTGAGCAACTCTCGACTGAACAGCAAGAACTGGTTCTCAGTCTGCAGGGAGCAGGATTGTAGCGCAACCCCGCCGGCTACTAGCTTTCTGTTCCTTTGCCGGAAGTAAGCCGTTGTAAATAAATAACTATAACATTCTCGTATCGTGAACGGCATAAGGTGCCGTAATGAAATAGATAAAAATGTAATGGTAATTTCTTGACGGCCCTTGAATAGCCGGTCGTATCGGAGCTTTGTTGCCCAATGCATTTTGCACGCGAATAGCCCCGAAATGGAAATTCGCTGTCTGACCTTATTTCCCACCCCCATTTTCCTGCTATCCCCTGCCATTTACCATCTGAAAATTGATAAGCGAATCATTTGAAGATGATTCGCTGCTGTTTCAGAGAAAGGTGTTATGAACACCTTCATTCCCTTCTCTGGCTACAGGGCATGGACAAGCGGCCCGTTGATACCGCTTTTTACCAGTGAGATGGAGCTGCTCCTGCTGATGAGGCTGTCCATATAGGCAGCGGTAAGGGCAAATGCCTTGCCGTAATCCTTTTCCCGACAATGAAAGGCAGCGAAGGCGGAGGCGCAGGTACAGCCGGTTCCGTGCAGATTGGCACTTTTTATGCGTCTTCGTCTGCTGACAACCACTTCCTCATTTTTCATGACCAGATAATCATGGATATCTGTGCTGTCTGCTCCCAGATGCCCGCCCTTAACGATCACCGCCCGCAGATGTTCATGTCTGGCCATGATGGTTCCGGCACAGCGTAGGGCTTCTTCCGCTGTTGTTATTTTCTGCTGACTCAGCCGTGCCAGCTCATCGCCATTGGGAGTCAGGACGGTGACTTTGCTGATGAGATCCTCGCTCAGCTCGGCCAGGCTGGAATTATTGAACAGCGATTGGCCGGTGGTCGAGGCCAGGACAGGATCATAGATCACCTCTCCGCAATAATCTGCAAGGAGTTTTCCCAAGGACCTGGCTATCTCCATGGTGCCGATCATGCCGATTTTGATATGGGTCACATGGTGGTCAGCAAGTACGGCCTGAACCTGTCTGGCCACAAGCCCGGCTTCCAAAGGGACAGATTCGGTGACGCCCAGGGAATTCTGGACGGTAATGCAGGTAATGGCCGCTGCGCCATAGACTCCGATGGCGGTCATGGTCTTCAGGTCAGCCTGGATTCCTGCCCCGCCAGAGGGGTCTGAGCCGGCAATGGTCAATACGGTTGGCGATAATGTGGGCAGGGGGCAATGCATGGAGAATACCTGGGTAAAAAAGGGGGGATTTCATAACGGTTTCCGCGTGGCCATCAGAGTTGATTAATATAGTGAAATACAATAGTATTGCAAGGCCTGAATAAGAGTATGCAAAAAAGCCCTCGTGAAACCTATATATAATATTATATTATGACACTATCCTCTCATAGTTACGATGAAAGTAAGATAAAGACACTCAGTTCCCTTGAGCATATCCGCAAGCGGCCTGGAATGTATATCGGTCGCCTTGGCACCGGCACTCATCCTGATGACGGCATCTATATCCTGCTCAAGGAGGTTGTTGATAATGCCGTCGATGAATATATCATGGGGGCGGGTAAACGGGTCAATATCCATATAGGTGAAGACGGGATGGTGACGATTCGCGACTTTGGCCGGGGTATTCCTCTGGGCAAGATTGTTGACTGCGTCTCCACCATCAATACCGGCGCCAAGTATAATACCGAGGTCTTTCAGTTCTCCGTTGGCCTGAATGGAGTGGGCACCAAGGCGGTGAACGCCATGTCGTCATACTTCAAGGTTACAGCCTTTCGTGACGGCAAGTTTGCCAGTGCAGTGTTCACCAAAGGAGAGCTGGTCAGCCAGGAGAGCGGCGAGAGCAGCGAGGCGAACGGCACCCTGGTTGAATTTGTCCCGGACCGGGAGATGTTCCAGGATTTCGCCTTTGATCTTCGCTTTATCGAAGAGAGGTTGTGGCGGTATGCCTATCTCAATGCCGGGATGAAGGTCTATCTGGACAAGACCTGTTATTATTCCGCCAATGGCCTGCTTGATCTGCTGGCCAAGGAGCTGGATGATCAGAACATATATGAGCCCATCTATTACCGTGATCCCACCCTGGAGTTTTGTTTTTCCCATACCGACGGCTATGGCGATACCTATTATTCCTTTGTCAACGGCACCTATACCAGTGAGGGTGGCACCCATCTCTCCGCCTTCCGTGAGGGAATTCTCAAGGGGGTCAATGAGTTTTCCAAAAAAAGCTTTGTCGGCCAGGATGTGCGGGATGGCATAGTCGGTACCCTGGCGATCAAGATCAAGGACCCTCTCTTTGAATCCCAGACCAAAAACAAGCTGGGCAATGGCGATATCCGATCCTGGATCGTGAACAAGGTGAAAGACGCGGTCTCCAGTGCCCTCTATAAAAATAGCGAGACAGCGGACAGACTGCTGGAGAAGATCCAGCGCAATGAAAAGGTCAGGAAGGAGTTGCAGAGTGTCCGTCTGGAGGCCAAGGCCAAATCAAAAAAAGTGGCCTTCAAGATTCCCCAGCTGAAGGACTGCAAACATCATCCCACGCGCAAAAAACCATCACCAGACGGCAACGCCAATATGGTCTTCATCACCGAAGGGCAGTCGGCAGCCGGTTCCATCGTCTCCTCTCGCGACCCGCTGACCCAGGCGGTCTTTTCCCTGAAAGGCAAGCCCATGAACGTCCTGGGGCAGAAACTGGCGCTCTTGTACAAGAATGAAGAGATGTATTCCCTGATGCGGGCCCTCGACATTGAAGAGTCCATTTCCAATCTGCGCTACGACAAGGTTATCCTGGCCACCGATGCGGATGTGGACGGGCTCCATATCCGCAATTTGCTGCTGACCTTCTTTCTCCACTACTTTGAACCGCTGGTAAAGCTCGGTTTCGTCTATATCCTTGAGACCCCGCTCTTTCGTGTCCGTAACAAGAAAGAGACCTTTTACTGTTATTCAGATATGGAAAAGACTGCTGCCGTCAAACAACTGCAAGGGACCAGCACCAAGGCCGGTAATGTGGAGATGACCCGTTTCAAAGGACTGGGCGAGATCTCCCCCAAGGAATTCAAACAGTTCATCGGCCCTGATATCCGCCTCCAGCAGGTTAATATGGGGACGGTCAGCGAGGTGAGCAAGATCCTCTCTTTTTACATGGGGAAGAATACTCCGGAACGCAAGCAGTACATCATGGAACATCTGGTAACCACGATTTAAGCCTGATCTTAAGCGTTACCTTTTCAATCATAAGGGTCTCGCAAAAAGTACAAATTGCCATAATGTCATTTCGACCAGCGGGAGAAATCTTAATAGTATCCTTTGGTTGAGGATAAGATTTCTCGCTGTTACTCGAAACGACAGACTTTTTTGAGTTTTTACGAGATTGTCAATCATAAGGGAATTTATCATTTCCATACCCCTGAAAGAGCTTTCAACTTTCAACTTTCAACCTTCAATTTTTTTATGAACTCACAGTACGGAAGACTGCAGAACCTCTTTGAAAAGAATTTTCTTGAGTACTCCTCCTATGTCATCAGGGAACGAGCAATTCCCGACATCCACGACGGTCTGAAGCCGGTCCAGCGCCGTATTCTGCAGACCCTGTTCAATATGGAGGACGGCCGCTTCCACAAGGTGGCCAATGTCGTGGGCGAGACCATGAAACTCCATCCCCATGGGGACGCCTCCATCTTCTCCGCCCTGGTGAATCTGGCCAACAAGGAATACCTGATTGAGCGGCAGGGAAATTTCGGCAATATCTATACCGGCGATCAGGCCTCGGCCGCCCGTTATATCGAATGCCGTCTCACGCCCCTGGCCAAAGAGATCCTTTTCAACAAGGATCTGACCGAGTTCGTTGAGTCCTATGACAGCAGGATGTTGGAGCCGGTAACTCTACCGGCCAAGATTCCCTTGCTGCTGCTGCTCGGGGCGGATGGGATTGCGGTCGGCATGGCCACCAAGATCATGCCCCATAATTTCTGCGAACTCCTTGAGGCCCAGATCAAACTGCTGCACAATGAAGAGATCACCCTCTATCCCGATTTCCAGAAGAAGGGGCTGGTGGATGTCTCCCATTATGATCATGGCAATGGCCGGATCCGCTGTCGGGCCCGCATTGAGGAGGCAAGCGACAAGACCATTATTGTCAAGGATATTCCTCACGGGACAACCACCCAGTCACTGATCGAATCCGTTGAGAAGGCGGCCAAGGCCGGGAAAATCAAGATCCTCTCCATCAATGATTATACGGCGGAGGATGTCGAGGTCGAGATCAATCTGGCCCGGGGGGTCTATGCCAAGGAGACCATTGAGGCCCTCTATGCCTTCACCGATTGCGAGGTTGCCATTACCCCCAATCTTACCCTGATCAAAGACAATACCCCGCTCACCTGTACGGTCGAAGAGGTGCTGGAGCACAATACCCGGAAACTTGTCCATGATCTGACCAAAGAACTGGAGATTGACCTCGACAGATTGCAGGAAAAACTGCACGCCAGACTGCTGGAACAGATCTTTATCGAGGAACGGCTCTATAAACAGATCGAGGAAGAGACCAGCTACAAGGCCGTGATCAAGAGCGTGGACAGCGCTCTGCAACCCTTTACTGCCGAGCTGCTGCGGCCAGTCACTCACGAGGATATAGAGCGTCTGCTCGAGATTAAAATCAAGCGCATCTCCCGTTATGATATTAACAAGCAGCAGAAAGAAATCAGGGAGATCCGCAGCGAGATCAAGAAGATCAGTCATTACCTCAAGGATATGGTCGGATACACGGTTTCCTTCCTTGGCGACCTGCTGAAAAAATATGGCTATCTCTACCCGAGGCAGACGGAACTCTGCGAGTTTGAGGAGGTCAGCGTGCGCAGTGCGGCCCTCGCCAATCTGGTGGTCGGTTATCAGCGCGCCACAGGTTTTCTGGGCCATAATATCAAGGCCGAGGATGAAAAACAGGATTTCTCCCTGCACTGTTCCGAATACGACCGGCTCCTGTTGATCTTCAACGACGGCATGTACAAGGTGATCCCGGTGACCGATAAACTCTTTATCGGTCATGAACTGGCCTGGATCGGGGTTGTTGAAGACGGCCTGATCTTCAATGTCCTCTATCGGGATGGCCAGGAGAATCTGACCTATGCCAAGCGATTTACCACGCCCAAGTTTATCCTGGATAAGGAGTATCGACTCTTCCCGGAAGACAAGCGTTCACGGATACTGCTGCTGCTGATGGGTGAGGGGACCAGTGCCCATGTCGGCCTTGCACCTTCTCCCCGTGCCAAGAGCAATACCATGGAGGTCTATTTTGATGATTATCTGCTCAAAAATCCAAGCGCCAAAGGGAAGCGCATCTCACCAAGGGTGGTGAGGAGGGTAACGGATTCCACCGGCAAGGCCGCTCCAAGGCCTCAGAAACAGAATATGAGCTTGCTTGGTTTGGTAGATGCGACCAAAGAGAGCTCATCTCAAGCTGAAAATGAAGGGGAAGGCAAAGACAAGGAGTAGTTAGAGAGAAGGAACTGATATGGCTGTTTTTGTCAACTGACACCTTGTTTTTACGTATTCAGGAATAATCGCAACTTGCAGTTTTGCTTAAATTGTTAAGATTGCCAATGGATCCCTCTTGAAATATTTCCCATAATTAATGCCAAATGGTTGTTTCTAGATAGGAATTTGATGTTTGTTGCTTCAATACTTGTAACTATTCAGCGCCCATGGTTGTCGCAGTGCTTTCCATAAAGAAAGGCCATTTCCCCCGGAAGAGCAACCGTAAAGCATCAGATGCAGTAACGCCTTGTTTTCGGCAGGTCGAGAGGTAACTGCGTATGCGGCAGAATA
>JBDRQE010000071.1:0-31930 GCA_043826415.1 Pseudomonadota bacterium
TGGTCTCGTAAAAAGTACAAATTGCCATAATGTCATTTCGACCAGCGGGAGAAATCTTAATAGTATCCATTGGTTGAGGAATAAGATTTCTCGCTGTCACTCGAAATGACAGACTTTTTTGAGTTTTTACGAGATTGTCAAATTTCTTGATTGTGTTGATTGATTTTTGCTCTATGAGGCGGAAAGAGAAGATGAATCCTTATATTGTCACCCTGATTTTACTCTGTTGCAGCAATGTGTTCATGACCTTTGCCTGGTATGGTCATTTGACCAATATGGCACATCGGCCATGGATCTTTGCGGCCTTGGTGAGTTGGGGGATCGCTCTGTTTGAGTATCTGCTGCAGGTGCCCGCCAATCGGATTGGCCATCAAGTGATGAATGTGGGCCAGTTGAAGATCCTCCAGGAGGTGGTGACCCTGTCTGTTTTTGTTCCCTTTTCACTGTTTTACGTGAAGGAAAAGTTATCTCTGGATTATCTGTGGGCAGGGCTGTGTCTGCTGGGGGCGGTATTTTTTCTGTTTCGTTCCAGGATTATGGGGACATGATCGATTGCAGGTTTCGTCTAATGGCTATGAGGAACATCTGCGGGAACTCCAACTGACGCGGTGTTCAGTGCTCGCCACCCAGTATTTGGGCCACGCTGTAGGCATGGTCGCCGATTTTCTCAAAAGAGGTGAGCATGTCGATGAACATCAGGCCGCTGGCCACGGAACAGCATTGTTCATGGAGACGGGAAATATGGCTGTCGCGCATGCGTATGCGCATTTCGTCAATGGCGTTTTCCAGCCCTTGGGCGGTGACCATGATTTCCGGTGAAGGATGTTCCAGATTATCGGAAATGAGCCGCAGGAACTGGCGAGTGGTACTGCCGATCTCCATAAGCTGTTTTGTCGCTTCTTCAGATTGCTCAATTTTTTGATCGTAGCGCCGGGCCAGCAGTTTGTGCAGGGCCTCACAGCGATCTCCGATGCGCTCAATGTAGTGGACCGCACCGATCAGGCCGGTGATTTCACGGGCCTCGCTGCGTGACGTTTCGCCCTGGGTGATGATCACCAGATACTGGACGATTTCTTTTTCCAGATAATCCACCTTGTTTTCCGATTGACTGATGGCGTCAGCCACGATTCCCATTTTGGCAACGGGTGATTCGATCAGCAGAAGCACCTTGTCGAGCATTGACTTAACCTCGGAGGTCATGTTGCGTACTTCCAGACGTACGGCGTGCAGCGCCATGGGCGGTGAACTGATGACATGGGGGTCCAGATACTGAAGGATAGGCCGATCTTTCAGTATCTTAGAGGGAACGATCCTTGCGGCGGCCCAGGCAATCTGTTGTATAAACGGCAGGCAGAGACCGGTGTTGATTATATTAAACAAGGTGTGAAACATGGCGACATGGGCTGCCAGGGCGACCATGGAAACCGCCGTGCCGGTGGATGAATTCATCAATTCTCCAGGGACAATATAATCGATGAATTGCAGATAAGGATTAAAGAGTATGATGGCCCAGAGAGCCCCGAACAGGTTGAAAATGGAGTGAGAAACCGCCGTCTGCTTGGCTTCGCGGGAGGCTCCCAGGGCGGCAAGATTGGCAGTGATTGTGGTACCGATGTTTTCACCGAGAACCAGTGCACAGGCCGAAGGCACATCAATGATGCCCTGCGTGGCCAGGGTCATGGTGATGGTCATGGTCGCAGAAGAGGATTGAATAATCATGGTTATGATCGCTCCGACGGCCACTGTTCCCAGTCGGTGCAGCCAGGTAGAGGCATCTACGGATTGGACAAAGGCGAGGATAGCTGCGGAATCCTTAAGGCTTTCTGCGGATTCCTTCATGAAATCGAGTCCCAGAAAGAGTACGCCGAACCCCAGCAGCACTTCGCCCCAGTCTGCCTGCTTGTGCATGCCAAGCAGGCGGGGCAGAAATCCCAGGAAAATGGCGGGAAAAGAGAGCAGAATTATTTTAAATTTGAATCCGAAGAGGGCCACAATCCAGCCGGTCATGGTGGTGCCGATGTTGGCGCCCATAACGACCCCGACCGCCTGAGTCAGCGTCAGCAGCTCCGCGCTTACAAAACTGATCAGCATCACCGTGGTGGCACTCGAAGACTGAACCATCGAGGTGATCAGCGTGCCCGTGAAAACACCCGAAAAACGGTTTCCCGTCATTTTGGACAGAATGGTTCGCATGGTTGGGCCTGCCACTTTCTGCAGGCCGTCGCTCATGGTTTTCATACCGAACAAGAACAGCGCCAGGCCGCCCAGCACCGTGATTATTATATTCGCTACTGTCATGTAAGTACTCCCCGTTGTATTCTAGCACCGCTTTTCAGCGCTGCTCTTTTTAGAGGATAGAACTTTTGCCACATCTCTGTTACGATTGCAATAATTCTGTGATCAAAAAGAGGAGACAGAGGTGGCTTTCGCTAAAAAGTAATTGCTGGTGACCCGGCGGACCTAAAGAGAGAGGCGTATGGCACGATTTCTGAAAAAGAATGAGGCAAGTCTGCATCGGACGCCTGGTTCTGTGATATTTGTCGGCAGTCAGAAGGTTGAGCAGGCCAGGGTCACTGTTATGGATTATGACCAGGGCAATCTGCAGGAACTGGAACTGAAAGAGATGGCCGAGGGGAAGCGTTTCAGGGACTCAGACAGCGCCACCTGGATCAATATTGACGGGGTGCATGATACCGATCTGATCATGGAGATCGGCAGGAGCTTTGGGCTCCATCCCCTGATTCTGGAGGATATTGTTCATACCGGGCAACGCCCCAAGGTAGAGGAGTATGATGACTGTATCTTCCTGGTGGTCAAGATGCTGCACCTTGATCAGGAGCAGGAGCAGGTTGTCGGCGAACAGTTGAGTATGGTGCTGGGACCGAATTTTCTTCTTACTTTTCAGGAACAACCGGGAGATACCTTTGAGCCGGTGCGGGAGCGAATCCGCAGGCAGAAAGGACGAATCAGGGGGGCAGGGCTTGATTATCTCACCTATGCCCTGCTTGATACGGTCGTTGACAACTATATCTTTATCATCGAACGGTTGGGAGAACAGGTGGAGGAGCTGGAGGAAGAGGTTCTCTTTGGAACCGGTCAGGCGGTACTGGAAAAGATCATCCGCTATAAAAGCGAGATGAGCTATGTCCGCAAGGCTGTCAGGCCGTTCAGGGAACTCACTCAGCAGTTGAACTTTCTCGATTCGGAGCTGATAAGCGATAAGACGGCTCCTTTTCTCAAGGATATGCAGGGCCTGGCCTTGCAGTCGGTTGAGATTATAGACACCTATCGTGAGATGCTCTTTGATTATCTGAATATCTACAATACCGGAGTGAGTAATAAATTGAATGAAATCATGAAGGTCTTGACCATCTTTTCAGCAATCTTCATTCCTTTGACCTTTATTGCCGGGATCTACGGGACCAATTTTGACTATCTGCCGGAGCTGCACTACCGTTACAGTTATTTTGTCTTCTGGGCGGTCCTGGTGCTTGTGGCCATGGTGATGGTCAGATTTTTCAGGAGGCGGGGCTGGCTTTAAAAACGATCCGGATACGGGTGTTGACATTGACAGGGTTGACAGCAGTTGAGTATAGTAAAAATATTATTTTTTCATTAAGAATGATGGTCTCGTAAAAAGTACAAATTACTATAATGTCATTTCGACCATAGGGAGAAATCTTAATAGTATCAACTGGTTGAGTAGTAAGATTTCTCGCTGTCGCTCGAAATGACAGACTTTTTTGAGTTTTTACGAGATTGTCAAGAATGGCTTAGGTGGATTCTGCTGTGACTGGTGCTTCTTCGGCTGCAGGGTGTTGCAGCATTCATTTCTGGAATGCGAATAATTATGAAAAGGATAAAATGATGACTGAAATCAAAAGGGTGCTCGCATGGCTTTCTGTTCTTGTATTATTCCTGATTCAGGTCTCTTGTGACTCCGGTCAGAAGGAAGCGGCCAAGGGAGATTCCGCGACCGGCTCCGGGAAGATGATCAGCATCAAGGGATCCGACACCATGGTGCACCTGACCAGCACCTGGGCCGAGCAGTTTATGGCCCAGCACCCCGACAGCCAGATTTCGGTGACCGGCGGTGGTTCAGGTACCGGCGTTGCCGCCCTGCTCAACGGCACTACAGATATCTGTGCCGCATCGCGGGAGATGCAGGGCAAGGAAAAAGAGATTGCCGCCCAGAAAAAGATTGCTCTGGTGGAGCAGACTGTGGCCCGTGACGGTCTGGCGATCATCGTCAATCCGGAAAATCCGATTGCCGATCTTTCCATGGAGCAGCTGCGCAAGATCTTTATCGGCGAATATGCAAACTGGAAGGATGTGGGCGGCCCGGATCTTCCCATTATCGTTCTTTCCCGGGAATCAAGTTCCGGCACCTTTGTCTTCTTTCAGGAGCATGTGCTGAAGAAGGCGGATTATACCCCCAAGGCCAGACTCCTGGCAGGAACATCGGCCCTGGTGCAGTCTGTGGCCTCGGACAAGGGAGCCATTGCCTATGTCGGCCTCGCCTTTGCCCTTGAGGCCAAGGCAACCGTGAAGATGGTGGGTGTCAAGCCAGGCGATGACGCTCCGGCCGTGTTGCCCAGTGATGAGACGGTTCGCGCCGGCAGCTATCCGGTGGCCCGCCCCCTCTATCTGTATACCAATGGCAGCTCTTCCCCGGAGGTGAAGGCTTTTGTTGATTTTGCACTCAGTGATGCTGGTCAGAAGATTGTCACGGAAACCGGGTATATCTCCGTAAAATAACGATCATGTGGAAAGACAAGGCCATGCGCCTTCTCATGCTGAGCGCAGCCTCGACCAGTATTCTCCTGGTTACGCTTATCTTTATCTTTCTGATGAAGGAATCCGCCCCCTTTGTCGTCAAGCCTGGCCTTGGTGCCCTGTTTGACCGGCAGTGGGTTCCCGTTTCCTTTGTCCAGGAACATTTCGGCATCCTGCCCCTGGTGAGCGGATCCGCTCTGGTCACCGGGCTGTCCATGGTCTTCACCATCCCCCTTTCCGTGCTGGGCGCCATCTATATCGCCGAGATTGCCAGTCCTGTTGAACGGGAGATCCTCAAGCCCTTTATTGAGCTGCTGGCCAGTATTCCATCGGTGGTCCTGGGTTTCTTCGGCCTGGTGGTTCTGGCTCCGCTGATCAAAACCCTCTTTGGGCTTGGCACCGGATTGAGCGCTCTGACCGGTGCCATGCTGCTGACCCTCATGGCCATTCCTACAGTGATCACCCTGTCGGAAGATGCGATCATGAGTGTGCCGCGCGCCTATAAGGACGCCTCACAGGCCCTGGGTGCCAGTGATTTGCAGACTATCTTTCAGGTGATAATCCCAGCCGCCCTGCCCGGGATTATCGCCGCGATTATGCTCGGTATCGGGCGGGTAATCGGTGAGACCATGGCCGTGCTCATGGTCACCGGCAACTCCGCCCTTATCTCCTGGTCGCCGCTGGCCCCGGTGCGGACCATGACCGCCACCATTGCTGCGGAAATGGGTGAGGTCTCTTTCGGCAGTATTCATTATCAGGCCCTCTTCTGGATCGGCCTGGTACTGCTGGCAGTGACCTTTCTCCTTAATATCATTGCCCAGCGGGTTCTGGTGCGCTACGGAATGATGAAATGAACACACGGTCGGAGCAGATAATCTATTTCCTCATCAGGCTGGTGATGTACTCCATCGTCCTGGTGATCGGTTATATCCTTGTTGATATTATCCGCCATGGCCTGCCGGCCCTGAGCTGGGAGTTTGTCTCCGAGTATCCCCGCAAGAGCGGCGCCGAGGGCGGGATTCTGCCGGCCATTGTCGGCACACTGTCCCTGCTGGCAGGAACCATTATCGTGGCCCTGCCCCTTGGTATCTGCAGCGCAATCTATCTCTCTGAATATGCAGAGCAGAACCGCTTCACCGCTATCATCCGCCTGGCCATTATCACCCTGGCCGGGGTGCCCTCCATTGTCTACGGCCTTTTCGGACTGGGCCTCTTTGTCCTCTTTCTCAATTTCGGTACCTCAATTCTTGCCGGCAGCCTGACCCTGGCCTGCATGGTTCTACCCACCATTATTGTCTCCAGCGAAGAGGCCCTGCGGGCTGTGCCCCGAGGGTACAGGGATGCGAGTCTGGCCTTGGGTGCCACCAAGTGGGAGACAATACGTACCAATGTCCTGCCCTACTCTCTGTCTGGAATCATCACCGGTTCTATTCTCGGAATCGGCCGGGCTGCGGGAGAAACAGCACCCATTCTGCTGACTGTTGCCGCCTTTTATCTGCCGCGTCTGCCCAACTCCATCTTTGATCAGGTTATGGCCCTGCCATACCATTTGTATATCCTGGCCACCCAGCATCCTGAAGCTGACAAGGTCCTGCCGCTGCAGTATGCAACGGCCCTTGTCCTCTTACTTCTGGTCCTCGGTCTCAGTCTGGGGGCCATCATTATTCGCATTCATTTCAGGAAAAAATATCGATGGTAGAGACTTCTCTTTTTCCCGCAGATACCGAGCATGTTATCACGACCAGGAAAGTTAATTTTTTTTATGGCTCCACCCAGGCCCTGTTTGATATCAGCATGGATATTCCCGGTCGCCGGGTTACCGCTTTTATTGGACCTTCCGGCTGTGGCAAATCAACATTCTTGCGTATATTTAACAGAATGAATGATACCATCACCGGAACCCGGCTTGAGGGAGATGTGCGTATCAACGGTGAGGATATCTATGAAAATGGCAGTAATGTTGTCCAGTTGCGTAGAAAGGTGGGGATGGTCTTTCAAAAATCCAATCCCTTCCCCAAGTCCATTTTTGACAACGTGGCCTATGGTCCCCGGATTCATGGCACCCATGACCGGCATCAACTCGCCGAGATTGTCGAGAAAAGTTTGATCCGTTCCGCTTTATGGGATGAAGTGAAGGACCGGCTCGAGACGAATGCCCTGGGGCTGTCGGGTGGGCAGCAGCAGCGCCTCTGTATTGCCAGGGCCTTGGCCGTGGGACCTGATATCCTGCTCATGGATGAACCGGCCTCTGCCCTTGATCCAAAATCTACCATTCGTATCGAAGATCTGATTGGCGAGCTGCGCAATGAATATACGATTGTTATCGTCACTCATAATATGCAACAGGCCGCTCGTATCTCAGATTATACCGCCTTCTTTTATGAAGGACATCTAGTGGAATTTAATGCTACCAAGAAGATATTTACCAAGCCTCGGGAAAAACAGACCGAAGATTACATAACCGGCCGTTTCGGTTGAAGGGGAGATTATGTCACAGCATTTGCAGAAAGAAATCAACGCGCTCAAAGAAAAAATCATCTATATGGGCACCGAGGTGGAAGACCGCGTCTACCGGGCCACGGTTGCGCTCATCAATCGCAATCAGCAGATGGCACAGGCGGTACTTTCCGGCGATCATGAAATTGATGATCTGGAGGTGACCATAGAAGAGGATTGCTTGAAGATCCTAGCCTTGCATCAGCCGGTTGCCAGCGATCTTCGTTTTATCATTGCCGTCTTGAAGATCAATAACGAGCTGGAGCGGGTGGGTGATCTGGCCGTGGGTATTGCCGAACGCAGCAGCTTTCTTATTGAACAGCCGGCAATCACCATCGGCTTTGATATGAGCGCCATGATGCGTACTGTGGAAGGGATGCTTACCCGCAGTATTGAGGCCCTGGTTAATCTGGATGTGCAGAAGGCACATCGGGTGCGGGCCGAAGATGATCGGGTGGATGCATTGAACCGGGATATGTATGCCCTGGTCAAGGAGGAGCTGGCAAAACATCCCGAGCATATCAATATCCTGCTGCATAATCTGTCCATCAGCCGCCACCTGGAAAGGATTGCCGATCATGCCACCAATATTGCCGAAGATGTTATTTACCTGGTGAATGCCGAGATCATCCGTCACTCACCGGAGGTCTTTGAGGATTAAGCAGACGTTTTTCCCGATCACGAGCTGTAGCTGGGCAGGTATGTTTCCCTTCTTGAAAGGTATCTTTATGGAGCGGGGAGTTAGAGTTAGTCGGTGATGTGTTTTTCAGCGAACTGGGCCATCAGTTCGTGGATATTGTAAGGCGGGCGTACGTCGAAATAGTGGTCGACAATAGAGTGAGCGATTTCGTGGGCCAGCACCTGGAGGCGGGTGTCCTGCACGGAGATATAGATGGTCTTTTCCGAGAGGGAATAATAGGCAATGTTATGGGCATATTTGCCGTATTTCTGCTTGAAGATTGAGGAAACCGTTTCCGCATCTGGTACCAGGATCAGGTTAATGTGGTAGCCATTGGGGAACATATCCAGGACCACTTCCGCCTTTTCGATAATGACATCTACCTTGGCCAGGACCTCGTCAGCGACGGTGACCACATTCTTTTTCTGCATGCTGTAACTGAGTTTTCTGTCCAGACTAAGATTCTCGCTGAAGTCGCGTAATAATTCCATATTGTCATAAGACAGCGTCACATATCTGCTGTTATATTCAGCTCGAGCTTCCCCGATTTGAATAAGCAGTCCCAAAAGCAGTAGGCAGATAAGACACAGCCGGCTATTCATTGAGCAGGGTAAAGCTTTTGGTGATCTTGCGAATCTCTGCATTCTGCAGAGTAATGGACCGACAAATCATATCCAGATCTTCGGGTTTGACCGATTTCGGATCAAGGAGTGAGTATTGTTGGAGGAGGTCATCAACTTTCCTGGCATTCTTGTCAATAGTCTCTATTTTTTGAGACAGCTCCATATTAAAGCAATTCAGTTTAGCTGCCAGTTCTTTGCCTTCGTCCTTGTTTCTGAGATAGATGGTATCGTCAAGTCGGCCGGCGATCATGTTATCCAGGGCCTTTTCAAAACGAAACTGCGGCCCGGCCATCCTGTGAGTGATGAACATTGTGGCGATGACCAGTAAAACGCCCCCGGGGACAACAAAAATCCAATGGGCCATCAACACCTTTCGCAGGAGTATTAAGGGCGTCTGTCCCAGCTGAAGGTCATGATTTTGATAGGCGATGGTCAAAGAGTCTCCGGAAAAGGCGGCAAGAATGGCAATAAAGAGCAGGCCGCCACCCATCATAAAAAGGAAATATCCCAGGATCAGCTTGCCCTGGAAGTTTTTTTTCACAAAAAAGTTTCGTCTTTTATATTGCGTATTATTCATGATCGACCACCTTGCCATTGATAATGATGGATGCTTTTTTCCTCAGTTCATGAATCCAGCTATCAATTTCCCGTCCCCTTTTATATTGGGTCAGGACATCTTTGACCTGTTGCCGATCACTACCCTGACCTCCTTCTGTTTTCCTGCTGACTGCGTCGAGACGGATCTGGCCAATCTCGGTTCCCGTATCAAACTGGCTGGCAGTTTCTCCTGGCTCTAATCCGGCCAGAAGTAAACGAAGCGATTCGGCCAGATCATCAAAGAGCACCGAGCTCTGTTGTCCTGCCTCCCCTTTTGGTACTTTCCCGCTGATCATGGGCAGACGGGTAAAGGTATACAACTTGCCAAAACAGGAGAGGTAATGATCGATTTCACTCTCAGCCACCTCCACCTTGATGGAGGCAAGTTTTCTGTCGGTAAGGATCTTGATCAGGGATTGCTCGTAATAGCTCTTCAGCATCTCTCTGAATCCCGGTTCTTTGTCGATGCCGCTCCGCTCGGCTTCCTGGAGTAAAATCTCCCTGGTAACGATGGAGTTGAGCTTGTCCCGCTCGTCATCACCATGATACCCCTGTCCTTTGCTCTGTTTGTCTACCTGCAATTGAGACATTCCATGGCCATTAACGCTGAGCGCAATGTCATTGGCAGGTTTTTGACCGCTGGGCCAGAGAAAATAAAGGGTGACTGCGGTGGAGATAAAAAACAGAAGAAGGATGGTTAGTAAATATTTCATATGATAAGCCCTGAGTCGTAAGTCAAAGATGAGAAAAGATTCTGTTGAGTATAGAAGATCAATATGGAAAGTCTACCATAATAAAGAAGGGATAGAAAATTTTTTGCTGAAAACAGGTGGTTCTACTTATTTACTTTGATTGTTCCATCGGCTACAGTTTGCAAATGTTTAATTCCTCTCAAACGAAAAACTATAAACGTACTTTAAAACTATGAATATACTCATCTGCGGCGGGGCCGGATACATCGGCTCCCACATGGCAAAGATGCTTGCCGGCCAGGATCATAAAATTACAGTGTTTGACAACTTTTCCACCGGATACCGCCAGGCGGTTAAATGGGGGGAGCTTGCAGAAGGGGATCTTCTTGACCAGAATGCCCTGGAACAGCTTTTCAGCAAGCAAAGCTTTGATGCGGTCATGCACTTCTCCGCCAAATCTCTGGTGGGAGAATCAATGGCCAATCCGGCGCTATATTATCGCAATAATGTGATCGGCACCCTGAATCTTCTCGATGCCATGATTAAATATGAAGTAAAGAAATTTGTTTTTTCTTCTTCCGCCGCAACCTTTGGCAATCCGATCAAAGATTTCATTGACGAGACACATCCCCAGAATCCCATCAATCCCTACGGCCAGACAAAGCTGATGGTAGAACGGATTTTGAAGGACTACGCGCAGGCATACGGCCTTAATTCTGTGAGCCTCCGCTACTTTAACGCGGCCGGCGCTGATCCGGAGGCGGAAATAGGAGAGGCGCACAACCCGGAGACACATCTTATTCCCAATGTCCTGAAGGCTGTGCTCAAAGGTGGGAAAAGGCTCAAGGTCTTCGGCAAGGATTATGACACCGCAGATGGCACCTGCGTCCGCGATTATATCCATATCAATGACTTGTGCACAGCGCACCTCCAATCCCTTGATTATATGGGTACAAAACATGGCGCTCATGGCTTTAATCTGGGAAACGGCAAGGGCTTTTCCATCCTTGAGATTATCGAAGCGGCCCAGAAGATAACGGGCTGCGAGATTCCCTTTGATTATGAAGAACGACGCCCTGGCGATCCAGCCACCCTGGTGGCGGACAGTACCCTGATTCACAAAGAACTTGGCTGGCAGGCTGAGTATACGGAAGTCGAGGAGATTTTAGCTACGGCATGGAAATGGCATCAGGCACAGAAGTGGTAGTTACATAACGTGTTCTGTTGAGAGCCTTAGGAGCCGTTACGAAATAACATGGCCATTTATATCGATTTAGTTACGGATCCTTATGCCGCTCCGGGTTCTAAGACGGCCATGTTATTTTTTTTACAGCGGCTTAGTTGATGATTGAAGAACAGCAAGAGAGTGCATGGGAGCAGGCTCCGAAGTTTTTGGTCCCTCTTTAAGGCTGAATATTGAATATAATGCAGCGTTGTCCGGTTTAGTTTTTGCACAAGTTCCCCTCCTTGCTTTTAAGGAGGGGCCGGGTGAATTCATCAATTTCTTAATCATACAAATATCTAACCGGACACTACTGAGAGTTGGTTGTAGGGCTGAAGAAAATTTACAGAAATAATTTATGGTTATTGTAGTAGTAAATATTGTATGAAAAAAAACATCCTCGTATGTATCATATTTCTTTTTGCAATTTCAAACCTTTACACAGCAGAGTCATGTTTTGCCAGAAAGGATATAACGCAACAACTCGAATATATAGGAAATCCGTATTCGGCGATCCCAAAATTTAAAAAAAACATCTATGCAAGAAATATATGGGACATGATTGCCTTCCAAGGCAAAGTATATCTCGGAGCCGGTAACAGCAGTAACACCGGGCCTTCCCCGAATGCCGGTCCTGTCCCTGTTATATCCTATAATCCGGAAACAAATTCATTCGAAACTGTTTTTACAACTTCCGAAGAACAGATTGATGTTTTTTATATCTTTGACAACAAGCTCTATATTCCCGGACATGACCCGCGAGAAAGCTGGGAGCTTGGGAACCTTTATAGCTCAGACGATGGTCGGCAATGGCAGAAAAAACGGACCATTCCCAAAGCTATCCACACCTACTGCCTTTATTATTTTAAGGGCAAACTTTTTGCGGGCGTAGGAACGAAAAAAGGGGCTGGGATAGCAGTTTCAGAAGATTTTGGAGACAGTTGGAAAGAACTGTCTCTTTTTGCTCCGGCTGGTCGATTTTATCAATTTCTGGTTGCAGATAACCGGCTCTATGCAATTGGCGCTTTATTTCCTCCAGCATTCCTCCAATCCTATAAATCCAAAGACAACCATCCTCTTACTCAAGTGGTTGAGTATCAGGAAAATGGACAATTTACAACACGGGATGATCTTACCAGCAAACAACTTTTCCCAGATACTACTCTGGATCAAAATCCATTAAAATTTTATAAAATAATAAGATCTCAAAATATTAAGCACAAATCCATCTATATTGGCGCGTATCTACATAATGATCATCAGGCGATTCCCTTTGGGCTTTATCTGACCGATTCTTTAAAGAAGAATGCAACTTCTGTCAGAAGAATAACCCTGCCGGACAATGCAGTCCCATGGGATACATATAAGTCTGAAAATTTCGTTTATGTTTTAACAAACAGACCCAAAGGTCAGAAAATGGAGGTGTCTGTTTTGAGAAGTAGTGACCTGGAACACTGGGAGGAACTGTTTTATTTTGAATCACCTTTGGTAGTGCGCTCTTTTGCGCTGCTCCAGGGAGATTTTTATTTCAGTCTTGGAAGTGAAATAAAAGACTTACGGCGATGGAAAGCTGACGAATTAAAGGAACAAACAGGCGATCTCCTCAAACTCTCTTTTCCTCCCATGCCCTGATCTTTTTTACGGAAAGAAACTCCAGTCATAGTGTATGCCGAAATCAGCGTTCTCCGGTTTAGTTTTTGCATAAGTTCCCCTCCTTGCTTGTAAGGAGGGGGGCTAAATTCATCATTTTTTTAATCATGCAAATATCTAACCGGACACTACTGGACTTGCCTGTATTGATATTAAAAAAGGAGACTAAGTAAGTGAAAATAAAATTTAGTGATATGTCGCCGGAATTACTGAACACATGTGTAATAAAACAGGCAGAGGGAATATTGTCCACCACCATTGACGGTGAGATTGTGATGATGAATTTAAAATCAGGGATCTATTCCAGTTTCAATTCAGTTGCTTCGCATATATGGACTGAACTGAAAGACGGAAAAGGTTTTTTTCCTATCCTTGAATCGATTTTAGAAAATTTTAATGTAGATCGAGAGATTGCTCGCAAAGAACTCGCCGTATTCCTTGATGAAGTGTATGAAAAACAGTTAATTGAAGTACAAACTTGATGGTCTTGCAGGAAAGCGAGCCTGCGAGACTCCGAAAAGATAAAAAAGCCTGTCATCCTATGCTTGCCGACTGTCATCTCGACTGCAGGGAGAGATCTTTATCCACATTGTTGAAGATTCCTCACATGCGTTCGGAATGACAAAGGGAAGAACAGATGTCATTTCGAGCGACAGCGAGAAATTTTTCTTCTTAACCACTAGGTATTATTAATATTTCTCCCGATGGTCGAAATGACATTGTGATAGTCTGGACTTTTTGCGAGCAAGTTAAACTTGATAAAGCTGGAACTGCCAGACAGTTGATGAGTATCGGTGACATCATCAAACTTGAACAATACCTTGATAGCATCTCCTCGAAGGCATTCGTACGGACAACACTTTGAAAACGTTCAGTAAAACTATTAAAAATAAAATAAATGTAGTGCTGCGTCTGGACCTCGCTTTTCGGCTGGTCTGGAAAAGTTGCCCGGGCTTAACCGTGGCCAACTTTGCCCTGCAACTTGCCCAGGGTATTTTACCACTTCTCTCTCTCTACTTAATGAAGTTGATTATCGATGCTGTCACCGGGGGCATGGCTGCGGGGGAGAAAGGGGCAGCCATGCAGCAGATATCGCTCTATATTATTTTAGCCGGTATGATCGCCCTTGTAGATGTCGGCATCCAGGCATTAGGTCGCTTTGTTAATCAAGCCCAAGCTCTGGTGGTCACAGATCGCATGCATGATGTTATTCATGCCAAATCAGTTGCTGTCGATCTTGAATATTATGAAAATCCAAAATATTTTGACACCCTGCATCGCGCCCAGCAAGAAGCGGCTTTCAGGCCGACAAAAATTGTCAACAGCCTTGCTGTCCTTGGAAAAACAAGTATTTCCCTCCTGGCAATGGCCGGCCTGCTCTTTTCCTTCCACCGGGGTATTGGCCTTTTACTTTTTGCCTCCGTCCTGCCTGGACTTTTCGTAAAAATTCGCTATGCCGACACCCTCTACAACTGGAAACGGAAACATACCAAGACGGAACGTAAAGCCTATTATTTCAACTGGCTCCTCACCCATGAATCTCACGCCAAGGAGATCAGGCTCTTTGGTTTAGGGGCGCTGTTCATAGAACGATACAAACGACTGCGGACCATATTGCGTCAAGAAAAACTTTCCCTGACCGCAAAAACATCTTTTGCAGAATTTTTCGCACAGGCATTTGCGACCCTGGCGGTTTTTTGTTCCTATGGTTTTATCGCTTACAAAACAGTCCAAGGCTCCATTACCCTTGGTGACCTTGTCATGTTTTTTCAGGCCTTCCAGCGAGGCCAGGCTTTTTTAAAGGAAATGCTGAGCAGCTTGGCCGGACTTTATGAAGACAACCTTTTTTTGAGCAATTTAACTGAGTTCCTCAATCTCCAGCCAAAAATCATTAGCCCGCAAAAGCCACAATTAATCCCTGATCTCCAGCATGCAGACATCATTTTTGACCGGGTACAATTCAGATATCCAACCAGCGCAAGGGATGTATTAAAAGATATCTCCTTAACCATTCATCCTGGAGAGCATGTTGCCCTGGTAGGTGAAAACGGTTCAGGTAAGACGACACTTGTCAAGCTGCTTTGTCGTCTTTACGACCCGGACCACGGTAAGATAATGTTCGGAGGCGCTGACCTCAAAGACTTGAACGCCTCTGAAATCAGGCACAAGATAAGTGTTATTTTTCAAGACTATGCCAAATACAATCTGACTGCCCGTGAGAATATCTGGCTCGGTAATATTGATCTCCCCATAGAACAAACTGAAATAATCAAGGCTGCTCAGCAATCAGGCGCCCATGATGTGATATCCAGTCTTCCGCAGGGGTACGATACTATCCTGGGCAAGCTCTTTGAAAAAGGAGAAGAAATTTCTATCGGAGAGTGGCAGAAAGTAGCCTTGGCCAGGGCTTTCCTGCGACAGGCGCCAATACTGATCCTGGATGAGCCCACCAGTTCATTGGATGCCAAAGTCGAGTATGAAATTTTTGAGCAATTCCATAAGCTGACCCAGGGACGCACTGCAATCCTGATCAGCCACCGGCTTTCCACCGTCAGAATGGCAGATAGAATTTTTGTCATGCAGAATGGAACAATTTCAGAGAATGGTACCCATGAAGAGCTCATGAAACTGCACGGGCTCTATGCGACGATGTTTGAACGGCAGGCCAAAAATTATTTGCCAAAATAGACAAGTCGGCCTCAATGCTTTGATAAAAACTTACTAAAATACACCTACCATCAGTAAGTTATTTTTTTGTTGCATTGAACATTTAATTATGATAGCGTTTATTGTAAATAAGTAATTCGTGATGAATGTTTTTTTAAATATATAATCTTAAAGAGGAGATGAAAATGGAAAAAAAAGAATATGTAACCCCACAAGTGCTTGAACATGGCGACGTGAAAGACTTCACTCTGTCTGGAGGATCATCATTTTCACATCCTGATTCCAATTATATTGGTTCGGATGGGAATGCATATACCACATACGATCCGTCATAACGCCTTTCTTTGCTCACTTTAAATCTTATTTAAAGTTTAATCTCTATACTGAATCGTTTGATTTAGTATAGAGATTTTTTTTTTACCAAAAAAAATGGTAAAAAATGTACTATTTTGCGATAAGCTATTTGAATAGCAGACTTTCAATACAGTTGTACTCCCCTCCCTTTTCTCCTTTGTCAACTGCAGTTTGCATTTGGAACTAGCCGGCATAATTTTATTCCCAGATAAAAAACAATATAAAACATAACATTATGCTTGCAGGTCGGGTTTCAACCCGATGCAGGGCTTGCTATGCGCCCTTGTTTTCGAGCTAAAGCCCGACCTACCCCATTGTGGTGGATAGTAACCATTATTTTTGCGCTGAATACTAAAAAAAGTTACAAGTTAAGCTAAATAAAACTCGATCTTGTTCTAATCAATATGTACCAGAAGCATTAACCAACAGTGACAAATGGATAAGCAGGTATTTTAATGGGTGGAATTGCAGGCATTATTCATTTCGATAAAAAACCAGTTGACCATATTCTGTTAGAAGGAATGGCATCAACAATAGCACACCGGGGCCCTGACGGTATTTCTTGTCATATTTCCAAACATATAGGGCTGTGCCAACTAACGTCACATGTAACACCGGAGTCTCCGCACGAGGCATACTATGCCTCTCCCTTCGACAAAAAATATTTCATTGTCTTTCATGGCCGACTTGATAACCGAACGGACCTTTATTCGTATACAGAACAAAAACGTCCTTTGGAAAAAGTACCTGACAGCCAATTAGTCTTGGCTGCGTATAAGAAGTCAGGCGCTCAATGTGTAGAAAAGCTACTCGGTGATTTTGCCTTTGCAATTTGGGATGATAACGAACAGACTCTTTTTTGTGGTCGAGACCACATGGGAGTCAAACCTTTTTTTTATATTCATACAGGATCATTCTTCGCCTTTGCATCCGAGATTAAAGGAATATTTGCATTACCAGGTACTCAAAAGGTCATTAATCACGAAAAAATTGCTGATTTTATAGTTTGTCTGACCACGGAAAACAAATCAACATTTTATAAAAAAATCTTCAAATTGCCTCCTGCCCATTGCTTAACAGTCAGGAATTCTGTTGTAAAAATAAAAAAATACTGGCACCTGGAACCAGCAAACTTACAAATCAAAAATAGCCAAGAATATCAAGAGGCATTTTTTGACATTTTTCAAGAAGCGACGCGTGTTCGTCTCAGATCCAGTTCTCCAGTCGGTGCGTATTTAAGCGGAGGCATTGATTCGGCCGCCATTGTCTGCATGGCTGCTGGCAAGTTGGATCACTTATTCCCCGGCAAATTAAATACATTCACAGGTATCTTCGATCAAATACCTGAATGCGATGAAAGACCTTACTTTCAACCTATTCTGGATCAATATGCAATTCATCCTCATTACGTACATGCTGATGAACTGTATCCAGGCAAAGCTTTTGATTCTGTGATGAATTATGAGGATGAACCTTTTTTTGCCCCGCATTTTTTTATGAGTTGGCACCTTCTGCATCAAATAAAAAAATGCGGTGTTAAAGTGCTTCTTGATGGTCATGATGGAGATGCCGCTGTTTCTTATGGCCATGGTTTATTGCCACAACTTGCCATGCAGGGGAAACTGATACGACTCTATCGTGAATTTACCATAGACCCAAATTCTACCGTAAAAAGATCTTCACTTGGTATTCTACGCCTGTATCGTGATATTCTAGCAAGAAAGTTGCCATTTTATTTATACAAATCGCATACTCATGCTCAATTTTTAAAAAATCTTAACTTCCTTACAACCGCTTATCGTGGCGAAAGCGGCATTAAAAATAGAATGAATACGTTATTAAAAGAACTACCGGAACCGTGCCAATCGGAGGAGAAATATCATAAATTAAACATTTCTCAGCCATTTCATCCCCTGGCATTGGAATTTCTTGAAAGATCAGCAAGTAGATTTGGTGTTGAACAACGCTTTCCCTTTTTTGATATCCGTTTAATTTCTTTTTGTCTTGCCTTGCCGGCAGAACAAAAATTTAAAGACGGATACAATAGATCTATTGTCAGACAATCGTTAAAGTCAATTTTGCCTGATACTATTCGTCATAGAAAGAAAAAAACGAGCTTTGCCAAAAATCTCATTGATGCTTTTGTAGTGCGGGATAGAGAATGGTTATCATTGTCCGTAGATCAATTTCCTTCGGAAATATATTCCATGATCGATAAAAACGAAGTACAGCATGCCTACAATGAGTGTCTTATAAATGATAATAAATTATCATTTATAACATTATGTCAAATATTGCAGACCGTTGCATTATCCAAGTGGTTAAATAAGCTTGAATGAAGAAAAAGTGCCATTTTTGATATCGCCAGTGGAAACAGAATTATGCTGGGCCGTCTTTTTGCTTCTTGTTTATCCTATTATGGTTTGATAAAATAATTTATTTTTGCGTCTCATGCAAAATTTCCTTATGACACTTCGATAAGCTCAGAGAGAAAGGTAGTATTGATGCAAACTGTAACTTTTTCGTCGTGGTAGGCCTGTCAAAAATCACAAACACGAATTTTGTATTACGCTCATATGGTAAAAACATTTTCCGCCTATGAACTGGTAATCGAATCAGACATCGAATTGATGATTCCCGATTCTCATGATTCAATCATTCCTGATATAATAATTCGTTTAGATACTGTTCAAGAGCTGACCAAAAAACGTACTTTTGATGGTGTCTGGTACGAGCACCTGGCACAAGACCGGCTCCTGCTTAAATGGGATCACATTGGATCATTTCTCATTCAGGAAGGCAAAGAGGTAATAATCGATCCTCATCAACCTGATGAGGAAGAAACTACAGCTTTACCCATACTGGGTACAGTTATGGCCGTGGCCTTACAGCAGAGAGGCTGCCTGGTCCTGCATGGAAGCGCCATTCTTATTAACGGCAAAGTAGCACTCCTTCTTGGTCATAAAGGGCAGGGGAAGTCTACCCTGGCAGCCAGTCTGAGCAGGCAGGGATTTCCCTTACTCTCCGACGACATCTGTGCTTTGGATTTCAAAGAAGGGTCAGAGTTGTCAGTTCGTCCCGCATTTCCGACAATCAAGCTCAACCCCGACATCGTGACGCATATGGGCTATGATTCGAATCAACTCCAGCGGCTTCACCCGAAATCCCAGAAGTTTGTCAAGAATCTTGGCGACAGCTTTTGTTCATCCTCCCAACCCTTAGGCGCAATCTGCATCCTGGAAACGGGAGATGAGTTAAAACTGGAACAATTGCACGGCATGGAGGCAGTCAAGGAGATTATAACGCATATGCTTATTAATCGTTTCCCGGAGAATCAGCCGAATGAGCTTCGTGAAACTATTTTTGCCCAGTCGGCGAAAACCGCCCAGTCCATCCCTGTATACCGACTGACACGGCCACGGGATCTTCAATTGCTCCCGGAGACAATCCGGCTTTTACAGAGAGTGGCAATGAACCCTGCCCTCTGAAAACATATTTTATCTGCCCTTAAATGACGAATAATCAGAGTGATATCGTGGTCCGATTCCAACTTCAACCCAAGTTTTTTTAAGTGAGGCAAAGCTATTATGCAAACTCTTGAAATTGAAAAGATGAACACTACGGAAAGACTTCAGGCCATGGAAGTGCTTTGGGATGCTCTTATCCACGAGAAATATGAGATGGAATCTCCTGCCTGGCATCATGATATTTTAAAAGCAAGAAAAGACAAAATCGCCGGTGGGAAAGGAGAGTTTCTTTCTTTAAAAGAACTCAAGGTCCGGCATAATCGATGATTATCCAAGATGTTGTGGTTCTTCGTGAAACTATTTTTGCCCAATCGGCCAAGACCGCTCAGTCCATCCCTGTATATCGACTGACACGGCCACGGGATCTTCAATTATTACCGGAGACAACCCGGCTTTTACAGGGACTGGCAACGAACCCTTCCTCTGCCATGAGTTGATTGCAATTATGTCCCCAGCCAGACCTGCTAATATCCTACACTCAATGCAACCGGAGATGGCCCTTCTGGTTGCCTGCGCACGCTCACGACTTTCGGAAGAGCACAAGGCGGTAATCCGCAGCTTGCTTGACGTGGAACTGGACTGGGACAGTGTCATCAACAATGCCATTTACCATAAAGTTATTCCCTTGCTGCACCGATCACTGAACAGCTCTTTTCCGGATAAGGTTCCAGCCGCCGCCCTGAGCCGGATCACGACCCACCTCAAAGAATCCTCTGTATACACCTTCATCATCAGCGCGTCTCTTCTTAATGTCATCAGCCTGCTGCAGGAAAATGAAATCCCGGTTCTGCCGGTAAAAGGGGCCATGCTGGCGGAAAAACTGTACGGTTCCGCGACCATGAGGTCATACAGTGATGTCGATATCCTGGTGCATCAGACAAATCTTGAAAAGGCCCTGAATGTGTTGCAGGAAAATCAGTATACGCTCCTTCCTGAAGGCATCCCTCAAACTACCTTTCTCAAATTTCTTAAATATTACCATCATGGTCGACTGCTTGACCGAAACGGCATTCTGATTGAACTGCACTGGGAGCTCAGCGGCTTCTATGCCCCGGAACCAATCACTCTGGAAAAGCTGGAACCATTTTTAGCGAAAACCGCCTTCAACAACTGCCCAACCCTGGCCCTGACCAATGAAATGCTCTTTGTCTTCCTCTGCCTCCATGGCAATAAGCATTACTGGGCAAAACTTGATTATGTCTGCTCCATTGCCGAACTGCTCAGCGCCGCCCCGGATCTCGACTGGGATGTGATTATGGAGCTGGGGAAAAAATACAGGATGACCAAAAGGATTCTTATCAGCCTCTCGCTTGCCAGCATGCTTTTTGCCTCAGTGATTCCAGAAAAGATGGAATCTCTGTTCTCCAACAATCACGCTATCACCGGAATAGCAGAGGATATCATTAAAAATGAACTGAGTCGAAACAGCGAAGAATCAAAGGTACACCCGCTTATCAGAACCATGCTGTATCAGCCTGCGGCGATGGACAGCAAAATCGATGCAAGCAGATTCATACTCCGTTCGTTGATCATCCCCGAGCATGACACCTGCTATTCGCCGCATATTCCCGACGCCCTGTTTCCCCTGTTTTTTTTGTACAAACCGTATCGGGCATTAACCATGCCGATAAGGAAAATATGGCAGTGAGTTTTTCTTCTTAACGAATCTCTTTCAAGAGCCAATTGAGATATCGTTCTTGGAACTTTTACGCCAAAATGAAAAGGTTTATCTTATCGACAGTTGGAAGGCGCTTCGTTGAATAATATGAAAATTATGCACGTTACCTGGGGGCTGTCCCCCGGTGGGACAGAAAATCTGCTTGTTGATGTTGCCAATGAACAGGCCAAATCTGCTCCTGTTGCAATAATGATCATCAACAACAATATTGCGGATTCATTGCTGGCGGAAATAGATAGCACCATAAAGGTTTACAGGGTAAACAGAAAACTGAAATCTAAAAATATTATTTCTCTTCTGAAGATACCCCTCTTTATTCTGAGAGCAAAACCAACCATTCTTCATCTGCACCATTACGGTCTTTACAACCTGGTCAGGTTTGTCAAACTCTGGGGAATTCCCACATACCTCACTGTCCATAGCACGCATTATCCTTGTGTACATCTCGACAAACACAAACAGGTCTTTGCAATTTCGGAAACAGTGCAGCGTGATCTTCTCAAAAAATGCAAGGTTCAATCAAAGGCAATAGTCAACGGGATACGGGTAGATGCGATAAAGAAAAGAGAGGATACACGTTGGAACAATGATGAACCATTCCGCATGCTGCAAGTCAGCAGATTAGTGCATGCGGCCAAAGGACAACACCTCCTGCTGTTTGCTGTACGAAAATTAATCGATGATTTTCAAATCTCCAATTTCACCGTCGATTTCATTGGAGCGGGAGAGTCACGGGACTTGCTGCAAGGATTGATGCAGAAATTACAGCTTCAAAAGCATTGCCGGTTTCTGGGGGAGCTGCCACGAACCGCAATCTATAACAGGCTTGCCGATTACCACTTGTTGGTGCAACCCTCTCTCTGGGAAGGGTTCGGACTTACCATGATCGAAGCCATGGCCGCGAAGGTGCCTGTACTTGCTTCTGATATCGACGCACCGAGGGAAATCCTGCAGGATGGGGTTTATGGCTGTCTTTTTAAAAACAACGACCCGGATGATTTGACACAAAAACTTAAAGAGCTCATTGAGGATTATAACCAATTAAAATTGCAAACGATTATTCAAGAAGCGTCCTCATATATTGACGGTACTTTTAATGTGAAAACTACCGCCGCACATTATATTAGAAATTATTTTAAATAAGTCTCGCATCAGATTAAAGTTTATTGGTCGCGATAAAGAACGCACCAGTATTAATTTAAATTGAAAGTAATGGGTTGTCTCAGATAAGAATAATCAACATGAAATATAAAACACCAAACTTTTTTATAATTGGTACGCCAAAAGCAGGAACAACAGCCTTACAAACAATGCTGTCAAATCACCCGGATGTTTTTATGAGCCCGCTCAAAGAGCCGCATTATTTTTCTACAGATTTTAAGGTAGAAGAATTTGCACCTGATTATAGGAGGAATCATCTTTGTGACCTTACCGATTATCTTAAAGCCCCCTTATTAAAAAAAATACATTTAGCCCATACTCCAACCTGGGAGCAATATTCAGAGCTTTATCGGGATGCAGGAGGACACAAAGCTATAGGTGAAGCAAGTAGTGGTTACTTATATTCCACCGAAGCAGCAAAAAATATTTACAACAAAATTCCTTCTGCGCGGATTATCATGATCTTGCGTGACCCAGTTGACAGGGCATATTCACATTTTAGTATGGATAAGGCGTCTGGCAGGGTCCAGACAAGTTCTTTTGTCGCAGCGGTTGAAAGAGATTTTCAAATTCCCTCAAAAGCATGGGGAGGTAAACACTTATATGTTGAACTTGGTTTGTATTATGAACAGGTGCGTCGTTATCTAGAGGTGTTTCCTTCTAGTCAAATTAAAATTATTTTTTATGATGATTGGGTGCAAGATAATAAAAAAGTTCTTGATGAAGTATGCAAATTTTTGGAAATTAGGACAGACGATTGGCAGGTAGCAGGAACGATATATCATAAATCTAAAAAACCTAGATTTCATCACCTGCATCATCTTATTACACTAACGAGGTTCCGTGAGCTCCAACGGAAGTTTCTCCCTGAGACTATTCGCAAACAGTTAATAAATGTGTGGTATTCTTCATCGCCTCGAAATGAGTTGGCAGCTGCAGATAGACAGAAGTTATCAAAACTCTTTGACAATAATAAACAAAAACTACGTGTATTATTGGGGAAGCCGGGTCTTTGGGTTTAATGTATACGATATTTTGAAAATAAAATTAATACCCACAGAAATGATCCAGTCATTATTTAAAAAATTATTTTCTTCCCAATTGCGGTTAAACATGCTGTCCGGCGCCATATCAACGGGTCTCGGCGTTGTTGTGTCAGCATCTAAATATCCTTTGTATCTTCATTTTTTAGGATATGAGCGATACGGAGTTTGGCTGCTTTTGTCTACTGTCTTAACTTTTGCCCAAATAGGACTATTAGGTATAGCGCCTGCAATTATAAAGCTAGTTGCTGAAGAATATGAGAAAAGCAACAATAGGGCAATCCAGGAATATTTCATGACATCTTTATGCATGTTGCTAGCTATTGGCGTGATACTCTTGACTGTGACTATGCTTTTTAAATGGCAAATTATCAGGTTAATGGGACTGGAAAGTGAAAATGCTGAACTCATTGGTAGCTTATTGATCTACATGGTGCTTTTCAGTATTTCTGTTCTGGCTTATCAAGTTCTGAATTCTATATTAGCGGGGCTAGGTCGTGTTGATCTTGCAAATTATTCCCAAACAGTACTGCAAGCTCTGCCATTACTTATATCAATACCATTGTTACTATCAGGCAAAGGGGTGATTAGCCTGTTGCTGGCGAATGCTTTTTCTTACCTGTTAATTTTTTCTCTTAATTTTATAAGGCTCAACAGGTTAGTCAGCATTAATATCCTGGACATATCTTCTTTTTCCTGGCGACGTTTTCAAAAGTTGATTGCTTTTGGTGGCACTATACTTGCTGGTTCAATGGCGAATATGATGGTTCTCCCCATTACCAAGATTGTTATTACCAGATCTATTGGTATTGAAGCAGTACCGGTCTTTGAATTAGCTTATCGAGTGGGGATGCAACTGCGAAGTATTTTCGAAGTTGCTCTCCGAGCATTAATGCCAGAAATCAGCAAACTCTCATCAGACGGGAGTCAAGAAAGTATTGTTAAAATGAAAAAGCTTATTGCAAAAGCTTATCGCGTACTTTTCTGGGGAGCTGTACCTCTTTACACATTGAGTTTCGTATTCGCAGGGGAGATTTTTAAAGTCTGGCTAGGAGAAAATTTTATTTCTTCAATACCGAGTGTGTTCAGAGTCATGCTCTTCGTTACTTTTATTAATCTTATAGGGGTAATTCCTTATTATGTATATATGGGGCAAGGTATTGCGATAAAACTTCTTTTTTATCACCTAATTTGTGCAGGCGGGACCTTACTTTTGTTGGGGTTTTCTATTGGGATTTTGTCGAGGATTGAGGTTACTTCTGTTGCCTGGTGTTTCGTTGCCGGGGCTACTTTGGGAACAGCCTATCTTTTTATTTTTCAGGGCCACAATAACATGCGAATTGTACAATCATAGGCCGCGATTTGCCAACATTTGTATATTTCTTTTAAATAGACCTATTATTGCTTGATATTCAAATGGGACCCTCACGCTTTTTCCAAACAACATTTCGTATTATTCGCTTAATTTTCTTAAAAACAAAGTTTCGTGAACATATTAGGTTTTCTTATTCTCGTCCATGGCACCCATGGCACATAGAGATAGGTCAAAGTTTTGAAATGACACAGTATAAAAACAGGGAAAGCCCTCTTATTTTATACATAAATGCTCCCAGCCGAATAGGAAAAGATGTTATTTTTAAAGGTTCTGCAACAGTGAGATTGGGTGCTAACCTAGTCATAGGTTCACGAACTATTATTGAATGTAATGAACGTATTGAAATTGGTGACGATGTGATGGTCGCAGAGAATGTTTCAATTCGTGATACTGATCACAATTTTTCTGATATCACTCGCCGAATAAGATTACAGAGAGTCACAACTTCTCCCATAAAAATCGGCAATGATGTCTGGATAGGATACGGTGCTGTTATCACCAAGGGGGTGGTCATCGGAGATGGGTGCGTTATTGGCGCCAACAGTGTGGTTACTCGTGACATTCCGCCATATTCAGTGGCTGTCGGTGTACCGGCACGGGTTATTAAACAACGCGGCAAGAATTCATGAACATGCGTCTTCCCATACGAGTAAATTGGCTCGGTTGGCTCTTGGTTATAACGGGGGCACTTATTACGGCCAATGCAACTGTTACCGGCAACAAGATCTTTTTTGCCCCCCTGCTTCTCCTCGGCCTGTGGGGTTGGATCCGTTTTGCCACGAGATATCCTGCAGCAGCATTGATAATTGTCATTTTTTTTGCGGAAAACTGCTTTGACATCTTCAGCTTAGGCCTGAACAAGAGGTTCTTGTCTGATATCGGTATTGCGTTAATGCTGCCCCTCATTGTGTTGCACTTCCGCAGGGGCTGGAATCATATAACCCAAGACCGCTCTCCGTATGCTGTCGCCATACTTATTTTCTTCTGTGCCATAGTGATTTCATTATATTTTGGCTCCCATTTAACGTTTGGTCAGCCAATGGCCATTGGTTTGACGGTAGCCAGAAAACATCTGTTGTTTCTCAGTTATTTTTTCATGGTTGCTGTTGGAGCAAATCGGGAAGAATGTTATCGTTTCATGAAATATCTTGCCTGGCTGGGTGCGGTTATTGCCTTTTTATCCATCATTGAAGCCTTCCTTGGCGGCGGCGTTATCTTTTCCAATTATTATGCCGTCGGTCAGGAACGTGCCGGGATGCTCCGTATCCATGTCGGCACATTCCTGGTCGTATTTTCAGTCATTTATTCTTTTATACAATGGCAACACTCGCCCAACACCAGTCAACAAAGATTTGGCTACCTGCTCCTGTTGGGCATGGGGCTAACTACCCTTGTGTTTGTTGTTATGACCCGAGCTGTTTATCTGGGTCTTATGGTGATATTTGCATTATGGATGGTCCGCAAAATCACAAATCGAAAGATCATGTTTCTCTGCACGGCAGTCTCACTTCTTGCCATACTGTTCATATCCGGCCTTGGGGACTTCATATTATCAGAAACGTTTATCGGTGAAATAGCCAAGGAAACATCCGCTGAACTTGGTGCGGATAAAGGGAATATTTCAATAAGGCAAAAAGGCGCACAGTATTATATGGATCTCATGCTGGACAATGCTCCTCTGACAGGTGTGGGCATCTTCAGTTTTACCAATTTCCCTAACAACCCGGTTACCCAGGCAGCGGAACATTATCACTACTATATTGTGGATACAAACGGCATTACCACGCTGGTCTATTTCGGACTTCAAGGGGCGCTGCTGCTTGCCTTTTTCTCGATTAAATCTCTGAAAGATACCTTTGATGGAGTGAGGTATAGCGAAGGTATCAATAAATATCATTTAGAAATCTTATTTTTTGTATTTATCTATACGCTAGCCACTCCAACACTCAACAATATAATAGTCGAAAGAATGTTGATATACTCTGGGGTGTTTTTCTACTTGCTCTCAATATCATTTACGAAAAACCAATCCTTACTCGTGAAAAGACAACTCAATGAATGAACAATCCATAACGGCAATAGTGGTTTTATATTACTCAAAACACCTGTTGCCCGCACTCCTTTCCAATATAGCCGAGAAAATTGACGGACTTGACGAAATCATCCTTGTCGACAACTCCAATGAAGACCTGTCAGAATTTGAAAGCGCTTTGGTAAAGGTACTTCATTCACCTCAAAACATTGGTTATGGGGCGGCGATTAATCTTGGGATAAAGAAAACACAAAACGAGAGATTCGTTGTTTTAAATCCTGACATCACCATTGACCGCTGGCAACTCCCGCGAGAAATTAATGAAATTGACGAATTTATACTTTCAAGTAAACCGCAAGAATGGCCCTACATGCGAAAATTTCCTGGTATCTATTATGATTTTTTCCGATTTGCACTCGGCAATTTGGGATGGCCATTTGGTTGGGTTAGGGCGCAATATGGGCGAATTCCAGTTAATCAAAAGCACCCCCTACAGAGTGTAGACTGGGTAAGTGGTTCACTCATCATAACCAACAAGGTAACAATGGCTAAACTTGCTGGCTTTGATGAAAAGTATTTCTTGTTTTATGAAGAAGTTGACTTGTGTAAACGCGCTTCATTTTTGAACATACCAAGATATATCACACCTCTTATCACATACTGGACCAATCAAGGGACAGCTTCTTCTAATAATGTTAATGAAATAAAATTTAGTTCATCGATACAATCTTCCCAAAGGTATCATTCAAGATACACTGGAGAATATATAAGTTTATTCTTTTTTAAAATTTTAAAGTTTTATTGCGGGGCAATAGCATTACTGCTTGGTGCTTTTAACAGGTTTAGCAATTATCAAAAAGCTATTGGTAAAGAGCGACAGTATCATATCTATTTTAAAAATATTCATTGAGATCATCCGCTTTGCTTTCCTCCCAACATTCACAAGTCATATTAATATCAAGCACAGGATTATATCCTTATTACAAGGATGCTCCTGCCAGGTTATTCAAATCAATAGGTGAGGAACTTGCCAACCTTGGGGTTTCTGTTACGTTTGTATGCTTATCTCCTTACCAAAAAAAAAACCAACCGCAGAGTGTACGATGGAATGAGGTATTTGATGATTCCCTCGTAAATGTTTGGCACAGGGAGAAAAAGAGAAATTTCTTTTCCCGCCGCTTGCAGGAAATTTCAGCTTGTATCTATGCACTCAAACAAAGCAAACGTGGCTCTCTTTTTCTTTTTAACAGTGCCCCCTACAGTGTCTTTTCTCTATTGGTAGTTTTAGGTAAATTTCTGGAGATAAAAACTGTCTACATTGCTCACGGTGGGATATTCACCGAAAACGCCGCATCATTGACCAATAGAATAATGCGACTGAATTTAAAGATGATTTCTTTTTCCTTGGACGGGATAATCACAGTTTCCCAAGCTTTTGGTGTGTACCTAAAAACATTCTTTCCAGATGTGCCAATACATGCCATTCATAATAGTCTGGAATGTAAGCAACATTCGACTTCCGCTGACGCTTCAAAAAATGCCAGCGGACATAACTTCAACATCTTTTATATGGGTCGATTAGAAAAAGTTAAGGGTTTGGACACGTTAATATCTGCGTTCCAGCTACTTTATAAAAAGCATAAAGAATGCCATCTTATTATTGCTGGTAATGGCCAATATGGCAATCAGCTACAAGATCTCGTAAAGGAATCGGGGATAGCTGAGGCAGTCTCGTTCGTTGGTTTTATCAATAAAGAAGATAAGGAAAAATATTTTATGGACACAGATATTTTTGTGCTTCCTTCTGCTTATTTTGAAACTTTCGGGATGGTTATTCTCGAAGCAATGTGTTTCAAGGTTCCTGTAATCGCCAGTCGTGTTGGAGGAATTCCAGAAGTTATTCATGACGGGGAGACCGGGATTCTGTTTGAATCAGGCAACAAAGACGACTTATTCCAAAAAATAGAAACATTATATCTGGACAAACCAAAAAGAGAAAAAATTGCTCAAGCTGCTTACCTGAGGCTCAAAAAAGAATTCAGTACAAGCAGAATGGGTGCTGAATATTTCGAAGTTGTTAAAAAATTAACAACTAATTTTTAGCCAAAAACAACTTAGCTGATTTAACCAAAATTATTGGCAAGTTACTTGCCATGGATCACAAATTATCTATGTCAAATCAAGTAGAAAACCATTCCTCTTTATATGTGTTACTTACATCTCTATTTGAAGAATTGAGAACTAACAACCATCCATATTGCGTGTGTGGCAACTATGATAAATTACCGCACTACACAGAAAATGATGTAGATATTTGGGCAAAAAATCCTGAAATTTTAATAAAAATTATTAAGAATATTTGTTTCGCCTTGAAATATAAAATCTATTTGGAAAACACAAATGCAACTGGAACCAATTTATTTATATGTACAAACGCCTTGCATCCCCATAAAGATTTTATCCATATTGATGTTCTCAACGAATGTCGCTGGCATTCATTTCTACCGTTAGTCCGTTCAAAAACAATTGAGGATCACAGAAAATCATATCAAGAATTTTATGTAGCAAATGAGACAGTTGATGCAGCTATGCACCTTATGTATCCGCTTGCATATTTCGGGAAAGTAACTCCAAAATATTATGAGGATATAATAAGAGAAGCGGAGACTGACGCATTTTGGCAGATAGTCCAAGATGGATGGGGTGCTACATTTACAAAAACCATCATACCATTAGTAAAAAATGGCTCGTGGACTGAATTAGAAAAAGACTTTGCCCGCCATAAACTGCAACTTACGATACGCGCTTTGAGTAAAATTGGACCTCCTGAAATTAAATCTTTTTTTTCGTTTATCACCAGCAATATTAAACGATTAATCAAACCAAATGGGCTCTTTATTGCTTTTATCGGGCCTGATGGTTGTGGAAAGACCACCATCCAAAATAACCTTATGCCTTTCTTTCAAAAGGGATTTACGAAAGGGAAAATCAAAAAATTCTATTGGCGGCCTTTTTTATTCCCCCGCATAAAAGATCTCTTGCCCGGCGGCAAAAAAAACATCCATGACAATGGGGAAGATGAAGAACCTTCAGCAAGATTAGAATTACGAAATGTTGGTTCAGGTAAGCGTATAGCCCATTGCATAAAACTCTTTTATTACTGGTTGGATTATATCTTCGGCAGATTGAAATACCAGGGAGCATGGTCCAGAGGTGGTGTCGTCTGTTTCGATCGTTATTGGGAAGATCTTGTCGTCTTTCCAGAACGTTTTGGCATCAACGTTCCCCCATGGCTCGTCAGACTACTTGGCATTTTGGTGCCCAAGCCAGATATTGTTTTTTACCTCCATGCCGAACCGGAGGTCTTAATCGGCAGAAAACCTGAATTACCTTTTGAAGAAATGAAGGCCCAAATAAAACAATACAAGGCATTATGCCACCGCTATAGCAACTTTGCCTTGATCGATGGAAATCAGCCGGAGGATGATGTTTTAAACGATGTTGTCAGAACTTGTTTAGAAAAGATGTCAAAACGTTACCCTGAAAATCAATGATTGATACACGTCTGACTTGGATTACATATTTTTCACCCAACCCGGGAAAAGTTGTGATTGTCCTTCCTCAAATGATCGAAGCTGACACGATTAAAACTCTGCTTGATCAGTGCGGCGAGAAGGGTCAGCCCCAAATTGTCCAATGTGCTCATTCAGCTACTTGTTTTTCATCTTTATCGCAGACGCAGCTTGATAATTTAAAGTGTGATACCGCTATTTATCTATTGCAGAGCCGGGAATCTTTTTGCTCAATTGTGAAGAAAATTTCCCTGGCTTATGATTGTACGGTTGAAGAATACTCTGTTTTTCCAGGATGGAAAAATTCCCGCTGGTTTGTACCTCGGGAACGCTCCCTTGGTTTTGGAAAAATGTCTCGCATGATACAGCCATCTCGGCTTATCGCTAAGATTGCTGTAACTGTTTTCAGGTTTCTAAAAGTGCTTGGCAAAGCCCATTACCTTTTTCCTTGTCGACTTATTGTTGCTCATAACAGCAATCTTTCTTTTTTTAATTTTTTTGAGGGATTAGGCGCCGGGGTAAAAACAGGGATCGTATATACAGGCTCGTTTGGCCCACTGCAAAAGTTTACCGTGGAACTCCTGAAAGGCAATGACGGACTATTTGCTTACGCAAAGTTTGGGCAGAGTGAATTCGCAAGGCAGGCCATTCAAAACGAGCGAAAAGCATTAAAAAAACTGGCGACATTAGCATTATCAAAAGTTGTTACACCTGAGCTTATTGATGCTCCACTCCCTGAAACGTTAGACGGGCGCACACTCATAATCAAGAAGCTTGATGGGGGAAAGCAATTACAACACATTACCGATACTGTCATTTCAGGCCTTGCCGAACTCTTTACGGCCACTCAGGACAGCGGCAGCACAAGTGTTAGAGAGTATACCAATACCCTCGCAAGCTCTCTGCAGGAACTGGACTGTTCAGAACTTGACCAGGAGTTCAAAAAAATAAGAGATGATGTCGTAGCCATCTTGCATAAGATTGCTACTCAAATTGACAATTCTATTATGTTGCCCCTTGCCCTGAGTCACGGTGATTTTACACGCTGGAATATCAGAGCAGACGAAGAAAAAATATATGCTATCGACTGGGAGGAGGCGGCAATGAGACCACCTGGACACGACCTTCTTTCTTTTTTGTTAGCAGAGTATCTGCTGGTCACTCAGGCTGAGTCCGGGCAAGTGGTTCCACGCATAATAGCGGAAGTGACTAAGGGAATACTAAATACGTATATAGAGAAAATTGGCATAACCAAGAACTCCTCTACTTGTGACAATGGCCTGCTTGGTATTTTTTTCTTTTCAGAAGTAGTTCGCTCAAACCTATGGCATATAAAGATGCATATTCGTTATAACTACCCAGGAAAAAAGAGTTTAGCTGACCTCGTTAAAACGTCTTGGGCTTGTTGTCTGCAATTAGCTCAACGATAGTTTACAATGTAAAGCCAAATTTTTATGAAGATCCTCTTCGCCAATAAATTCGGTTCTTCCACCTCAACGGCGGTTCTGAAGCCGTATTTTTTCAGGAACGGGATTTCCTGCTGAAACAGGGGCATGAGGTGATTGATTTTTCCATGGCAGACGAGAGGACCTTTATCAAGAAACACATCAATCTTGCCTACCACTTTGACGGTTCCATCCAACGCCCCCCTGTGTTAGGAAAGATGTCGTCTCTATTTTTTAAACTTGTGTGGGGGCAAGGAGCGACATAAATTATGACCATGAGATATTCTAAAGAGTTTAAAGACAGTGTCATCGCCAAGCTTCTTCCACCATCCAATGCAAGT
>JBDRQE010000072.1:0-13408 GCA_043826415.1 Pseudomonadota bacterium
ACTTGCATTGGATGGTGGAAGAAGCTTGGCGATGACACTGTCTTTAAACTCTTTAGAATATCTCATGGTCATAATTTATGTCGCTCCTTGCCCCCACACAAGTTTAAAAAATAGAGACGACATCTTTCCTAACACAGGGGGCTGTCCCCGGAACGAAAAAAATCATATAAATACTTTGACTTGGATTTTCTCCAGCAAAGGCATCAGTCGTTCCACTGCCAAAGTTAGAAATATCTATCTTGCCAGACACAGGACCAATATACACCTCTGTATCAGATCGCAGATTCATATACGACCAACTCCAGCTTATTTCTGTAATGAGGGCGCCAGGGGGAATATTCCCGAGGGGTTCAAACTCCACAGAATACGTGCGACCCTCAAGTGACATATCCGGCCCAACAGCCTCAGAAGTCCACGAACCTGACACCGCGAATGCCTGAGAAGCCAGAATACAATTGACTGATACCGCACATACGAACAAAAAGAAAAACCTCCTTAATCTCCACATTAATCCCGTCCCCCAAAGTATATTGATTGCCAACTAACTCAATTTCCCCTATCTCCTCACCATCATAAAAAATGAACATTAATTCATTCAATCACAGTTGAGATATTTTTAACAGAAATGCTGGAACATATGTCTGAAGGGAACCATTGGAAATGTAACTCAAATGCTCAGTGCAGTTGGTTGAGCTTCTTCCTGATTTAAGCTATTTAAGCTATTCTTCTTTATCGTCAAGGGGTTTCCAGACCGGCCCTGTGGCGGTGTCGATGATCTGGATTCCCTGGCGCAGGAGTTCGTCGCGGGCATCATCAGCGGCCTGCCAGTCTTTTGCAGCCCTGGCTTTTTCCCGGCGGCAGATCAGGGTGTTCACGGCCGGGGCCAGGGGGCAGCCCTTCAGTCTGAAGATGTGGAGGACTTGATTGATTTTGTTGAAACTTTCCAGAATATATTTTTTCTGGTCATGGTCAAGGTTGTTGACGTGGAGGATGGGGTTGACGAGATTGATAAATTTATAGACGGCGCCCAGTCCCTTTGAGACGTTGAGGTCATCATCCATGGCCTCAAAAAACTGCTCGGTCATGGCAGAGACAAAGGCGGCGATCTCGGGATGAGGTTTGCCCGGCGGCAGACAGAGGAGCTTGCAGGTAAATTCATCAATACGGCGTAAGGCCGTACGGACGTTGATCAATCTTTTGAAAGAAAAATTCAGTGGCTTCCGGTAGTGGACCGAAAGCAGCATGAAGCGTACCTCGCGGGGAGTGAAGCCGCGCAGAATAAGATCACTCAGGGTCACCATGTTCCCGGCCTCAGCCGACATCATCTTGCCATCAACCAGCAGCAGCTCGGAATGCAGCCAGTATTTAGCCAGAGGTTTGCCTGTCAGGGCCTCGGCAATGGCTATCTCGTTTTCGTGGTGGGGAAAGATGAGGTTGCGGCTGCTGGTGTGGATATCCAGAGTCTTGCCCAGATAACGAGTGGACATGGCTGAACATTCGATATGCCAGCCCGGCCGCACATTTCCCCAGTCGGTCTCAAAAAAAATTCCTTTCTTCAGTTCTGCCAGGGTCGAGCGTTTGAGCAGGGTGAAGTCCCGGGGGTTATCCTTTTCATAGTTATCCAGATCAACGGTCCTGCCCAGCTGAATCTTGCTCAGGTCAATGCCTGACAGGCGGCCATAACGTTTGAATTTGGAGATATCAAAGTAGATGGAGCCATGTTTTTCATAGGCATAACCTTTATGGATGAGCTCATGGCTGATCTCGATCATGTCGGCGACATGTTCTGAGGCCTTGGGGTAGCCTGTGGCCCGTTTGACTCCCAAGGCATCGATGGCCTCCATGAAGCCGTCAATATAGTTGCTGGTAAATTCGCTCAGCGAGACTCCGGCCTTGCTGGCACCTTCGATGGTGTTGTCGTCCAGGTCAGTGAAATTCATATAGGAGTCCACTGTCAGTCCCTTGCTCTCAAGATAGCGGGTGATAAGGTCAGTGACGATGAAACGGCGGCAGAGGGAAAGATTGGGAGGTTCGTAGGCGGTTGGCCCACAGGTATACAGGGTGACTTTCCCTTCCGTCTGGGGCGTGAAAATCTCTTTCTGCTTGCTCAGGGTGTTGAAAAAACGCAATTGAGATGTCTTTTCAGAGCTTTGAATCTTGCGCGTAAACAGGGGGGTGCTCAGATAACGCTCGCCACTGTCCGGGAGGAGAGTGACAATAAATCCTTCCTCCAGCTTCTGGGCCAGATTGATGGCGCTAAACATGGCCGCGCCACTGCTCATCCCCACCAGTAAGCCTTCTTTGCGGGCCAGCATCCTGGCCATTTGAAAGGCGTCTTCATCTTTAATGTTGACGATCTCGCTCGGTTTTGATTTGTCAAAGATCCCGGGACGATACGATTCCTTCATGTTTTTCAACCCCTGGATCTTATGGTCGAGAAAAGGTTCGACCGCGATGATCTGCACCTGGGGTTGATGCTCACTGAACCAGGCGCACAGTCCCATCACCGTGCCGGATGTTCCAAGGGTTGCCACAATATGGGTTACCTGCCCATCGGTCTGCTCCCAGATCTCAGGGGCGGTGCCGGTGTAATGAGCCTGCCAGTTGGCTTCATTATTAAACTGATCAGTGAGGAAATAACGTTCCGGGTATTCACGTGCCATGGCGTAGGCCTTTTCAATGGCCCCGTCGGTGCTTCTGTGGGCCGGGGTCAGCAGGATTTCGGCACCATAGGCCTGCATGATTTTGCGGCGCTCGAGCGACGCGGATTCAGACATGATCAGCAGGCAGCGATACCCTTTGGCCGCACAGACCATGGCCAGTCCAATGCCGGTATTGCCACTGGTGGCTTCGAGAACAATCTTGTCAGGCGTGAGTTCGCCGCTTTTTTCGCCGGCCTCGATCATGGCGAGGGCGATACGCTCTTTTACCGAGCCGCCAGGGTTGGCAGATTCCAGCTTCCCATACAGTCGAACTTGTGTCTTGGGGCACAGCCGATTTATGCGAATCAGAGGGGTGTTGCCAATGGCCTCGAGAACTGAGTTGTAGAGCATGAGTATTCCTTAGAGATTACGAATTACGAATGAGAAATTACGAATGAAGTACGAATTATGAAGTGAAGTCCAGGAGGTCTTGCATTCATAATTCGTAATTAGTAATTCGTAATTGATCGGTCAAGTCCTTTCTCCAGCAATCAATCCGTCAGCTTTTCCGGCAGGAGTTGGACAGATACCAGAGGCTCATTAGGGAATCCCGGATTATTTCATCCTCAATGATGGCAATCTGCTTTTCGAAGGACTCCTGGGCTGCGGGACTGGGCTGGATAAAATGAACCGCCTGTTTGTCAGGTTCTTTTTTCTTGTGGCTGTCGATCAGGGTGAATCTGATATCTTCAAGGCGGGAGAGGCGGAGCCTTTTATTCAAGATCTCCAGAAGGCCTATCTTCTGGAACTGTAATTGCTGCATCCAGGCGGAGTTGGTAATCTCGAGCCAGAGAATATTGCCCACGATCTTCAAAGGGCGGGCGTGGGTGCTGGTGCTTGTGTCCACCAGTTTGTCCCAATGGAGAAACAGGCTATGGAGATCCAGTTGCTTCCTCCATCCCTGCTCGCGGGTTATTCCGGAAAGCAGGGAGGTGATGTCTTGGGGATCATTATGGCCCTTTTTGCTCATCGTTTGCAGGAGATCTGTTCCAGGCTCAAAGGCTGGCGGTTATGGTACGGATGTATTTCTGCAGCCCCTGGACGATTTCCGCAGCTAAGGCGTCTTGATACCCTTCTTTTTTTACTTGATGGGCATCTGTCTTGTTGCTGAGAAAGGCCATCTCGATCAGGATTGCCGGCATCTCCGCGCCGATCAGGACATAAAAAGGGGCCTGTTTTACCCCGAGACTTTTTACCTGCTGGTATTTCCTGTCAGTGAGTCCAGAGGAGAGCGCATCCTGAACTTTCTGGGCCAGCCGTGAAGACTCATCAATCTTGGAGTTTTTCATGATATCGGAGAGGATGGTCTGCAGATCACTTAATTGATGGGTCGATGTTGCGTTCTCCAGGGCGGCCACGCGGATCGCTTCGCTATCGGTACTCAGATTGAGATAATAGGTCTCAAAGCCATAGACTTTTTCTGAGGGATGGGCATTCAGGTGCAGGGAGATGAAGAGGTCGGCGCTATTGGTATTGGCAATGGCGGTTCGTTCTTCCAGGGAGATAAAAGTATCGTCGTTTCTGGTAAGAATGACCTCGTATCCCATCTCCTTTTTGAGCTTGACGGCCAGTTTTTTTGCCACCTTGAGGACGATATCTTTTTCCAGCATGCCAAAGGCGGAGGCGCCGGGGTCTTTTCCGCCATGACCAGGGTCGAGTACGATACGGCGCACGCCAAGGTTAAGCTGCTGAGCCAGTGAGAGGGAAGGGGAGGTGAGGGGAGCGTTGAGCTCCGGCGCCGGTTTTTTTGGTTTTGCAGAGAGTTTGTTCTTTTTGTAATCCTGCAGGATTAGAATCGGTGTGTTTTTATCGTTTGTTGTGTCCCGGTTGGCCTCTGGCCGCCCTTTCACAATCTCTGGCTCGAGCAGTACTATGCCCTCCCTGGTCTGGTTTTCTGGTGGTGTCAACTTATCAACGCCGGCAACCTCAGTAAAGTTGCTTTGTCCATGGACGTCGACAATAACCCGGAACGGGTCAGGGAGGCTGTAGATCTTGTAACTTTTGATCGATTCGATGTCGAGGACAACCCGAACCGTATCCGGGGAGAATTGGGCAGTGCGGACCTGCTGGAGCAGGCCGTCCTGGATGGGGATAGGAGCGCGGTACTGGGGCTCAATATAGCTCTTGTCAAAATCGATAAAGAGGCGTCTGGGTTGTTCTCCAACCTTTTCCAGCAATTCTTCCTTATAGGAGACCGGGCGTGAGGTGTTGATCACAATCCTGGTATAATTGTTGGAAGACCAGTATTTTACCGGCAGGACATAGGAACGATTTTTGACATTTGGCAGCTCGCTTACATCTACCGGCGGAGAATCTTCCGTGGAGGGTTGAGAACTGACAGCTGGCTGTGATGCTCCAGCCTGGGGTAGAGGAATGTTGAAATCCTTGGCCAGGATCTCCAACTTTTCCCTGGCCTTGCTCATCAGTTCACCTGTGTAATATTCAGAGGTGATTCGGGCGTAGAGCCTGGCGGCTTCCTGTGGATCTTTTTTATCTTCCAGCTGGATGCGTCCTTGAGTGAAAAGGGAATCATCGGCCAGTTGATGCCAGGGGAAGAGGGTGGTGACATCCTGATAATATTTCAGTGAGTTATCGAGATCAGCCACCTCATTGAATTGCAGGTATCTGCTGTATGTAATTCTGCCAAGCATGAAGAGACTGGCGGCGGCGTATGCAGATTTGGGCTGTCGATCATGAATTTTTTGAAAATTCTTGCTGGCTGTGTCCCAGTTTTCTTTAGAGCCGACACGATCTTTGTCATCCTTCAGTTCGGTAAAATAGGATGTGGCCTGCTTAAATTTTTGGGCCAGATCGCCTCGTTGATGAGACCTTTTTGCTTCTGCAGTGTTATTGTCAGCAGCCTCTCGGCCTTCTACTCTTTCATCACACAAAAGAGGCTGGGTGCTAAAGTGCAGCAGGCCAAGAATGACAAGTAAAGAAATGACGATAATACGGCGCATTAGTCAGGAAAGCGTGATTAGAATGTGGTAAAAAATACCAGTGGCTCTGAGAAGAAAGACCTATGTGTTAAAAAAAAATGTATTATTAACCAATTGAGGCAAACTATACATAAAAGCTGGCTGGATGGCAAAAGAAAATATGTTGGTCTCTCGCTTGTTCAGTTAGGGGATATGACAAAATGGCCACTGTTTTTTTTTGTCTTACTCTTTAACTAAAGTCTCCAGTTCATAAAGAACCTCAAGAGCTTGTCTGGGTGAAAGGCTATCGGCCTTGATTTTCTGCAGATAGTCACGCAGTGGATCCGCAGGCGGGGCAAAGAGAGAGAGCTGGCTGGGGTGTTGTTTCTTTTTACTTTTTTTCTCACCCCGATGCCTGGCAATTGTGGGTGTACCGTCCGGATCCAATTCGCCGGTCTCGATATTGGCCAGGATCTCGCCGGCCCGTGCGACGACCCGGGGGGGTACCCCGGCAAGTGCCGCTACCTGGATGCCGTAACTGCGGTTGGTGCCGCCTTCTACCAGCTTGTGGAGAAAGATAATGGTGTCATTCCATTCCCGTACGGCAATGGAGTAGTTGCGCACCCGGGGCTGGGTGCGGGCCAGGTCGGTGAGCTCGTGGTAGTGGGTGGCAAAGAGGGTCTTCACTCCCTTGTCATTTTTGAGCACCAGATCCTCGGCCACGGCCCAGGCGATGGCCAGGCCGTCAAAGGTGGAGGTGCCGCGGCCGATCTCGTCGAGAATCACCAGGCTGCGCTCAGTGGCGTTGTTGAGGATGTTGGCGGTCTCGTTCATCTCTACCATGAAGGTGGACTGGCCGCGGCGCAGATCATCCATGGCCCCGACCCGGGTGAAGATCCTGTCAACCACCCCGATCATGGCGCTGTCTGCCGGGACAAAGGAACCCATCTGGGCCATGAGTACAATCAGGGCCGTCTGTCTCAGTACCGTTGACTTGCCGGCCATGTTGGGGCCGGTGATGATCAGCACTTCCTGGGACTCCTGGTCGAGTGCGACATCGTTGGGCACAAATTTGCCGCTGGGCAGCGAGCGTTCAATCACCGGGTGTCTGCCCTCGCGGATGACAATGGCTTCGCCGTCGTTCACTTCCGGCCGGCGATAGTGATAGCGCTGCGCGCATTCGGCCAGGGATACAAAAAAATCAACCTGGGCCAGCAACTGTGCGGTTTTGAGCAGACGCTGGCTTTCGGCGGCCAGGTGTTTGCGGATCCGGGTGAAGAGCTGGTATTCAAGCTCCAGCCGTTTCTCCTGGGCCCCCATCACCTTTTCCTCAAACTCTTTCAACTCCGGGGTGATGAAGCGCTCGGCATTGACCAGGGTCTGTTTGCGGATGTAATTCTCGGGCACACGCTCGGCCTGCAGGCGGCTCACCTCGATAAAATAGCCAAAAACCTTGTTGAACCCAACCTTGAGTTTGGCAATACCTGTTGCTGCCCGCTCTTTGTTCTCCAGTTCCAGAATCATCTGTTTGCCATCCCGGAGCAGGTGAACCAGTTCGTCCAGTTCCTGATTATAGCCCGGACGGATCAGGTTGCCGTCGCGCAGGGTGATGGGGGCATCCTCATGGATGGCATCGGCCAGCAGTTGATGCAGTTCCTCCAAGGGGTCAAGCTCGTCAGCTATGGCCAGGAGCCTTGGAGCGCGGCCTTCTGCCAGCAGTTCTTTAATGGAGGGCAGTATGGCCAGTGACTGGCGCATGGCCAGCATGTCCCGGCCATTGGCGTTGCCCAGCACCATGCGGCTGTTCAACCGTTCCAGGTCATAGATGGTGGCCAGCTGTGTCCGGAATTCCCGGCGCAGAGTGCTGTCTTTGAACAGTGCGCCGACCGCATCCAGTCTGGCCTTGATCCGATCCACATCCTGAAGCGGAAAGAGAAGATGGTGTCGCAGTAGACGGGCGCCCATGGGGGTGCATGTCTGATCAAGTACGGCCAGGAGCGATCCTTCCCGCCGCGTGCCGATGATGGTCTGGGTCAATTCCAGGTTGCGGCGGGAAGACTCGTCAATCTGGAGGATGGCAGTAAGATCTATGGGGCGCAATATCTCAATATGATCCAGATCGGCCTTCTGGGTCTCGCGGATGTAGTCGAGCAGTACCCCGGCACAGACGATCCCCTGGATCATGGCCCCGCAGCCGAATCCTGCCAGATTCAGCACCTGAAAATGATCGGTCAGCAGTTCCTCACAGCTGGGAAAGTGGAACAGCGACTCGGGCCGTTCAGTGATGCAGAGCCCAGGCAGCAGGGTCTGGGCGGTCTGGAGCAGCGGGGCCAGGGCCGCGGCCTGATCGTGGCTGACCAGCAGTTCCGCCGGTGCCATCCGGGTCAGTTGGTCCAGGATCAGATCACCGGGGGCGGAGTCGTCCCGGAATTCACCGACCAGAAATTCGCCGGTGGAAAGATCAAGGAAGCTGAGTCCATAGGTTACGGCCTTGGCCTGCTCCTGGCGGCTGATGGAGGCCACGTAGAGATTACTCTTGTCATCGAGCAGCTGGGCATCGGTGACCACTCCCGGAGACACCACCCGTATCACCTCCCGTTTGACAATGCCTTTGGCTAAGGCCGGATCCTCGATCTGTTCGCAGATGGCCACCCTCCGTCCCGCCTTGATCAGCTTGGCCAGATAGGTCGGGGCTGAGTGGTAGGGAAAACCGCACAGGGGCACCTTGTTGGCCTCATCCTTATTGTTGCGGCTGGTAAGAGCGATGCCGAGGATCTTCGAGGCGACAATGGCATCCTCAAAGAACATCTCGTAAAAATCTCCCATCCGGTAAAAGAGAATGGCGTCGGGATGTCCCTGTTTGATCTCAAGGTATTGCTGGAGCATGGGGGTGATTTTGACAGTCTGGGTCATGGCAGATTCGGTACTTGGTGGATGGCGGCCTGCAGGGCCTTATCTTTATCGGCGAGTTCGTCGATCCGGAGAATGGCATAGGTGCCGGGAGAACCGTGGGGGCCGGTGCTCTGGAAGGTTCCAGGGTTGATGAAGAGGATGCCCCCGGTTTTATGGCACACTGCCTGATGGCTGTGGCCATAGACGATACAGTCGGCCTGGGGGAACATGGCCCAGACCCGCTCTTCAATGGTATGGCGGGGCCCCCAGGCGCCATGGCACAGTCCGATGCGGTAGCCGCCCACCGTGATCAATTTGCTGTTCGGCAGGAGCTGCCGGCTGCCCATATTGCACATGTTGCCATGGACCGCATGGACTTCCTTGCCGCTGAAGGCATTAAGGACAGAGAGGTCAGAGAGGTCTCCGGCGTGGAGAATAATAGTGCATTCGGCAAAAACGGTCTCGACCTGTCTGCGAAAGGAATCTGTACAGCTGTTCAGATGGGTATCTGAAAGAATGCCGACGTAAATCATGGCAAGGCTCCTGGTAAATCACCGTAAAAAGTTGTGTAGCCAATTATTATACTGAAGCAGACCTGTGGAAGCATTGAAAAAAAGAGGTGGTGGTGAAAAAAGATGGTGATTCTGGTGCCGGGAGAAGTGTTAACGTCGGGATGATGCGGCGTGCTTTGCCCAATAGTAGAGCTTTTGGGGTCAAGCTATTCTCAAAACCTTTGCCCCCCGAATCCTTTTCGTCTTCAGTTCGACTAATGCCTTGTTTGCCTCTTCCAGGCAGAATTCCTGCATCTCGGGCCTGATGACCATGTCAGCAGCCAGGGTCAAAAACTCGCTCACGTCTTTGCGACTGATATTGGCGACGCTTTTGATCTCCTTTTCCAGCCATAGATGGGTGGGGTAGGCTATTTGCAGAAGAGAGTCTTTGTCGCTCTCTTCCTTGTGAATGGCGTTGATGATCAATCTTCCGCCGGATTCCAGATTTTTCAAGGATGCAACGACTGGTTCCCATGCCGGAGTGGTGTCGATGATGCAGTGCAGTTTCTCCGGCGATTTTTCCCCAGCCTCTCCGGTCCAAACCGCGCCCAGTTCCAGGGAGAATGCCCTCTCCTGCGCACTTCTGGCAAAGACAAAGACGTGTGTCTTCGGATAGAGATGCCGTACCATCTTGAGCACGAGGTGGCCGGAAGCCCCGAATCCGGTCAGGCCAAGATTTTGGCCGTCTTTGAGGCCGGTCAGTCTCAGAGATCGGTACCCAATGGCGCCGGCGCACAACAGAGGGGCTGCCTCGGAATCGCTGAAGACTTGGGGAATACGATGAGCAAAGTCTTGTGAAACGGTCATGTACTGGGCATAGCCGCCATTGACATCTCTGCCAGTGGCCTTGAAGTTCGGGCAGAGATTCTCATTGCCTGTCAGGCAGAACGTGCATCTTCCGCAGGCAGCATAGATCCAGGCAATACCAACCCGATCTCCGATCCTGAAGGTGTCGGCTTTGCTGCCGGCTGCTTCGACCCGGCCAATGACTTGATGACCAGGGACAATCGGCAGATACAGAGGCGGTGTTCGACCCTCAATCTCATCCAGCTCGGTATGGCAAACCCCGCAGGCTGAAACTTTTACCAGAATCTCACCCTCAGCAGGGACAGGATCCGGAAGCTCCATCAGTTCCAGTGGGGTATGATTTTCTTTGAGACGGCACAGTTCTTTTAATACCATTGCTTTCATGTATGCTCCCCCTTCGATTCTCCCCGCACTGTGGTGTGACGACCCATATGAAAAGGCTATCACAGGCTGAAGTGAATGTCGAAAATAAATCTGGATTAGCTGGACGGCTGATGCAAAGGTGAAAGTCAGGCGTTGTAGTATTTTCCCCTTGTAATATGTTGAAATTATAATATATAATTATTTTATTCAGAGGGATGTTATCTCTCAACTTACTGTAATGTGGTTGTTTTACGGTGGGGTGTGAAGAGTGTGGACAACAGGATGAAATTGGATCACCGGTCAGCTGGATGAAAAATAACTAGCTGCTCCTCCCAAAATGCCGGACACAACTCCGATACCTGTTATCTCCTGTCTTCCCGAATGTTTTTTTATGTCGCTGCAATATCGGTGAAGAAAAATCAAATCCCTGTCGCTCATTGCCAGCTAACCGTTGCCGGAGAATGCCCTTGTCACCTTCTGAATCAAAAGAAAATCAACTCCAGAAATTTGAAAGCATCCGCAGAGAGCTGAAAAAAATTGTACTCGATCAGGACGCAGCCATAGACGAGGTCGTGGACGCCTTTATTCACATGGACTTTCGTCCGCCTAAAGAGGCAGGTCCGAAGGCGATCTTTACCTTCCTCGGTCCGCCGGACGTGGGTAAGATCTATCTGGCACGGGTGCTCTGCAGCATGCTCAAAGAGTATAAAGGGTTCAAGCATTTTGATCTGGAACGCTACAGCGATCCGGAAAGCGGTGATTTTCTTCTTGGGCCTCAGATGGGCGACCAGGAAAATGAAGAAGGAGAACTGCTCCGTTTTCTCCGCACCACTCCCTGTGCCATTATTCTTTTTGAGGCCATTGAAATGGCAAGCACTCAACTGCAGATGGCACTGCTCGATTTGATAACCAAAGAGGATCAGGAGAGCGGCATCAATTGCCGCGGGGTGATCTTCATCTTCACCTCCACCCTTGGCAGTACCCTGTATCAAGGCAGGGACTTTCAGGATACCTTCCAGCACAGTAAGGCCCGAGCGCAGGGCCTGATCATGGATGCCATTGCCAAGGAAAGAAAGGCGGGAGATGAGACAATGCAGGCGGCTATTGCCCCGAAGCTCCTGTCCACCCTGGCCCAGAATTATATCATTCTCTTTAATCGGCTGGGTATAAACGCCATGGTTCGCATAGGTACGGACTCTCTGTTACAGCTGGCTGAACATTTCCGGGACAAGGGTATTGGCCTTGATTTCCCTGATCTCAAGGAATTGGTTGTCCTTCTGGTCCTCTCTTTGGGGCCGGCGATCTCTGCGAAAAAGGTGAAGCAGAAGCTGCCCGATGAGGTACTTTTCAAGATAACGCGCAGCTTGCGGCAATTGACTTCCTCACCGGCCCGGTTCATCTTCAAATTGACCAGGAAGGCAGAAGCTTCACTGCTCAGGCTTTCTGAGGCCGGAGATCAGCTTCTGCCCCAGCTCTACAAGAAGAACCAGGCCGTGGAATTGACCTGGAATGAGTACCGGAGAGGAGAAAATTTTATTTTCAGCCTTGCCGGGGCGGAAATCCGTGCGCTTCCCAGAAATAAAGGGTTGTTGCGGAGCGAACGGCCGGCTATCGAATTTTCTGAGATTGGTTTTGCGGATATTGCCGGCAACCGCCAGACTAAAACCATCTTGAAGCAGATTATCAATACCCTGAAAAAGCCCGAGCTGGTGAAGAAGTTTTCCATCAGCATGCCCAGGGGCATGTTGTTGTATGGACCGCCCGGGGTCGGAAAAACTCTGCTGGGAAAGGCTTTTGCCCGAGAGGCTGGTCGGCCCTACATCTATGTGTCCCGCACCGAGCTTTTTGATCCCGAATACATCCGCCTGGTGTATCTCAAGGCTCGTGAATACGCGCCCAGCATCGTTTTCCTTGACGGCATCGACATCAAGGGGGTGATGGAAGGAGTGCTGACCGGTGTGCCTGCCGACCAACTTGCTCTCGAGATTGACGCGCTTTCCGATGATCCGGAGGATTCGGTGTTCACTGTGGTCACGGCGGTGAGCCGGGAGGAGGTGCCGGAACTGCTCATCGAGCCTGAACGTATCGACACCTTTGTCGAGACGCCGGAGCTTGACCGCGAGGCGCGACGCTTTTTCATCGAACAGATCCTGAAAAAACCCAATGACGGCAAGATCGATGTGGATAAGGTAGTTCGTTACATCTCCGGTATGAACGGCTATGAGCTGCAACGCATCGGCAAGGAGGCCTCTCTCCATGCCATTCGCCACGGCCTCGCCTGTATCAGCGAAGAGATCCTCATCGAGCAGATCAATATCATCAAATACGGTTCAAAACTTGAGAAGAAGCATGTCCGTAATCTGGAGGAAGACCTGCGTCAGACTGCCTTCCACGAGGCCGGCCATGCGGTGCTCTCCTATCTGCTGCTTCCGGATGTCAAAATCGAACAGGTCACCATTGCCCCGCGTCTGCGGACGCTCGGTTTTATCTCTTACAGCTTTGAGGATTTCCCCAGCAACCTTTCCAGGGAAGAGATGTTCAATAACATCTGCGTGCTCATGGCCGGAAGACTTGCCGGCATGAAAAAATTTGGAGCCAAGGGCATGGACACCGGGGCGGCCAGCGACCTTGAGGAGGCGACACATCAGGCCTATCTTGCCATCACCAACCTGGGGATGGATGAGGAGTTGGGTTTTGTCCATACCGATACCCTGACCCACAACGTCAATCCTCAGTTTTTCCGGGAGGTGGTGGAACGTCAGGTTCGTGTCTGGATCGACAAGGCTACCAAAAGGGCTGGTGAACTGGTGGAGGCCAACTGGCAGCAGATAGAGACCCTGGCTGACATCCTGATCCGGCAGGAAATTGTCGATGGTGCTGAACTGGAACGGATCATGGACGAGAAAAGGCGGGCACGAGACAAGAAGACGTGAGGCCTCCTTCCTGTCCGGATTTACGTGGATGGGTTAGGTTGAAAATAAATCCCTTGTCTGGGAGGAACGCCAGGTTGTCATAAACGTGAAAAAGGCCAGAAAAAGGTGTTGAAAAGTAGCTGACGGAACCGGATTTATAGTTATCCAGCAGCTCGTGTCAGCTGATTTTTTTGCTACCTTTTGCTTGTGTTGACTCTCTTCAATCTTGCCGGAGTGTGTTTAAGCTCTTTTAAGTTCCCGTG